>CALIVT010000005.1 GCA_938048185.1 uncultured Arenicella sp.
GCAGACCCGTATAACGCGCCGTTATCGGCTGTCTCGGCAAACTTTAATACGGCAAAATTGACGAAGCACAACGGTGCCATAACAAGCGCCGAACCTCAAACGCCGCTGACCAAAACTGCCACCAAACTGGCAAGGTCTTTGACGCAGAAAACCGAGCGCGTGAATTTGATTAATGGCGATAACGCACAGCAGAATTTTGCTGAATTATTAGCGATTAAGCTTGATCTTAAGTCAGTCGATATTCAAATTAATCAGCGTGTTCCTGATCGCGCGAAGGCTTTTTATCAGCATGTAAATTCTCACACCGTGGCCGATGTGCTGCGCGGAACTTTAGAGTTCTCTAATAATTTTATGGCGAATCAGGTGTTTTTAAAATTAGCCGAAGTAGATGATTTATCGGCAAAAACGCTTGCTGCATCGCTCGATTTTAAGGCGGCCAGCCGCGTAGCGATGTCCGAGTTGTCACGCCAATTCAACTGGACCGGGCATAGCATTGTCGAAGGCTCTGGCTTGTCGCGTGACAATAAGCTGAGTGCCCGGCAAATAGATGACCTATTGTTTGCACTCGCGAATCACAAAACCCTTTTTAAGAATATAGGAAATAAATTTAAGTCCCAGGTCTACGCTAAGACCGGCACGCTCAACGGCGTGCGCAGTTACGCTGGATTCATTCAAATAGCCAATCGGAACTATCGCTTCGTATTTAATTTTAATCGGCCGGTTGCCTATCGATATCGAGAGCAAATGCTTGACCGGCTATTGCAAGACTTGCATGCTGCACCCGTTAAAGATTAACGGCGAGAATGATTGAATGAGAGGCTCAGGAAATGCCACCGAATTAGATAGAGTGGATTGGTCTAGTCTCAAGCAACTGTTGCCGTACTTAAGCGAGTTCAAGGGGCGTATCGTTTTGGCGGTTCTGTGCCTAGTTGGTGCCAAGGTGGCAAGTGTGGGCTTGCCTTTCATATTAAAGCGCGTGGTAGACCAGCTCAACAGCGCCGAAGCCAACGGTAGCCCCGAGGCGATGGTCGTGCTTGTGCCGCTGGCCTTGCTCGTCGCCTACGGTATGGTGCGCTTTGCCAATGTGCTTTTTGGTGAACTGCGCGATACTATTTTCGGGCGCGTGACCGAGCGCGCTATGCGTCGCGTGGGCCACCGTGTATTTGAGCACCTGCATTCGCTTGACCTGGCGTATCATTTAAACCGCCGCACCGGCGGGGTCTCGCGTGATATTGAGCGCGGGGTTAGCGGCATCAGCTTTCTGATGCGTTTTATGGTATTCAATATCGTGCCAACCTTTATCGAGATTGGCATGATTATGATTCTATTGTTCTGGAATTATTCAGCTTGGTACGCGCTGATTGTATTTGTTTCGGTGGTCGCTTACGTCGGCTTTTCGGTAATCGCTACCGAATGGAGAACCGAAACGATTCGACAAATGAACTCGGCTGAGAGCAAGTCTAGCACTCGCTCGGTCGATAGTTTGTTGAACTTTGAGACGGTTAAGTATTTCAATAACGAGGCCTATGAAGCGGTGCGCTATGATGAAAATTTAGCCGATTGGGAGTTGGCTAGGCGCAAGAATCGGCTTACCTTATTTGGTCTTAATGGTGGGCAGTCACTAATTATTGCAACGGCTGCAACAGCCTCAATGGTGTTGGCCGCCTACGACGTTGCCGCGCAGCGCATGACCATTGGCGACTTTGTGTTGATCAATGCTTTGATGATGCAGATATTTGTGCCGCTTAACTTTCTTGGGTTTGTGTATCGCGAAATGAAAGGTTCGATGGCTAATATTGATGCGATGTTCGCCTTGCTGAAAGTTGATTCCTCGGTCAAAGATCAGCACGATGCACAGGCACTAGTAATTGGTGATGCCGCGATTGAATTTGAAAATGTCGACTTTTCGTACCAACCCGAACGACCAATATTGCGAGGCGTGAGTTTCACCGTAGCGCCGAAGCAAAAGGTGGCAATCGTCGGCAGCAGCGGGTCTGGCAAGTCCACTATTATGAAACTCTTGTTTCGTTTCTATGATGTGACCGCTGGCGCTATTCGAATTGACGGCCAAGATATTTCAAACGTTAGTCAGCAAAGTCTTCGACAAGCAATTAGCGTGGTGCCGCAAGACACGGTTTTATTTAATGCCACTATCATAGAGAATATTCGCTACGGTAATGTCGATGCGAGTGACGATGATGTTTGGCAAGCCGTGCGTATGGCGTACCTAGACGACTTTATTGCGCAACTGCCAGACGGTGAGCATACGCAGGTTGGTGAGCGGGGGCTCAAACTTTCTGGCGGCGAGAAACAACGCGTCGCGATCGCTCGCGCTATCCTAAAGCGGCCTCGAATTATGGTGTTTGACGAAGCGACTTCGTCGCTTGATAGTCGCGCCGAACAACGTATCTTACAGGCGATGGAGCGGGTGCGCGGCGCGTATACTAGCGTTGTGATTGCTCATCGTTTATCAACGATAGTCGATTCCGATTTGATTCTGGTACTCGATCAGGGCGCGGTTTCAGAGCAAGGCACACACGCACAATTATTGGCGCATAACGGCTTGTACGCGGCTGCGTGGAAGCTGCAAAATTCTGAATAGAATTGCCCGCTCTGGTATCCTAGGCACATCATGATTAAGCCGACTAAGCTAATGTATTCATTTGTTCGACCCGCGTTATTTTCGCTTGACCCAGAGCGTGCTCATGATTTAACAATGAGCAGTTTGAGAAAAGCGTCGAAAGTGCCATTTCTAACCGCTCAGATTAGCCGCATGTACGGCAATTGCGTTCCAGACTTACCGGTTCGTTGCATGGGCATAGATTTCAAACACCCAGTTGGTTTGGCTGCCGGCTTAGACAAAGACGCACGGGCCTTACCGGCTTTTTCAGCATTGGGCTTTAGCGGTGTTGAGATGGGCACGGTTACGCCGAAACCGCAGCCGGGCAACGATAAACCTCGAATGTTTCGGCTCGTTGAAGATCAAGCGTTAATCAACCGTATGGGCTTTAACAGTAGCGGTGTTGATGCTTTCTTAGCCAATATAACGAAGACTGAAAAGACTGCGGTCGCGGGCATAAATATTGGTAAAAATGCGGTGACTCCGATTGAGGACGCGCACTTTGACTATGTGTCTGCGATGCAGCGCGTTTATTCACAAGCTGATTACATTGCCGTCAACATTTCTTCACCGAATACCAAGTCTTTGCGAGAGCTGCAGAGCGAAGCCTCTCTCGACGAGCTGCTGATGAAGCTTAAGACGGCGCAGAAAAAGTGCGAGAAAGTGCATAAGCGTTATGTGCCAATCGCGCTAAAGGTCGCGCCTGATTTAGGCAGTCACGAAATTGAGGTTATCTCTGAATTGGTGCTATCTCATCAGTTCGATGCCGTGATCGCAAGCAACACCACTGTTACGCGCCCCGATTCGCTCAAAAGTAAGCATGCCCAAGAGGGTGGTGGCTTAAGCGGCGAACCGGTTAAGGAGTTGGCCACCGAGTGTATTCGCCAGTTTTATAAAGCGTTGAATGGCAGGGCGCAGATTATTGGTGTCGGCGGGATCAATAATGCCGACGACGCGTGGGATAAAATGCTAGCGGGTGCCGACTATGTTCAAATTTACAGTCAATTTATTTATAACGGTCCTGGCATGATCGGCGATATTGTCAAAGGGCTTAAAGCCAAGGTGCATGCGCAAGGGTTTAAAGACCTGCCAACCGCGTTGGAAGCGTTGCGCAAAAAATAGATTCAAAGCTGCTTTGCACTGGCGCGGATATTAAGTAGACTTCGCCCGAGTCAACTGGACAGTCGCCGCTTCGCAAGAAGGGGAGGAAAGTCCGGGCTCCATAGAGCAGAGTGCCAGATAACGTCTGGGCGGCGTAAGCCGACGGCCAGTGCAGCAGAAAGATACCGCTCGAACGCTTAGCGTGAGAGTAAGGGTGAAATGGTGCGGTAAGAGCGCACCGCGCAAGTGGTAACACAAGCGGCAAGGTAAACCCCACTCGGAGCAAGATCAAATAGGTGTTCGTATGGCGTGGCTCGCGTTGAACACGGGTAGATTGCTTGAGGTGTGCAGCGATGTACGCCCTAGATGAATGACTGTCCAAGACAGAACCCGGCTTATAGGTTGGCTCGCTTTTTTTAACGTGTTTGGTCTGGTTTCGTAAGCGTGTTTGCGAGACCTGGGTCGCCGCGTTGGTTTGTTTGTTCGATGGTAGGGTGAGCGGGCGCGGAGTAAAAGGCACTGTTTTTATTAACAGTTTATGTTAATGTGCTGCTGAGATTATTAAATGCCCGCTACTCGTTGTATTACATAACCCTAATGCGGTAGAAAACACCGTGATTGGTTTTATAGTAGCCTTTATTAACTGCCTATTAAATAATCTGTTGCGCTTTAAAGTTAAAGTAATACTTTAAGATGCCGCCTTAAGTCACATGGAAAAGTGCGCTAACTTACTGAAAGAAAAAGGTTTTCTTGTCAATTAATCCTTGACTACATTCGGCCTGTCGTAGATAGTGGCGAAATGTGGGCAGTTGTGGGAATTTTAGGTAATTTTTTACCGAATTCAGCGAATTGCCAAGCGAACAATAATAAATGTGGGCCTAGATGGGGCTAAAACAGTTGTGGCGAGAGGTAGTAACCATATAAGTCTTGATGCTAAAGGCCGGATGTCTATTCCGACCAAGCTTCGTGACGCCCTCAAGGGGGAGTCGGACGGACAGCTGGTGGTAACTATTAGCCCAAGTGATCGGTGCTTATTATTGTATCGGATGGAGGACTGGTCCGCGGTTGAAGAAAAGCTCACGTCATTGCCAACTCTGAACGCTCAAGTGCGTCAACTGAAGCGCATGTTGATCGGTCATGCGGACGATTGCGCTATGGATGGTAGTGGTCGCATTTTGGTGCCGACACCGCTACGAGAATTCGCGGGCATTGACCGCAAAGCTGTCTTGGTAGGGCAGGGTGATAAGTATGAAATTTGGGATGAGGCGCAATGGGTTGCGCAACGTGAATCCCTACTGGCCATCGAACTCGATGAATCGGCACTGCCGGTCGAGCTCGAATCCTTGTCCTTTTAGAGGTCTGCCATGACTACCTCTGAAGCTCACATTCCTGTCCTATTTCGAGAGGCAGTCGACGCGTTGAATATTCACGCGGGCGGCGCCTACGTTGACGCAACGCTAGGGCGTGCTGGGCATGCTCAAGAAATTGCTAAGCACATTGGCACTAACGGTAAGCTGGTCGCGTTTGATCGTGATCCGCGTGCCGTTGAGCTAGGTGAGAAAATGTTTGCCAACGATCAACGAGTGCACATTATTCACAGCGAATTTAGCCGTATGGCTGAATTGCTGTGCGCAATGACAGACCTGGAAAAAGTTGATGGCGTGTTGATGGACTTAGGCGTCTCATCGCCGCAACTGGATCAGGCCGAGCGCGGCTTTAGCTTTATGCGTGACGGTGAGTTAGATATGCGCATGGACACCAGCAAGGGAGAGTCGGCCGCGCAATGGCTGGCGCGTGTCGATGAGCGTGATTTGATGATGGTTCTGTTCGATTTGGGCGAGGAAAAATTCGCTCGCCGTATCGCGCGCGCGATTGTTTTGACCCGTCAAGACACTAAGATCGAAAGCACCTTGCAGTTGGCTGCGATTATCGCTGACGCAACCCCGAAAAAAGATAAACACAAGCATCCTGCGACCCGTACTTTTCAGGCGATTCGGTTGCACGTGAATCAAGAGTTGAGTCAGGTTAGCGCGGCCTTGCCGCAAGCGGTTGAGCTTTTGAACGAAGGCGGCCGTTTGGCGGTGATTAGTTTCCATTCGCTAGAGGACCGCATTGTTAAACGGTTTATTCGTGAGCTATCCACGCCGACACTGCCACCGAAGAATATCCCTGTTAGCGAAGACGCGTATCTAACGCCCCTTAAGGCATTGAGTCGCGCGATAAAGCCGAGTCGACAAGAAATTCAAGATAACCCTCGTTCACGCAGTTCTGTGCTCAGAATTGCAGAACGCACTGCTGTGCCGTATCAAGCGGGAGGCCAGTGTGCGCGATAGCGTTATGTGGTTTTTAATCAGCAGCGTAGTTGTGACGGCCTTGTTTGTGGTTAATGTTCGCCATCAGCATCGTTTGGCGTACTTAGCCTTTCAAACCGCAGAGAATGAGCGTGATGCCTTGAATGATGAATGGGGTCAGTTGCTGGTTGAATCTAATCTTTGGGCGTCCGCGCAACGCGTTGAAAAAGAGGCGGGCGAAGCCTTGTCAATGCGTTTGCCTAAAAAGGGCGAAGTCGAATACGTGGGCGACGTTGAACCACAAGAGTTAGTGGGGGCAAATGATGAGCCGCGCTAAGTCATTGCCCGTGAAAACCTCGCGTAAGGTGGCTAACCCGCGAGCAAGCGCAAAGGATGTCATTATTCCGGTTTCGACGTGGCGCTATAAAGTGATTGGCCTTATGTTTGGCGGAATCTTTCTGGGGTTAACTGCACGCGCTGTGCATTTGCAGATTATTGATAACGATTATTTGCAATCACAAGGCGACGCGCGATATTTGCGCGTGCAAAAAGAGCCTCCAACACGCGGAATGATTGTTGATCGAAATGATCAGCCATTGGCAATTAGCACGCCGGTGGAATCTATTTGGATGCACCCAGCGACGATTTTAGGCCAAGAAAAAGAATTTTCGTATAAGCAATTGACAGCATTGCTTGGAACAACGCGCGATAAGTTAATTGCAAAAGCAGAGTCTAAAAAAGCACGCGAGTTCGTTTATTTGAAACGCCATTTATCCCCACACGTTGCAAAAAAAATATTGGCGTTAAATGTGCCGGGCATTAACTCGGTCAGAGAGTATAAGCGTTATTACCCTACTGGCCCGGTTATGGGGCATGTTTTGGGCTTCACTAATATTGATAACGAAGGTCAAGAAGGGCTTGAGCTAGCCTATGATGAAGCCTTGAAAGGGCAAGCTGGTCGCACCCAAGTATTGCGCGACAAAGTTGGCCATGTGGTTGAATACGTTGAACAATTGGCTCGTGTTCGCCACGGCGAAGGAATTAAGTTAAGTCTTGATGCGCGCATTCAGTATTTGGCCTATCGTCATTTACAGGCCGCGGTAAAGCGCCATAAGGCGACCTCAGCGTCGTTGGTTGCTTTGGACGCCAAGACCGGCGAAATCTTGTCGATGATAAGCATGCCTGACTTTAATCCGAACGATCGAGCTGACTTGAAAAGCGCGCATTTTCGCAATCGCTCAATCACCGATTCTTATGAGCCAGGGTCAACCGTGAAACCGATCACTGTCGCCATGGCTCTGGACGCGGGCGTGGTCGACCCAGACACAATTATCGACACCGAAAAAGGTTTTTACTACATTGGCCGCAGTCGGATCAACGATACCAAGCCACATGGCGAAATCTCCGTAGCGCAAGTGATTGCTAAGTCTAGTAATATTGGCTCGGCTAAAGTTGCGATGATGATGGAACCGCGCGACTTGTTTAATGCGTACCGCAAGCTTGGCTTTGGTCAGACCAATAAGTTGAGTATTCCGGGTGAGCAAAAAGGTATTTTGGCGAACCGAAAAAAATGGCGTCCAATTGAACACGCAACCATGAGCTATGGTTACGGTTTGTCGGTTAATACACTTCAGCTCGCGCGTTCGTATCAAGCCTTGGCAAACGACGGAATATTATTGCCGGCCAGCTTGCACCCAGTTGAGAAAACGCCGAAAGGCGAGCGAATCTTCTCCAAAGAAACGACCGATCAAATAGCACGCATGCTCGAGTCTGCGGTGGCGGATAAAGGCACGGCCCCGAAAGCCAGAGTTGATCAATTCCGTGTGGGTGGTAAAACGGGTACTGCTCACCGTGTGGTCAATGGTCAGTATCAAGACGACAGCTATATGTCGTTGTTCGCAGGCTTTGCGCCAATCAGTGACCCTGAGATTGTGTTGGTAGTGTCGGTCAACGACCCTAAAGGCGTTGACTACTACGGCGGTTTGGTTGCGGCACCGGTTTTTTCCGAGGTTATGGCTGGAGCCTTGCGTTTGCGAGGTGTTATTCCGGATGCATTAGAAGCACCGAAAGAAGATAAATTGAAGCTGATGATCGCTCGACCGCTCGCGGCACTGGACGACGAGGTGACGACGCAATGATGCCGCTCGCCAATCTTCTTGCGCTGCTAAATATTGCCAGCCAAAGCGACTTGCAAATAAGCGATTTGACAATAGATAGTCGTAGCGTTGGTGCTGGCAGCCTGTTCTTCGCTTACCCCGGTTTACAAGCCGATGGCAGGGACTATATCGCGCAAGCACAAGCGGCCGGTGCGGCCGCTGTTCTTTACGATCCCGCGGCGTATGATCTGCCCAGCGAGATTACGATTCCCGCTTTTTCTGTGGCGAACTTACAGCAACAGGTCGGGCGTCTAGCGCACAATTTTTTTGGACGAGCGTGCGATGAAATGCAGATATTTGGCGTTACCGGTACTAACGGTAAAACTACGTGTTGTTATTTGCTTACGCAGGCCTTAAGCAAGCTCGGTATGCAAGCTGCAATGATTGGCACAATCGGCGTGGGTACGCTGGATGATCTAAGCAAGGCGGAACACACAACGCCAGACCCAATCTCTTTGCATAAAGTCTTAGCGCAATTGAAGTCGCAGGGCATTACTCAAGTGTGTATGGAAGTTTCGTCACACGCACTCGAGCAAGGGCGCGTGAGTGGCGTCGAGTTTTTCTGCACGTTGTTCACTAATCTTAGTCATGATCACTTGGACTATCATGGCGACATGACTCGTTATGGCTTGGCTAAGCAGCGACTCTTTACTGATTTTCATAGTGAGCTGGTTGTGACTAATGCCGGTGACCCCCTCGGCGCATCATTGATTGACGTGGCCAATGCTGAGTTTATTGTGAGCTACGGTCAAAATGGCGACGTGTTTGCCGATGAGGTAGCGCTGGACTCGAATGGTATTAAGTTTGTGTTTGAAGGCAGTGGCGTAGAGTTCTCAGCCAGCACCCCGTTGATCGGTGCCGTGAATGTGCCGAATATCGAAATGCTGGTCGCGACCTTGTTAGCACTTAGTACCTCCATTGAAGACATTCAAGCAATTTTATCGACCCTAAAACCAGCGCCGGGTCGCATGGAGTTATATAAAACCGCACGCAGTGCCAGTATTGTCGTTGATTACGCGCACACGCCAGATGCCCTAGAAAAAGCGTTGTTGTCGGTGCGTGAACATTGTCATGGCGACCTTTGGTGTGTGTTTGGCTGTGGTGGTGACCGAGATCAAGCTAAGCGGCCAGTGATGGGTGCCGCGGCGGAGGCTCACGCCGATATTTTGATTGTAACCAACGATAACCCGCGCAGCGAAGCTCCAGCGTCTATTGCTAAGCAAATCGCGGTTGGTATTCAAGGCGAGCATCGCGTTATTTTAGATCGAGCTGAGGCCATCAATGCTGCGATTTCGCACGCGAAACCAGAAGACTGGGTGCTGGTTGCCGGAAAAGGTCACGAGGCTACTCAGCAAATAGGTCAGCATACTTTGCCTTTCTCAGATAGAGAGCACGTGGCTAAGTCGCTGGGAGTCGCGGCATGATGCAGTTGTCACAAGTCGCCAGCGCGGTAAACGGTAAATGTATTGGCAGCGACGTTATGCTCGCCAATGTCTCGATTAATACACGCGCGGACTGCCAAGGTCGTTTGTTTGTTGCATTACAAGGCGAAAACTTTGACGCCCATCAATTTCTTGATCAGGCGGCCAATGCCGGTTCCGCCGCGTTAATGGTAGAGCAAGACATACATGCGTCCTTGCCTTACGTAAAAGTACAAAGCACTCATCAAGCGCTTAAAGATCTGGCTGCTTGGTGGCGATCTCAATTCGTTTTACCCGTCATCGGCGTTACTGGCAGTGTGGGTAAAACCACGGTTAAAGAAATGTTGTCGCACATCTTCGCCGAGCTCGGCCAGGGCGTAGTGACCGACGGTAACTTAAACAATGAAATAGGCGTACCACTTACCCTGATGCGTTTGCATGCGCAAGATCGCTACGCGGTGATTGAGATGGGCATGAATCATGCGGGTGAGATTTCCCGTTTAACTAAAATTACGCGACCAACTATCGCGCTGGTTAATAATGCCGCGGCAGCCCACTTAGAAGGCTTGGGAACCATCGAAGCCGTCGCTCAAGCCAAGGGCGAGATCTATCAAGGCTTAGATGCTGACGGCATCGCGATCGTCAATGCTGACGATGACTTCGCCGAACTTTGGCTATCGCTTTGCGCCGAGCACAAAACCCTTACCTTTGGCCTGTCTGAAGGTGCTGATGTTACCGCTACTTATGAAGAAAAGAAGGGTGGCTTGCAGATTAAAATTAAAACGAAGAAAGATAAATTTAAGGTCAATATTAATACCGTTGGCGAACACAGTGTACGCAACGTATTGGCGGCGGTAACAGTCGCTCTCGCAGCCAAAATTCCCGTGGCAAATATTAAATCCGGCTTGGCGAAATTCAAACCCGTTAACGGGCGTCTAAACATGACTAATGTAGCCGGCGTTAAGGTGATTGACGATACCTATAATGCGAACCCGGCGTCCATGCGCGCAGCGATTGATGTATTAGTAAAATATCCTGACACAACGCTAATTGTTGGGGACATGGGTGAGCTCGGCTCGGCTGCGGAAGCTGAGCACAGAGCCTTGGGCGAGCAAGCGGCCCTGCGCGGCGTCGGCACGCTATACGCCTGTGGTAAGCACGCCGATCTCGTCGCCGGGGCGTTTGGTGGACAAGCCAAAGCATTTTCGACTCAAGCAGATTTACTGATGTATCTGAAACAAAATTTACCCAATGGTGCGGTGCTCGTTAAGGGCTCGCGCTCAGCGAAAATGGAGCGAGTAATCGAAGCGTTACACACACAGCTAAATCAAGTTGCTAACACTCGCGAGGATACGCGCATTGACCATTCTCGAGGGCAGCACTGATGTTATTAGCACTTTTTGAAGCTTTAGCTGAGCAATATAGCTTTTTTAACGTTTTTCAATATCTGACGTTTCGCGCGATCTGTTCGGTGCTGACCGCCTTGACCGTTTCGCTAGTGCTGGGCCCGGTAATGATCCGTAAGCTCAGTATTTATAAAATCGGTCAGACCGTGCGTCAGGATGGCCCGCCAACCCACTTTGATAAAGTTGGCACGCCGACCATGGGCGGCTTATTGATATTAGCATCGGTGATTTTAGCAACTTTATTGTGGGCTGATCTTGGTAACCGGTACGTTCAAATCACGCTCTTCACCTGCTTTTTCTTCGGGGTGATCGGTTGGTACGACGACTATCAGAAACTGGTGCACAAAGACCCGGTGGGTATGGGCTCTCGAAACAAATTTTTGAGCCAAAGCTTAGTCGCGATAATTGCAGCTCTATGGCTTTATTACACCGCACAAACGCCGATCGAAACCGCGCTGATTATCCCATTCTTCAAGGGCGTGGCGATACCGCTGGGAATCTTATTCTTGCCGCTAACTTACTTTGTGATTGTAGGCACGAGCAATGCGGTTAACTTGACCGATGGACTGGACGGTTTAGCCATTGTTCCCACGGCGATGGTTGCTGGCGCGCTGGCGGTGTTTTGCTATCTGTCTGGTAACGTGATTTTCGCTGACTATTTGCAAATACCGCAAATTGCTGGCGCAGGCGAGGTGGCTATTTTCTGTGCGGCGCTGGTCGGCGCCGGTCTGGGCTTTCTTTGGTTTAATACCTATCCAGCGCAGGTTTTCATGGGTGACATCGGTTCTTTGTCGCTGGGTGCTTCTCTTGGGGTCGTGGCGGTGATCGTACGTCAAGAGCTTGTGCTTTTTATCATGGGCGGAATCTTCGTCTTAGAAACGGTGTCGGTAATTCTGCAAGTAGCCTCGTTTAAATTAACGGGCAAGCGTATTTTTCGTATGGCACCCATTCACCATCATTTTGAATTAAAAGGGTGGCCTGAGCCGCGCGTGATTGTGCGTTTTTGGATCATCAGTTTGGTACTAGTGCTTATTGGTCTGGCGACCTTGAAAGTACGTTAAGCGTCATTGGAGAATTGAACTAGTCATGTCATCGCATAGCATCAGTCCCCAAGCTAACTTGATCGAGCAATATGGCTCGGCCACGGTTATTGGTTTGGGCGCAACAGGCTATAGTGTCGCTCGTTATTTGCTCGCCCGAGGGCTAGGAGTAACGGTGTTCGATTCGCGTGATGTGCCGCCCTTGGCAAACGAATTCAGACGAGAGTTCCCGAGTGTGACGACGGTGTTCGGCGCGTTCAATCCTGAACAAATTATTGCTGATGATCTTATTGTGGCCAGCCCAGGGGTATCGTTAAAAGAACCTTTGTTGCGCGAAGCGAAGCGCAATGGCGCGCACATCGTCGGCGACATCGAGCTGTTTCTACAAGAAAATACTAAACCGGCCATCGCAATTACGGGCTCAAACGGTAAAAGTACGGTCGTAACCTTGGTCGGAAAAATGTGTCAGGACAGCGGCCTTGAAACCCTCGTTGCCGGCAACATCGGCAAACCCGCATTAGATGCGTTGACCGACAGTCAAGACTTTGATGTGGTCGTCTTGGAGTTGTCGAGCTTTCAATTAGAGACGACTTATCAAGTGCCTGCGCAAGCCGCCGCGATTCTAAATATTAGCGCTGACCACATGGACCGCTATGATTCGATGGGCGACTACGTGCTCGCCAAAGCTCGAATTTTGCGTGGTGCAAAACGCGCCGTTTTACCCAGTCATGACGAATGGCTGCAGCAAATCACTAACGCTAATATAGTCACGAATTTTGAGTTGGAAGAACCGGCGAACGATTCTGATTTTGGACTGACCCGCAAGTCGAATGGTCGTTGGCTAATGAAAGGCCAAAATAAGTTAATGCGGGTTCGCGATATTCCGCTTATTGGTTTGCACAACGTTAAAAACGTGTTGAGCGCGTTTGCGCTAGTCGACTTCTTAGCCCTGCCATTGGACGGGCTGATAAGTAGTGTAAAGAGCTTTGATGGCCTAGCGCATCGCATGCAAACGGTTTCCAAGAAAAATGGCGTGCGTTGGGTGAACGATTCAAAAGCCACTAACATTGGCGCCACCAGCACGGCGTTACAAAGTCTCGAAGGCGGCGTGGTCTGGATTGCGGGTGGACAAGCAAAAGGCGCGGATTTCGGCGACTTGAAACACAGCATTAGCGACAATATTAAGCAGCTTATCTTGATCGGCGAAGACGCCGATAAGATCGAGGGTGCGCTACGTGGACTATTGCCCATTACCCGCAGTCTAGATCTGTCCGCTGCGGTTGCCGAAGCGGCTAATACGGCACAAAGAGGTGATGTCGTTCTGTTTAGCCCGGCTTGTGCCAGCTTCGATATGTTTCGTGATTTTGAGCACCGCGGCAATGAATTTGCCGCATGCGTAAGTGACGTCGTTGGGAGTGCTTTATGAGCAGCGTCGCGTTGCAAGCCACCCGCGTTCAATCAACGGGCAACAGTGCCGGTGTTGACTCGGTTTTACTCGGTGTTTTTGTCACCTTGCTGATGCTTGGTTTAGTTATGGTCTTTTCGTCAACCATCGCGATGGGCAGTCAAGATTTAAACACCAATACCTCGCACTTTTGGCGCCAACTCGCGCATATGGTGTTAGGCGTGGGCTTAACCGTAATTGTTGCCAGCGTTCCCGTCTGGGTATGGCAAAAGCTGAGTGTGCCCTTATTGGGTTTCTCAATTCTTCTGCTGTTGGTTTTGTTGTTTGTTGGGATTGAGGTGAACGGTTCACGACGTTGGTTGTCATTGGCTGGTTTTCGTCTGCAACCTGCCGAATTTGCCAAGCTCGCGATTGTGTTGTACGCGGCAAGTTATCTGACACGTAGACAAGCGGAGATTACTCGGTTTTCTAAAGGCATTGTCAATATGGCTGTGGTCATCGCCGCGCTCGGTGGTCTGCTGCTAATGCAGCCTGACTTCGGTAGCTTCGTGGTTATGACTGCGACCGTCGGACTAATGATGTTTCTGGGTGGCATTCGCATTAGTCACACCTTGTTTTGCCTTAGTGTGGTGTCCGTTGCCATGTTTTTTATGGTGCGTATGTCGCCATATCGAATGGAACGTTTTATGGGCTATTTAAACCCTTGGGATGATCCGTTCGGTTCGGGCTTTCAATTAACGCAGGCACTGATTGCGGTTGGTCGCGGTGAGGTTTTTGGTGTTGGTTTGGGTGCAAGTATTCAAAAACTATATTACTTACCCCATGCCAACAATGACTTTATTTTGGCGGTGATAGGCGAAGAACTAGGTTTGATCGGAATCGTGTTGGTGATTGTGCTGTACGCGCTGTTACTGCACCGTGCACTCGTTATCTCGCGTACTGCTGAACTCATTGGTAAAGTGTACGCCTCGCGCTTGGCGCAAGGCGTCGGCTTCCTGCTTGTATTTCAAGCCGTTATTAATATTGGGGTTAACCTCGGCGCCTTGCCGACCAAAGGCTTAACCCTGCCGTTTATTAGCTACGGTGGCAGCAGCATGTTGGTGTGTTGTTTAGCGATGGGTTTGTTGTTTGGTGTAGATCGGCAAAACCGGGTACGTGAGACCAGCGCAAGTGTCAGCGGCGGGGGGCGAGCATGAAGCGGCCTCATCTAATGGTTATGGCGGGTGGTACTGGCGGTCATGTCTTTCCGGCATTGGCGGTCGCGAAACAGTTACGAGCACAAGGGACTGATATTACGTGGCTCGGTACTAAGCGTGGCTTAGAGGCGAGTGTGATTCCCGCGAATAATATAGAAATCGAATGGGTTTCAGTTGAGGGGCTGCGTGGTAAAGGTGCGTTGAGCTTATTGCTCGCACCGTTCAGACTGGCACGCGCGATGTGGCAAAGCGCCGGCGCGATCAGACGGGTGCAACCCGACTGTATACTGGGCATGGGTGGTTTTGTGTCTGGCCCCGGTGGCATAGTCGCGCGTTTGATGGGGCGAGCCTTGGTGGTGCACGAGCAAAACGCGGTTGCGGGTTTGACCAATAAATACCTAGCAAAAATCGCCAGCCGAGTGCTCACTGGTTTTCCAAACGTTGCTGGCTTACCGAAAAGTGCGCAGTGGGTAGGTAATCCTGTGCGTGACACCATTCGCCCTGACAGCTCGAATCAATCGAGTTCAGTCAATGTCTTAATAATCGGTGGCAGCCAAGGTGCGCACTCTTTTAACGTAGCGCTGCCGTCGGTGTTCGCTAAGCTAGCAACGCAGAATATTTCGCTTTGGCATCAAGCTGGGCGCGGCCGCGCGGGTGACGTCGATGCAGAGTATCAAGCACAGGGGGTCGACGCCAAAGTGAGTGAATTTATCGACGATATGGCGGCTGCTTACGCGTGGGCTGATTTGTTAATTTGCCGTGCCGGGGCGATGACAATCGCTGAATGTTGTGCGGCAGGTAAGCCGGCGCTACTCATTCCTTACCCATTTTCCGCTGGCGACCATCAGCTAAAAAACGCGCAAGCGATGGTGTCAGTCGGTGCGGGTACCATGTTAATGAATCACCAACTTGAGACCCCTGAGTTTTTGTCTACGTTGACCGCGTTGGTGGGCGACAAACGTAAATTGGCCGACATGGGGCAGAACGCCTTAAGCTTGCATAAACCGACTGCCTTAGACGACGTTACCTCTGCGTGTCAGGAGTACCTAAATGCGTAATCGGGTGAGCAATATTCATTTCGTTGGAGTGGGGGGCAGCGGTATGTCTGGCATCGCCGAGGTGCTGGTTAATTTAAAGTATCGTGTTAGCGGTTCAGATATTAATGATGGTCCGGTCACCAAGCGCTTACGTGACGCCGGCATTCGAGTAATGATTGGTCATCACATCGACAATATTCACGGTTCTGATGTGGTGGTGGTCTCCACCGCCATCGATAAGACCAACCCTGAAGTTGCGGGTGCGATAGAAGCCGGTATTCCGGTTATTCCGCGCGCAGAAATGCTCGGAGAACTAATGCGTTTTCAGCAGGGTATTGCGGTGGCCGGCACGCATGGCAAAACGACTACCACTAGTCTGGTGTCGGCAATTTTAATTGCCGCTGGGCTTGATCCTACGTTTGTGGTTGGCGGTCTGATTAATAGCGCAGGGGTGAATGCTAAGTTGGGCACTGGTGATTACCTGGTTGCCGAAGCAGATGAGAGCGACGCGTCGTTTCTAAATCTGAAGCCTGAAATGGCGATCGTTACCAACATTGATGAAGATCATATGGTGACGTACCAAGGTGACCTTGGTACGTTAAAGAAAACCTTTGTTACTTTCCTGCAAAACCTTCCGTTCTATGGCTTAGCGGTATTGTGCGAAGACGACGCGAACGTGCGCTCGATTCGCGATCAAATTCATAAGCCGATGTTGTCTTATGGTTTGAGCGAAAATGCTGATTATCGCGCTTATGATCTCGAGCAATCAGCAACCCGAATGACGTTTAAAGTCGCACGCCCCAAGCGTAATAACGATCTGCATGTTGAGCTGTCGATTCCTGGTGTCCATAATGTGTTAAACGCGACCGCAGCGATTGCCATTGCGAGTCACCTGGAGGTATCGGACGATGCGATTGTAAGAGGCCTACGTGACTTTGAAGGCGTTGGTCGACGCTTCGAAATCTTAGGCGAGCTTGAGATTAACGGCAAGACCGTAACCTTAGTCGACGACTATGCGCATCACCCGGTCGAGCTCGACGCAACGCTTAGTGCCGCGCGCGGCTGCTGGCAGGACCGTCGCTTGGTCGCGGTGTTTCAACCGCACCGCTATAGCCGAACCTATGATTTATTTGACGACTTTGTCACGGCGCTGGCCGAGCAACAAGACCTATTGTTATGTGAAGTTTACCCCGCGGGTGAGCAACCGATTAGTGGTGCTACCGGTAAATCGCTGTGCCAAGCAATTCGAGTGCGCGGTGCGAGCAACCCAATTTTTGTCCCTGAAATTGATGAATTATCATCGGTCTTAGCGCCAGTGGTGCAAGATGGCGACGTGATTTTAGCCATGGGCGCCGGCAGCATCGGCAAAGCGGTGCGTCAGCTTTTCGAACAGTACAAAATTGAGGAGCTTGCCTAATGGTTGAGGTGTCTCAATTTGGTAAAGTCGCGGTACTAATGGGCGGTATTTCTGCTGAACGCGACGTGTCTTTGATTAGCGGCGCGGCAGTGCTTAAGGGCCTACAAGATAAAGGTGTGGATGCGCATGGCATTGACGCCAGCCCAGATAATATCGATAGCTTAAAAGCGCGCGGTTTTGAGCGCGCGTTTATCGTGCTTCACGGTCGTTGGGGTGAAGACGGAGTAGTGCAGGGCGCACTGCAAGCCATCGACATGCCCTACACCGGCAGTGGGGTGCTAGGCTGCGCACTGGCAATGGATAAAGTACGTAGCAAGCAGATTTGGCAAACGCTTGGTTTACCAACCGCCGCCTATCGAGTGTTGCGCAGCGAGGCTGATCTTGAAGGCTTGGTCGCCGCGCTTGGTTTACCTTTGTTTTTAAAACCCGCGCGCGAAGGCTCAAGTGTCGGTGTGGGTAAAGTTATCCAAGAAAGCGATTTACTAGAGGCTTATAAAGAGTCTGCGAAAGTGGGCGACGATGTGCTTGCCGAGCAGTTTATATCTGGCGCCGAGCTTACCTGCACGATTCTAAAAGGTGAAGCCCTGCCTATTATTCGCATGTCAACTGACAACGAGTTCTACGATTATGCCGCTAAATACGAATCTGATGATACGCAATATTCCTGCCCAGCAGGCTTGAGCGACGAGCAAGAGGTTCGCATTCGCAGTCTTGCGCTTGAGGCGTTTAACGCTCTGGATTGTGCAGTTTGGGGGCGCGTAGACGTGATGCTCGATGGTGATCAGAATCCGCTGTTGCTTGAAGTGAATACGGTGCCAGGAATGACCAGTCATAGCCTGGTGCCGATGGCCGCTGCGGCAACTGGGCGCAGTTTCGACGACCTCGTAGTAGAAATATTAGCGACCACGTTAACGACCGATGGGGGTATTGCGTAATGACTCAAAAACGCGCCTTCGCACATCAAGAAAAAGAATTTCAAGCACGTCGCTTAAGCAAGCTGGGTCGTGGCTTAACGATTATGCTCGCGACGGCATTGTCGTTTCTTACGATTGCGTTACTCGCCGTCGATCAATTGTATCGCCCAGACACGTTCGTGATCGCGGAATTAAAAATCAAGGGCAAGTTTCGCTACCTCGCCGCGTCCGCGGTCGAAGAGGTTGTGCGCGCGCAAGACCTCGGTAATTTTTTCTCCGTCGAGTTAGACGAAATCAAAGCCAAGGTCGAAGAGTTGGCGTGGGTGCAAAGCGCCGACGTGCGCCGAGAGTGGCCCAACTCACTCTCGATTTCGGTGTCAGAACACCAACCAGCAATGCGCTGGGGTAATAAGAAGTGGGTAAGCACGGCAGGTGTGGTCGTTGAATTGCCGAGTAAGTTAGACGCGCCGAACGCAATCGTATTACGTGGCAGTGAAACGCAGTCTAAGCGTATCTTAGTACAAGCGGCTAGCTGGAAGAAAAACTTAGCTGGGCAAGGCATTGAACTTAGAGAGGTAAGTTTAAGCGACAGCGAGGCCTGGACCTTAAGCTTGCGTTTTGATGCGCTAGACAGTGATTTCAAATTGTTATTGGGGCGCGAGAACGTAACCGAGCGTTTGGCTCGTTTTAAAACCTTGTTTAATACCCAGCTGCAATTTTCTGAGTACCGCCTAGAGAGAGTCGACGCTCGCTACCCTGACGGGCTGGCGGTAGAGCATGGTCAGACCAAAATAAACACCGATGAGACAGCTGCGCTAAATGCATCAACTGTTTTAGCCGCGAACAACTAATACAAAGTGACACAACGACTAGCGCAACCGCTTATAAAAAGACAATGAGCAAAAAAGACGAAAGTAAATTGATTGTTGGTTTGGACATTGGTACCTCTAAGGTACTCGCGATTGTGGGTGAGGTAAACGCCAACGATGAAGTAGAAATTATCGGCTATGGCCATCACCCAGCTACGGGCATGCGCAAGGGCGTGGTGGCGAATATTGAAGAGACTGTGACCGCGATCCAACGCGCAGTTGAAGAAGCCGAACTAATGGCGGGCTGTCAAATTTACTCGGTGTTTGCCGGTATTGCCGGTGCCCATATTAATAGCTTCAATTCGCACGGAGTTGTCGCCGTGCGTGACAGCGAGGTTGATGAAAATGATGTTGATCGTGTGATTGAATCGGCCAAAGCAGTCGCGATTCCGAATGATCAATCGATTCTGCATGTGTTGCCGCAAGAGTACATTATCGATGGGCAAGAAGGCATCCGCCACCCGATTGGTATGAATGGTATTCGGTTGGAAGCAAATCTGCATATGGTCACGGCGTCGGTCAGCTCTGAGAAGAACATTGAGAAATGTATCCGACGTTGTGGCTTAGAAGTTGATGACATCATTTTGGAGCAATTGGCATCTTGTGAATCGGTGCTTACCAATGACGAAAAAGAGTTGGGTGTTTGTCTGGTTGATATTGGTGGCGGTACGACTGACATTGCGGTCTATTCCGAAGGTGCTGTTCGGCATACCGCGGTGATTCCAGTCGCGGGTGATCAAATCACCAATGATATAGCTATTGCGCTGCGCACACCGACGCAATCGGCCGAAGAAATTAAAAAGCGTTATGCCTGTGCGGTACGACAAATGGCCGCTGTGGATGAAAGTATTGAAGTACAAACGGTTGGTGATCGACCGCCTAGAAAACTATCAAAGCAAACATTAGCTGAAGTGGTTGAGCCACGTATTGAGGAGTTGTTTGAGTTAATTCGAACGGACCTGCGGCGCAATGGTTTTGATCATTTGATCCGCTCCGGCGTGGTGCTCACCGGTGGCAGCTCGAAGATGGAAGGCATGATCGAGTTGGCCGAAGAAATTTTTCACTTGCCAGTGCGGCTTGGCATGCCGAAATACCTCGGTGGCCTGAGCGAAGTCGTCAAGAATCCAATTTATTCAACGGGTGTGGGCTTAGTACAGTTCGGTCACGCCAACCAAAGTGGGCCTAAACAAAAGGCCAAAACAGAATCTAGACTCAGTGCTATTTTGCAAAAAATCAAGCACTGGTTCCAAGGTAATTTTTAATCAGATTTTTGATTTTTATTTAAACGGGAGAAACTTATGTTCGAATTATTAGACACGATTGACCAGCAAGCGGTCATTAAGGTCGTTGGTGTTGGCGGCGGTGGTGGTAACGCCGTGAACTACATGCAGCTATCAAACATCGAAGGTGTTGAATTTATTAACGCCAATACCGATGTTCAGGCCTTACAAACTTCAGATTGCAGCACAATTTTGCAACTTGGTGGCAACTTAACCAAAGGTCTTGGCGCCGGTGCGGATCCAGATATTGGTCGCCAAGCGGCAATTGAGGACCGAGAGCGCATTGCCGAATCACTCGCGGGCAGCGACATGGTGTTTATTACCGCCGGCATGGGTGGCGGAACTGGGACTGGCGCCGCGCCGGTAATTGCAGAAATTGCGCGTGATATTGGCGCGTTGACGGTTGCGGTCGTCACTCGCCCATTTAGCTTTGAAGGCGCACGCCGCGCTAAGTTGGCAGATCAGGGCTTAAAGTTACTCAAAGAATCGGTTGATTCATTGATCACCATTCCCAATGAAAAATTGCTTGAAGTAATGGGCAAAGAGGCTTCCTTGCAAGACGCCTTTGCGATGGCAAACGATGTGCTGCGTAATGCTGTGCAGGGCATTTCCGAGTTGATCACCAGCCCCGGTCTAATCAACGTGGATTTCGCTGACGTTAAAACGGTCATGTCTGAAATGGGCCAAGCGATGATGGGAGCAGCTTCCGCAAATGGCGTTAATCGCGCTTCTGAAGCGGCGCGTAACGCATTGAGTAGTCCTCTACTTGAAGACACCAATATTCGGGGTGCTAAGGGCATCTTGGTTAATGTTACCGCAGGCCCTGACTTATCGATTGGTGAGTTTGGTGAAGTCGGCGGTATGATTCGCGATATGGCATCCGATGACGCTACGGTGGTAATCGGCACGTCGATTGACCCTGAAATGAAAGACGAATTGCGAGTGACAATGGTCGCAACCGGCATCATGGATGGTTCCGATCAACTGGCGAAGCCCAAAATGGAAATCGTCCAACCTGTCGGTATGGCGGTTGGCGGAGACCTCGATCGCAACGCTATGCCACACGAACAAGCCCCTGGGTACAATTCGCGCGGTGGCAACTTCGATTCAATGGCCGATGTTGAAGTGTCTGAGCCATCGTTGATCAGCGGCACGCGTGGACGTGATTCGTCAGAGCTGCCGCTATTCGATACTGAAGGTAAAAAAGGTCTAGATATTCCGACCTTTTTGCGCCGTCAAGCTGACTAATTGTTGATTGTGAGTCAACGGTGTTAAACCGGTCAGTGAGATGCGAAGAGGCGCGCGGTACTAGTGAGTCATTTTGAGTGACGTTTTACGTATATTATGCAGTGTTAGATCAGCACCAAAACTGGTGCGCAGAACCTACACAATTCCTCCCGTTTGGTGTAGGATTTGCGGCTTAATGGTTTTGATGCTTAACATTTAATTTGAAAATGTTGAGCAACGCTGTTTTTTCAGTGCTAAACATGTGTAAAACGCACCAAAATGACTCATTCGCGTCACTTTTCTGTCATAATCTTCGTGGTGTAAGTTTTGAACCTGCTCAGCTTTGCACGAGTAGGTGAGTTAAAAAGAGCTGAGGCAAAATTGCACGGCAAAAGTACAACGCAAAAGTGATGTCTAAACTTTGAAGACCCAAATTCTATGATCCACCAGCGCACTCTTAAGAACGTAATACGCGCTACTGGCGTCGGCCTGCATACCGGCGAGAAGGTTTACCTGACGCTTAGGCCTGCCGCCGTTGATACCGGCATCGTATTTCGTCGCGTTGACTTAGATCCTGTAGTGGAGCTGCGCGCCGACCCTAACCAGGTGGGCGATACGCGATTATCCACCGCCTTAAAAGAAGGCGACGTTTCTGTTTCTACTATCGAACACCTAATGGCGGCTTTAGCTGGCTTAGGCATAGATAATGTTTACGTCGAAATTACGTCACCCGAAGTGCCAATTATGGACGGCAGTGCCGCACCATTCGTTTTTCTGGTGCAATCGGCTGGTGTTATTGAGCAAACCGCACCCAAAAAGTTCATTCGCGTTAAAAAAACAATCAAAATCGAAGACGGCGACAAGTGGGCCAAGTTTGAGCCATTTGAAGGCTTCAAGGTTTCCTTCTCAATCGACTTTGATCACCCTATATTTGCTAAATCGCCGCAAAGTGCCACTGTTGATTTTTCTACAACCTCTTTTGTGAAAGAGGTCAGTCGTGCACGTACCTTCGGCTTCATGCACGAAGTTGAGGCGCTACGAGAAGCTGGCCTAGCGTTGGGCGGCAGCCACGACAACGCGATTGTCATGGATTCGTTTACTATTCTGAACGACGATGGCTTGCGCTATGAAGACGAATTTGTAAAACATAAAATTCTTGATGCCATTGGTGACTTATATTTGTTAGGTCATCAATTGATCGGTGCGTTTAGCGCCTATAAATCCGGGCATGCCCTAAATAATAGATTACTAAGGGCGTTGATCGCTCAACCTGATGCGTGGGAGCTGGTTACTTATGGCGACCCTGCCGAAGCGCCAATTGCCTTTATGCATTTAGCTAACGCTTAGTCGTCTTTTTATTTGGTTTGTCAGTTCGTTCTGTGACCCTACTCAGAAGACGACCTTAGGGTGTGTGCTAGACGCTTTAGAGACGCGGCTAATTGTTCATTATCGATGAGCGACTGAGTTGCTTCTATTGATTTTATCGCTGAAGAAGGCGGCGCGATGCGTTGTGTTTTAGCGTCTGATACGGTGGATTTTTGGTCGGTGTCTGAATTTCGGCTCGGTTTGCTGGTGGTTTGCGCAAGCTCCATTTGCACATGAATTTGCTTGATATGATCTAAGCCAGCGTCGTGAAACGCCTTAAGTAGGCTCGATAGTTGATGTTTGATCAACGACGCGACTGCCGCATTATTACAGGCGATATTTAGGCTGCCTTGGCGAAGACTTGTAGGTGACGCATGTTGATCAAGCTTTAATGCTAGACTCACACGCGCTTTATGCTGGTGTTCACACCAAGTGAGCCATATTGGTGTAAGACTCTGGGTTGAGTTTTGAGTTTCGGTAAGTGCTCGAAGCAACGGTAAACGCTGTAAAATTGATGACATGTTCTGACGACTGTTTGCACTGTTTGGCGTTTTCAGTCGCAGAGAATTGGGCAATGCAGGTGTCTGTGTGGCGTTTTCCACGCCATTGTTGGTGACGCCTTTTTTATTTGTGTTAGTTTTATTTGTGTTAATTGCCGCAGGTGGGTTTTCAGGATCGGTCATGGCGCGAAATATAGCATTAGGTTAACTAGAAAAGAAAAATTAAATATAGTTGGGTTTATTTTGAAAGTAATTCTATTAAAAGATACCGCCGCGAAAAATGCCGCTGTATGTGTTTCTGGACACAAACTTCTGTTAAGTGGGGTTGGTATCCTCGTCTGTCTGCCGATTGCCCTGGCCTTAGCAACTTATTGGGTTGTGTCGGCGATAGATCGTTCGTTAAACCCGTTTACTGACCCTGAGTACCGAATCGCGGTTGAAGCGCGCGTAAATGAACAACAGCAGGAAATGCAAAAGACCCGCGGCTATGTACGCCAACATATGGATGTTCTTGGCCGTCGTATTGGCAGTCTGCAAGCCCAAGTCTCACGTATTAACGCGGTAGAGATGCGTATCGCCGAGGTGTCGGGCATTAACCTGTCGGACTTTCAATTTGAGCAAGACCCACCGGTTGGGGGGTCGAAACCCTCAGATACGGTAGATTCTGAGCAAGTAGATATTGAAAACGCGATTGTCGCGATAGAGAAAGAACTGGCGTTACGTGAATCTGAAATTGCAGCGGTCGATTTCTTGTTGTCTCGTAGTAGCCTCGAATCTCAACAAACGCCTGCTGGTTGGCCTGTGAAAGGTGGTTGGGTTTCGTCTAATTTTGGCTCTCGTATGCACCCCATTTCAGGTAAAAAGCAATTTCATCGTGGTGTGGATATTCCCGGTAAGGTTGGCGCTAGTGTGCTGGCAGTTGCTGATGGCGTCGTTACCAAGTCAGCCAAGAACGGTGGCTTTGGTTGGATGATTGAAATAGACCACGGCGACAGTTACACCACCCTTTATAGCCATAATCGTAAGAATCTGGTTAAAGAGGGCGAGACCGTGGTTAAAGGTCAAGCGATCGCCGAGGTTGGTTCAACCGGCCGTTCTACTGGCCCGCATGTGCATTTTGAAGTAGCAAAAAACAAAACCAGTATTAACCCGGTTCGTTACCTCTACCGTAAAGAATGACGAGCGCGCGTTTTTATTGATGAAATAAAAGGGCGCTTGCGCCCTTTTTTTGTGCCCGAACGATCACCGGCTTCTAGCTCAAGTTTTCTAAGTAAAGTGCTACTTGGAATTTAACCTTAAAGCCTTATACTTGAATGATATTTGCTAGAAATCATGTCTTACTATTTAGTATCTAACCCCTGACGTCGTTGGTCTTATACCAGCGGTGAAAATAATAATTAGGTTTCCCAGTGTTAAAGAAAATTTTTGGTAGTCGAAACGACCGCCTAGTTCGACAGATGTCGAAACGCGTTAAGAAAATCAATGCCTTAGAAGAGTCATTCAAGAGTCTTAGCGACGATGAGCTACAAGGAAAAACGGCAGAATTTCGCGGCCGCTTAGAGCAGGGCGAAACCTTAGATGATTTACTGAACGAGGCCTTCGCTGCGGTTCGAGAGGGTTCAATACGAACCTTAGGCATGCGTCATTATGATGTTCAGCTTATCGGTGGCATGGTCTTGCACAATGGGCAGATCGCCGAGATGAAAACCGGTGAGGGTAAAACCTTAATGGCAACCCTGGCTGCCTATCTCAATGCCTTGGCTGGCAGCGTGCATGTGGTGACAGTGAATGACTATTTAGCATCGCGCGATGCCGCCTGGATGGCTAAGGTCTATAACTTTATGGGCTTGACGGTTGGTGTTATTCGGTCTGGTCAAGCGCAGGATGAAAAGCTGGCTGCGTACAATAACGATATTGTCTACGGTACCAATAACGAGTTCGGCTTTGATTATCTGCGTGACAACATGGCGTTCTCGAACGATCAAAAGGCTCAGCGTGATTTAAGTTTTGCGATTGTCGATGAGGTTGATTCGATTTTAATTGACGAAGCGCGCACGCCTTTGATTATCTCCGGTCCGGCCGACACGGCCGCTGAGGTATACAGCAAAATCGACGTGATTGTGCCGCAATTGGTGCGCCAAGAAGAGGAAGATGGCGATGGGGATTACACCGTTGATGAGAAGTCTAAACAAGCATACTTAACCGAAGCCGGTCATGTGAAAGCTGAAAAACTGATGGTTAGCATCGGTTTATTATCTGAAGATGCAAGCCTCTACGATGTGGGTAGCATCACACTATTACATCATTTGTACGCTGCAATTCGCGCTCACACTTTGTTTAATCGAGACGTCGATTATGTGGTGCAAGACAACGAAATTGTTATTGTTGACGAATTTACTGGTCGTATGATGTCGGGTCGCCGCTGGTCTGATGGTTTACATCAAGCAATTGAAGCGAAGGAAAAAGTCGCAATTCAACGTGAAAACCAAACTCTGGCATCAATTACTTTTCAAAATTATTTTCGTTTGTACGGCAAGCTGTCGGGCATGACCGGTACTGCAGACACCGAAGCGGTCGAGTTTATGGAAATCTACAGCTTAGAAGTTGTGGTGATTCCTACCAATACGACGATGACTCGTATAGACCAAGCGGATGTGATTTTTAGGACACAACAGGAAAAATTTAACGCCATTGTTGAAGATGTGCGCGAGCGCCACGCCGACGGTCAGCCCGTATTGTTGGGTACCGCCTCGATTGAGGTTTCGGAACTGCTTTCAAATGAGTTTAAAAAGCACAAACTTAAGCATGAAGTTCTCAATGCCAAACAGCATGACCGCGAAGCCTTGGTGATTGCTAAAGCCGGTTGCCCCGGCTCGGTAACCATTGCGACTAATATGGCTGGCCGTGGCACTGATATTGTCTTGGGTGGCAACTTAGAAATGCGTCTAGCTGACGCTTCGAGTGATACTGAGAAAGAAAAAATAACCGAGCAGTGGAAGGCCGAGCATCAAGCTGTGTTAGATAAGGGTGGCTTGTATGTGATCGGTACCGAGCGACACGAGTCGCGCCGTATTGATAATCAGTTGCGCGGGCGCTCTGGTCGTCAGGGTGACCCGGGCGAAACGCGCTTTTTTCTATCGATGGATGATTCGCTAATGCGTATATTTGGTAGTGAGCGTATTTCGAATATGATGCAACGAGTTGGCATGGAAGAAGGCGAAGCAATTGAAAGCCGTCTAGTGTCGAGAGTGATTGAAAATGCCCAGCGCAAAGTAGAAGGGCACAACTTTGATATTCGTAAGCAACTACTTGAATACGATGACGTTGCTAACGAGCAGCGCAAGTTAGTTTACTCCGAACGTAATGAACTCTTGTCGACCGAAGATATTTCTGAAAACATTGAGTCAATGCGCGAGGAAGTCGTGGATTCGGTAATTGATCGGACTATTCCACCGCAAAGCATGCCTGAGCAATGGGATGTCAACCAGCTGGAGGATGACCTGCGTTTGGAATTCGGCATTGATCTTCCCGTCGGCCAATGGTTGAGCGACGATAAGTCTTTGTATGAAGAGAGCTTGCGTGATCGTATCTTCGATAAGGTTGAGGAGACATACAAAGACAAAGAACAACAGTATGGCCCAGAGATAATTCGTCACCTTGAAAAAGTAATCATGTTGCAAACATTAGACACGCAATGGAAAGAGCACTTGGCTGAGATGGATTATCTGCGCCAAGGTATTGGTTTGCGTGGTTACGCGCAAAAAAATCCAAAACAAGAATATAAACGTGAAGCCTTTGACATGTTCACGGCCATGCTCGACCGAGTTAAAAATGAGGTTGTCACTGTATTGGCAAAAGTGCAATTACGCGAAGAGTCCGAAGTTGATGAGCTTGAAAAGCGTCAACAGGCAGCCGCGCAGACTGGTTTAGAAATGCAACATGAAGATGCCTCGGCAACTAACCCGGCACCGAACGAGGTTGACGAACATACGACCTTTATACGCCAAGCTCCTAAGGTTGGTCGTAATGAGGCATGCCCGTGTGGCTCGGGTAAAAAGTTTAAACAGTGCCACGGCAAACTGAGCTAATGCGATGGCAGTCCGTTTAGCACAACCCGGAACCCTGCACCCAGTTGCCGGTGTTGAGTTAGCCACGGTTGCCGCGGGGATTCGCTATCAAGGCAGAGACGATTTATTGCTGATTAGCTTGAGCGAAGGCAGTAGCGTGTCCGCTGTCTTTACTCAAAACAAGTGCTGCGCAGCGCCAGTCACCTTAGCCAAAGATAATATGGCGGTCGCTGATACGCGCGCGCTACTGATTAACTCAGGGAATGCGAACGCAGTAACCGGCCAGATGGGCATGAGCAATGCCAAGCAAAGCTGCGCCGACGTAGCACGCGAGCTTGGGATTGATGCCGAACAAGTGTTACCGTTTTCAACCGGCGTGATTGGCGAGCAGCTAGACATGCCTGCGATGCAAACCGGTATTGGCGCGCTGAGCAGTAAGCTATCGGGCGATAATTGGTTAGCGGCGGCTGAAACGATTATGACGACGGATACGGTCGCCAAGGCAGTATCAAGGCAGGTTAGGCTAGGCGGTGACACGATAACGATCACCGGCATAACCAAGGGTTCCGGCATGATTTGCCCGAATATGGCGACCATGTTGGCCTATGTCGCCACGGACGCCAATATCGAGGTCAGTTATTTAGATCGGCTGTTAACGCGCGGCACCGCAGCAAGCTTTAACCGAATTACCGTGGATAGCGACACCTCAACTAACGACGCCTTAGTGTTAATGGCGACCGGCCACGCACAAGACAAGCCCGTAAAGGGCGAGCTGCTCGACGCATTCTACGTTGAGTTAGAGGCGGTGTTAATTGATCTGGCTACGGCTATTATTCGTGATAGCGAAGGTGCTACAAAGTTTGTTAAAGTGGCTGTTAGGGGCGGAGCATCAGAAGCGGATTGTTCGGCAATTGCGTATTCGATTGCGCACTCACCATTGGTTAAAACAGCGTTGTTCGCAAGCGACCCAAATTGGGGGCGTATTTTAATGGCGTTAGGCAAGGCACCTGCCGAGTCACTCGACATGAGCGTAGTCGATATTACGATCGGTGACGTATCTCTTATCGAGAAAGGTGAGCCAGCGGCGGGCTATACCGAGGCGCAAGGTAAAGCTGTTTTTTCTGAACAAGAGATAACGATTTCTATCGACTTAAATAGTGGCGACCAGTCTTATCATGTTTGGACCTCCGATTTATCGCACGACTACGTGAGTATAAACGCCGATTACCGAAGCTAACATGAAGCGCATCGAAGTAGCGGTAGGCGTGGTGTTTAACCAGCAAGGGCAAGTCTTAGTTGGGCAGCGCGTGGTTAAGGATTTATATTTTGAGAAGTGGGAATTCCCAGGCGGCAAGCTAGAGCAGGGCGAGACGCCAGGCGTGGCTTTAGCGCGTGAATTTCTCGAGGAGACTGGTTTAAAGCTTGGGCCGAGCACGCCGCTGATGCTAGTCGAGCACGACTACCCTGACCGTCACGTGCGCTTACACGTGCACACTATTCGAACATTTGAAGGTGAGGTTCAGCCGTTAGAAGGGCAGGCCCTAAAATGGGTGAAGCTCACAGATTTAAACGACTTAGATTTCCTTCAAGGCAATCAACGTATTCTGGATCGACTGCTCGAACTCTAGTTTTTCGTTTTGATGTGGGTGATCTGCGCCCAATGCGCCTATTGTGCCAGCTCTAGGTATTTCTGATGTAGCTGTTTTACTGCTCGTTGAGCATCCTCTATCGTGCCATCATTTGCGATCACATCATCGGCAAACTCATTGCGTTTATTGTCGCTCAGTTGGGTTGCCATAATGCGTTCGATTTCATCTCGCGTTAAACCGCTGCGTTTTTGCACACGTGTAATCTTAGTGTCGCGCTTAGCGGTCACTACTAATATGCGTTGCATCAGCGCTGAAAAAGGTGAGTTATCGCTCAGTAATGGGACAACAACAACGCAATAAGGGTACGTAACCTCGGATATTTGACGAAAGGTTTCTTGTCGAATAGCAGGGTGGGTAATGTTATCCAGCGTGGCCTTATTTTCTTGGCTTGAGAACGCAATTGTACGCAATTCTGCGCGATCTAAATGGCCGTCGCTTAATAGTATTTTTTCGCCAAAAGCAGCGGTTAGCTCTTTTAAAGCCGCTTGACCTGGATCTACAATTTGCCGAGCAATTACATCGGTATCAATAACGGGTACGCCAAGTTCCGCAAAATGATCGGACGCAACAGTTTTCCCGCTACCGATTCCACCCGTCAGGCCGACAACATAGGTGGTCGCTGTCAAAGGCCGCTGAGACGCAAATACGTCTGATTAATCTCGTCCCCCCACAGCATGGCTACCCAGCCGGCAACAGCAATATAAGGCCCAAACGGAATCGCCATTTTGCCATCCGCTTTCTTAGCCAGTATCAGACTAATGCCGATAACGCTACCAAGCAACGTAGAGAGCATCACAATTTGAGGAAGATATATCCAACCGAACCAAGCGCCGAGCAATGCCATTAACTTAAAGTCGCCATGACCCATTCCCTCTTTGCCGGTGAGCCGAAGAAATATCTGAAACACAATCCAAAAAGTAAGATAGCCAGCGATAGCTCCAATGATTGAATTACCCGGAGTCGCAAAAACCGGTAACACGCTTAAGCCTAAGCCTAACCAAAGTGTCGGAATAACGAGATCATCCGGCAGCAATTTATGATCAAAGTCGATGAAGGAAAGCGCCACCAATACCCAGGTAAGCAGTAAGCCAAAGGCCGCTTGCAAGGACCAACCAAATTTATAAACCACCACCGCACTCAAAATACCGGTCAATAGCTCGACCAGCGGGTAACGAACACTAATACTCGTCTTACAAGACGCACACTTACCGCCAAGCATTAGCCAGCTAACAATAGGGATGTTTTGCCAAGCCCGAATAGGTGTTTTGCAATTCCCACAATGCGAAGCGGGTTTGGACAGGGTGAGTGGCTCGGCCGATTCATCGATATGGAGCTTAAGCCACTCCCTCGATTGAGCCGTCCATTGGTAGAACATCATGTTTGGATAGCGGAATACGACAACATTTAGGAAGCTTCCGATTAGGAGTCCTAATACGCCACCTAGGCCGCTTAAAACACTCAGCGGCAAGGCGGCGAAATTTTCTAGCACTTATAGCCTCCGCTTAGAATACGGCCGCTAGTTTGAAGATTGGCAGATACATTGCAAGCACCATGGTGCCGATAATACCACCTAAGATTACGATCATCAGTGGTTCGATAATGCTACTCAATGCGTCGACCGCATCATCGACTTCCCGCTCGTAGAAGTCCGCTACTTTATCGAGCATGATTTCAAGCTCACCCGATTCTTCACCACTGGAGACCATCTGCAACATCATATTTGGAAACATGCCGGTGCGTGCCATCGAGCTTTCCAAGCCTTGGCCAGTTGTAACATCAGCCTTTACATCTTTTACCGCTTTCTCATACACACGGTTCCCGGTTGCGGCGCCCACGGTGTCCATACCATCAACTAGCGGTACGCCTGCGCCGAAGATGATTGATAGAGTTCGAGAAAATCGGGCCAGCGCTGACTTCCGAAGGATTACACCGAACAGCGGTAGGCGAATTAAGATTCGATCCATCGCAAATTGCATTTTTTTGGATCTGTTGTAGCTCATGATAAATACGGTCACCGCAATGCCGACAACTAGAAAGACTTTCCACCAATGCTCTTGCATGAATTCAGACATATCTACGATCTTGCGAGTCAACGTTGGCAGGTCAGCACCTACGCCTTGGAACAAGCTCTCAAACTGAGGGATAACGAATAGCAGTAATAGAATAGTAACTAATACCGACACAAAAAGTACGATGATTGGATACATCATTGCCGACTTAACCTTACTCTTGATCGCTTCGAGCTTCTCAGTATAAGTAGCGACTCGGTCAAGCATGGTATCGAGCTTACCTGATTCCTCACCCGCTTCGGTGAGGCTCGTAAATAGACGATTAAAATGGACTGGGTGCTTCTTCAATGTTTGGCTGAGAGATGCGCCGGATTCAACCTCTTTCGAAAGGTTGAGCATCAATTTTTCCATTGACCCGTTCTCGTGGCCCTTGCCGATCGCCCTCAAGGTTTGAGCAATCGGGATACCCGCGCCTATCATCGTTGCCATTTGCCGTGATGCGAAGCTAATGTCTACTGTTTTTATCGGTTTATTGTTAGTGAACAGTGGTTTACTCTTGCGCCGAATCTTCGTTACCCGAACGCCGCGTTGCCTTAATATGGCTTTAGCTTGAGCCAGTGAGGGCGCTTCAAGTTCACCACCTACGCTGTCACGCTTTTGATTGACGCCGGTCCAACTAAATTCGGATAACTTCGCTTGCTTAGCAGTAGCCATAATAACGTTACTCGTTTTTGTTATTTTACTAGGTAAACCAACGCGTTACCGAGGCTACCTAGAAAATTTTTTAGGTCTACTAGTGTATTACACGTTTGTCACTCGTTCAATTTCTTCTAGTGAAGTTATACCTGATTTTACCTTTAGTAAGCCTGACTCTCGGAGATCTAAAATACCCTCCTTACGTGATTGCACGTCAATGTCATTCTCGGTACACCCTTCCATAATCATGATTTTGATCGGCTCGCTCACAGGCATAACTTGGAATATGCCCGCACGCCCCTTATACCCCTTTGTACAGTTTGGGCAGCCTTTAATATTTGCTTTTGATAACGCCAAGCTCGGTATTTCTTCGGCAGTGAATCCGCCATCGATCAAGGCTTTCTCGGGCAAATCTTCAGGGATTTTACAATTTTGACAAAGCTTTCTAACCAGCCGCTGGGCGACGATTAGTTGCACCGCTGACGCAACGTTAAACGCGGGAACGCCCATGTTTAGTAGTCTTGTCAAGGTCGAGGGCGCGTCATTTGTGTGCAGGGTCGACAGAACCATATGACCGGTTTGCGAGGCTTTAATTGCTATTTCAGCGGTTTCTAAATCTCGAATCTCACCAAGCATAATAATGTCCGGGTCTTGGCGTAGGAACGCCCTTAGGGCATCTGAAAATCCCAAGTTTGCTCTTTCGTTGATATTTACTTGGGTTATCCCGGGCAGCTGAATCTCAACCGGGTCCTCAACGGTTGAGATGTTTTTAGCCGGGGTATTCAGCATATTTAATGCCGAATATAACGTCACGGTTTTACCACTGCCCGTTGGTCCAGTAATCAAAACCATACCGTAAGGCCGGTTTACTATTTTTGTATACAGATCAAGCTGAGCGTCCGTGAAACCTAAAGAGGGCAGGTCTAAATTGGCAGCGCTAGAGTCTAAAATACGCATCACTACTTTTTCTCCCCAGACCGTCGGCAGTGTATTGACACGAAAATCGTAAGCCTTGGTTCTGGAAACCTTCATTTTCATCCGGCCATCTTGTGGTGCTCGTCGTTCTGCGATATCCAACTTCGATAGAATTTTAATACGCGCGGTTATTCTCGCGGCTAACGAAATCGGTTGAGTGGCGATTTTCATGAGAATGCCATCGATTCTAAATCGGACACGTAATTCTTTTTCGAACGGCTCAATGTGTATGTCGGATGCGCCTCGCGTAATCGCATCAATCAGAACTTTATTTACATACTTTACGACGGGCGCTTCATTGGCTTTTTCTTCAGACTCGGTATTGTCATCCGGCTCGTCTCCCGCCGCCTCAAGCTCCATATCATCATCGCCAAGGTAATCCTCCAAAGCGGTTGTGTCTTGTTCTTCGAGCTTTTTTTGAAGCTGCTCAATCGCGTGCAGTTCAGCTTGTATCGGAATTACCTGTAAGCCGGTATAGAACTTGATCTCGTCTATTGCCGATTTATTGGTTGGATCAAGCACCGCCACAAACAAAGACTTGCCGTGTTGATAGATCGGTATTGCAAGGTTCTTAGTCACGCTTTTCGACTGAACTAATTCTCGCGGAATCAGATCATGATTAATCGCGTCGAGGTCAAAAAGCGGTGTTCCAAACTGGCTTGAAAGCTCTTTGCTTAGTTTTTTACTTGAAACGAGCTCTTGTTGGAATACCTCGGTTAGAAATTCACTGGTTCCGACGTGCTCATTTGCGATTGGTGTGATGTCAGGCTCATTAGCTAGGCCGAGATTAGTAATGACTTTTGCAATTCTTGGCGGCATACGTTAACCCATAATGTTGGTATAGAAATTCTGTTTCAGTCCTCTTATCCTATCATTGATGTGAGTAACTAGATATAAGCTGAAAAAGCCAACTATATAGTCTCATTCCAACTTGCTAATGTTTCTTTAAGTTGAGTTAGTTCACTTTCAATGAAGACTTGTTGTGATGGAGTGTAAGCACCAATATCACTTATTTCATTAACAAGCCTCTCGATACTTCTTACTATTTGAGATTTTTGAAGAGCCGTCGCTATTAAAGGGTTCTCTTTGATCGCGGTTAATTGCTTGGTGTAGTTGGTTCTTAGTTCTATTAAGCTTCTGTGTAGTGACGGAAAATCAGCGGAGTAGTGAGAAAGAATAGCTTTCAATTCAATGTTCCCGACGACAGGTTGATTTATTATGAGAGCGGTAAGCATATGTTCTGCTTCAGACAATAATTCGTTATTATTGGTTAACCGACCTTCTTTCATTCGCCATATAATTCTTGATCTGAGTGCAGGTATGAACCACTCATCATTTTGCTCGGCAGTCGCCAGTTTTAAGTCATTCTCTTTGAAAACATGGGTGATCTTGGAGTCAAGAGAGATATTTTTTAGATTATCTAGAACAATTTTCGGGGCTCCATCCATGCTATTAAAAATAGTCCTAATTTCTTTAGATGCATCGTCTAGCGAGCTGCGCTCAATATAATCCCTAATTAGCAGGTATTTTTGCTGTATGTCGTTTGGGTTAACTCTTATGCCGTCAAGTAGACTTTGTCGGCCTTCTACATACCTGCCTGAGTTTCTTAGAAGGTTGTGAAGAATGCTGTAAGCTTGTTGATTGTCGTTTGCAGCCAAACTCAAATGAAGGCTTTTATATAGTTCACCGCGACCTAATTTTTGTACTTCCCGCGTTAGGTAGGGCACCTTAATAGAATCAATAAACTCTGAATATACCCAACTATCTTTAGAGTAAAGAGGGCTGTGGTCAAGGACTATTTGTGTCAGCCTATCATAAGTTAGAGCGCGGTCTCCCTCAACCGTTAGCGCCGAGCGTGTGCCTAGCGTATTAAAATTATCGGTTACTACTTTGCCTGATTTTGCAAAACGTCGGGCGCCCTCAGTATCCATCGCTAAGCCAGCGAGTAATGATTCTGGTGATGTGAAGCCCTTTGCTGCGAAGTGAACAGGGTCATCGACAAACGGGCGGCTTGTGAGAAGTATCTGTTTTTCAATTTCCAATGGCTCATTAGATGCTAAGAAAGATAATACCGTTGGACTGAATTGATACACTCTTACGTGTTCAAAAGTATCAACCAGCGTTGCTGTCAATGATCGTAGTAAATATTCATCAGTAAATGCGGTGCTCATCCATTGGAGAAAAACGCCGTCTTCCTCTAAGTGCGCCTCCACAAGTTGCATATATTCTCGCGTGTATAAATGAGACGCACCGGCCGTCCAGGGGTGCGACGGTTGAGATATGATAATATCGTACTTTTTGTTAGTTAAATTAAGTGCGCTGCGGGCGTCGTTAAATATAAGGTTGATTCTTGGATCGGCCAACGGGTTTATTAGTCTTCGATCAGCAATCATCTTATTCGCTTCTATGACCTTTGGCTCAAGCTCTAGCACATCTATTTCATCGATAGATGGGGCTACGTCTTCAACCACCACACCGCCCCCAAAGCCTGCAACGAGCATGGTTTTTGCATCCGGTCTTGCGATAACAGGAAGCGTAGATAAAATCGATTGAGAGTGTCTAGTTTTAGGCTGTCCTGCCATTGTGATGGCAGACTCTGGAAGCCCATTATTACGTAGCCAGAAATGCCCGTTAGCTTCAGTCATAAGCACGGTAGATGATCTGCCAACATCGTAATAGACAAGCGCATTGTCCTTCTGGGTATTGTGAAGCAATGGCGAAAAACGAATAATATTTTCTGGCCATGCTGGATTATAGAGCAATGCGACTAATGAAATACATATTACAGGCACTAGCTTTGACGCTAGTGATGTTTTTGACGGTAATACCAGGAAAAAAGTGAGAAGCGCTAGGCTGAAATTCAGCAGTACCGCGAACTCAATCGCACCTTCATATCTCACCCAAGGTATAAGGAAATAGCCTGCGAACGCAGCGCCAAAAATTGCTCCAATGGTATTCCATGCGTACACGCGGGCAGACGCAACAGGCGCATCTTCAACTGAGCTAGCAAATATTCGCACTGCGAACGGGAAAGTGGCACCAACGAATAAGGTTGAGGGTAACAACAAGGCCAATGATAGAAGGCTATTTACATAGAGACCGCCTTTCTCGGGTGTAAACGCATTGATAGCGTAAAAGGTAATTGCCGCCGCAACCGCGATACCAATTTGAACTAAAATAAATCCATTCCGAGCTTGTTGCTTAGACTTGGCATACTTTGCCGCCACCGCACTACCAATTGCGATGCCAATCAAAAAACCTGCCAGCATGACTGCAAATGCCGGGACACTCCCGCCAAGAATATGGCTAATAAGCCTAGTCCAAAGTACTTCGTATGTGAAAGTGGCGACGCCGGATAAAGTCATTATCGGAAGAATCCACCCTCCATCTAGCTTCCAAAAGCGGTTGCTTGCTTGTTGAGCAATTGGGTTTAAGGGGCGCGTAGTTGGATCAATGTCAAAGCTTTGCGTCTTGGATATATTCAGAATAACTAAAAGAACGAGCAAATTGATGGCGGCGCCAACCAAAATGGTTGACAGCAGACTGATGTTCGGCAGCAATATAAAGGCAGCTATCAACGTCCCTGCGATGGCGCCAAACGTATTAAGTGAATATAAACCTCCAACTTTCTCGCCTATTTCTTCTTCCCGTGTGAGTACGTGCTTTATTAATAGGGGCAAGGTTGCCCCCATTAGTGCTGTAGGGAATACCAAAATCAAAAGAGTGGCGACGAAGTAAATTAGAAGTTGACCAACGCCTTTGACTTCTGGTGGAGACTCTTGCCCGCCGAGCACAAGCGACGTCGCATCACCGATAGCAATAAGTAAAAAAGGAACCGCAATCGCCGATATCGCTATTCCGCCTTCTAATATTCCGTAGGTCAACAATGGTTGTTTAATACGGTCAATAAATTTAGCCGCAACCGCAGCGCCAAGAGAAAGACCTGACATATAGGCCGTGAGCACGGTGGCAACCGCAAGTTCTGATGTGCCAAACACCACTGATAGTTGACGCATCCAAGCGGTTTGATAAAGTAGCGCGGCTAAGCCTGAAAGGAAAAAACAAATACTAATCTTTCTAATCTGGTTTGAATTGGATTTACCGTTCATTTTCTACCTTCGTGTATTCTGTTTGTGTGGAGCTATTTAGCTAGCATTCTATATTCTTACTAGCCGTCAAAAAGTTAATATTGATCATTTATTTATTAGTCATCAATAAATGCCCAAGGGTCAATTTCTATGATTTCTTCTATCGATAGTGTTGTTATCCTGACCAATGCGGTGAAATCACGATTACTCGAAGTAAAAGGTATAAGCCCAAATTCTGAGTAGGATGATTTTTCAATTCCTTTCTTGTTTAGCGCAGAGCTTAGTGAAATAAGCTGGCTTTCCGAGATATTTGATAAGGGTTTTATTGTATTTCTAATTAAATCTGAAGCTTCATCAATCGGTCCATAAAGCTGTGTGGAGTGGGCGAGTTCAGGACCTCCACTCATTCTAGCTTCCATAAAGGCCGTGTTTTCTTCTGGGCTAGTGGGTAATTTCGCTTGCAAAACCACTAAATTATTAAATTGTGGGGTATTTACATTGGGTACTTTAGTGGGGGAATTTAATTGGGACTGCTGCACTAATTCGAACCTGTCGACCACATAAACCACATAGGCCGGTCTCGCTATATATAGTGAGTACGCGCCGTAAACCATTGCTACTATTTGACAAAAAGCGATGACGGAGAGGTCAAATTTGAGCCCCTTTTTTGAATCTGAGTAAATTACAAAGGTCAAAAGCGGACCAAGGATGATATCCACAAAGAATATTAGTTTAAATAACCGCTCGGCGCCGAGAATCGAAAAGAAAACCCCGGGATATGACAGTACCTTGATGCTTATTAGGATGATGCTGACTAGCACAGCAGAAATTAATAAATGTATTAAGCTAGCTTTTATCTTTTTTGTGACGTTATTGCTCATCATAACGATTATTCGAGGGTGGTATTTTGGATTCTATCATCCATCAATTTACGGTTCTAACTAAACGTTCTTTAGGGCATTAAAAAGGCGCCGAAGCAAACAGCTTCGACGCCTTTACATAAATGAGCTATGTGTTTCTTAGCGACACTCACCTGGTAGGTACTTAGAGAGGATTGTACCTGCAGTCATAGGTGCGATACCGCCGTTATTATTATCAGCATTTGTTCCATCAACACCTCGACAAGTCCACTGTACTGAGCCTGCAACTCCAGCAGCACCTAAAGCGGCCATGTTGATGTGCGGTATGTAAGTTAGGACGTTCATGCCAGTTAATTCAGGAATGCCGCCCATCGCGCCGTCAACGCTGAAAGTAATATTGGTTTCACCAGTCATGCCGTCAACAACGATTGCAGCGACCTTAGAAGTGCCGATATTTCCTGCAGCTAGCTCAGCAGCAACGACTGCTGAGTAAGCACCTAAGCCCGCAACATTGCTGTCTTGGTATGACTCGCTCACGCCAGTTTTGATGGCACCCATCAAGTTAACGCCTTCCATTACCTTCGCACGAACCGTGTAGTCCTGATAAGCTGGAATAGCCGTTGCAGCTAGAATACCGATAATCGCTACTACGATCATCAATTCGATTAGGGTGAAACCCTTTTGTACGTTTAAATTTTTCATTTGATAGTTTCCTAAGTTAATTTAAATCTTGAATCTTTTAAGAAGCAGATTGTTACCCAACCCTCTTACTTAAGCGATCACTGGTTGATTGTGAGTCAGTTAAATCTTTTAAAGACGTTGTGTCAGACTTGGCTGATCACTTACGACGAGAGTATTTATACCAAAAAAAAAACCAGTTGCGAGAGTTTTTCGCATTTGAATTGTTAAATAGTGAAAACCTGGTAAGTCTTTGATTTTTATTGTTATTTTTTTGTTTTTTCATCAGACTTTAGTCTGAAAAATGCCCTGACAATTATTGTCATCCCATGTCATATTTAGTCAATTTGTACCTAAATGACCGAAATGACATTCCAATCAGTTTTGCGGCCTCGGTTTTATTGCCATTGGTACTTTCGAGTGCCGCGGCGAGCGCGGCTTTCTCTTCCCGTACTAAAAATTCCTCGATAGATTCGCTGCCAGGCACGTAAGATTTGAGTTCTGCATTCCTTAAACGGCTGGCTAAATAGGAAATCGACCAGCCTGCGATCATTAAAATCACACAATAAACAGCCAAGGTGTCGAGTTTGGCCTCAATCACAGCGTTTGCTCGCCAAAAACTATATACATGCTCGTAAAAAAGCATAATGGTAGCGCCGGAAGCCAGTGCTAGCGCGTGTTTTCGTCGTAATACAACGCTTCCTGTGGTGACAATAATGAAAAACAGCAGTGAAAAGTTGCTTTCAATGCTGCCTGTAGCATGAACCAGTGCGCCGGCAAGCAGCACATCTACCACAAATTGAACGGTTAATATCTGGCTTAGGGTGAATTTTTTTGTGCTGGTGAATATTGTGAAGCAAACGGCGGAGATGAGAAGTGTGATCGCGGCGATTTTAAACATGCCAGGGTAAAGCAGCTTGTTGACGCTCGCAAAATTCGGGAAAACTCTAGGTAAGGTGATTAACCCAATCAAATAGAGCGCGAGCGCGTACCTGAACATATTAAGAGTCAGTACCGCCTTCCACTTGTCTTTTTCGAATGAAGCTAGGTCGAGCGCTTTTTTCTTGGCGGCTTGCGGGTCAGCTTGAGTTGCGCTGGCCTCTTGCTCATCATCATTTAATTTTTTTGCCAAGTTAGGGTTGGCGATGGCGATTAGGCCTGCGGGATTCGGTTTTTTCTTTGGTGTTGCCATTTATTGGTCACTTTTCGGCTGTGTTTGACTTTTATGATTATTATCAATGACTTCGCCGAGCGCATTTTTTAAAGATAAACGCTTACAGCGTGTGAGCCACCCCCCATACTTGAACATAGTCTACACCGTTTTTTTTAAGAATTTTAGCAATTTCTCCAGTTGTTGAACCGGTAGTGACTACGTCGTCGACAATCGCAACCCTCTGTAAACGTAGATCTTTCTTAAGCTTGAAGCTGTTTCTTAGGTTTTTTTTACGTTGTTTTAGGGTCTGTCGCGCTTGGGCTTGAGTGGCCCTATGTTTCGCAACAACGTTCGTTCGCACCGGTAGTTGTAATAACTTGCCTAGCTCGCGAGCGATGAGGGTTGATTGGTTGAACCCGCGGCCTCTAAGTCGGCTAATGTGCAGAGGCACTGGGATAAGCGCTTCGGGCAGCTCGATTGCAAATTTTTTTATCTCTCTGGCCAGCAATTGCGCGACTGATTTGGCGAGTTCTGGGTGTTGATTGTATTTCAGAGCGCATATTTGCTCGCTTATTGGGCTTTCGTATTCAAATGGGCAGAAGCAGGTGTCGAAATGTGGGGGTGATTCTATGCATCGGCCGCAATAGTCTTGATTGGCGGCCAATGCTTGCCCGCACTGTTGGCAGCAATTGCGTTGAAAGGGTAGTGTTTGGTAGCACTCGTCACAGCATGGATGGTCCCGGTTGGGGTTAACGTTGCAGCAAACCAAGCATTTTTTTGGCAGTAACCAGTCAGCTGCTTGGCTTGCTTTCTTGTAAAGTATAGAATCCATTTTGGTTTACAACTCCGTTTGAAAATATGTTGTTCCAGCTTCCCAGCCCCTTTATCTAACTAACTGAGATCTATGGCGTGTTTGTTCTATGCCTATGATCCAAGGCCCATCTTATGCCAAGCACACCCCAAGCTCAAGCCACATCGCTACCCGTTGAATTAGGCAAACCCGCCGCATTGTCACTCCGGTGGCCGGTAGATGCGGTCGAGGCTCTATTCGACCTGCCATTTAATGATTTGCTATATAAGGCGCAAACGATTCACCGTCAGCACTTCAATGCAAATGAGTTGCAGCTAAGCAGTCTATTGAGCATCAAAACCGGAGCGTGCCCTGAGGACTGCAAATATTGCCCTCAGAGCGCACGTTACAGCACCGGTCTTGAGGTTGAGCGTTTGATGCGAGTTGACGCTATAGTAGAAGCAGCCAAAAAAGCCAAGGCGAACGGCGCTAGCCGATTCTGCATGGGCGCCGCATGGCGCAGCCCGAAAGACAAAGACCTTATTGTCGTTGAGGAAGCTGTTAGGCAAGTCAGTGCCCTAGGTCTTGAGACCTGCGCAACGCTGGGAATGCTTGACCAAGCCCAGGCACAAAGCTTAAAGCAAGCGGGTTTAGACTATTACAACCATAACTTAGACAGTTCGGAAGAGTATTATGCCGAGGTAATTACTACGCGCACTTATCAAGACCGCTTAGACACGCTGGAACATGTTCGGGGCGCAGGGATGAATGTTTGCAGTGGCGGCATTGTGGGCATGGGCGAGACCCGTAGAGACAGGGCTGGTTTAATCGCTAACCTCGCGAATTTGCCGACCGCCCCGCAAAGCGTACCTATTAACAACTTAGTACAAGTAAGTGGCACACCGTTAGACGACGTTGAGCCGATCGACGACTTTGAGTTTATTCGCACAATTGCGGTGGCCAGAATTACCATGCCCACGTCTTATGTGCGTTTATCTGCCGGGCGTGAGCAAATGAATGATCAAATGCAGGCCTTGTGTTTTATGGCTGGCGCGAACTCGGTATTTTATGGTGAGGAGCTGTTAACCACCAATAATGCGTCGGTCGAGCACGATCAACAATTGATGTCTACTTTAGGCATGGTTGCTCAGAAAACCGCTTAGCCTTCACCAGTCGCGCTATTAAGCCTTCACCAACCGCACATGTTGTTGCTGGCGTGGTTGTTGCTGGCGTGATGCTCGCTACTTTTAGGGGAGTGTGCGAGGCTTTATTAAATAGCCCGACTTTTCCACACAATTCTGCATAAACAGAGCCTTATTTGTTGAAGAGAGTAGGTGCCTATGATACCTTTCGTGCGCCCCGACTTTGGGGCTTTACTGGGTACATTTCCTGCTTGCGCAGCATTCACAAGGGTGAATTAGCGCGTGAAAAAAAGTGATAGAATATTGCCTCGAAAATAAAAAATTAGCAGTCTAAATAAATAGATTTTAAGTTGTTGATTTTTATGATTTTTCTACGAATTAAAATTTTAATTGGAGTGCCTCTAATTATGGTGTTATCTCGACACATAAAATCTTTCGCCAAAATTTCGGCGTTTGGCTCATTTCTTGCCGCTGCATTATTCAGTGGTTTGGCCCAGGCTGAATATCGCTTGAATTTTCAGGATCCTGTGACGGAAGTTGCTCGCGATATCTTCGGCTTGCACATGCTTATTTTCTGGATTTGCGTTGTTATTTTCGTACTGGTATTTGGCGTGATGTTTTATTCGATTTTTGCTCACCGCAAGAGTAAAAACTACGAGCCATCGCAGTTCAGTCATAGCACCTCAGTTGAGATCGTTTGGACGATTGTTCCTTTTCTGATTCTAGTTGTTATGGCGGTGCCAGCGACTCAAGTGTTGATCAAGATGGAAGACACCACTAAGTCAGACCTGACGATTAAAATTACTGGCTATCAATGGAAGTGGGGATACGAATATTTAGACAGCGGCATTAATTTTTACAGCACGCTGTCTACGCCTCGTGAGCAGATCGATCAATTCGACAAAGAGAACGCAGTTGAGCCGGGTGAAAACTATTTATTAGAGACTGATAACGTGTTGGTGGTACCGTCGGGTAAGAAGGTACGAGCGTTGATCACCGCCAACGACGTGATTCATGCTTGGTGGATTCCTGCCTTTGGAACTAAAAAAGACGCGATTCCTGGATACATTAACGAACTTTGGTTCAACGTTGATGTAGGTAAAGAGGGCATATATCGTGGCCAATGTGCCGAACTATGTGGCAAAGACCATGCCTATATGCCAATTGTTGTTAAGGTCGTGACCAGCGCGGAGTTTGACAGCTGGGTAGCCGCTGGTGGTAACTTCGACACGAGTCCCTTAGCCAGCGAAGAAACTATTCAAGGTGCAGGTAAAGACGTGAACCCCACTACGGCTGCGCTAACGCAAGAAATTGTCGCTGAGCCAATATCGTCAAGCTCAGTAATCGATGCTCTGGTGCCGGTCGCTAATGCCGCAGACGAAGCCTCGGCAAAAACTTGGACCGAAGATGAACTGATGGCGAAAGGCGAGAAAGTCTCTGCTATGTGTTCGGCGTGCCACGGCGCAACCGGCAAGGGCATTCCCGGTGTGTTCCCGGCGATTGCAGGCAGCGCGGTTGCCACTGGTCCGATTGATGATCATATCAATATCGTACTTTACGGCAAGCCCGGAACCGCAATGGCAGCCTTCGCCGCTCAGCTAAGCGACGAAGACGTTGCCGCTGTTCTTACCTATCAACGAAATTCTTTCGGTAACGACACTGGTGATATTGTTCTTCCAGCTGACGTTAAGGCGAAACGTAACTAATTCAGATCAGGAGATTATTTATGTCACACGCAGCGACTGCTCACGATCACGACCACGATCATCACGACCATAAACCACCGTTTTTCCAGAGATGGTTTATGTCCACCAATCACAAAGATATCGGTACCTTGTATCTGATTTTCTCACTGGCAATGTTGTTTATCGGCGGTGCGATGGCGCTGGTTATCCGCGCCGAGCTTTGGCAGCCGGGTTTGCAGTTTGTTGACCCACATTTCTTCAACCAAATGACTACTGTGCACGCGTTGGTTATGGTGTTTGGTGCGGTAATGCCGGGCTTCGTGGGTTTCGCTAACTGGATGATCCCATTGATGGTGGGCGCGCCAGACATGGCCTTACCACGCATGAATAACTGGAGCTTCTGGATTCTTCCATTTGCTTTCACCATTCTATTATCAAGCTTTTTTGTGCCCGGCGGTGCCCCAGCTTCGGGCTGGACGCTTTACGCGCCGCTTACTATTCAAGGTGGCATGAGTGTGGACATGGGGATCGTCGCGATTCACATGATGGGCATCTCCTCGATTATGGGCGCGATTAATGTCATCGTAACTGTACTGAACATGCGCGCACCGGGCATGACGCTAATGAAAATGCCAATGTTCGTATGGACATGGTTAATTACCGCCTTCTTATTGATCGCGGTAATGCCAGTATTCGCCGGTGCGGTCACTATGTTACTGACTGATCGTCATTTTGGCACAGCGTTCTTTAACCCGGCTGGCGGCGGTGACCCAGTATTGTATCAGCATATTTTCTGGTTCTTTGGGCACCCAGAAGTTTATATTATGATATTGCCAGCCTTTGGCATCATCTCGCACATCATCCCAACTTTTGCACGCAAGCCCTTGTTTGGCTATAGCTCGATGGTTTTTGCGACGGCAGCGATTGCGTTCTTATCGTTTATTGTATGGGCGCACCACATGTTCACCGTGGGTATGCCATTGCAAGGCGAGCTGTTTTTCATGTACGCAACCATGTTGATCTCCGTGCCGACAGGCGTGAAAGTCTTCAACTGGGTTACAACCATGTGGCGTGGTTCGATGACGTTTGAGACGCCCATGTTGTATGCCATTGGGGTCGTGTTCTTGTTCACGCTCGGCGGCTTATCTGGTTTGATGCTGGCGATCACGCCGGCCGACTTTCAGTATCATGATACCTACTTTGTGGTTGCTCACTTTCACTACGTGCTGTTCTCTGGCGCCGTAATGGCAATGATGGGCGGAGCCTTCTTCTGGTTACCTAAGTGGACCGGTCACATGTACAACGAGACGCTGGGTAAAATTCACTTTTGGTTGACCGCGATCTTCTTTAACATCACGTTCTTCCCTCAGCACTTCTTGGGTCTTGCTGGTATGCCACGGCGTTACGCAGATTACCCAGTTCAGTTCACTGAGTTTAATCAAATCTCGTCTTTCGGCGCCTTCGGTTTAGGTTTGTCGCAAATACTGTTCGTCTATATTATTGTTGCAACTGTTCGCGGCGGTAAGAAGGCAACTGCTGAAGTTTGGGAAAAACCTGAAGGGTTAGAGTGGACTGTGCCAAGCCCAGCACCGTTCCACACTTTTGATGAGCCTCCGGTAGTCAAGTAATCGCGAAGGCAAAATATAAATCGAAATTCGCCCCGAGTCATTTTTCTCAAGGGCGCCTTGAGTTAAGAGTTTAGAGGCGAATTTTCGAAGGTTAAACTGCAAAGATTTATGCACGAAGAAGAAAATACAAACGAAAAGAAAATGAGCAATGCTAAAGTTGCATTGTGGATCGCCGTGATCCCGGTCATGCTTTTCGTTGCTTCTTTTTTTATAAAGCTTTATTAAGTAGCCGGTTTTAAAAAAGATGGCTGACGTTATTGATCCCCAATCTGAGCGCAACAACATTGTTGTTAAGCTGGTGGTTATTGCCCTAATTATGTTTGGCTTCGGCTATGCATTAGTGCCGCTTTACGAAGCCTTCTGCAAGGTCACTGGTTTCGGCGGCAAAACTGATATCATCGCCGAGGCGGCCGCCAACAATGGTGTTGTTAGCGATCGAGACGTCGCAGTTACGTTTACATCCCACAGTAGTTCGGCGCTACCTTGGGAATTTAAGCCAATTACCAAGGGCTTAGACGTAAAGGTTGGCGAAGTTCAAGAAGCGATCTTTTATGTGAAAAACTATTCGAATCGCCCGATTACTGGAATGGCTACCTTTAACGTGACGCCGCCCAGAGCGGGGTTTCATTTTAAAAAGACTGAATGTTTTTGTTTTACGAAGCAGGTGTTACAGCCTGGCGAGGAGCAAGAAATGGCAGTTAGATTTATGCTTGACTCTGAAATGCCAGACGATGTGCATGAATTAACTCTGTCCTACACGTTCTTCGATAACGAGAAGTACGCTGGACAATAAGATAAAATACTAAAAGTAAAAAGTATAAGACGGTTTATTTACGAGGAAACCAACAATGTCTGCACATTCTAAAGACCATTATTTCGTTCCAGATTCGAGCGCATACCCGTTTCTGTGTTCTATTGCCTTGTTTTTCATTGCAATGGGCGGTGCGAGCTTTCTAAATGGTTATGCCATTGGGCCAACCTTGTTTAGTATTGGCATGCTCGGCATGGGCTGTTTACTGTTCATTTGGTTTCGCAAAGTCATTATTGAAAGCCCCGACTATAATATGGACGTTGATAAATCGTTTCGTATGGGTATGACGTGGTTTATCTTTTCAGAAGTTATGTTCTTTGCCGCCTTTTTTGGCGCTTTATACTATCTTCGAATGTTGGCAGTTCCTTGGTTGGCTGAGACAGAATTGTTGTGGCCAGGGTTTGAAGCGACCTGGCCATCGACGGGTCCACAGGGAGCAGAACTTCTTGGTGGCGTAGCCCCAACGGCCACCTCGATTGCCGAAGGCACCGAATATGCCCTTATCGACCCTTGGCACCTGCCTTTGTACAACACCTTGATTCTGCTTGCGTCAAGTGTAACGTTAACGATAGCTCATCACGCGTTGCGTGCTAATCAGCGCAAGCAGTTAATTATCTGGTTGGCGATTACCGTTGCACTAGGTGCAATATTCTTATTTTTTCAAGCCGAAGAATACATCGAAGCATACACTGAGTTGGGTTTGACGATGGGGACTGGTGTTTACGGTTCAACATTTTTTATGTTGACTGGTTTTCACGGTTTTCACGTATGTCTGGGGGCTTTTATTCTACTAGTGGTATTGATCCGCTGTATGCGCGGTCATTTTACGCCGGAACGCCACTTTGTATTTGAAGCTGGCGCATGGTACTGGCACTTTGTTGATACCGTATGGGTTGGCCTGTTTATCTTTGTCTACATTTTGTAGGCTTTAAGGTTAAGAATATAAAAAAGGCGCCCTATGGCGCCTTTTTTAATGGTTTTAAAAAACCGGTTTAGCCCGGCTACCGTTTAGTAGTCAAACCTAGATTAATTTTTCTCAGCGCCGATCCGCTGTTGCTGCTCCTCGTTAAATTTCTGTGGATGTACTGAGTTGCTCGGCGTTATCCATCCCATCTTCATTGAGAGCACAATAAAGGCAAATAGTACTACCCAGATACCGATGCGCCAGGTGAGGGCTTTGACAACTTTGTCGCCGGAGTCACGCTCGTCAGGTGTTTTCAGTAGATGAAATAAACCGACCCCTAAGCTGGCCAACATGGCGAGCAATAAAACTACAATTACGACGGTGCTCATATAAATGGGTGCTCTCGGGTTGCTGACTTCTCGGTCTGATTTTACCGTGCTTGAGGGGCATAACGCCACTGAAGTCTGTTGCTGGGTTGTCTGTTTGGCGCTGTGCTATGTTCTTACTTCGCGGCGCTGTGCTATCGTCGCGGAGTGTAACCCATAAGAGTCAAGCAATTGCGAATGAACCAAAGAAAAACGCCCGCGCCTTGGAGAAAACCAGCTTTATATCTGTTGGCAATCATCGTTATATTAGTGATGCTGCGTTTAGGTGTTTGGCAGCTCGATCGAGCCGAACAGAAGCGAGAAATTGTCGCGCAGCTGCAGGCGAACACTGAGTTGCCGTCGCAGCCGTGGCCTGATTTGCTAAACCAAGTAAGTTTGCGTGAATTACGCTTCCGAAACGTAGTACTAGAGGGTCAGTTTATCGCGGATAAAACCATCTACGTGGACAATCAAGTCGTTAACGGAGGGGTGGGTTATCAGGTATACACACCGTTCAAATTATCATCACTTGGCGACGCAATTCTTGTGGCCCGTGGCTGGGTGTCAGTTGGGGCCTCGCGCGAGGTGTTACCGAGTATCGAAACTGATGAAAGCCCGCGGGTGGTGACAGGGCGTTTTAATCGCGCGCCTGAAAAGCCCCCTCTGTGGGACGATAAGTACCCGGTCGCGACCGGCCAACGCTGGCAGTATCTGCCGCTGGCGGAAGTCTCACAACAATTAGGGCTCGCCTTATTTCCATTAGTGGTAGAATTGGCCCCCGACGAAGTTGACGCCGCGAACCTGGTGAGAAAATGGCCCGTTATTGATGATCAAGGGGTTGCCAAACATCAGGGTTACGCGTTTCAGTGGTTCGCAATGGCGGCTGCGTTTTTTATTGCTAGTTTGGTGCTATTGCTCCGACGCTCAACTCGAAACGATGATTAAAAATTATGACTGATCAAGATCAATTAGCCGCTGAAAGTGGTAAGACAAAATTTTGGAATCGAGTGCAAATGATTCTAATTTTAGTGGTGTTTGTGGCCCCAGTCGCGGGCGCCTTTCTGTACCAGCCGACTAAGTTCAATAATTACGGCGACTTATATGTTCCGGCGCGCCAGGTGGCTAACTTAGAAATGCGATCCAGCGATGGGTTGGTCGAACTTGATTCAATGCGACGGCAATGGGTGATGTTGGTAACCGCTAAGGATGAATGCAGCAAGGCGTGCGAAGAAAATATCTTAAAGATTCGCCAACTGCGTTTTATGCAAAATAACAATATGTCCCGCATTCGCACCGTATTTGTTCATTCGGACTTAGATCGGGAGATTGCTGAGGACTTGGCGGCGAAGTACTCGCCAGTAGAGTCTTTTTCGGCAGAAAGCTCAGCCTTTGATAATTGGACGCAGATTTTGAAACTTGAAGGCGCGCCGAAAGAAGCGCAGAAAGACCGTTTTTATATCATTGACCCCGCTGGTAATTTGATGATGAGCTACCCAGCCGGTGCTGATCCTAATTATATTAAAAAGGATATAAAGCGCCTGCTTAAGACTTCTCAAATCGGTTAACGCTGCACACCATCATGTCGAACACCGAAACAAATAATCCGCTTAAACAGAGCGCCACGCTAAGCAGCTCGATACAGCAGTACTATGATTTAACCAAGCCTCGTGTGGTGATGTTAATCGTATTTACCGCGGTGGTCGGAATGTTGTTGGCGGTGCAAGGAATGCCTGACTTGTTTACCGTAGTGACGGCGTCATTGGGAATTGGCTTGGCCGCTTCTTCTGGCGCAGCGATGAATCAAATCATCGACATGCGCGCTGATGCAATTATGGCCCGAACGCAAAACAGGCCTCTGGCAACGGGTGGACTCAATGTTTGGCAGGCGATTGTTTTCGCCGCTCTTTTGTGTGTGTTAGGAATGTTTGTTTTAGTCCGCTGGGTCAACGACCTGACAGCCATACTTACCTTTATCTCAATGGTTGGCTATGGCGTTATCTATACCGTATTTCTGAAGCCAGCAAGCCCTCAGAATATCGTGATTGGTGGCGCTGCGGGTGCCGCGCCGCCGCTTCTGGGGTGGGTCGCGATGACCGGCTCGATTACCGCAGAAGGGTGTTTGCTGTTCTTGATTATTTTTGCCTGGACACCCCCACATTTTTGGGCTCTAGCGTTGTATCGCTGTGATGAATATGCCGAAGCAGGGGTGCCTATGTTACCGGTAACGCACGGAAACGAATTCACACGTCTGCAAATTTTACTGTACACCTACATCTTAGTCGCCGTTACCTTAATGCCATTTAGTATTCATATGTTCGGTGGCATCTATTTGCTTGGCGCGCTCTATTTAAATGCGCGATTCATGTACTACGTGTATAAACTCTATAAAAATTACAGCGACGCGTTATCGAAAACCACGTTCTATTATTCGATAAAGTACTTAATGTACCTATTCGCGTTAATGTTGGTTGATCACTATTTTTGGGACGTATTCGTACTCAAATATTATTCGCTGTTAAGCCAAGTTTAGTTCGAGACCTTTTTTACGTCGTCATAGCTCGGCACAGGATTCTACGAGGTAAAGAGCCGCCGCGAGACCTTTCTAATCAGCTGGCCTAAATGCTTAAGCGCCATTCCTGGGCGGCCTGCAATGTCTTCTGCGACAACGTCTTCGCTGGTAATGAGTTGTGGCGCGACTCGGCTTTTTATTTTGGTAATGGCTGATAAATCAACCTGACAAAATTTATTGAAGATCCAGCGGTTTAAACCGTTCCAAGACCGCCCGCGACAGAAGCATGCTACCAAATCAACCAGTATCGGCTCGCCATTGGCGGTGACCAAAGTATTGGTTGGGTTTCGTAAGTCATTATGCGCGACACCTGCTGTGTGTACGTCATTGATCGCGATCGAAAGTTTCGCAAAGAAGGTTGGCCAGTCGGGCGTGAATTTTTCCAGCCGTGTTATTTGTTCTGACTCGTGATAGCTCATTAAAAAGGATCGAGCACTCGGTTGGCTGAGCAGGTCAGGAACACAATCAAGCTGCGCGAGCTTCTTAAGGGCTTTACACTCTCGCCAGTTTAAGATTGGGCCAATTAGAAACGCAAACACTTTGTCGGCACCGCCTTGATCTTTTAATACCGCCTTTGCGCCGTCAATCTCAATCAAAAGCACGTCAGGTCGCGAGCCGCCGCCTTGACGAAAGGTGAGGGTGGCATTCGCTCTGAGCTGTTCTAAGGAGTAGTGTTGCCAATCGATGGACATGGAATTTGGAGCCTTAAAAATTACGCAAGTATGGTAACATCCTGCTCTCGAAATAGTCACACTTTCACTTTTTACGGCTTCTCTCATATGCTTGATTTAGATCTTTCGGCGACCACCGCCTTAACCCCGTTAGACGGCCGTTACGGCAGTAAAGTAAAAGCCTTACGCCCTATCTTTAGCGAGTTTGGCCTAATAAAGTACCGTTCATTAGTTGAAGTTCGCTGGTTACAAGCCTTGGCTCGTGAGGCCAATATCGAAGAAGTGCCAGCATTTTCTGATGCGGCTAACGCGCAACTTGACGCGATTATTGATCAATTTTCGGTAGCCGACGCGGAAGCGGTCAAAGCAATCGAAGCGACCACTAACCACGATGTCAAAGCAGTGGAGTACTTTCTTAAAGATCGGTCGGAGTCAATTTCGGAAGTAGCAGCAGTGAGCGAATTTTTTCATTTTGCATGCACGTCTGAGGACATCAATAACTTGTCTTACGCGTTGATGTTGCACGACGCACGGGAACAAGTTGTGCTGCCAACTTTCAGGCAAGTGGTTGACGCGATAGCGCAATTAGCAAATGATAATGCTGGGCTTTCGATGCTGGCACGCACTCATGGTCAACCGGCATCGCCGACAACGCTTGGCAAAGAAATGCGTAACGTGGCGGCGCGTTTGGAGCGTCAAATAGCGCAAATCGAAGGCGTCTCTATTCTCGGTAAAATCAATGGCGCGACCGGGAACTATAATGCTCACGTAGTGGCGTACCCAGAAGTCGACTGGCACTCTTTTTCTAAAGATTTTGTCGAGTCGCTTGGTTTAAGCTGGAACCCGTTAACCACGCAAATTGAACCGCATGATTACATGGCTGAGCTATTCCATGCAGTCGCTCGTTTCAATACTATTTTGTTGGATTTTGATCGTGACATATGGAGCTATATTTCAATCGCTTACTTCAAGCAAAAAGTAATTGCTGGCGAGGTAGGTTCTTCGACTATGCCGCACAAGGTAAACCCGATTGATTTCGAAAATTCCGAAGGTAATCTCGGCTTGGCCAATGCCATGTTCGATCACCTCGCTCTTAAGCTGCCTGTCAGCCGGTGGCAGCGCGACTTGACTGACTCAACAGTGTTGCGCAACATTGGCGTCGGCTTTGGCTACACCATACTGGCGTGTGCGGCGACGATGAAGGGCATTAGTAAACTGGATGTAAACGTACCCGCTATTGCGGCCGATTTAGATGATAACTGGGCGGTATTGGGTGAAGCTATTCAAACTGTGATGCGCCGCTACGATATTCCTGAGCCGTATGAGAAGTTGAAAGCGTTGACGCGCGGCAAAGACGGTATTGACAAAGACGCTCTCGAGCAATTTATAGAGAAGCTTGATGTGCCACAAGCCGTAAAGTCGGAGTTAAAAAAGTTAAGTCCAGCTAGCTATATTGGTTTGGCCTCAAGCTTGGCATTAACGTCGGCTTCAGATTCGGTCAAAGATTCGTAGATCGATGTCCGAGCCTGTAAGACTCTCCAAACTAATGTCGCAGCGCGGGCTTTGCTCACGCCGCGAGGCTGACCGGCTAATCGAACAAGGTTTAGTGCGGGTTAATGGCGAGATCGTCAACACCTTGGGCGTTAAGTTTGTCGAAAGTGTTGAAATCGAATTAACGCAACGTGCCAAGTCGATTCAAGATGAGTTGGTGACAATTATGATCAATAAGCCAATTGGTTATGTGTCTGGTCAGGCTGAAGACGACTACGTGCCTGCGGTACGTTTAATTACAGAAGACACGCACTCAGAAACCGATCAAACCCGGCTGCGTCTTAAGCCCAAGCATTTTAAGGGTTTGGCGCCGGCGGGTCGTTTAGATATTGACTCTCAAGGGGTGTTGGTGCTGACCCAAGATGGGCGCATTGCCAAGCAACTGATTGGTGAAAATACTGAGCTTGAAAAAGAGTATTTAGTGCGCGTTCAGGGCGAAATAAGTGATGAACAAATAGAGCGTTTAAGCTTTGGGTTAGAACTTGACGGCAAACCGTTAAAGCACGCCAAGGTGAAACAGTTAAATCCGGATCAGCTGCAGATTATTCTGCGCGAAGGTAAGAAACGTCAAATTCGGCGTATGTGTGAAGCAGTAGGTTTGCATGTTAGTGGTTTAAAGCGAGTTCGAGTTGGTGAGTTGCGTTTAGGCAAACTTGAAGAAGGGCAGTGGCGTTTTGTATTGCCGGAAGAGTTTCGTCATCGTAGCGCGCGAGCAACTGAAGCTCGTGATTCGAGTTCGCGCGAGAAACCGCGAGTGAAATCTAAAAGTTTATATGGACAAGGAAAAAGGCGAGCGCCTAAAACGTCTTAGCGCCAACACTAGTTAGCAAAAGCGCGGTTGTTCAGCTAACGTCTTTCAGAGCTCGCTGTTTAGGGTCCATACACCAGCCAGGCTGAGTAACGAACCGCCGGTAAAATTCAGGTATCTACGGGTCTTAGGTGATTGCAGCTGTTGAGTTGCTCGGCTCGCTAATAGTGAGTACATCGCGCAATTGACCGCGCCCAATATCACAAACGTTATGGCCATGATGATCAGTTGCGGTGTGGCTGCGGCCTCAGTATCGATAAACTGTGGCAGAAATGCGACGAAAAAGATGATGCCCTTTGGGTTCAAGGCGGTAACGATAAATGTGTTGAGGAAAACCCCATCAGTTTGTTGCAACGGTTCGTGACTATTTATTGCCGTAGGTTTATGCAATAAAAATTTTACGCCAAGATAGATTAAATAGAGCCCGCCAATAATTTTCACTAGACTAAATAATGCGGACGAAGCTGCAAGCAACGCGCCTAAGCCGAACAGCGAAAGCGTAACCGCAACCGCGTCTCCTAACGCAACGGCTAACACCAGCGTGGCGGTTGCTTTCGGGCCATGTTTCAGCGCGTAGCTGATAACGGTCAATATCGTAGGGCCGGGAATGATCACCAACGCAGACGATGTGATGACGAAGGCTAGCCACAGCTCAAAACTCATTTGCAATTGTCGTCTAGAAAGCTAGCCGTCGATTCAATAAGGCGCGAACGTGAATTCGAAAAACTGTGGTCGTCGTCAATTAACTCGTATTCGACCTTATTCGAATATTTGCTTAGGGCCTTTTTCAGGGATTTGATATGGAGGTCAATTGGAATAACCTCGGTATCCGCAGCGATCAGTTTTACTGCACGTTTATTGAGTTGGTCTGCGCGCCGTTCTAAGTCAAGTTCGTGCCCCTTTGTGCTAATCTCTCGGACCGCTTTCTCACCAGACCAGCCGTTAAGCATAAACAGCGTATCACTGTATTCGCGCCACAATTTTATGCTGTCGTCGTCGCTAAATAAGCCTTTGCCGCGCGCGCCCATGTTTGCGCCATCGTGTGAGACTGCGCAGTGCACACTCGCATTGTTTAAGATCCCGGCAATTGCCATGTGGCCACCCATGCTGTGACCAATCAACGTGATTTTCTTCGGATCAACGCCTAGACTGTTTGCGATATCGGTTTGTTGTAGATAGTTAACGACAACGTCAACATCTTGCTCGGCATTTTGAAATGAAAACTCTCCCTCACTGCCCCAAGCGCCACGGTAATGAAAAAAAACGGCATTCCAACCTGCACTGCGCAAGGCTTGAGCAAGGTCTAGGTTTTTCTCATTGCCAGGGTAACCGTGCAACATGATTGCGGTGGGGTGTGGGCCTTTGCCTGAGGCTTGATAGATTAATCCAGGCATGCGTTTGCCGCTGGAAGTAATCGTTAGCTCGGTAATGCTTGCTGTACGTGTTACTGCTGACGTGACCGCTTCGGTTTGCGAGACACACGCGCATAGCGGCAGGGTAAGCAAGACCATCAATGACGTTACAACGGTGTGCTTTAGTCTGGTTTTTAACGTGGTGATAAGCATGACCTTGTTTAAATAGAGCGGTTAACAGGGCGATTTAGTTTTCGTTTGGTCAACCATAATTGAAGTCTAGTGAACCGCGCAAGGCTTCCCGTTGTGTTTAACTTACCTTTCTCAGGCCTTTCTTACAATAAGTTCGGTTGGGGCTGTGCTTAATGGCTGGAACTGGCTAATCGACGTTTGCTCACAGGTTCTAAGGTTCTAAGGTTCTAAGGTTCTAAGGTTCTAAGGTTCTAAGCCATGTTCATTTGTAGATTGATTATTGTCGGATCTACTAACCAGTTATATGAGGTGGTGCTGATCGGGTGACTTTAGGTTTAAAACATGGGCTATTTAAAGGTTCAAGTGATGGCTGACTCAGTTTATGAAAAGTCTCCAATGGCATCATCACAACTTGATCTTTACCGGCGCCATTAATGGTTACCGGGGTATCTTGTTCACAGACGTGCCGCATGGTTTTCGCTAGTTGTGATTGCACATCTAAGTAATCTATTTTTTGCATGAGTACGGTTGCCTTAAAATGATTGAAAGCGGCGAAAGCTGCCAATGACTACGCCCCAAATGACCAAGTCAGATTCAGACTCTAATTCGATTTCAGGGTACGCTGGGTTTTCGGGTAATAGCTTTACTAAGCCGCCACGGTGATAAAGACGTTTAACGGTCAACTCGCCATCAATCGCGGCAATCACTATTTTCATATGCGCGGCCTTTAATGAGCGGTCAACAACCAGAATGTCATTGGGCATGATCCCCGCGTTCTTCATAGACTCACCCTCGACTCTTAGCATAAAGGTACTGTCTGGACGTTGTACCATGTACTCATTCAGGTCTAAGGTGTCTTCAACGTGGTCTTCTGCCGGCGAAGGGTAGCCTGCCGCTACGGTAGAGCTGAATAACGGTATCTTTAGCCTGACCACGTTATCGTAGACTTCGGGATTGTCGTTAGGCCCAGTTTTTTTTGTCTTGGCGGTGCCTAGTTTGTTACTGGCGGTGCCTAGTTTATTACTGGCGGTGCCTAGTTCGGTCACATCGGGGTAGCTCTCTAAGAATTCTTTGATATAACGAATGCTGCCTTCTGGCACGCGAATGGCTTTAGTCGGCTCTTTGTATTTGCCACTGCCTGCGGGGCGTCCGGCTCCGGGTCTTGCTCCTCCGTGATTGCTGATTTTTTTGCTCATTTGATTAGTGTACAACTAATCAAATGAGCTTGTCTAGCTATTTACTCGCACTGAAAATTGGTTCGCCGTTGAGGTATGTTGCAAGTATCTTTGTGTCTCGAATTTGATCGTTTGGTATCTGCATAATGTCTTTCGAGAGCACCACAAAGTCGGCGTACTTTCCGACACTGAGCGAGCCGATTTGGTTTTCTTGAAAGGCGGCGTACGCGGCCCCTTGGGTAAACCCATAAAGTGCCTGCTCCCGGGTTAACGCTTGTTGAGGATACCAACCATTTTTTGGCCAGTCTTTAGCATCTTGCCTCGCGATTGCTGAGTGAAAGCCGTGCAAGGGATCGGGTTGTTCTACTGGAAAGTCTGAACCTAAGGCCAAAGGCACGCCCAGCTCGACGAAGTTTTGCCATGCATATGCGCCTTTGATGCGCTCAGCGCCAACCCTGTCTTCGGCCCAATACATGTCACTGGTCGCGTGAGTTGGTTGCACCGACGCAATTAACTTTAAGTCTTTAAAGCGCTGAAAGTCTTCGAGCTCAATGACCTGAGAGTGCTCAATTCGGTGGCGTCCAGGGTTGTCGCTATTGCTCGCGGCGTCTAGCACGTTCAGGGTAACGCGGTTACCGCGGTCGCCAATCGCGTGAATATTGACTTGTAAGCCGCAGTTTGCGGCGCGTTTAGCGTGCGTTTTTAGGCTTTCTTCGCTTTCGATCAACAAGCCAACATTGCCTGGCGCATCGCTGTAATCTGCGAGTAAAGCGGCGCCGCGCGACCCGAGGGCTCCGTCGCTATAAAGTTTGATTGACCTTGCGGTTAGCATCGCGTCTGTGTCGATTATCGTGCCATTGTCACACAGGTAATTCAGCATGTCGTTGGCACCGTTCGCCATTGCGTAGACACGCACGCCAAGTTTGTTCTCGCTTTTGAGCTGCTGCAATAGTGTCCAAGTGCTAAGTGAGGTGCCGGCATCGTGCATGCCAGTTAACCCGACACTGGCGGTTTTGCTCATTGCGCGCTCTAACGCCGACATCAATTGCGCATCAGACGCGGCGGGTACCTTGCTTTGAATTAGGTTAACGGCATTATCGATAAACACGCCGGTAACTTGACCATCTACGCGAACAATTTCGCCGCCATCGGGCTGCCAGTCTCCACTTAAGTCTTGCGTTACGACCTGCATCGCTTCAGTGTTGGCCCAGTTTGCGTGACCATCGACCCGTTCTAACCATACCGGTCGGTTTGGAAAAGCGGCGTCTAAATCAGACGCCTTGGGCAGCGCTTTGTTTGGCCAATCGTTCTGATCCCAGCCACGACCAAGTAGCCACTGGCCCTCGGGTAAATCTGCTGCATGTTGCTTTAGGCGTTCGATGATATCTTCTTTGCTGGTGCTGCCCATTAAATCGGCGTTGCCTAAGCTCTCGCCTAACCCGAGTAAGTGACCGTGTGCGTCGATAAAGCCAGGGACAACGGTGGCACCAGCGAGGTCAAGTTTGCGCGCGTTCGGGTAGCGCTCAGTTAGTATTTTGGCATCGCTCAGCGCTAATATTTTACCGTTTTGGTAAGCGAACGCGGTTGTTAGCGGCGTATTCTCATCGACGGTATAGATTGTGGCGTTATGCACAATCGTCACCGGTCCAGCGGATGTTTTAGTGCTTGCCTGGTTTAAGGCATTGCTTTGTGGCTGAATATTTTGTTGGCACGCGTTAAGCAACGCCAGGAAGGGAAGTGCGAGTAGGATCTTTTTCATCCCACAACTATATAGCCTAAGGTTTTTGTCGGCAAAAGTTTTTAACGGCTCGATGTTTTATCGTCGAGAGCTAAACGATAAAACTGAACTCAGCCGCGCCGAGGGTTGCGGGACAAGCTAGTGGTGGTGTTGGGTCGAACAATTGGCTGATTCGCAGGTAATGCTTTGACACGCGCGATAATTCAGATAGTGCGATAAGGCTAGAACGAGACCGCCTATGGTGGTCGCTAGTTTTTCGCCACTAATGCCAAGCCATTGGTGACCAAAGAACGCGACTAAAACTAACACTGAGATACCCGCAACGCCGGTCAAGGCAATAGACCAGCGTTTGTGTTTACGACAACCTAGAAACAGGGCGATGAAGCTGCTGGGCAATACTATCCACAGCATCAGCTTATGAAATAGCACGTCTTCTACGAGCGCAGACAATGAAATTATAGGCAGCAAAGTAACCAGCACTGGCGTTAATAGGCAATGCACAAGGCACACTCCTGACAACAGGATGGCGAACTTATCTAGGGCAGTACTGCTTTGCATGGCGCTTAAGGTAGGATTTGATGAGCGTGTGTAATGTGATAATATAACATTAAGCGCCAGTGTGGAAGTTTTAACACTCGTTTTCTGCGCGATTAGTGTGGGGTACTGCTTCTTATGGAAACTATCGGAAAACCGCCTAGCCTACGCTGAAACTCGGCGTAGAGGGCTAACGCAAACCCTCGTTGATTGAAGTCAAGGCAGACTTGCCAGGGCACAAGACATCTTCTTTCAATGAATTCAATGGTGTTTTGGGAATGTTCAGAGTGTCATGAAAGTTGTCAGACTCAGGCTCTATGTAAATAAGTCCGGTCATCAGTTTGTCTTGCGCTTTATGCTCTAATAAAGTGCGTATCGCGTGGCCTCGATCGGTCGGATCATAGTCTTTACTGAGCTTGCTCAGGCGCACAGAATCGCCATTATGCAGTTCTACGTTTTGTGTTGAACCTTGAATTTGATCAAGCGTTATTTCTTGCGCAACCGGTACAAAGTCGACCACTGAACCTGCTTGCACGTGGTCACGCGTGTAGTCATAGCTTTTGGTTGAGCCCGCGTGATTATTGAAGGTCACACACGGTGAGACGATGTCGATAAGCGCAAAACCTTTATGGGTCATTGCGGCTTGCATTAGCGGTATTAACTGCTCTTTATCGCCTGAAAAGCTACGCGCCACGAAAGTCGCCCCTAAATCTAACGCGAGCGCAACTAGGTCAATGGACTCAAAAGGGTTAATACGGCCTTTTTTATTTTTAGAGCCGGCGTCGGCGGTCGCGGAGTCTTGGCCTTTGGTTAAGCCATAGCAGCCGTTGTTCTCGACCAGATACATCATATTCAAGTTGCGACGAATGACGTGTGCGAATTGGCCCATGCCAATTGATGCGGTATCGCCATCGCCTGATACACCTATGTACAGTAGCTCACGGTTGGCGACATTTGCCCCGGTAGTGACCGATGGCATGCGTCCGTGTACTGAATTGAAACCGTGTGCTTTATTTAAAAAGTAGTTTGGTGACTTTGACGAGCAACCGATGCCGGACATTTTTGCGATTCTATGTGGTTCGATATTCAAACCCCAAACGGCTTGCATGATCGCAGCGCTAATTGAGTCGTGGCCACAGCCTGCGCACAGCGTCGAGATGCCTCCTTCGTAGGCTCGAGTTGTCAGGCCGAGGGTGTTTTTAGGAGACTCAGGATGACGGAAATTGGGTTTAAAAAAGCTCATTGTTGTCTCCTCTAGCTGGCTTCATAGGCCGTTTGCGCGTGCTGGCCAGCGGAAATATTTAATATTGGTTCGAGCCCAATGCGAATTTGACGCGCACTAATCGGGTCACCGTTATAGTGCAATACTGAGTGCAGGCGATTGGGGTCGATTTGCAATTCGTTTACGATTAATGATTTGAGCTGTGCGTCACGATTCTGTTCGACGATAACCACTTGCGCGTGCTTGTCGATAAACGCTTTAACGTCATCACCAAACGGAAAGGCCAAAATACGCAAGTCATTGGCGGGGCGGCCTTCTTTACTTAGAACGTCGAGCGTCTCGTGCGTCGCTTCTAAACTGGTGCCAAAGTGGATTACGCCCAGGCTATTGGCCTCATCGCGTCGTGTCTCGATTGCTTTGGGTAGGTACTTGGGCGCGGTCGCCCATTTCACTTCTAGGCGTTCCATGTTGCGCTGATACGCCTCACCTTTTTCGGTGTACACCGCGTATTCATCTCGCGATGTACCGCGTGTGAAGAATGCACCTTTCTCGGCGTGCGTACCGGCTACGGTGCGATAAGGAATGCCGTCTCCATCGACGTCCAGGTAGCGGCCAAAGCGCTCAATTTTTTCGAGATCCTGCGCGTTTAATACTTTGCCACGGTCATAGCTGCGGCTATCGTCCCACTCTAGCTCATCACAAATATGCTCATTCATACCGAGGTCTAAGTCGGTGAGCATAATTACGGGGGTTTGCAAGCGGTCAGCGATATCGAATGCATCAGCGGTTAGCTCGAAACATTCTTTGGGCGTCGCTGGAAATAATAAAATCTGTTTGCTGTCGCCATGAGACGCATAAGCTGAAATAAGAATATCCGATTGCTGAGTGCGAGTCGGCATGCCGGTTGACGGGCCGGTGCGTTGTACATCGATTAACACGGCCGGCACTTCAGCAAAGTACGCAAGGCCTAAAAATTCTTGCATTAATGAGACGCCGGGCCCGCTCGTGGCGGTGAAAGAGCGCGCGCCATTCCAGTTTGCACCGATTACCATGCCAATAGCCGACAATTCGTCTTCGGCTTGAATGACAGCAAAATTATTTTCGCCAGTGTCAGCGTTTACTCGCAGTTGTTTGGCGTATTTTTCAAAGCCTTCTGCGACCGAGGTTGAGGGTGTTATTGGGTACCAAGCACAGACGGTCGCGCCGCCAAATACCGCACCTAAGCCACAGGCAGCATTGCCTTCAAGTAATACCTTGCGATCGTTCTTATTGCTGCGCTTTAGTTGCAGTGGCAGTGGTTCACTAAACGCTTTTTTTGCCTCATCAAAGCCCAGCTGCAAAGCGCTTACATTGGGGGCGATCAACTTTGGCTTTTTAGCAAAGGTGTCGCTGACAATACCTTCAAGTGCTGAAAATTCGATGCCGATTAGATACGCTAAGGAGCCAACATAAATAATATTTTTGAATAATTGCTGCAAACGGGGGTTATCAAAATTACTGTTGGTGATCTGTGTCAGCGGCAGACCGATGTAATGAATGTCATCGCGAATAAGTTTGAAGTCTAGCGGGTAGGTATTGTCGTAGAAAAAGTAGCCACCTGGGCACACGTCTTCGACGTCTTGGGCCATGCTTTGCGGGTTAACCGATACCATAAGTTCAACTTGACCGCCGCGTCGACCGAGGTAGCCGTCGTCACTTATCCGAACTTCATACCAAGTCGGCGCGCCTTGGATATTCGATGGAAAAATATTACGTGGGCTTACGGGAATTCCCATGCGGAAAATAGCTTTGGCGAACATGCTGTTCGCGCTGGCCGAGCCCGAGCCGTTAACGTTGGCGAACTTAACGACAAAGTCGTTGGTTACTGCATGCAGGGTAGTCGGGGTGCTTGAGGGGCTCATGCTGCTTGCTCCTGTTTCTTATTTTGGCCTGCTTGCTCTACTAAAATTGGCGCGGGTTCATTGCCGGCTTTGGTGACTGTGTATAAAAATTTCTGCATGTCCCATGCAGAGGTTGGGCAGCGTTCGGCGCACAGGCCGCAGTGCAAGCAAACGTCTTCGTCTTTCACCATCACTCGACCAGTGGGTAAATCGCTGGAGACATATAAATCTTGGTCTTTGTTTAAACTGGGCGCCGTTAATTTGTCGCGCAAATTGCCTTCGTCGTCGTTGTGAGTAAAGGTAATGCAATTGGTTGGGCAAATGTCCGTGCAACCATCACACTCGATACACTTTTCTTCCATGAACACCGTTTGCACATCGCAGTTCAGGCAGCGCTCGGCCTCGGTAAACGCCACGTCCAAGGAAAAGCCGAGTTCAGACTCAACCTTACGGCTCAATAGCGCTTGCTCAACCGGCAGGTGCGCAGACGCTTGACGATCATCGTCGATCACCGCACTGTCGTAAGCCCATTGATGTATGCCCATCTTGGTGCTTACTAAGTTAGTGCCAGGGGCTGGTCTGGCGTCGCTGACCGATTCGCCATTCAAGAATAAGTCGATTGAGATCGCCGCTTGGTGACCATGAGCCACGGCGGTGATGATGTTCTCGGGGCCGAATGCTGCATCGCCACCGAAGAACACCTTTTTATTAGTAGACTGGAAGGTGTTTTTATTCACTACCGGCATGTCCCACTCACCAAATTCAATGCCTACGTCGCGTTCAATCCACGGAAAGGCGTTGTCTTGGCCGATAGCCATGATGGCGTCAGTGCACTCAATAGTAACGATTTCGCCAGTTTCTTTAATAGTGCGTTTGCCCGTTTCGTCATAGCTAGACTCAACAATATTAAACGTCATGGCCGCGAGCTTTCCGTCTTCTAAGATAAACTCTCGCGGAGAGTGGTTAGCCAAAATTGGAATGCCTTCGGCTAGGGTGTCATCTTTTTCCCACGGCGAGGCTTTCATGGCTTCATAGGTTGAGCGTACGGTGACATTTACGTCAGAGCCGCCGATGCGTTTGGCGGTGCGACAGCAGTCCATTGCGGTATTACCGCCACCAACGATAACTACTTTGTCGCCAATTTTATCGACATGTTCGAAGGCGACGTTCTCGAGCCAGTTGATACCAATATGAATATTCGCATCGGCGTCTTCACGCCCGGGAATTCTTAGATCTTTACCTTTAGGTGCGCCAGTGCCCACGAAAACAGCGTCATAAGCTTGGTCAAGAATGCTTTTAATGCTCTCAACTCGGTGATTAAAATGCCGCGTTACGCCCATGTCTAATACGTAGTCGACTTCTTGATCTAATACACTCTCAGGTAACCTGAAGGACGGTATTTGGCTGCGCATAAAACCGCCGCCTTTCGGATTTTCATCGTATAAGTCCACTTCATAACCTAGCGGCATTAGATCTCTCGCCACCGTCAGGCTCGCAGGGCCAGCACCGATAAGCGCTATTTTTTTGCCGTTTTTCTGGGTTGGAATGCTGGGCATGCGCGCAGTAACGTCGGCGTCGTCTTTGTTATCTGCGGCCACGCGTTTTAAGCGGCAAATGGCAACAGGCTCTTCGTCTACGCGACCACGGCGGCACGCCGGTTCACAGGGGCGGTCGCAGGTTCGCCCCAGTACGCCTGGGAAAACATTGGATTCCCAATTGACCATATACGCGTCGCTGTAACGATGCTGACCAATTAAACGAATATATTCGGGAACGGGAGTGTGCGCAGGACACGCGTGCTGGCAATCGACTACTTTATGGAAGTACTCAGGATTGCTGATGTCGGTAGCTTTCATTTAGCTAGAAGTCTCAGATTTGTTCTATAGCCATAACACTCAAGCCATGGGCTAAAATTTCAGTCAATCAATCTTCCAAAATTTGTCTTTAAGGCGGCTAGCTAAAGTTGCCTAAAAACGACCTTTTGTTCGCTCGATGTTAGCACGCTCATTTCAGGTCGACCACCGAATTTTCACGACTCGATCCGGGCCGATAAGAGTTCGCTTAATTTCCAATTATGAGACTTAAATTATCAAAATCACCACCAGTATTTGCCCCACATGTTTGGATTAGCCCAGTTGTTGGAATTTAACCAGTCGGGTGTCTTTTTATAATCGGCGATATTGTATTTAAATAGGGCGTATTCGGTCTCGTCTGCGTGATACGACGCCACTTTGCTTAGCGCAAAACTAAACAAATCGGTGAGCTGCCAAGTTCCATTATTTATCGGCAAGCAAATACAATATTGTGGGCTTAGCACATCACGTAAACGCGCCAAAATCTGCATGCCCTTGGTTTTATCGAGATGTTCGAACAGGTCAATCGCGATCGCGACCCCAAAACGAGCATCAAGCTCCCACAACTGGTCGATATCGTTGCTGCTTATATGGGTAACGTTGCAGTCTTGGCCGAGCACCGCTTTCTGCTCACGATAGTTGCTCAAAATATTCGCATCGCAATCGCCGATAAGTAATATCTCCTCAGCTTGCGCTACGTTAATTAAGGTCTCTATATCGAACAAAGCGTCGCTCGGGTAAGTCATAGTTTTGGAGCCTGATTTTAAGTTTCTGTCCATTGTAATCAAGCCTTGCGCTGAGCGGACGATTTTTGCATGGATATTTGCGTTTCTACTGTTCTAAGTTTGCTCGCAAATCACTTTAATCCTTGCTCAATGCGGAGGCTTTCAGTAGTCTTTAGCCTTAATTTTCCAGTCTCGATTTTCTACCAAATACGCACTAATGAATGATCATACTGAGCAGCAAGCCCTAGCGGAATTTGCTGAACAAGCGTACTTGAATTACTCGATGTACGTAATTCTCGACCGCGCCTTGCCATTTGTCGGCGATGGCTTAAAACCTGTGCAACGACGCATTGTTTACGCGATGTCTGAGCTCGGCTTGCATAATGCAGCGAAGTACAAAAAGTCAGCACGAACCGTCGGTGATGTGCTGGGTAAGTTTCATCCACACGGCGACAGTGCCTGTTATGAAGCGATGGTGTTAATGGCGCAGCCATTTAGTTATCGCTACCCATTTATTGATGGGCAGGGCAACTGGGGTTCTACCGATGATCCCAAATCTTTCGCCGCTATGCGCTATACCGAGTCGCGCTTAGCGCCCTACGCGCAAAGCCTGTTGTCGGAATTAGGACAGGGCACCAGTGATTGGCAGCCGAACTTCGATGGCACCATGAAGGAGCCGACTAATTTGCCTGCGCGTTTGCCGAACATCTTGTTGAACGGCGGGTCGGGGATCGCCGTTGGCATGGCCACTAATATCCCGTCTCATAACGTTCGAGAAGTCGTCGGCGCGTGTGTGCATTTGCTCGAGAACCCGAAAGCGTCCGTCGAAGATTTGTGCGAATTTGTTCAAGGGCCTGATTTCGCTACTGCGGCTGAAGTAGTGACGCCTAAGTCACAAATCCTCGACATTTATAATACCGGCAATGGTTCAGTGCGCCAGCGTGCGGTTTACAGTAAAGAGGACGGCAATATTGTGGTGCACGCATTGCCATACCAAGCCTCTGGCTCAAAAGTATTGGAGCAGATCGCAGCGCAAATGCAGGCTAAAAAGTTACCGATGGTCAGTGATTTACGCGATGAGTCTGACCAAGATAACCCAATTCGCTTAGTGATTGTGCCGCGCTCGAACAGAGTCGATATCGATGCGGTTATGGGGCATCTATTTGCGACCACCGATTTAGAAAAAAGCTATGGAGTGAATATGAATATGATCGGCCTTGATGGTCGACCACATGTTTATAATTTGCGAGAGACGCTTAAAGCCTGGCTTAAGTTTCGTATCGAAACGGTGCGTCGTCGTTTGCAGTATCGATACGACAAAGTCACTGATCGTCTGCATATTTTAGAAGGTTATTTAGCCGCGTTTTTAAATATCGACGAAGTGATCGCGATTATCCGCGCCGAAGATAAGCCAAAACCTGTATTGATGGAGCGTTTTGGTATTTCGGAGCGCCAAGCCGAAGCCGTTCTCGAGCTGAAATTACGCCACCTGGCCAAGCTCGAGGAAATGAAAATTCGTGGCGAGCAAGAAGAGCTTGAAAAAGAACGCGAACGATTAGAGTTGTTGTTAGGGTCTGACGCTCGACTAAAAACGTTGGTCAAAAAAGAGCTAATTGATGACGCTGAAGAATTTGGCGATGCACGTCGTTCACCGTTGGTCGAACGCGAAGCTGCGAAGGCCATAGATCAAAGTGAGTTAGTACCCAGTGAATCAATCACCGCCGTACTTTCGTCACAAGGTTGGGTCCGTGCGGCCAAAGGTCATGAAATTAACCCGCGGGAGTTGAACTACAAGTCGGGTGATACGTTTGCCAGCGCGACTCGTGGCAAATCTAATCAAATGTTAGTCGCGCTGGATTCAACCGGCCGAACTTATGCGGTGCCGTCACATAAACTGCCATCTGCACGTGGCCAAGGTGAGCCATTAACCAGCAGCGTTACGCCACCAAGTGGTGCTACCTTTAAAAGCGTGATGATGGGGCCTGACAAAGATCAATACGTCATGCTCAGTGATGCAGGTTACGGTTTTATTTGTGAAATCGAAAACATGCTCACCAAAAATAAGAAAGGTAAGGCGACGTTGAGTGTGCCAAAGGGCGCCCAGGCGTTGCCAGCGTTAAAAATAAACAGTTTGGAATTTGATCATATTGCGGTGGTGACTACGGCCGGTTATTTGACTATTTACGCGGTCACCGAACTTCCTGAGTTGGCCAAGGGCAAAGGTGTAAAGCTCATTAATATTCCAAGTAAGCTCTTAAAAGAGCGCGCTGAATATGTCTTAGGCGCAACGACGTTTAAAAAGGGTCAGCATGTATTGGTGCATGCGGGTAAGCGTTATTTGCGTTTGAAAGGCCAAGACCTAGATCATTATATGGGCGAGCGCGGCAAGCGTGGCCGTAAGCTCCCGAAAGGGTTTCAGGCGGTAAAAGCCATTACCACCGAAAAGGCCTCGGCTACCCAAGACGATATCTTAATTGACGACTGAGTGGCTTCAGTTCTAATTTAGTCGACTAACTATTAAGCACTCTAAATAATCGAGAATGAAATATGAATAAGTTACAACAGCTTCGCACGATGACCGTTGTGGTCGCCGACACCGGTGAGCTATCTGCTATTGCCGAGTATAAGCCTCAAGACGCCACCACTAATCCGTCGTTACTGCTGAAAGTAGCGCAAGACGCGCAGTATGCCCACATTATTGATAAGGCGGTCGCCAGCGCCGATGGTGATTTAGGCGATGCCGTAGATAATTTCGGCGTGGATGTAGGGTGTGAAATCCTAAAGATAATCCCTGGCCGGGTATCGACCGAAGTTGACGCTCGTTTATCGTTCGATACGGCGGCAACAGTCGCGAAAGCAAAAAAACTAATTGCGCTGTATCAAGAGCGTGGCGTAGAGAAAGATCGTATTTTGATTAAAATTGCGTCGACCTGGGAAGGCATCAAAGCGGCCGAGCAATTAGAGAAAGAGGGCATCAACTGCAATCTAACCTTACTGTTTAGCTTTGCTCAAGCCGTCGCGTGTGCCGAAGCCGGTGTGTTTTTGATTTCGCCTTTTGTGGGGCGAATTATGGATTGGTACAAGGCAAATGGTGGTAAAGATAGCTACTCGCCACTGGAGGACCCCGGCGTACTGTCGGTTACGCGCATCTATAACTACTATAAGCAGCATGGTTATAGCACCATCGTAATGGGGGCCAGTTTTCGAAACACTGGTGAGATCGAGGCACTTGCGGGGTGCGACTACTTAACGATTGGTCCGAATTATTTAGCAGAGTTGCGTAACGACAATGATGAACTGATTCGGCGCTTATCGGCGGACGATACTGGGGTCGCGCAAGCAAAGTTAAGTCTTGACGAAAAAGCATTCCGTTGGCTGCAAAACGAGGACGCGATGGCGACTGAAAAATTAGGCCAAGGCATTCGCGCGTTCGCGGTCGACCAGGTTAAATTAGAAGAGCTAATCGCGCCACGTCTGGGTTGATTTGGCGGGCAGTTTTGCCACACGGCTAAACGCATCGGTTTATCGGTATGTATTTGTTGAGGTTGATGAACTCGGCGCGCACGCTCATCATTTTTTATTGGCGTCAGCTTAGCGTCTTAGCGCTCGTTATAATTACTGGCTTATCGCTTTTGCCGTTGCCTGCGCTTCCTGCGGTTCCCGGAACGGATAAAACGCTGCACCTCCTCTCGTATGCCGCGCTTGCGTTTCCGGTTAGCGTCGCCACTAAACGCTCTGCGATGTTTGTATTGCCGTTTTATGCCGGCTGGAGTGGGGCACTGGAATTGCTCCAGCCCTTTGTTAATCGGCAGGGTGAATGGTTAGACTTCGCGGCAAACGTCGCGGGTTTGGCGGTGGGTGCTGCGATTGGAATATTGGTTCAGCGGGTGCGCTTGGCACCTTAGGCGAGTACCTCGTGCTCCGTCTTGGTGGACGTTTGAGTTTATCGTGTTAGATCATTAGCTCTGCACAAGGTGCGCGGCTGATGTGATACGCTGTTAACTGACCCAAGCTCCATGTATGTTGAAAATGCCTGCTGACATAGTCCTGCCCAGAATTTTACAAATTGGTAAACATGCCAGCGCCGAAATCGCGCGCGTACTTGTTAGTTTAGGTTGTCGAAAGCCTTTGATTGTGACTGACTCTGTGATGTTGCAGCTGGGCTATGTAAGCCGCATTCAAGCTGTTCTTGACGAGGCCTCGATCTACAGTGACGTGTATTCAGATACCGTGCCCGAACCGACGGTGGTGTCTATTCAAGGCGGTGTTGAGAAAGTCAAACAAGGCGATTACGACTGCTTAGTTGCGATCGGTGGTGGTAGCCCAATTGACAGTGCTAAAGCTATTGCAGTCTTGGGTAAATTGGGCGGTGAGATGGCCGACTATAAAGTGCCGCGTGTGGTCGACGAGCTGGGTCTTCCCGTTATCGCGATCCCAACCACGGCTGGTACGGGCTCGGAGGCAACCCGCGCGACGGTAATTACTAACGACCTTACTGATGAAAAAATGCTGTGTATGGGCAAGGGCTTTATGCCGGTCGCCGCGTTGGTCGATTATGCCTTAACTCTGAGCTTGCCGTCGCGTACGACCGCCGACACTGGTATTGACGCGTTGACCCACGCGATCGAGGCGTACGTCAGTAAAAAAGCCAGTCCGTATACTGATGCGCAAGCGCTTCAAGCGATGGGGCTAATTGCACCAAATTTACGCCGAGTGTTCCATAACGGCGATGATGAGGATGCGCGTGCCGCCATGATGCTAGGCGCAACCCTAGCGGGTATTGCATTCTCTAACTCATCGGTTGCCTTGGTGCATGGGATGAGCCGACCAATCGGTTCCTTTTTTCACGTGCCACACGGTTTGTCGAATGCAATGTTACTGCCAATTGTTACTCGATTCTCTATCGTGGGCGCTGAGCAACGCTACGCAGAGTGCGCGCGAGCGATGGCTATTGCAGATAAAAATGACTCAAATCAGTGTGCGAATCGCAAATTAATCGATGAGTTAGAGCAAATTAATCGAGAATTAAGTGTTCCGACGCTTGCGGAATTTGGTACAAGTAGGTCGCATTTTGAACAAGTCAAAAAACTCATGGCCGAGCAGGCCATCGCCTCAGGCTCTCCAGCGAACAATCCTCGCGTGCCTTCATTTGTCGAAGTTATTGATTTATATGAAAAACTTTGGGATTGATTGTGGTTTATGTGAAGGAAATACACGCTATCAGTTGAGTTAATTTGCTAGCTGCGCTAAATTGTACCGGCAGTTTTCGGAGAATCGCTTTGAAACATTTAGTCTCATTTTTTAAAAAAGTTGACCTGAAGTTTTCAGTTTGTATTGCGCTGTTGGAATACATCGTCGTTTTTTTGAAAATTGGCCCCTCGTTTTTTGACAGCCCCCGTATCAGCAAAAAATAAAATATTACGGAACAAATAACTAACATAAGTGGAGATAGATTTTGAATAAAACTAAACTCGTAAATTCGATCGCGCTGGCGATCGGAGCCAGTATAGTGGCAAGCAATGCCAGCGCGCAGTTAGAGGAAATTGTCGTAACCGCAACCAAGCGAGCCGAGAGCTCACAAGACATTCCAGTCGCAATTCAGGCGATTGGTGAACAAGCTCTCGAAGAGCTTGGCGTTAGTACTTTTGATGAGTATGTCAAATACCTGCCCAACGTTACTCAGCAAGGCCGTGGCCCGGGCCGTAGCGAAATTTACATTCGAGGCGTTGCCAGTGAGCAATCCAATAACACCGTATCGTCGGTACAAGGCTCGGCTCCGACTGTAGCACTTTACCTTGACGAGCAACCTGTTGCATTTGGTGGTCGTAACCTTGATATTTATGCAGCGGACTTGCAGCGAGTTGAAGTGTTGCCTGGCCCTCAAGGTACGCTGTTCGGCGCAAGCTCACAGGCTGGCACCGTGCGTTTGATCACCAACAAGCCATCCACAGAAGGGTTTGACGCGAGCGTGAGTGCTGGCTACGCGATCACCTCTGGCGGTGATCCAAGCGCTAACTTAGAAGCAGCTTTTAATGTGCCATTGTCTGACACAGTCGCATTTAGAGGTGTTTTCTATTCTGATAACCAAGGCGGTTGGATCGACAACGTTCCCGCCTCGTTCAATCAAGATGAAACTGAATTGGTTCGGGTATTCAACCGAAACCAAGCGTTTGGTCGTAATGCTGCGCTAGACGCAGATGTTGCCGATACAAATAACTCCAACGTTGTCGAAGAAAACTGGAACGATGCGCGTTACACCGGCGCACGTTTGGGTGTTTCGTGGGACATCTCTGAAGATTGGAATTTATTGGTTCAACATACTAATCAAGACCTTGAAACCGATGGTTCTTTCGAATACGGCGCGCAGACGGGTCAAAGTGATCAGTCTCAGAGTTTCTCTCCAGAGCGTAATAATGACTCATTTGGTTTAACCACTTGGACCGTAGATGGTCGCTTAGGCGCGCTTGATGTCGTTTATACCGGCGGCTTTTTAAAGCGTGAAGTAGACACTTTACTTGACTACACCTCGTACAGCTTTACCGGCGGTTATCAATATTACTACATTGCGTCTGCGCCAAATGATGCAGACCAAATTTTTGATTTACGCAAACAGTTCGTCGACTTAACTGAAAGTGAGCGCACAACTCACGAATTACGCTTTCAAGGCGAAATTGGTGATCGCTTTCAATTCACTGTCGGTGGATTTTTGGATGACGTCGAAACCTCTTCGCAAGGTCAGTTCCAATATTTTGGTTCACTGGCGGCCGGTATTGATACCGGTGTGCGTCCGCGTAACTTGACCGATGGCGTTAACAACATCAACGCTCGAAGTCGCCCCACTATTTTTGTTAATGACTTTACCCGTAACGAAGAGCAAACGGCTCTATTCGCCGACTTTAGCTTTGAGTTAAGCGACAGCTTAACGTTTAGCGCCGGCGCTCGTTATTACGACATTGACTTCGGTCTGCGTGGCGCAACCGGTGGCTCATTTGGTTGTAAAGGTCGTGATCCAAGTACCTTGCCAAACTCTGATGGCACCGTTAACGTCAACGCACGTGACCGCGTGTCAGTTACTCGCCCGGACGGCACACCTGGTTGTACGACCAACGCTGGTAATGACGTCACCGCTCGCTTAGCGGCGTTAGGCGGCGGTACTGAAGAGTCGATTCGTTCTTTCTTTGGCGGTGGCACAGATGCACTGCTTGGTGATATCGCGGCTGGCAATATTGATATTGGCGCGATTGATGGTAGTGGTACGTCAAACCAGTCAGACACTATTTTCCGTTTTACGGTTGATTGGAAAGCCAGTGATAGCGTATTAGTTTTTGGTACGCTTTCTGAAGGTTTCCGTCCGCAAACTTTGAACCGAAATGCCGGCTCTGGTGCGTTTAACAGCAGTGGACCATTCGCTGGTTTCCGTGTTCCTGCGGTAGTAGAAACGGATGAGCTGACTAACTTCGAAGTCGGTATCAAAGGTGATTTCTTAAACGATCGTTTACGTTTGAACGCAACCTACTTCAACTCGGAAATCGACAACTTACAAGCAACGCGTTTTGATCCATCGAATATTGGTATTTTGGTATTCCTTGAAAACGTAGGCGATGCTGAAGTTCAAGGTCTTGACGCTGACTTCACGTGGGTGCCAACCGACAATTTGACAATTCAAGGCGCCGCGTCTTTTATTGATTCTGAAATTACTCGTTTGAATGGCCCGCTACAAGGCATTGCTGCACCAGTTGGCAGTGAGCTTCCGTTTACTGCGGACTTCTCGTTCAATGTTCGTGGTCGTTATGATTTCGAATTCAGTAGCTTTGGAGCCGATGCTTATGTTCAAGGCGGACTGGTTTACACCGGCGACAGCTTTGCTAACATCGTTGCTGATGCGAATTTGATCGAAGACAATACGCGACGTCTATACGGTCGTGGTACTGGCTTGCAAATTCAGAACCTACCGGGGACGTTTGGCGCCTCGAGCCAAGCAACCGCTATTCCAGGTTCATTCGGTACCACGCCAGATGGTCAGTTCTTTCAAGCAGGTCGTTTCATTCAAGAGTCGTATAGCCTTGTGAATGTTGCAGCCGGTTTTGATAAAGACAACTGGGGTCTTGAGTTATATGTTAACAATCTGTTTGATGAAGACGGCATTGTGAACATCAACACCTTTGAAGGTACTCCGAAAGTTTCGGTGACGCGTCCACGGACAATTGGTATGCGTTTCCGCTGGAGCTACGAGTAAGGTTAAGAACAGCGATGTGTTGCGTCGGCTAAGCAGGTGAGTCACTTTTCGATTTTCTGCTATACGTGTCGGCGTTAGTCGCTAACCAGTAGTGCTAAAAGGCGAGCTCTTGGGCTCGCCTTTTTTGTTAGTATTCGATATTAAACCTGCAACCTCTAAAGACCCATCATGCAAGACGCTGAGCACTCTCCGAGCATTATTCAAAACGCCATGAGCTTGGCGACGTCGAGCAAATATGAGCAAGCTATTAAACAGCTTGAAGAGCTCGGCAGCGCGCTCGACAATAGTGCTGAAGCCCTTTATATAAAAGCTGTTTGTTTGCGCAAGCTTAAGCAAGAACCGGCGTGCATTGACGAATTAAAAAAAGTGCTGCAACTCGACCCCGCGTATGTGCGAGCACATCAGGAAATGGGGCACGCTTATTTAGCGCTTGCTTGTTTGAATGATGCGGAAAACTCCTACGCCAAAGCGGTTAAAATGGATGCGGCATTGATTGCGAGCTGGCGAGCACTGGCAAGCTTGCACGAAAAGGCCGGCCGTAAAACCGAGCTCGAGCATGCTCGCCACCAAGTGCTGCAACTTGAGCAGTTACACCCGGCATTACAGGCCGTAAAAAGTAATCTTAATCGAGGCAATTTAGATGCTGCTGATCAAATTTGCCGTGATTACCTACAAAAAAATAAGAAGGACGTCGAAGGCATGCGATTACTCGCGGCGATTGCGATGCAAGCCAAGGTGTTCGATGACGCGGAATTTATATTAGAAAGCGCGGTTGCCTTTGAGCCAAACCACATTGGTGCGCGTTTCGACTACAGCAACGTGCTCATTAAACGACAAAAGTTTGGTGCAGCGCACCAAATAGCACAGCAATTGAACACGCTAAAGCCAAACGAAATGCAATTCAAAGCTTTGCTCGCCTCGACGACGACGGGTGTTGGCGACACGGATCGAGGCATCGCCTTGTACCAAGAATTAATTGCTGACTATCCCGACACAGAGCAATATCATCTATTGCTGGGTCATGCCGAGAAGACTGTCGGCAACTTGGCGGCGGCAATTGAAAGCTATCAAAAACTGTATCGACAGAAACCTGATTTTGGTGATGCGTTTTGGAGTCTTGCGAACACTAAAACCTATAAATTTACAGATGCCGAAGTAGCGCATATGCAAGATTATCGTGGCCGCCCGCAAACATCTGATATTGATAAGGTGCACTTCAATTTTGCCTTAGGTAAAGCTTTAGAAGACCGCAAGGACTTTGATGGTGCGTTTCAAGCTTACGAGCAAGGAAATTTTTTAAATAAAAATATACTGAATTATCGAGCACCGGAAATCGCCAAGCGTATTGACTGGCAAATAGAGCGATGTAATTCAAATTTGTTCGAACAACGCGGCGACATTGGCTGCGCTGATAACGCCCCGATCTTTGTGGTGGGTTTGCCGCGCTCTGGTTCGACATTACTAGAACAAATTTTGGCTTCTCACTCGCAGGTCGACGGCACTTTGGAGCTGCCGAATATCCCCAGCCTTGTGCGTCGTTTACAAGGGCGTGATAGTTTTAAAATTGATGAGGAGCCGCAATATCCGAAGATATTAGGTGAGCTGGATGTGACGTATTTATCAAAATTTGGTCAACAATATATTGATGAAACCAACGTGTTTAGAGAGTCCGCCCCTTATTTTATCGATAAGATGCCAAACAATTTTTTGCACATCGGTTTAATTAAATTAATTTTGCCGAACGCGAAAATTATCGACGCGCGCCGCCATCCAATGGCGTGCTGCTTTAGCAACTTCAAACAGCTATTCGCCGAAGGCCAAGAATTTACATACGGTTTAGCTGAGGTGGGCGAGTACTATCAGCATTATTTGCGTCTGATGGATCATTGGGATGCTGTGTTGCCCGGTTTTGTCTTGCGCGTGCAACATGAAGATGTGGTCGACGATTTAGAAAGCCAAGTTCGGCGAATTTTAGATTTTTGCGACTTACCTTTCGAGGAATCGTGTTTGGAATTTTACAAGACTGAACGCAATATTCGCACCCCGAGCTCAGAACAAGTACGCCAGCCTATTTATAAAACCGGTCTCGAACAATGGCGCAACTTCGAGCCCCATTTGCAACCGTTGATTGAAGCGCTTGGCGCTGAGGTGCTTAGTCGTTACCCGATTCCAAAATGATTGTTTCGCACCAGCACAGGTTCATTTTTTTTGCAGTGCCGAAAACAGCCACCCACGCGATTCGCGAGGCCCTGAGAGCGCATAAGGGCGAGCAAGATTGGGAGCAACAACGACTGTTCGGTAAGCAACAAATACCCATTACTGAGATAATGGCTATCAAGCATGGACATATCACGGCCCAAGAAATCTTCTCGGTATTGCCCTCTGAGCAATCGCTTGACTACTATAAATTCGCTTTTGTACGAAATCCATATGATCGCTTTGTATCAGCTTGCGCGTTTTTAAATAGAGGCAACCCCGAATTCGGTGCACGCCCGACCGAATGGATGAAGAATGCGCTCGCACGCAGTCAATTTCGGCAACGGGTACTGATTCGCCCGCAGTGCAGTCAATTAGAGGATGCAAACGGCGAATTAGCAATGGATTTTGTTGGTCGCTATGAAACCTTGCAGCCGTCGCTCGATGAACTGTTTAAGCATTTGGGTTTGCCTCCGACCGTGCTTGAACTAAGAAACCGATCAGATCATCGCCACTATCGTGACTATTTTGATGCAGACCTGGAGCGACAGGTCGCAGAACTCTATCGCAAGGACCTAGCGCTCTTTAATTATTCGTTCTAGTTGGCCGTAACGGGTCTCATGTCAGGCTTATGTTTTAAACCGGGGCAATTGATCAACGTTTAATGCAGCGCGCAATATTCGTTGCATGATGATCGGGTTAACGCCAACATTGTTGCTTGCGGTCACCAATGCCCTTGGGTTTGGTCGTAGTCGTTTGGCCGTGCGATTTAGAATGCTTCGATATTGATCGACCCCCGCAGAATCGTAACCGTATAACAACCATGTTTCGCGCCAATCTTTAGCAAGGTCATTGAGCAGCTCGCGGTATTCCTTTACTAGGTTGACGTTGTTATCAGGGTTAGCCCCAACATCTATGATTAGTTCTCTGGCAATCGCCTCAAGCTCTCCAGGCGCCATTACCGGCGCGACGTTAAACCGTTCTGTTTTCGGTTGCGCATTATGCGCTGGTACGTAGTTTAGCTCGTTTAAGTGCGAGTTGAATTCTTTGCTTTGAAAGTCAGGCGCAAAGCGCGACATACTTTCGACCATATTCCAAAAGCGTGCGGAGCCCGCTGTGTCGACCACTAAATGTACGCGATCGAACGCACTTTGGTTTACGACCTTGTGTTTTCGCCATGAGTCGAAAATCCAGCATTCGCCAGCCCCCATATTAACAACCTCGTTATCGCAATAGAAACTGACCTCGGGGGTTGTGGTGATCGGAATATGAATACGTACGCGGTCATACCAATGATAATTGAAGTCTACGTGCTCGGTTACTTCGGCCCCAGCGGCGAGTTTCATTAGCCTTGAGCGGGCAATGACTTCATTGAAGTTTGCCATAATTTGACGAATATAGTCACAGCGCCCCAAGTGCTTAGTCGGGCGCATTTCGCCCGAAAAATTGTCGTTGTCTAGGCCATTAAGTGACACCAACGGAATGGCCGAGTTGCCATTGATTCTACTCGGGTGCGCCATCCAAGCTGAGTCGTCAAATTGACTCAGCTCTTGCTTTAAACGGCTTATGTCAAAGCGAAACGGGAGACGTATAAATGGATGTGTTAACTTCAATTAGCAACTCATATTAAATTAACTATTGATCGTCCCACGACCCTCGGCGGCTCCAAGGATCATGCTCTGGGGTATCAGTGACGTCGATGACAGGGTCGTCTACATGGGGTTGTCGGCGTAGATCATAGCGCCCCATTTTGTAGATCGAAACGCACAGCAATACAGAGATAATTACCAGCGGAAAACCGCCGACGATACTCGCAGTTTGCAGTGTTTGAAGGTCTCCGAAAAATAAGAGAGTGATTGGTAAGAAGCTTAAGGCACCGGCCCAAAATAAACGGTTCCAACGCATTGGCTCATCATCAACTTTGGTTTGCACAACTGACGCTAAGATATACGAAATTGAGTCAAAGGTGGTGGCCAGAAAAATAATGGCTAGCACGGTGTACAAGGCGATTACGACAGTTTTTAGCGGTAAGCTGCCGAGAATTGCGAAAATTGCAGCGTATTGTGACTCGCTATTTAAGATATTTACCACATCGACTTCGCCGCTCAGTTGCAAGCTAATACCGTAGTTACCCAACACCATAAAGAACAGGGCGCAACCAAGTGAACCAAAACACAGTGAGCCGATAATCATATTTTTCATGGTTCGGCCATAAGAAATGCGAGCAATAAATAAGCCGATGGTGGGTGCGAACGCCAGCCACCAAGCCCAGTAGAAAATAGTCCAATCTTGCGGGAACTGAGTGTCTTGATAGCCGTTCAAACCACCGAAAGGCTCAAGGTAAGTTGCCATTGAGAAAAAATTCTCAATAAGCACCGCGATCGAAGATAACGAGGCTTCTGCGATAAAAACGGTGGGGCCGACCACAAATACGAAGACAAGCAATATCAGCGCCAGCAATAAGTTGATATTCGATAGAGTTTGAATGCCTTTCTTAATGCCTGAGTACGCGCTCGCTCCAAAGATCGCAGTCGCTAAGATCAAAACGAAAATTTGCATGGTTACGTTTTTCTCAAAACCAAAGAGGATATGTAAACCCTCATTGAGCAGCGGCGCGCCTAGGCCTAGGGTGGTCGCGCCACCGCCTAACATACCGAACACAAACAAGATGTCGACGATTTTGCCTAATACACCACGCACGTTACGGTTGCCGATCACCGGTGCGAGTGCTTCAGAGAGCTTTAAGGCGCGATTCTTACGCACATGATAAAAGTATGCAATTGGTAGGGCGGGTACTAAATAGATTGACCAGGCAATTGGTCCCCAATGAAAAATGCCATAGGCCGATGCCCATTCCATCGCCTCAGCGGTGCCGCCTTTGCCTAAGAACGGCGGGTCTTGATAGTAGTAGGCCCATTCAATCGGTGCCCACACCATAATGCCAACGCCGATTCCTGCGCAAAATAACATCGATGCCCACGAGCTGGTTTTAAATTCGGGGGTCGAGCCGGGCTCACCCAATTGCACATTCCCGATCGGAGAAATCGAGATGTAAAGCATAAATAAGAAGGCACCCACTCCGAGCAGTAGATAGGTGACACCGAAATTAGTGACCAGGAAATTACGTGCAATTTTTACCCATTCTGCACCTTGTTCGGGCCAAATGATAAGCGGAACAGTGATGCTGAGCAGCATTAGCAAAGACCCGAAAAAGGTCGGCTTGTCAATCAGTCTAAAAGACCCCTTAATATTCATAATTCTCCGATGATGTTTTTTACTATTTTTATTAGATTTTTTTTGTCGTTTTTATTAACTAGATGCCGTGTGTTGGTCGAGCATTCGAATTCGGCTATTTATTTCGTTGTGTTCAATGTAGTAGCCGCGCAAATGGCGCGCTCCACTATTGGGGTCAAAGGCTGTCCGCCCGTGTAGCACGCGTTGATTATCAAAAATAACCATCTCACCGTTGTGCAAAGACGTTTCGATATTATAGGTTGCCCCGCGAATACGACACATGAGTTCGCGATAGGCTGCATAGAAAGAGTACATCAAATCGCCATCAAAATCAGGGACACCCGCCAAGTGAGCGTTAAAGGTCAGTGTACTAAACTTGCCATCAAGGGTTCGGCCGATAACGGGGCGGTGATATCGAACGTCGTCCTTACTGTCTAGAAAACGCCAAGGCACATTTAGTTCGCACAGTGTTTGATAATGTTCTGGGCAGTCGCGCTCGAAGTCTTCGATAATTGCCATGGCATCAGCGAACACGGAGTCGCCGCCCTGAGCGTCGTTGCGGTAGCAATGTAGAAATTGATTGCCGGGCACAAACTCTTGATTGGCAAGGTCGGTGTGCAGCGGCAGCGCGAGCGCGGTGTAAGCTAGGTTGTTGGGCTCGGGCTTACTTTTTACTTCGAACACGACGCCGTAATTACTTTCTCGTTTGAAGCCAATCAGGTCACCGAATTTTTCGCCCGCGCTTAAGTCGTCTTCTAAGTTGTCGATCAGAATAATGCCAGTTTGCTTAAGTGTCTGGAGCGCATTGAGTAGGGCATTGGGGTGCTCGGTACACGTTTTCGCGTTAAACCGTGGCAGCGACCGCATTTCCTTTGCGGCCCAGCTTTTACGTTCTATGGCAGCCGGGTCATAAAAGGTTTGCCCGGGTTTATGGTCGAATAACCATTGAGCTGAATAGTGTGAGGCGTTGGCTTTGTTTGGCCAATATATCGTTAAACGTGAATGAGCCGCATTAACGTCATAGTTTTCTGGCTCAATATCCAAAGAGACGGTGGTTAGATCAAAGGTGCGCTCACCGGTTTGCGGATGCAACTCATCTTGATCGTTATCGCGCAACCAAATAAACGGCGCAGTTGATTGACTGCCGTCTGGCCAACTAAGTAAGAATGATCGCGTTTTGCGTTGAATATGGGTAAAATTCAAAATTTACTGGCGTTTACAAATGATTTTAATACTGACATTCTCATTCTGACTAATATTGAAATCTAATACAATTGATAATGCGGCGTTTGCTTAGCTGTTAAGCACGCTGAATTTCACTATCAACCGTCAATACCGCTGAGGCGAGGGTTTACATGCATTACGATTATATTATTGTTGGCGCTGGTTCTGCCGGCTGTGTATTAGCAAACCGCTTGAGCGAAGACCCAACGATTAGTGTCGCGTTGCTCGAAGCTGGCGGAAAAGATCCGTGGTGGGAGTGGCAAATTCATATGCCGGCCGCGCTGGCATACCCCATGAATGGTACGCGTTATAACTGGGATTATCACTCGGAGCCTGAACCTTACCTTGGTGGGCGCACAATGCACTGCCCACGCGGCAAAGTTTACGGTGGGTCCTCGTCGATCAATGGCATGTGTTATATCCGTGGCAATGCACTGGATTACGATCGCTGGGCTGAAGAGGACACGTCTTTGAGTCACTGGTCATATAAACATTGCCTGCCGTATTTTATTAAAGCTGGTAATCGAGACATTGGCGCGGACCCGTATCATGGTGATAGTGGTCCGCTCAGTATTACCAAGGGTGGTAGCGATAACCCTTTGTTTGCGGCCTGGATCAAGGCTGGCCAAGAAGCGGGTTACCCGTATACCGAGGATATGAACGGGTTTCAACAGGAAGGGTTTGGACCCATGGACCGCACCACGCGCAATGGTTCGCGAGGCTCAACTGCGATTGGTTACCTGCGGCCTGCGATGAAACGGCCAAATTTAACAGTTATTAAGAGAGCGCATGCAACGCGGTTATTAATGAACGGCAAGCACGTTACCGGGGTAGAGTACGTGCGCGGTGCTAACGTTAGCCAAGCTCATGCAACCAAGGAAGTTATCCTCGCTGGTGGGCCTATTAATAATCCGCAGCTTTTAATGTTGTCGGGTATCGGTCCAGCGCAACAAATTAGCGAGCACGGCATCACCGTGCAGCATGACCTGCCGGGCGTGGGTGAAAATTTACAAGACCACTTAGAAATTTATCTGCAAATGGAATGCACTCAGCCGGTGTCGTTATTCAAGCATTACAATTTGGTCGGCAAAGCGTTAACCGGTGCTCAGTGGTTGTTTACGCGCACCGGTTTAGGCGCGAGCAATCATTTTGAGGCGGGCGGCTTTATTCGCAGCAAGGTGGGTGTGAAGCATCCTGACTTGCAATATCATTTTTTCCCGATGGCGGTGCGCTACGATGGTCAAAGTCCAAACGGCGGCCATGGTTTTCAAGCGCATGTTGGCTCGATGCGCTCGCAAAGTAAAGGCTGGGTAAGACTGGCCTCAGGCGATTATCGAGACAAACCGAAAATTCAATTTAACTATATGTCCAAGGATGAAGACTGGGAAGAGTTTCGTGCGGCCGTTAGATTAACGCGCGAAATATTTTCGCAAGATGCGTTCAAACCCTATGCCGGTGAAGAATTATCACCCGGTGCTGATATTCAAAGCGACGAAGAACTTGATGCATTTCTCAGAGACGCGGTGGAGTCGGCCTATCATCCTTCGTGCTCATGCAAGATGGGCAGCGATGAAATGTCAGTGGTCGATGGCGATTGTAAGGTGCGTGGCTTAGACGGTTTACGGATTGTCGACTCCTCAATTATGCCATCGATCGTGAGTGGCAATTTGAATGCGCCAACCGTGATGTTGGCCGAGAAAGCCGCTGATATAATTAAGGGGCATGATGCATTGCCGGCGAGTGATGCGCCGGTATACGTCGCAGAGAACTATTCTGAGAACCAGCGTTAGTAGTCTGAACGGCCATTAACGACAACCTCTAAGCCTTGTTCTTCGGGCTCGTTGTCGCTGAGCAACGCTGGAAAGCCGACACCTAATACCTGCTCGTCGCACGCGTCTTCTAGGCGGCGTATAATATTAGAAGACCACTCGCGTGGCCCATAACGTTTCTGCCCGTCTTTAAAAATGTCAATTAGCAGTGGCGAAATTTCGACCGGCACATGGTTGTTGGTCGCGAGATCATGAAATAAACCGATGTCCTTTAATACTAAGTCCATCGTAAAGCTTATATTGCGACTGCCGTTTAAGATCACCTGAGACTCTGTCTCATGCACAAATGAGTTTCCCGATGAGGCTTTGATCGCTTCGTAGGCGACATTGGTGTCCATGCCCATTTTTTTTGCGACAAGCCACGCTTCGGATAAGGCGGCCAGATGGGCGGTGGCTAAATAGTTAGTGATCACTTTAAGCACGGATGCCGAACCCAGCTCGCCGGTGTGTATCACCTTGCGGCCCATGGTCGTAAGCAATGGCAGGGCGATATCAAAGGCCGCGCGCTCACCACCCGCGAAGATCGCAATGTTACCGGTATCGGCTCGGTGGCACCCGCCAGAGACCGGACAGTCAACCGGTAGCGCGCCTGCTGCCGACACCAATGCGCCGATCCGTTTTACTTCCGCTTGATCAGTGGTGCTCATCTCGAGCCAGACCTTGCCCGAACTTAAGCCTGCGATGACGCCATCTTGCGCTTCCATTACCGTTGAACAAGCGCTCGGCGAGGGTAGGCAGGTAATAACAATATCGACGATTTTAGCTAAGTCTTTTGCACTGTTTGCCGCGGCTGCGCCGCGCGCTACAAAACCAGCGACCAGCTCCTCGTTTAGGTCTCGTACTACTAAATCATAGCCGTTGCGCAACAAACTACCTGCTAGCTTACCACCAACGTTGCCTAAGCCTATAAAGCCTATTTTCATGCTTACCTCCTTTAGACGCACCTTACCTCGTTTAGGGGCTCGAGGTTGGTTAACTCAATTGATTTGAGATTTTCGCAGTACATTAGTCGGTTTGTCAGTCGAGAACGCGACGCGCAATGACCTTACACTCTCGACCGTTAAACCTTCTGTCTAAGCTGCAATGGGCTCAGCGTATAACGTTTTTTAAATGCTCGAGCAAAAGCCGACTGACTATTAAAGCCACTTCTCACCGCGACTTCTTGAATTGAGATGTCGCTATCAAGCACCAGCTTGCGCGCAAGCTGTAGCCTTAGCCGCAGATAATACGCCGCCGGTGAAAGTCTTAAATATTTGTTACTGAGAAGCTCTAAGGTTCGATTCGAGACTCCACATTGATCTGCTAACCGCTTTAAACTAATTGGTGTCTCTAGATTTCGCTCCATCGTTTCTAATGCTTTGGCGAGTCTCGGCTCTCGGTATTTTAGTCGGCCTAACGACACCATCGACTGCTTGTCTGTGGCTGCTCTAGGGTTGTCATAAATAAACACACTGGCCACATCGAGAGCCAGCGAAGGGCGCTGACTCACGTGTAAATAGTGCAACAGCATATCCAGTGTCGGTGACGCGCCGCCACTACTCCAAATATGATTGTCGATAACAAAGCGCTCGCTGACAACATGCAGGTTTGGGTAGGCGAACGCAAAATTCTCTATGTCTTCCCAATGGGTAGTGACCCGATGCGTGTCGATGACCGCCGCCCGAGCCAGAACCCACGTGCCTGCTTCAACTGAGAAAATTGTTTTAAAGTTGCGCGCAGTCTGTCTGAGTGTGGTCAATGCTGAGCTTGGTGTGTGTCGTTGGTGGTTAAAGCCTGCTAATACAATGAATACCTCGCCGCGCTCGTTGCGGGTTAACGCGCCGTCGACCTGAATGTCGATACCGCAGGTGAGTCGAATCGCATTGCCGTCTAACGACAGTAGGCGCCAGTGAAACAATACTGAGCTGGATAGGCGATTGGCTGCGCGCAGCGGGTCAATAATTGACGACAAGCTCATCATTGAACTATCCGGCAAGACTAAAATACTGACGTTGGTAAGTTTCACGTGCTTTCTGTATGTGCGACCTATTTCGCTTTATGTATAAAAAATATCGATTTATGTATATCACGAAATGCTCAATTTGCGATGCTAAAGCATCGATATTTCTACGTGGACTTGCTATGCCCTTAGCCCCAAATAAAGACGTTTTTATCACCTGTGCGGTAACCGGTTCAGGTAACACGCAAGACCGCAGTCCTGAGGTGCCGCGCTCACCTAAAGAAATCGCCGACAGCGCAATAAAAGCGGCCAAGGCTGGGGCTGCGATCGTTCATTGCCATGTTCGTGATCCTAAGACTGGAGTGGGCTCGCGTGACCCTAAACTTTATCGAGAACTTACTGAACGCATACGCGAATCGGAAACCGATGTCGTGCTGAACCTCACTGCAGGAATGGGCGGTGACATGGTTTTTGGGTCACCGTCGTCACCTTTACCGCTTGCCAAGGGCACCGACATGGGCAGCGCCGAAAGCCGCTTAGAGCCAATTGCTCAATGCCTGCCAGAGATTTGTACTCTAGATTGCGGCACAATGAACTTTGCCGAAGCTGACTACGTTATGACCAATACGCCGGGCATGCTTGAGGCCATGGGCCGCATGATGACCGAGCTGAATGTTAAACCTGAGATTGAAGCCTTTGACACGGGTCACTTGTGGTTCGCAAAGAAACTTGTAAACGATGGCATTTTAAACAGTCCGGCAATGGTGCAACTCTGCATGGGCATTCCGTGGGGCGCACCGGACGATTTAAATACGTTTATGGCGATGGTGAATAATGTGCCGGATGAGTGGAACTGGTCAGCGTTTTCAATAGGGCGCAATCAAATGCCATTTGTTGCCGCTGCGATATTGGCGGGCGGTAATGTGCGTGTTGGTTTAGAAGATAATCTCTGGCTCGATAAAGGCGTGTTGGCGACCAACGAAGCATTGGTTGAGCGTGCGGCTACTATTATTCACGCGATGGGCTCGACGATATTAACGCCAGCCCAGGTGCGTGAGAAGCTCGGCTTAACAAAGCGAGCGCCGCAATGAGTTTGCTAAGCCGAGCAGCCGTCATCGGGGGCGGCGTCATCGGAGGCGGCTGGGTGGCCCGCTTTTTGTTGCTGGGCGTGGATGTAACGATTTACGACCCAGACCCAGACGCTCAGCGTAAAATCATGCAGGTTCTGGACAACGCTCGGCAATCATTGCCGGGCCTTTATGATCAGCGTTTGCCGAACGAAGGCCAGCTTAGGTTCAGCGCTACGCTAGCCGATGCCGTCTCGAGCGCTCAGTGGATATCTGAGTGTGTGCCCGAGCAATTAGCGCTAAAACAAAAAGTGTTTGCCGATGTTCAACAACACTGTTTGCCGGACGCACTCTTGGCATCTTCGACGTCAGGGTTCAAACCCTCTGAGTTACAACAAGGCTCTGCTGCGCCCGAGCAAATCATTGTTGCTCACCCATTCAATCCGGTGTACTTGATTCCGTTGGTCGAGTTGGTCGGTCATAGTGCTAGCATCGCACGAGCAAGCGATATACTTGAAACCTTGGGTTGCTACCCCTTAGTTGTGCGTAAAGAAACAGACGCGCACATTGCTGATCGATTGCTTGAAGCGGTTTGGCGCGAAGCGTTGTGGCTAGTGAACGACGGTATCGCAACGACTGAGGAAATTGATAACGCGATTGTCTATGGTTTTGGTTTACGTTGGGCGCAAATGGGTTTGTTTGAAACCTATCGAGTTGCCGGCGGTGAAGCGGGCATGGCGCACTTTATAAAGCAGTTCGGTCCCGCGTTGGCGTGGCCTTGGACTAAGTTAATGGACGTGCCCGAACTCACAGACGAGCTAGTTAAGAAAATTGCGGCGCAGTCCGACGAGCACTCAAGCCAATATTCAATCCGCGAACTAGAACGCATCCGAGATAAAAACTTGGTTGCAATAATGCGCAGCCTAAAGTGGACCAATTGGCGGGCCGGACAGTTACTTAATAATATGGATCAAAAGCTCAAACAAACGCCAACCGGTGCGGGCCAGCTATTGCAAACTATTAATCGCGTAATACCCAGTAGTTGGACCGACTACAACGGTCATATGACGGATGCGAGTTACGCCGAGGTGTTCTCTTTCGCAGGTGATGCTGTGATGAAACTGATTGGAGCCAACCAGGATTATATAGACCGTGGATTAAGCTACTTCACCGTTGATGTGAAAATCAGTTATATCCAAGAGTGTCACCAGGGCGATGGTGTGACTGTCGTTACCCGTATTAGCGATGGTGAAGGTAAAAAATTGGGGCTAGAGCACGCGTTGCGCAACGATAAAGGTGAGCTGCTAGCAACGTCTGTGCAACTGCTTTTACACGTTGATTTAAGGGCGCGTAAAACTTGCATGCCAGAAGCTCCGGTTAGAGAAACCCTGTCACGCTTAGCGCGGTCGCATCAAACATTGGCCGCACCGTTCTAAATATGAATTAACTGGATCTAGAAACGTTTATGAAACTCTATAGCGCTGCCACACCCGATACCTTGTCTTGGCCTACGGATATCCGCATTGAGCGTCATGAGCTTGAGGGCAAGGCGATTATCATCCATTGGAGTAACGCGCGGCAAAGTCGTTTTCACCCTCTTTGGTTACGTGACAATTGCGCGTGCGATGGATGTTTGCACGCGGTGAGTCGCGAACACATATTTGATATCAAAGACGTTCCAGCAGATATACAAGCGTCTGAAATAAGACTCGATAAAGGCGGGAATTTAGAAATCAAGTGGAATCATGAACAGCATTACAGCCGTTTTAATACTGGGTGGTTATACGCGCACAGCGGCTTGGTGCCTGAGCCGAGACAAGCGCTGAGCGTGTGGACCAGTGACGATCTGAATGAACCCATAAGTTTTGAGGTTGACGGCCCGGACGTTAGCGATGCGCAGCTCAACGACGTGTTGGAAACGGTTGCCGAGTACGGTTTGGCACGCTTGCGCGGAGTCGGCTCTGAGCGAGACACGCTTGAGAGTCTCGCCTTACGGGTTGGCCCAATTCGTGAGACGCAATTTGCACGCGTGTTTGATGTGATCTCGCGGCCTAACGACACCGACAGTAACGCCTACACCAATGAAGCACTCTCGTCGCACACTGATATACCTACCCGAGAAAGCCCGCCTGGGCTGCAATTATTGCACTGCCTTATCGCGGACGCGCGGGGCGGCGAGAGTACGATGGTCGACGGTTTTAAAGTGGCACACGACCTAAAAACTCTATTCCCCGAGGACTATCAAAATCTCGTTACTACGAATTGGTGTTACGCCAGCCGCGCGGGCGATTCTGATTATCGCTGGACCGCTCCCGTCATTGGCTTAGATAGTAGTGGCGAGGTGTCCGAGCTACGCCTTCTGCCGTTCTCGCGCGCGCCGCTAATGACCGAGTACGATAATATCGAAGTGAGTTATCGTGCGTTGCAGCGCTTTATGCGCATGGCGAACGCGTCAGAATATCAAATTCGATACCCGTTTAGAGCAGGCGACTTAGTGATATTTGATAATCGTCGTATCTTGCATGGGCGAACTGAGTTTTATCCGCAGACCGGCGAGCGCGCGTTGCGGGGCGTCTACCTAGATCGAGATGATATGCATTCCTTTTTGCGACGCTATCGCAATACAAAAAACAGACAGGGCTAGCATTTGTGCTCGTCGTTGCGCCGGTGTCGTGTCTACGGGCGGTTACGCTGGGAACCGATCTTGATCTGAACCAATATCAACGGTCTCGCCGGTTTCAACAAAGGTGCGATTAACGTTCGATGAACCGTAGATAACCATCGCATAAACTGGACTGTCGCTGTCGTTAATTAGTTCGTGCTGTACGCCAGGCGATAGAAATGTCGAATCGTATTTCGAGCAAATAACTTCCTCCTGACCGTTTAGGATAATCTTCAGTGTGCCTTCTAGAACGGTAACTTGCTCTTCGGCGTTGTGTGTGTGCGGCGGAACTGACGTGCCAGCCGGCATTAAGGTAATACCTGAATGGATTGCTGTAGCCCCTATTTTTTTATTTGCGATAAGGTGGTTAACAATACCGAGGCCGCGTGGCACTTCTGGTAACTCGTCGAACGGTAAGTGGTTTACAGATGGTTTCATGATGGTTTCTCGTTGATTAAATTGTAATAAATGAAATTATGCGTAAGCGCACCGCGTATTCACAAGAGCCAATGAATTGAAGAACCGTGGTGCCATCATCACGACTGTTCACGCTAGGCTCGACTTACTGGTTTTCTGGCCCTATCCATATGTTAAAAACCGGTCCTCGTCGCCTTGATCCCAAGGCTCTAATCTTAGCGTAATAGATTTAGGGTACGGCTATTCGGCGAGCTAGCGCGAACCGGTATGGTCCACATTGCTTGTGCTTGGTGCCATTTACGCCAGAAGAAGAACGAGGAAATTAGAAATGCAAGTTAGAAATTATATTAACGGTCAATGGGTGGATACGTTTAAGGGCGATGCGTTACCGTTGCTAAATCCCTCTAACGGCGAGGTGCTTGGTGACGTGCCTATGAGCACGTTTGATCAATCTCGTGAGGCCACCTTTGCAGCGGCGGAGGCGTTCCAAACTTGGAGCAAATTACCGCTGCCAAAGCGTATGAATTTTATTTTCCAGATGCATCAAGCGATGGTTGATAATCATGAGTTGCTTGCAGAGTCTATTGCGATTGATCAAGCAAAACACATAGCCGAGGCGCGCGGCGAAGTGCAACGCGTTGTCGAGATTTTGCAAATGGCGTGCACTATTCCGGCGCTGATTCAAGGCGAGACAATTACTGGCATTGCCAACAATATTCATGGTCGCGTAACGAAGGCGCCACTGGGCGTGTTTTGTGGTGTTGCGCCGTTTAATTTCCCTGCGCTCGTGTTTGGTTGGTTTATTCCGTTTGCAATCGCGACCGGAAACACTTTTGTTTACAAACCCTCGTCTGATTCGCCACTGTTCATGCAACGAATGATGCAGTTAATTCATGACATCGGTTTGCCGGCCGGCGTAGTGAATATAATTCATGGTAACCGTACTGTGGTTGAGGCTTGGTACGAGGACGATAACGTGGCGGGGCTATGTTTGGTGGGCTCTACTCCCACCGCCAAAGCGATGGCCGAAGGCTGTGGCCGCAATGGTAAGAAAGCGATGTTGCTCGGAGGCGCTAAGAATTCATTGGTGGTGATGGAAGATGCGCCAATGGACTTGTTGATCGAGAATATTCTTATTTCAGGTTATGGCTCTGCTGGCCAACGTTGCTTGGCCTCGTCCAATATTATCGCGGTATCCGAAATCTACGACGACGTAGTTGAGCGCTTGGTCGATGCATCTCGAGACGTGACTGTGGGCGATGCAATGAACCCTGATATATTTATGGGGCCAGTTATCAATGCAGCCGCTAAAAAGAGAATTGAGGGCTATATTCAAACGGGCGTCGACGAAGGTGCCACTCTTGCTTTAGATGGGCGTAATCCGTCGGTGCCGAAGAATATCAGCAACGGGTTTTATGTGGGCCCAACGGTGTTCACTGATGTAAACCCTGAAATGGTAATTGCGGAAGAGGAGATCTTTGGCCCCGTCGTAAGCGTTATGAAAGTGGGGTGTATCAACGGTGCGCTGCGAGTGGTAAATGCTCAGAAAATGGGTAATGGCGCGTGCATTTTTACGCAAAACAGTTATTACACTGAGAAATTTATTGAAGATGCTGATGTCGGTATGGTTGGCGTCAATGTCGGAGTGTGTGCACCGCACCCGTATTTGCCGTTTGGCGGCATCAAAGATTCTCTCGTTGGTAATAACAAAGTACAGGGTAAAGACGCTATCGACTTCTTCACACATAACAAGACTGCGACTATTCGTGTCGTCGATCCCGAGGGCGGAACGGGCGCCGCGAGTAAGGACAACAGCGTTAGAAGTTGCGTCGCTAATTAAGGCGATAGCGGGTCCGATATTACGTTTCATAATACTACGAGGAATAAAATGCCATACATCGAAGTGAATGTTTTTGCAGGCGAACTTAGCCAAGCACAAAAAGAAACCTTGATCCAAAAGGTAACCACAGCGGTCACTGATACCACCAGCGAGAAAGTTAAAGATGTGACGTGGGTCGTGATCAAAGAGGTCGCCAGCGGGAGTTGGGGTGTGGGTGGCAACGCGCTAGGCTTAAGTGACATTAATAAGTTGATTGATGGTGGGTAGTGCGTATAGATTTCCCAACCACTTCTGAGCTATTAATAGTTGATCACACAGTAAGAGTGACTAGTTGGCTTACGCGTCGTCACGGGAATAATAGGGATACAGGAGATAGATATAGTAATGAAATATACTGATGTTCGCGGCCTAGAACTGACGGTCAACAACGCCAAAGCTCTAAGTGCTTACAACAAGTCGATTGCTGCAAACGCTGAGTACCGAATTAGCGCAGCTAAGTATATGGAGCGCGCTGTTGTCGAGGATCCAAATTTCACGATGGCATACTGTGTGCTCGGCTACTACATGATGGCCGCTGAGGCGATGGCACCTGAGGGTGCAGCCAGAACTTATTTAGAAGAGGCGGAAGCAACTAATCTTGAGCAAGTAACGCCTCGCGAGCGTGCCAGTGTTGCGGCACTAAGAGCGTGGGTTGAGGGGCGGCAAGATGATGCCACCGTGATATGGGAAAAAATCCTTGATGAGCACCCTCTCGATCTGCTGACCATGCAACTCTTGCACTATCGTTGTTTTTGGTTAGGTAAAAAGGAAAGCATTCGAGATTCAGTATCAAGGTATTTTGGCCACTGGGATCCAAGCATGCCCAATTATTCAAACGTGTTGGGCATGTATTGCTTTGGTTTGAATGAGAACGACGATAGCGCCAGAGGTCTTGAATATGGTCGACGAGCTATTGACCTCAATAAAGATGACCTCTGGGCTGTGCACGCGGTATCACACGTGTTGAATGACCGTGGTGAGCAACATGCGGGTATTTCCTTTCTCAAACAATTTGACACTACCTGGAGTGATCGCAATGCAATACGCGAACATTTGTGGTGGCATGAAGCATTGCTATGGTGGGAGCTGGGTGATTTCGATAAAACGCTCGAACTTTACGATCATCACTTTGCAAAAAACATTACGCCATTTTACTTAGATGTTCAAAACTCGGCTTCGATGTTGTGGCGTTTAGAAAGCGTAGGCGTTGACGTTGGTGATCGTTGGATGCAAATCAGTGACGCGGCGATAAAGCGAATCGACTACCGTTATCTGCCTTGGACCGATGTACATGTAGCAATGACATTGGGTCGTACCGGCAAACAAAACGAGTTAGATGGTCTTTTGGTATTAATACAAGACGACAAAGTAAAAGTGCGTAATGCTCGGATGTACGCGGCGCTTGAAACCAATTCTGCGGTTTGTCGAGCGATTAGCTCTTACTGCAACGGTGACTATTCTGCAGCGCTTGAAAGCTTATTGGCGGTGCGCTCGGATAATTTTAGACCTCTTGGGGCCAGTAACGTTCAGCGCGATGTGATCGCAATGATGGCTGGTATCGCTGCGTTAAAGGCCAGAGAGTTTGCTACTGCGCGCGCGGTGTTTGCGCAGCGTTTAGAAGCAAAGCCGAGCAATCAAATGACCTGGCTATTTTACGCCGACGCGGCACAAGGGTGTGGCGATCACGACGCCGCGGACCGCGCGAGAGCCAAAGCGAAAACCGTTCAGGGGTTAAGGGTATGAGAGATCAGTAAATGATCAATTTACGGGCATAAATGCCATTTATAAGAAGGCGTAAAGGATACGCATTATTTAGTCTGCTTTTGTTCAAAAGGTAGATGTATTTGTGAGTGAATATTTCTTAAGTAATTGATTTTAAATGATTAATTGGCTCCATGTTAATTGGTGTTTCCGGTCCTTGTTGGTGGTGCGTTTACTCTGCAAACTGCTTAGTGCGAATAGTTTATTCGGTTTGCCAAGGCTTAAGTTAACTTTTTTTTAGATACCCGCAGTTCCCCACACCCCACCAAAAAAGAAAGTTTCTTAGGCCTTGGGGATCGTTAACGACGTGTAAATCAAAAAAACTAAAACAGATTACTTAGTTAACACTAAGGTGGAGGAATCAATGAAAAATAATGACCGCGGTGCTGCTCGAAAAGTGAGCATGTTCATGGCATCAATGCTTGCGATAAGCGGTGCTAGCGTGACAGCGCAAGAATCCAATGGCTTCGTATTAGAAGAGATCGTTGTGACCGCTCAGAAACGCGCCGAAAGTCTTCAGGATACACCCATTGCTATTACCGCTTTCACGGCCAATGATTTAGAAACTAAGGGTATCGACGATATCTCACAAATTGCTGCGTTGACCCCAAACCTTCAATTCGATACCACCGCCGCGTTAAGTGGTTCATCGTCGGCTGCGGTTGTGTTTTTACGCGGTGTTGGCTCGCAAAGCTTTCAAATAACTGATGACCCTGGCGTTGGTACTTACGTTGACGGCGTGTACGTCTCGACCTCTATCGGTGGCGTACTAGACGTGATTGATATCGAACGCATCGAGGTGCTGCGCGGCCCACAAGGCACTTTGTTTGGACGGAACACCATCGGTGGTGCGATTAATATCACCTCTGCTCGACCCAACGCAGAGCAAGAAAGTTATTTTTCTGCAACCGTAGGTAATTTCAATCGTTTAAATTTCCGCGGCAGTACTGACCTGGCAATAAATGATAGCCTGGTGGTGAAAATCTCAGGTGGTACCAAGCAAGCTGATGGTTTTATTGAGCACCTGATAACCCCAACCTCCTTGCCAAACAGCAATACGACCGATGATCGACAGCGCAGCCGGAGTGGCGATGATTTAGGCGACGATAACGAAGTAGCGGGCCGCGTCTCATTGTTGTATACGCCCACCGATTCGCTCGAACTCTACGCTACCTTTGACGCATCAAGAGTGAGAGAAACCTCTGCGCCGTCTTCGTTAGTTGGCACCGTTCAAGAGGGCAGTCTAGTCGGCTTGTTTTACAATAACAGCACCTTCCCGGGCGTTCCTAGCGTCGCCGATCAGCTCGCTGGCCAAATACCAGGTTTTCAAGGTTCGGTATTGTTCAACAATCAGTTCGTTGCTCCGGATCCGTCGCGGCAAACGTTTGCGACGGGGCCAAACGGTACGAATATCGATGTCTACGGCGCTTCACTAACTGTGTCTTATGACATAAGCGAAAACTTAGAATTTAAATCTATCAGTTCTTTCCGTGAGACTGAGGCACTATTCAATCGAGATGCTGACGGCTCTCCTTTGACCGTTACGCATGGCTCAAACGATTTTGAACACGAGCAGTTCTCGCAAGAATTTCAGTTAGTGGGGAATGCACTAAGCGGCAAGTTAGACTGGATCGCAGGGGTCTATTACTTCCGTGAGGACGCGAGCGATTTCTTTCGCGCGCCAATCACCTTCCCGTTCGGTACGGGTATTCTAAACTCTGAAGTTGAGAATGAAAGTATCGCTGCGTTTGGCCAGGTCACCTATCGTTTCAGTGACAAGTTCGCTGTAACGGGTGGAATTCGCTGGACTGAAGACGAAAAACAGTTGTTGCCTGATTTTAGAACGGAACTTGGTACCGGCGTTGATTTTTTGCCATTCACGAATAACGTAAATGGAGTTCGGCAGCCCAATGTGCCGTTCGCAGTCGTTTCTGAAACGTTCAGCGAAGTCACTCCACGCGTTAGCGTCGAGTACGATGTGTCGGATTCGTTGTTAACCTACGCCTCATACAGTGAAGGCTTTAAAAGCGGCGGGTTTAATGGCCGTCAACCTTTTCCGCGCCCAGCAGGTGTTATTCAATTTGATCCCGAGACTCTGAAAACGTTTGAGGTTGGTGCAAAATGGCAGAGCTCTAATAACCGCTTTCGGGTTAACGCCGCTGCATTTACCACCGAGTACGACGATATTCAGTTAACCGTGTTTGAGGGTATTGCGCCCGGCACGCAAAATGGTGGCGATGCTGAAATTGACGGTGTTGAATTAGAAGTGACGGGCATTTTGGCGGATTCATTACAATTTAGATTGGCAGCCAGTTACCTAGACGGGGAGTATGTGCGGTTGATACAAGACCCAACCAATAATAATGCCACGCCTTTCCCAATCACTAATCAATTAGCGAATTCGCCAGAGTTCAAAGGCAGCATTGGTGTTGACTACACCTTTCCACTTGGCGCAAAAGGGGATCTAACCCTAAGCGTTGATTCAGCCTACTCGGACGAGGTGTTCAACAACGAGGCAAACTCAGAACTACTGCGTCAACCATCGCATACGGTCTACGATGCGCGCCTGGTCTACGAGCCAAGCGATTCCACGTGGAAGGTTACCCTTTGGGGGAAAAACCTTGGCGACGAACGCATTATTGTCTCAGGCGATGCGAACCCCGCGATCGGCTTCATCGAGGCCAATTTCAATCGTCCTCGCGAATATGGAGTTACGTTTAGCAAGCGATTCTAATCTTGAACACCCCACGCTCAGTGTGCCTGAGAGTGGGGTGCTTACCTTACTAAATATGGAGTGAAACAATGAAACTTTACTATACGCCGGGCGCTTGTTCATTAGGTCCACATATCGCGTTGGAGTGGTCTGGAGCCGACTATCAAACCGAGGCAGTACCGTTCTCAGATGAGCGACTCAACGAAATATACCCAGAAGGGAATGGCAAAGTGCCAATATTGGACCGCGAAAACGGGTTGCCGCCGTTGACTCAATCACCAGCGATATTGCGCTACATTGCAGACCGCTACCCTGGTGCGAGAATCGGCAGCAGTGACTCGGTCGACGAGCTCGCAGAAATTAATCGATGGTTGGTGTTTTTGTGTGCTGATCTACACCCGGTTTTTCACCCAGTGTTTGTGGGTGATCGCTACACTACAGACCAAAGTCAAACTGCGATTGAAGCGGTCGAATCTGCTGCTAGAACACTGATTAGAAAAGAACTAGAAGTGCTCGAGAGGCATTTACAGGGTCGTATCTATATTGTTGGAGACTCGCCAACGATTGTTGATGCTTACGCATTTCCCATGTTGCGATGGGCGCAGGTAAAGTTACCTGAAAAACTTGAGAATACGCCTAACTTACAACGTTTACATGATGCACTGGCGGCAGACGCAGCGGTACAAAAAGTAATGAATGCCGAAGGCTTAACGAGTTAGTTTCTCCTCTAAACTTAGCCGCCATCTTGGCGGCACTTTTTTACTGTGTCCCGTCTGTTGAACGTTTAAGTGGGGGGGTATAGCTGGTCGCTATCAAGTTCACTGACCTTCCAATACGCCAAGGCCACAAATATTGCTCCGCCGATAATGTTGCCAACGGTTACCCACACTAGGTTATGTAGTACAGCGACGATTGATATAATCTCGTTTTGTTGTGTTAACCAAGCGATGCCCAGCAGTGTCATGTTGGCCACGCTGTGTTCAAAGCCGCTGGCGATAAATGCGTACAGGCACCAAAATATAACGACACATTTCGCAATGTCACTGTCTACCCGCGCAGACATCCACAATGCTAAACAGACGAGGAAATTACATAAGATACCTCTAGCAACGAGCTCGCTACCCGACGAACTGGTTTTGTATAACGCGGTAGATTGCAGTAGCGAGCCGGCGTCGACCAATGTTGCTGCGCCGCCGCCGGCCACAAAGACAAGGGCCAGGATTACCGCGCCGATTAGATTGCCCACCCAGCAAATTGACCACACGGCTAATAGGTCACGCAATTGGATGTTGCCGTGCAGCAGGCCTAAACTCATGTAAAGAGTGTGACCGGTAAAGAGGTCTGAGCCAGCGAATACTACTAAGGTAAGTGCTATTCCAAACGATATGCCCATCACCAATTTTTGATACCCAGGTGCGATATCGGCACCCACGCTGAAAATTAATATGATACCGAGCCCTATATACGCACCGGCTAAGGCAGAACTTATTATAAAAGCGAACATGTTCGACTTGACCGCGCGTGCCTTCTTTTGTGCAAGCGCTGTGAGCGTGTTTATGGTTTTTACGTGCATGGCGGTTCATCGTTTCTAGTCGGTTTTATAGATAGAAACAGTCTATTAATCACATTTTGCTCGCAAGTACCGGTAAACAGTTGCCCGAGAGTACCAATCTAGCCGTTGCTCTAACTGGTACCTAAAATTTGTAAGGTACCGGTTCTTTAATCGTATTATCGGAATTAATACAGTGTTTGGTACCAGTAAAGACTTGTCTCTGCTAAACCAGCGCTCCTTACATTAGCCAACGTTTGTGCTGGCGTGAGCGAGTAGCTAAGACCACAAGAGGATTCAAACATTGAAAATAACCGACGACCGCCTGTACGGAGGCGTATATAGCTATGTCATGACACCCTTCAATAAGAATGGAGATGTCGATCATGGAGCCTTAGCTGCGTACATCGAAGGTCTAATTGCGTCAGGACTTGACGGAGTAACCGTTAATGCAAGCACCACCGAAGTGCATTACTTGCAAGAAGCCGAACGAAAAGCCGTGTTTGAGACTGTGTGCAAGGTCGCGAAAGATCGAGTAGTGGTTAACGCAGGTGTTGGAACTCATTCGACGCGTCAATCTCTGTACTTTGCTGAGCATGCGAAAGAGGTTGGGGCAGACAGGTTAATTTGTGAGCTGCCAACCTTTTTTAAAATTAATTTTGAAGACGCATACCGGCACTACGCGACCATTGGCGACACCATTGGTTTGCCGTTGAGAATTTATAATATAACCGCTCCGACCCATAACGATTTTACTCCGCATCAAGCATTGCAATTGGCGAACATCGAGATGGTTGACTCGTTCAAAGAGGCTACCGCAGACCCGCTAAGAACTCGTGATGTCGTAAATTTAGTCGGTGATCGAGTGCAGGTCTATTGTGGCTTTCACTACTTGTTACCTGAGGTAATTGAGTTTGGTGCGGTCGGTTGGGAGGGTGGAATGCATCCCGCGTTCGCGCCTCTAAGTGTGCAGCTGTTCCGCGCACTTATCGAAGATGTTGACAGTGAAGAGTCAAAAAAATTGTTCAAGCGGCTCGCGCCGTTATACTTTTTTATGAAGACCTATGGTGTGACACAAACCGTAAAAGCAATGGATGAATGGACCGATTCAAGCTTTGGTATTCCAAGGCCACCGCAATACGTTTTACCCGACGTGGCCAGGTCAAACTTACACGGCATATTAAAACAGCTGGGAGTGATATAAATTTTTCCTATCGAGATTCGCGCTTAATTTTTTTAGCGACAGCGATTGTCGTGTACTAACGTTACAATTGTCGTCGACTCGAATGGCGTTGAGGTGCGACGTGTTCAAGGTTTTGCACTTTTGTCCTAGCCATTTATTTCTTTTGAGCGTATTCTATCTATCGGTAGGTAGTTTTCATGTGTTGCAGATGATTAAGCTTGAGTCCGAATAATATGGCGTCATCATCGCACTATCTGCCTACAAGAACCGAAAGTTAACGAGGGCGGGTGTATGTTATTGGTGACTATCGACAGAAATTCTAAGCGATCACTACAAGAGCAAATAGTAAACGAAATTCTTGATCACATTGAGAAGGGTGTGTTGACACCGGGTTCTAAGATTCCCTCGTCGCGGATGCTCGCGCAGGAGCTAAAATTATCGCGAAATACGGTAATGAATGCATATCAACGTCTTCTAGCTGAAGGCTATATTGAAACTGCTGCGTCTTCCGAAACTCGGGTAAGTCGCATTCTGCCAAAGGATCTGGTTGGGGTTGCCGTAGATGAAACTGCGCGCACTGTTGCTAAAGAAGTAAGCGGTGCGCGAGCGAAACCTAAACATGCCCCCGTGATATTTTCCGGCCCGGTTCAGGAAATAGTCAACAAAAATGGTCGACGTATTCTTTATGATTTTTGGGTAGGACGAGCTCATCAAACGTTGTTCCCGAGTAAAATATGGCAAGAGCTGTTGCGAGATTGCGTGAGTTATTCATCGAGGCAATTAGCGCAATACGGCAACCCAGCAGGTTTGGAGCCATTGCGTGAAGCCATCGCTGAGCATGTGCGCTATACCCGGGCAATACCGACTACGGTCGACCAAATTGTTATTACTGTTGGCATTCAAGAAGCCCTGAATATCATTGCGCGGCTATTTGTTACGCCAGGCTCTAAGGTATTGATTGAGAACCCGTGCTATCAGGGAGCCGCCTTTGTGATGCAAAGTTACGGTGCCGACTTAGTGCCTATTCCGGTAGACTCTCAGGGCCTTGATGTTGACGCCTTGCCCGAAGGTGACAACCGTTTGATCTATACCACGCCATCACATCAGTACCCGTTGGGTGTAACCATGTCGCTAGAGCGACGACAAAAGCTGATTGAGTGGGCAGAGAGAACGGGCGCGTATATCATTGAAGATGACTATGATAGCGACTTTCGTTATGACAATGCGCCGCTGCATGCGCTCTCGGGTTTAAGTAAGCATGGACATGTAATATACATGGGTACTTTTTCGAAGTCGGTCGGTGCAGGCCTGCGATTGGGCTATATGGTGCTGCCCAAGCAATTGGTAAAGCCAGCAGTTCACGTTAAGACATTATTGAATAATCACAATGGCTGGTTAGATCAAGCGGTGATGGCAAAGTTTATCCAAGAGGGACATTTTGAACGCCACCTAAGAGTTATCCGTAAAGACTATAAAGTGCGACGAGATATCTTGATCGAAGAGCTACGCCGTAACTTTGGCGATGTTGATATTCGAGGAGTTGGTGGTGGCATGCACATTACTTGGACCTTGTCAGACGATTTTCCCGTTGACGCTGAAGCGCTAAAACGCGAGGTGGTCAAAGTTGGGGTAGGGTTGTATACGATGAATTCAGGCGGTGCAATCGAGCTGTCAAAGACCGACAAAGGCTCGCGTCGAATAATTCTGGGCTACTCATCACTGGATTACCGACAAATTATCGTAGGCATGCGCCGAGTTAAGGAAACCGCACAACGCTTAAGTTTGGGCCGATAGTTTATTTTCGGTGATTATTCGCTGTGCTCGATTCGCCAAGAGTCGTTCGTCTAGGCCTTGGTACCATCGGACGTCATGGTACCGGTTCTTGTTAGATAGCCGCCTTTATCACGATAATTTAGCCATTAAACATTTACTGTCGTAGTCATTTCGATACCGTTTTTTAGATTACGGTTTGATTCGTCAGTGGTTAAGTTCACAAGACTTACTTCAGTACTGGTTTAAGTCCTTTCTACTAATAAGTTTCGCGTTTATAAAAACAATTAATGCGAACTCTTAAAACCTAAATTAGCACTTTTAAGGAGGTACTATGAAATTAACAGATGTTAGAGGCTTAGAGCTAACAACGGACAGCCCTAAAGCCGTAGAGCACTTTAACGCGTCGATAGCGGCCAATGCTGAATACCGACTGTCGGCCGGCGACTTGATGGCAGAGGCCATTGAAGCGGATCCGAATTTCACAATGGCGCATTGTGTTATGGGTTACTACATGAAAAGTGCTGAAGCTTTTGCTCCACCGGAAGCATCGATGGAGTCTTTATTAGCCGCAGAAGCGACCGACTTGAGTAAAGTTACGCCACGTGAGCGCGCGAGTGTTGCGGCGCTTCGAGCTTGGGTTGAAAACCGTCAAGACGACGCTATCGCGATTTGGGATAGCATTCTTGATGACCATCCGACGGACCTATTGACCTTGCAATTGGTTCACTATCGCAATTTCTGGCACGGTAAGGCAATTGCGATTAAAGACTCGGTCGCACGTGCATTCCACGCATGGGATGCGAGCATGCCTAATTTCTCAAATGTACTGGGTATGTACAGCTTCGGTTACAACGAAAACGGCGATAAAGTGCGCGGCTTAGAGTTGGGCCTGCAAGCGGTTGAGCTGAATCCAGACGACCTATGGGCTGTACACGCCGTGTCACACGTTTATCACGATACGGGTGACAAAGATAAAGGAATAGCGTTACTCTCTGGGCCGAAGCCCGAGTGGGACGACAGGAATGCAATTCGTGAACACCTGCGTTGGCACGAGTCCATTTTACACTGGGATAAAGGCGACTACGATCGAGTTTTAGATCTCTATGATAACCACATAGCGAAAGCGATCACGCCTTTCTATTTGGATATTCAAAATACCGCCGCTGTGTTGTGGCGCTTAGAGTGTGCCGGAGTAGATGTTGGAAGTCGTTGGAAAGATCTAAGTGATGTTGTTGCACAACGAGTCGTAACGCGCAACCTTCCGTTTACTGACGTGCACCTTGCAATGGTGCTTGGTCGGACGGGTGAAAAAGACCGCATGAACCAGCTCATTAGCTCGATTCGGTCAGATGCAGACACGGCCAGAAATTCACATGAAATGTCGTCGGCTGAAACTGATCTCGCTGTCTGCGAAGCGGTTGATGCATTCTGTCAGGCTGACTATAAAACCGCCATTGACAAGTTGCTGCCTGCCCGCTGGAATGGTTACCGTTCGCTCGGCGCAAGTGATGCGCAACGAGACGTTATCAGTGTCATGCTTGGGCAAGCCGCGCTAAAGGCAAATGAGAACACCTTGGCGCGATCAATATTCGCGCAACGTGTCGAATCTAAGCCTGCGAGCCAGCTATCGTGGTTATGGTATGCGACAGCACTCGAAGAGTGCGGTAATGAAACCGAGGCACAGCAAGCCCGTTCGCGCATGCTCACGCTAGATGGGTCTTTAGCGGCGGCCTAGGTAACGGCCTATAGCACTAACGTGTTCGTTCCCCTGTTGGTTTGCAAATCGGCAGGGGAACGAATCGATTTTCCACCTAAATTTCTGTCCTCTAAACGCTGTTTATTAACCGGTCTGGGTTAGATTTTTCTGGCTTCTAGCCTCTTCCAATAGTCCGCTATCTCTCGCTTCACGACCGGAGCCATAAAGCCAAGACCGATAATGTTAGCCAGCGCCATGGCGAACACCATTGCGTCTGAGAAATCCAATACTGCGTCAAGTTTTATCGCGCAGCCTAGCATTACAAACACACAGAAGATTACGTTGTAACTCATTTTGGTTGCGGTGCCGTTACCAAACAGATAAACCCAACCCGCTAAGCCGTAGTAAGACCATGCAACCATCGTGGAGTACGCAAATAGAATAATTACCACGGTAAGCACATACGGAAACCAAGGGATGACACTGGCGAAGGCAGACGAGGTGAGCTCAACACCACTGATGCCGGTTGCTCCGGTCACACCAGGTTCGTAAACAGTGACGATAATAACCAGCGCGGTGATCGTGCAGATAACGACGGTGTCGATGAACGGTTCAAGCATCGCGACATAACCCTCAGTTACCGGTTCTTTGGTTTTAACTGCGGAGTGTGCGATGGATGCCGAGCCGATACCGGCTTCGTTCGAGAATGCCGCTCGGCGAAAGCCTAAAATTAGCACACCGATCATACCGCCGGTTACGCCTTCAGGGCTAAACGCGCCCTCGATGATGGCTAAAATCGCAAACGGTAGCTTGTCCGCGTTGGCGCCGATAACGATCAGAGCGGTGATTACGTATAAGCCCGCCATAAAGGGCACTAGTTTGCTAGTCACTGCGGCGATCGATTTAATGCCACCGACAATAACGAAGGCGGTCATGATTCCTAGTATCGCGCCCACAAACCACGCTTTATTGGCAAAATAGCTAGCCTCTGCGCCGGTGGTCTCAACGAAAATCACATACGCTTGGTTGGACTGAAACATGCAGCCAATGCCTAAGGTGCCGATAACGATACAGATAGCGTAATAGACGGCCAAACCCTTGCCGAGCTTTGGAAAATTTAGCGCGGCCATGCCTTTTTCAAGATAGAACATGGGGCCGCCAAACACACTCCCATCGGGGTTTTGTTGGCGGTACTTAACGCCTAACGTACACTCCGCGAATTTTGACGACATGCCAACAAGCCCGGCAACAATCATCCAGAACGTTCCGCCCGGGCCACCGATGGAAATCACGATCGCCACGTGGGCCACATTGCCGACTCCGACCGTGCCAGAAACAGCGGTTGTTAAGGCTTGAAAGTGCGACACTTCACCGGGTGTGTGCTTGTCGTCTTTGGAGTAGTCGCCGCGGACAATTTTCAAGGCGTGACCAAACCCGCGAACGTTTATAAACCCAAGGTAGAGCGTAAAGAACAAACCGCAACTGACTAACAGCATCACAATCACTGGCGCATCGGCGCCAGCGATTGGCACCGACACAAAAATTACGTCTGACATAGCTTTTGCGATTGGCTTGAACCACTCGTTAACGCTCTCATCGAAGCCCGCATACGCAGTATTGGAAAATGACGCTATGGCAAACGCGACTATGCTCAGAACGGATACGCGCAGGGTGTTTATATCTCGCATTTTGTGGTGGCCCCTAGTAAGTGCAATTTTAAGATAGCGTAAAGCTTGCCGACGGGCTTGTCCATCGAGCTGTCGAGAAGCAGTTTTAAACTTTCTCGTGAAAAAATCGATTAAATTTTCATTGTAATGTGGAAAGTATGTGATAAATTCACTCTACATTAAGTTTTCTACCTTTGTATTATTAGGATTTTTAGAATGTCGCATAGTTATCGCATTGTTTTCGACTGCCCCGATCAAGTGGGGATTGTTACCCGGGTGGGCGAAATTATTACTCAAAATGGCGGTTGGATCTCACAGGCGAACCACCATTCTGAAGAAGAAAGTAACTGGTTTTTTTCACGCATTGAAGTGATCGCGGATTCGTTGTCACTTAGCCGACAACAACTTGACGACGCATTGCGCCCGCTCGCTCAAGAGTTGAAAATGAACTTGAAGGTAGTCGACAGTGCGAGACCTAAACGCGTGGTTTTGATGGTTAGTAAGGGCACTCACTGTTTAGCCGATTTATTGGATCGCTGGAAAAGTAAGGAATTGTTTTGCGACATTGTCTGTGTAATTTCGAATCATGACGACATGCGCGGTTTGACTGAGTTCTATGGTATTGACTACCACCATGTGCCGATCGAAAAAGACAATAAGCAAAAAGGCTTCGACGCGGTAGAAAAGATAGTTGACGACTATCATGCTGACACCATTGTGCTGGCCCGTTATATGCAGATTATTCCGCCAGCCTTGTGTGAAAAGTATCAGTATCAGGTGATTAACATTCATCATAGTTTCCTGCCGTCATTTATTGGCGCTCGCCCCTATCACCAGGCTCATAGGCGTGGCGTCAAGCTTATTGGGGCGACTTGTCACTACGTTACTCAGCAGCTCGACGAAGGCCCAATTATTGAGCAAGATGTGGCACGGGTAAATCACAGCGACGCCGTAGAAACGCTAGCGCGACTTGGCAAAGATGTTGAGAAAACGGTGCTGGCTCGAGGCTTACGCGCGCATTTAGAAGACCGGGTGCTGGTACACGGTAATAACACTGTCGTGTTTAACTAATATAATTATTGGAGCATCAACATGGCTAAACAGCTTCCGTCTTCCGCCCAAGTCGTTATTGTTGGCGGCGGTGTCATTGGTTGTAGTATCGCGTACCACCTCACCAAATTAGGCATGAATAATGTCGTTCTATTGGAACGCAAGCAATTGACTTGCGGCACCACTTGGCACGCCGCGGGCTTGGTGCCGACTTTGCGTGCTAACTACAGCATGTCGATGCTGGCTAATTACAGCGCCAGTTTATACGAAACCTTAGAGGCGGAAACCGGCCAAGCAACCGGGTATACGCGCAATGGTTCGCTCACCGTTGCCACTAATAAAGAACGCTTTAGTGAACTCAAGCGGGGTGCGTCGATGGCAAAAGTTGCCGGCTTCCCGTGTGATGTTATAGACCCTGAACAAGCCCGAGACCTATGGCCGCTGCTAAATATTGATGATGTAATTGGCGCAGTTCATTTACCCAATGATGGCATGACAAGCCCGGTAGATGTGACTCAAGCCTTAGCTATTGGTGCGCGCAAAGGCGGTGCGCAAATCTTTGAGCACACTAAAGTACTCGATATGAAGCTTAAGGGCGGCAAGGTAGCGGGTGTTATTACCGAAAAGGGTGACATCGATGCTGAATACGTGGTCAATTGTGCGGGCATGTGGGCACGCGAGTTTGGTAAAAAAGCAGGTGTCAGCGTGCCGCTGCATGCCGCCGAACATTTCTACGTCGTGACTGAGCCTATTCACGGTTTAGATCACGGCTTGCCGACTTTGCGCGATATGGATGCCTATAGTTACTTCAAAGAAGATACCGGCAAGCTGTTGGTTGGTATGTTTGAACCCGATGCCAAGCCATGGGGCATGGACGGCATTCCAGAAGATTTTTGTTTTGATGAACTGCCTGAGGATTTTGACCATTTGATGCCGTACCTAGAAATGGCAATGCATCGCGTTCCGCAAATGGCTGAAACCGGCTTGCAAGTGTTTTTCAACGGCCCCGAATCGTTTACGCCCGACGATGCGTATCATTTAGGAGAGGCGCCTGAGTGTAAAAACTATTTTGTCGCTGCGGGTTTTAATTCAGTGGGCATTCAATCCGCTGGGGGCGCTGGGAAAGTACTGGCTGAGTGGATACAAAAAGGTCATGCTCCTCAAGATTTATGGGGCGTTGATATTTTGCGCAATATGCCATTTCAAAATACTCAACGTTATTTGGAGGAACGTACAACCGAGTCACTGGGCTTATTGTACGAAACTCATTTTCCGTTTAAGCAATATAAAACTGCGCGCGGTGTGCGCCGTTCGGTGCTGCACGATAAATTAGCATCACTGGGTGCTGTATTTGGTTCAGATAATGGCTGGGAACGTGCTAACTGGTTTGCCAACGAGGGGCAGACGCCGGAATACGAATTATCGTTCGGTAGGCAAAATTGGTTTGACAATAACAAAGCCGAACACCAAGCAGTGCGTAATGCTGTGGGTGTGATTGACCAAAGTTCATTCTCGAAGTATCAAGTAGAAGGTCCCGACGCAGAAACGTTTTTGAATCGTGTGTGTTCAAATGACGTGGCGGTGCCGATTGGCAAGATGGTCTACACACAGTTTCTCAATGACCGAGGCGGTATTGAGGCGGATGTAACGGTTACACGTCTTGCTCAAGACAAGTATATGGTCGTCTCTGGCGTGGCATGCCAAACTCGCGACATGAACTGGTTACGCCGAAATAAAGACGCAGATGAGGTCGTTATTATTAATGATGTCACTTCGGCCTATGCGGTCGTTACCGTTATGGGGCCAAGGTCTCGTGATACCTTAAGCAAGCTGACGCAGGCCGATATGAGTCATGAAGGCTTCCCGTTTGCAACCTCGCGTGAAGTTGATATGCAATACGCGATCGTACGTGCCTCACGAATTACCTACGTGGGTGAACTCGGTTGGGAACTATATATACCCACCGAGTACGCGCCAAGCGTGTACGAAGCGGTATTAGCGGCCGGTGCCGAGTTTGGCATTAAGCCCTATGGTTATCACACCATGAATTCTTTACGTATCGAGAAGTGTTATCGCCATTGGGGTCACGATATTACCGATGAGGATACGGCGCTTGAGGCTGGCCTAGGGTTTGCGTCAAACTTTAACAAACCTAATGGTTTTACCGGCAAAGAAGCGCTGCTTGTACAAAAAGAGCAAGGCCCACTGACCAAACGTTTTGTGGCGTTCCTATTTGAATCCCCCGAGCCTCTTTGCTATCACGAAGAGCCCATCTGTGCGAACGGCGAAGTGGTTGGACGAGTCACGTCCGCTATGTTTGGCCACACAGTGGGCGCGACAATCGCAATGGGTTACGTAGAAAATGCTGAGGGTGTCACTAAAGACTGGCTTGACGATACTCAGTTTGAGATTGAAGTTGAATGCGAGCGTTACAACGTTACTCCATCGTTGCGTCCTTTCTATGATGCTAAGATGGAGAGAATTAAAGCGTAACTCAGTTGAAATCGAACGTGGCGGAACTAAATACTCCCAATATTAATGAAGAGGCCATTCGCATCGGCCTGCAAATTCGCGACCTGCGTAAAGCCAAGGGCGTGACTCTTCAGGCCATGGCCGAGGGTATTGGTCGCTCGGTTGGTTACGTTAGTCAGGTCGAGCGCGGCGTGTCGGTGTTGCCCATTCCCACCTTACAAGCAATTAGCGAGCTGCTCGGTGTGCAAGTGACGTGGTTTTTTCATACAGAAACTGAACAACCGCTTGAAGAATTGGGGCACGTCGTTCGGCGCGATACTCGTCGACATTTAAATTTTGCCGGAACCGGGATTCACGAGCAATTGCTCTCGCCCAGTTTGAGTGGTGAGATGTTAATGATACTGACAACGTTTTCGCCGGGTGCCGTGACCGATCAGCAACAGCGTAAACGTTCAGGTGAGGAGGGTGGTTATATCAAGTCAGGCAACCTGGTGTTAAGTATTGGTGATCAAGTATTCGAACTAAACGCAGGCGATAGTTTCACCATCGGTAAAGATGAGTTGTATCACATCAAGAATCCAGAACCGGAGCAGAGCGCTGTGGTGGTTTGGGTTATTTGTCCACCGAGTTACTAGCGTTTTTCGGTTCAGTCAGCGGCCTACTCGTTAATTAATTCGACCAACTCAGCGGCAGACTTTCGTAGCTTTGGAAGTTGCGCTATCGCTTGCTCCATACTTAGGCGCGCGCTGGGAGCATGCATTGCCAAAGCGCCAAAGAAAATACCGTCGGCGTTCCTTAAGGGCACCGCTACCGCGACCATGCCTTGCATAAACTCTTCATTATCGGTGCCGATGTCCTGTTGGCTTAACCGTTTGAGTTCATCTTTAATCTGATCAACATCGGTTAACGTGCTTTCTGTGTATTTCTCGAAATGCAGTTTTGACAACAAACGGCTGCGTTTACTTGCGGGTAGGTTATTCAAGAACAATTTGCCGCTTGCGGTGCAATAGATTGGCACACGGTCATTTTTTTGTAGCTGAATTCTCAACGGCCAATGCGTTTCGACTCGGTCAAAGTAGACCATCTGCGAACCGTCGGGAATCGAAATGTTGCAGGTTTCGCCGATCTCTTCCGATAAGCGTTTGAGAATGCCGTGGCGCTCAGTGCGCCAATGATCATTATTGCTGAAAATACCCATCGCCATCTTGGACAGCCGACGCCCGGGTAGGTAGCCTCGGCCATCAAGCCGTGGTTGCAGGTAGCCTTGGTTCTCAAGCATGGTGCAAAGACGATGAATAGTGGGCTTTGGGAGCTTTAATTTTGCGTTAATTTCAGTCGCAGTTATCGACGTTGACGATTCGGCGACGGTTTCTAAAATTGCTAAAACTCTTAGAGCCGCAGAGGATTTTTCGTTTTTATCAGCTTTTCTAGACATTCGGTGTTATTAATTTCGAGAACTGTCAATGCTTAGTCTAAGTGATTTCAATTATTGTTCATATAATTAGTTGGACTATTGATAGAGAAAAGCGTTCTTTGCTAGACGCGATGCGTCAGTTCTATACTGAATCCATTGATTGAGGTAATAGACATGAAATCGTTTAGAAAAGACCAAATAAGACCTGCGAACGCTCCTAGTAATATAGTTATGCCCGCTGCTAAGGTTACGCCCATCTTGCAAGTGGTCGATCCCAAAAACGGGTATTCTAAAGTTCATAACGTGAGATCTTGCGGTAATCGCAACCGCACGACTAATTTCGACTTTGTTGGCGTTGCTGGTTAAGTCGATCTAAGTAAAAACCACAGCCTAACAGCGTAAGCCTGTCAGATTACTGACAGGCTTTTTTTTGCCTGTTTATTAGTCGCACTGAACTCCTTATAATTATTTCTTATGAGCTAATATTTTTTATTTATGATAAATTAATGATAAATAAAGTCTCAAAAATCGTTGTATTAATTCACTGATTTTTCCCGATAAGTTAGGCCACGGTATGAACCATCCAATTGACTCGCTCCCTGAATTTGAGAATCACGCGGAGCAGGACACTAAGTTCACGACTTGCTATATGTGTGCGTGTCGCTGTGGCATAAAGGTGACCACGGAGGGCAACGAAGTTCGCTTTATTCAAGGCAACCCGAATCATCCAATCAACAAAGGCGTGTTGTGTGCCAAAGGCAACTCTGGAATCATGAAACAGAGCTCGCCCGCTAAGCTGCGCTCGCCCTTATTGCGCAGACCAGGCACTGAGCGTGGGGCAGGTGAGTTCGATGAAATTTCTTGGGATCAAGCGCTGGATATATTGACTAAGCGACTGAAACACATTCGTGCGACAGACCCCAAGAAGCTTGCTTTTTTCACTGGCCGCGATCAAATGCAAGCGCTAACTGGGTTTTGGGCTAGCCAATTCGGTACCATTAATTGGGCTGCGCACGGTGGCTTCTGTTCAGTGAACATGGCGGCGGCCGGTTTGTATACTACTGGGCATTCGTTTTGGGAGTTCGGTGACCCCGACTGGGACAACACTAAGTACTTTATGATGTGGGGTGTTGCCGAAGACCACGCGTCGAACCCGATTAAGATTGGGCTGAAAAAACTAAAAGAACGTGGTGCGAAGTTTGTCGCGGTTAACCCAGTTAGAACCGGCTATCAAGCGATAGCAGATGAGTGGATTGCGGTACGCCCAGGTACCGACGGCATGTTAGCGCTGGCAATGGTGCACGTGTTGTTGCAGCATGACCTGTTCGATGACGAGTTTTTGGTGCGTTATACCAACTCACCACGCTTGGTGGTCAATACGCCCGGTCAGCAAGGCGACGGTTTATTTTTGCGCGATAACGATGGCGCAGCCTTGGTTTGGGATTTGCAGAGCGAGAAATTTGTCGACAGTGACCGCGTGGATATAAGCCCAGCATTGTTCGGCGATTTCGTGGCGCCTGACGGTCGCCCGGTGCGCACGGTAATGAGTTTACTCGCCGATAAGTACCTAGTCGATGAATACGCACCGGAAGTTGCGGCTAAAGCCTGTGGTGTGCCTGCTGAAACAATTGAACGCTTAGCGTTAGAAATGGCGCACGTTGCGTTTAAAGAAAGTATTACGATTGACTGCGAGTGGACGGATTGGGCCGGTCGTAAACAAACTCAATTTGTGGGCCGACCCGTATCGATGCACGCAATGCGCGGCATTTCCGCGCACTCAAATGGTTTTCAAACCTGTCGCGCGATTCATTTGTTGCAGATCATGCTAGGTACCATTGACTGCCCTGGCGGCCACTTGGCCAAACCGCCATTCCCGAAACATATTCCACCGCATCTAAAACCCGCGCGTGATATGGCGCCGAATACGCCACTGAGCTCCGCGCCACTTGGCTTCCCGACTGAGCCGGAAGACTTATGTATTGATGGTGACGGTAATCCACTGCGAATCGACAAGGCATACTCTTGGGATGCGCCAATTGCGAACCACGGTTTGATGCACATGGTAATCAGCAATGCGGTTAAGGGTGATCCGTATGAGATCGATACCTTAATGCTGTTCATGGCGAATATGGCATGGAACTCAAGCATGAATACGGCCAATACTATGGCCATGTTGCGCGAGAAACGTGAGGACGGTGAATACAAAATCCCGTTTATCGTGAACTCCGACGCGTTTCATTCGGAAATGGTTAATTACTCTGATTTGGTGTTACCTGACACCACATTTCTAGAGCGCTTCGATACTATCTCAATGCTCGATCGGCCGATTTCAGAACCGGACGCGGCGTGTGATTCAATCCGTCAGCCGATTCTCGAGATTGATCGGAATGTTCGGTCTTGGCAAGAAGTATTGATTGATCTGGCCGGGCGCCTGGATTTCCCGGCCTTCAAGAATGGGAACGGCGAGAATAAGTACCAAGATTATAAAGATTTTATTATTAACTATGAACGTGCACCGGGTATTGGCTTTTTGGCTGGTTGGCGTGGTAAAGACGGCGACCAACACCTCTGCGGTGAACCGAATCCAAAGCAGTGGGAAAAGTACATTGAAAATGAATGCTTCTTCAAATACGACTTGGCCCCGAATCAGCGCTATATGCGCCACGCGAATCGAGATTATTTAGAGCTGGCCCAAAAAGCCGGCTGGGTTGGTTCGACTGATCAAATTATGATCGAGGTTTATTCTGAAACGTTGCAAAAATTCCGTTTGGCCGGTCAAGGGCTATATGACGGCCCGATGCCAACCGACGAGCAGCATAAGCAGCGGCTCACCGAGCATTTTGATCCCTTACCGTTTTACTATCAGCCGCTAGAACAACAGCGTATCGATAAAGGCGAGTATCCATTTCACGCAGTGACTCAGCGTCCAATGTTTATGTACCATTCATGGGACTCGCAAAATGCGTGGCTGCGCCAGATCACTTCGCAAAATTATTTGTACATGAACCGCGATGAATGTGGCCGTTTGGGCATCGACGATGAAAGCTGGGTGTGGGTGGAATCGCACAACGGCAAAATTCGCGCGCAAGTTAAGCATATGGATGGGGTAGAGGCCAACACGGTGTGGACTTGGAACGCCATCGCCAAAGCGCCTGGTGCTTGGGGCTTAAAGAAAGATGCGAATGAGAGCAAAGATGCGTTTTTACTGAATCACTTAATTTCGGAACTACTGCCACCGAAAGCCAGTTTCGCTGATATCACGAATTCAGACCCAATAACAGGTCAGGCCGCGTGGTATGACTTGAGCGTGAAAATCACCCCCGCGGCAGCGGGCGAGACCGGCGCATGGCCACAGTTTGATGAAGTTAAGCCCCTGCCTAATCAACCTTCGTCGCCCGCAGAAATAAGCTATGCAACGCATGCAAACGTTAACCTTAAACGCAGCTTTAAAGACATACTGACGCGAGGTGCAAAATGAAGCTCGGACTGGTAATTGACTTAGACACTTGTGTGGGTTGTCATGCGTGCGCGACTGCGTGTAAGCAATGGAACACCTCGGGTACCATCGGTCCGTTGTCTGATCAGGACCCGTATGGCAAAGACCCTAATGGTTCATGGCTGAATCGTATTCGTACCTTTGAGGTAAAAGAGCCGGAACCTTTGCCAACAAAAGGCCAAGGCTGTGGTTCCCAGAAGTTTGACTTGCACGCCTTAGCAACTGAAGGTACATCCGCGTTATTAAGCGATGCTTCGCCAGCAAGTAAAACGGTTCACATGCCGATGTCCTGTATGCAGTGTGAGGACGCCGACTGTGTCACGGTATGCCCAACCGGTGCGTCGTATAAGCGTGAGGAAGACGGTATTGTGTTGGTCGATCAAGATAAGTGCATGGGCTGCAATTTGTGTTCCTGGGCGTGCCCATACGGTGCTCGCGAGTTAGACGAAGAGCAGGGTGTAATGAAGAAGTGCACGTTGTGCGTCGATCGTATTTATGACCAAGCTCTACCCGAGTCCGAGCGTCAGCCGGCGTGTGTGCTGAGCTGCCCTACTAGCTCGAGGGTGTTTGGTGATTTTGATGACCCAACCTCAAAGGTGAGTCAGTTGGTGGTTGAACGAAATGGTCAGCCATTGATGCCTGAATTAGGTTACAAGCCGACCAATCAATATTTACCGCCGCGAAATAAAGAAGCAGTGGCGATGATGGCTAAGACTAATGAGCCGGCCTTATCAAAACTGAAGAAATGGGCAAATCGCGTGATCGCGCGATAGTGCTCGGATTAATAATATGAAACCTGCATTTTCAGTTCTGTTTTTTACCGTCACGTCGGGCATCGGTTATGGCCTGTTAATCTGGCTGGTGCTGACGCATTTAATGACGAGCGGCGACTTTGGTATTACTCACTTTATGATCGTTGGTTTTATCGGTTTAACCTTAGCAACCTTAGGTTTGTTATCGTCGACCTTGCATCTAGCAAACCCGAAAAACGCGTGGCGAGCGTTTAGCCGCTTTCGCACATCATGGTTATCGCGCGAAGGTGTATTTGCCTTGGTCTTCTACCCGGTTTTTTTGGCCTACGCGTTATCGGTGTATCTCAATAACGGTGACGCGACTATTATTGTTAAAGCGCTCGGCATCGTCTCTATTAGTATCGCGCTCGCGACCTTAATTTGCACGGGCATGATTTACGCCAGCTTAAAACCGATTCGGCAATGGCATAACCCACTGGTTACACCGTTGTACTTGAGCTTCGGTTTGGTCAGCGGCGCGTTAGCGTATTCAATGCTGCACCTCGCACTAACAGGCTCACTATCATGGCCTGTAAGCCAAGCGTTTCTGGTGTTGATTGTGATCTCGTTTATCGCCAAGATGCTTTACTTCAACTCGATTGGCAAGCCTGACGGCTCGACCATAAGTACCGCGACCGGGTTTAGTCAAGCGCAGGTGCGATTGCTTGATGCCGGGCATAATGCGGACACTTTTTTGACAAAAGAGTTTGTTTTCGACGCTGGCGCGATTAAACTTCTACGTCTCCGATGGTTGATGGTTGTCTTGGCGTTTATCGCGCCGATACTTCTGATGCTGGCGGCGCATAAATTGAATATTGCGCCATTGGCTTATTTGGCAATGGCCTGTTTATGCGTCGGCTTGTTTATCGAACGTTGGTTGTTCTTCGCCGAAGCGAGACATGTTGTTCGTTTGTATCACGGTGACCAACAGACTTAAATTCTTAACCCTCAATCAATAATAAAACACGATGACTGCATTGATTTTAGACGGCAAAGCCGTTGCCAAGAAAACCGAAGAAGAGCTTTCACTTAGAGTTGCTAAATTGAAGGAGGCGGCGAATGGTGCTACTCCAATTTTGGCAACGATTTTGGTAGGTGCAGACCCAGCGTCGGCGACTTATGTAAAGATGAAGGGCAACGCGTGTTCGCGCATTGGAATGGAGTCGATTCGAGTTGAGATGAGCGACCAGACCAGCACCGAAGAGTTGTTAGCTAAGATTCAAGAGCTCAATGAAAACCCCGATGTGCATGGTATTTTGTTACAACACCCAGTCCCCAGTCAAATTGATGAGCGAGCCTGTTTTGATGCCATTGATTTGAGCAAAGATGTCGACGGAGTGACGTGCCTAGGTTTCGGGCGTATGGCGATGCAAGAAGAAGCCTATGGCAGCGCAACACCGCAGGGAATTATGCGTTTATTAGACGCTTACGATATTCAATTGCAGGGCAAGCACGCAGTTGTCGTTGGCCGCAGCCCGATATTAGGTAAGCCTATGGCATTGATGTTACTTAACGCGAACGCCACGGTTACGGTTTGCCATTCACGCACGCAGAACCTACAAGATTTTGTTGCTCAAGCTGACGTGATTGTTGGCGCAGTGGGTGTGCCCGAATTGATCAAGGCCGATTGGATTAAACCAGGCGCGGTGGTGGTTGATGCCGGCTATCATCCTGGTGGTATCGGCGATATCGAGCTTGCGCCATTAGCCGAGAAGGCCAGCGCGATAACGCCGGTGCCCGGCGGTGTTGGGCCCATGACGATTAACACCTTAATCTATCAGAGCGTTGCAGCCGCTGAGAAAAAACTGTTGTCGTAATCAAGGTATTAACTTGGTGAAGGAGCACATACGATAGTATCCAGTGCATGGTTTGTTAACCTAAAATTTAAGCGAATAATTTTCGCTTAAATTTTAACCAGCAAAGCAGACCAGCACCACCACATTAACGACGACCATCAAGTCCTGGCCATTTTCAGCTGGTACATCTAGCCCACCTAGCTCAGTTTGAATCGTGACATCGCCATAAGGAAATTCGTTCGCTACCGCATCGGTATCAATTAATTCAGGTTTTTGCGCGCCGACTTTTACAATGAGCTGCATGTCGTCACGCGTGTATTCAATGTGCGGGAAAAAGTTAATGCTCGAGTGTCTAATCGCGTCGGACACCGCGCGTTTGGCAGCTTTAGTGTAGTCCCCACCATGTACGTCTACGCCCATGCCCATTTCGGTCAAATATCGTTTTAGTGCCATTGTCGTCTCCTGTTTGTAACGCGAATCTATACTGCTCGGCTCAATAACTCGGCTATTGCAAAGAAATCTTTTGTAACTAATTCATCACTAAGGCTAATAGACATACTTTCGCGGTAGTAAGCGGTTAGATCTAAACCCACACCTAAGGCGCAAAGCTTTATATCGGGTCGTCGTTCAATGCTGGCAGCTGCCGCAGCTAGGTGCTTGTCTAAATAGCGGTCTGAATTCGCAGCATGGGTTGCGGTGTCCATTGGCGAGCCATCCGATAGCATGATAATTATCTTGTTGTGCTCTGGTCGAATTTGAATGCGCTCTGCGGCCCAAAGCAGTGCTTCGCCGTCAATGCCCTCTCTAAATAAATCAGACCTCAATAAGCCAGCTATTGATGAGCGAGCGCGTCGCCAAGGTGTTTCCGCTGCTTTGTAAACTGTGTGGCAAATCGAGTTTAACCGTCCGGGGTTTTCAGGCTTGCCCGCAATTGCCCACTCTTTTAACACCTTGCCACCATTCCAGTCGGTCGTAGTGAAACCCAATAGTTCAGTTTTAATGTCCGCCAGTTCAAGAGATTTTGCTAGTGTGTCGATCAGCGCAGCAACTTTTTCGTTATGGTGAGTCATTGACCCCGAGTTGTCGATCACAATACTGACCACACAATCGCTCGCTAGTGTATTTTTCTCGCGTCGAAAAAGTCGATGATCGTTGGGGGACGTAACCAGCTTCGTCAAGCGCGCTGAGTCTAAGTGACCTTCTTCTTGGTCGAACCTCCAGCCGCCGCGCTGCGGGTTAGACACTAATTGCTTTAGGTGACGTGCAACACGATGAGTGTTGACACTTTGCAAGCGAATGCGCTTGTCCAATTGCGCGCGTAGCTTTTTCAGTTGTGCGGCGCGAATAACATCGGTGGTAAAAACAACTTTGTCGTAGGCGCTGTTGAAAATTTTATACTCGTACGCAGCGCTTTCGTTATCAAGGTCATCAACCTGAGACGCTGCAACGCTCAGAACTATGCTTGAATCATCGCCGTCTAACCATCTCATATTGAGTTGTTTATTATTAGCAAGCGAGCGGATGGTATCTTTTAGTTGTGAATCGTCGTCACCATTAGCATCGTTAGCTTGATCGATCATGCGGCCAACTTCGTGGGCGATACCCAACGCATGCTTGGCAAACACACTTTGGTCACCAATATTTTTTTTGAATTCGTAGAAATGACGTTTTAGCTCTTCAGAAAACCCCCAGCGCGTGCCCTCGATTAGATCTTCTATTTGTTCTGGAATAGTTTGTGAATGTAAACGCGACCAGCATACGACGTTAATCGTAAACAGTAGCATGCCGATATTATTTTCGACCAGAGACGATGCCGCTGCCTGATGCGCCCAAAATAAAAACCGATTCCTAAGGTTCGACTGTATACCGGGCAATGAGCTTGGCGCCAGCGCCTCGCACCGGAGTTGTTCCAGCAATTCGAAAACCAATTGTTCAATGGGCTGGTTCGGCACGCGCGTTATGTGCTCCGTCAAATCGCTATAAACAAGCCGCAGCGCTATGCTGTCTGCGACACCTCGCAATTGGTGGGTACGGTGCGTCGAAAAATCGAGGTGTAAATACGGCGCTTGTAGTAAAAACGGACTATCCTGAACGACCAGATGATGCCCGCGAAAATACACAGACGGCTGATTCGAAATAGCGCGCACAGTCGCCGCACACCAATTTTCGAGTTTTTGTTGCAGAACCTCTTGGCGTTCCATTGATCTAGGTTAACCTACTCGAACCAAGCGCTGATCGATTCGCTTTCAGGTAGTTCTTTGTCGAACGCGCGTTGAAAGTATTCGGCGATGATTGAGTACTCAGCCTCATCACATTTATTTAAAAATGACAGCCTAAACGACGCTGCGATGTCATGAAAAATTTGTAGGTTCTCGGCCCAAAAAATCACCGTTCTGGGTGACATTAAGGTTGAAATGTCGCCCGCGTTAAAGCCATGCCGAGTGAGGTTGGCCAGCGCTACCATCGAGCTAATATTTTTACGACCTTCATCAGTGTCAAGTGCGGGTACACGGCTCAATACAATATTCTCTTCGTCTTCAGGCGCTAAGTAATTTAACTTCGCAACGATATTCCAGCGGTCAATCTGCGCTTGATTCATCATCGAGGTACCATGATATAAACCAGTTAAATTTCCTAGGCCAACGGTATTTGCAGTGGCAAATAGTCGAAAATTAGGATTCGGTGACAGCACTCGGTTTTGATCAAGTAAGGTGAACTTACCTTCGCGTTCAAGGATGCGCTGAATTACAAACATCACTTCAGGGCGAGCCGCGTCTAGCTCGTCAAATATCAACGCGACTGAACGTTGAATCGCCCAGGGCAATATACCTTCTTGAAACTCGGTGACTTGTTTGTTGTCTTTAAGCACCACGGCATCTTTGCCGATTAGATCCAAGCGGCTAATATGGCCATCGAGGTTAACTCGTACACATGGCCAGTTTAAGCGCGCGGCGATTTGCTCGATGTGAGTCGATTTACCCGTGCCGTGCATGCCTTGCACCATCACGCGGCGATTGTGGATAAAGCCCGATAGAATAGCCAGAGTGACATCCGCATTAAACCGATAAGCCTCGTCAATTTCGGGCACATGTTCGTCGCGTTCGGCAAAGCAGGGGACCTTTAACTGAGAGCTAAAACCAAAGAGTGCTTGCGCGGTCTTATACTCGGTAGGCGCTAGTGTATTTAAGTCTGTCATCGTATCCTTGGGCCGCTGTTAGGTGTTTGGGTTTGACGCATTTGCATAAATAGAAGCGAGTGCGGTTGCCGCTAAACGAGCTGCCGCGGGGTCGGCTCTAGAGGTAAGCACAATCGGGACTTTAGCGCCCAATACAATGCCGGCCGCAGCGGCGCCCATGAAATAAACCATTTGTTTAAATAATGCGTTACCGGTTTCAATATTAGGAACCAACAATACATCGGCGTTACCCGCAACCGGGTGATCTATCTTCTTTAATTTTGCTGCCGCTGGCGATACGGCATTGTCGAATGCGAACGGCCCGCCAACTAATGCACCGTTAACCTCGCCTGCGTTTGCCGCCGCGACAACGTCGGCTGCTTCCATACTGGATTTTATTGCTGGAGTCGCGACCTCAGTTGCTGATAAAACGGCGATTCGAGGTTCGGAATACCCTATCGCGTGCATCAGACTTGTGACGTTACGCGCAATGTCTAGCTTAATCGCAACACTCGGTTGAACGTTAATCGCAGCGTCAGTAATGCAAATAGCAGCATCTGAATTTGGCACGCTCATGTGAAAGACATGGCTTAACCGTGTGCCCGTTCGCAGCCCACGTTCTTTGTCTATCACCGCTTTGAGTAGGTGGTCGGTGTGTATGTTGCCTTTCATTAAAGACGAGACCTCGTTACTTCGAGCCAATGCGACAGCAGCCTGTGCTGACGTGCTTTCATCCGCGGCGCCGACAATACGAAAGCCTGAAATATCCCACTGCATTTCCTTAGCAGCGGCGTTGATACTGCTTTTATCGCCCACTAAAACAGGCGTTATTAGGTTTTCGTCAACCGCCATTTTTACGCTGCGCATCACTACCGGTGAACCAGCATTGACGATGGCGGTGGTGGCGCGCGGCAACGGCGACGCTCGAGTTAACAGTGTGGTTGGACATTCTACGGGTGTAGAGCAAAGAAAATTGTCGGCCATGAGTTAGGTCTCCTGTATGCAAAAAAATAGACGCCAAGGTATCTTGGCATCTATCAATTCTAATACGTTACTCTTAAAAACTATAATCAGTTGGTACAACAGCCCGCTTTTCTTCAATGCGATAACAGCTTGCAGCTAGTTCAAGGCATGCGTACCCAATCTTTATATTTTTTATACGTAGTCTTTATACTTTTCTAGATAACGAGTTGGCTTGGCCAGCGCATCTTTGCGGAATGGGTCACCTAATTCACGCGTGCACATCACTTCGATTACACAGGTTTTGCCTTCATTCATTTGCATATCAACTGCTTTCTTTAACGCCGGGCCAACGTCTTCTAGTTTATCGACAACGATACCTTCTGCGCCCATCGCGATGGCAATTTGCGCAAAGCTCTCACTTTCCAACTCGCCTGCGACAAAGCGCCGGTTGTAGAAGTCCACTTGGTTCTTCTTCTCAGCACCCCATTGACGATTATGAAACACCACCGCGGTAACTGGAATGTCGTGTCGCACGCAGGTCATGATTTCAGTCATGCTCATCGCCCAAGCACCGTCACCCGCGTAGGCAATCGCAGGCCGTTCGGGCGCGGCTGTTTTTGCGCCAATCATCGTTGGCAGCGCGTAACCGCAGTTGCCGAAACTCATGGGCGCGAAGAAAGACCGTGGTCGCTCAAAGCGCAGGTAACTGTGTGCAACTGAGTTAATGTTGCCGATGTCGGTAGACACCATTACGTCAGCCGGCATGGCTTTTTCAAGCTCGCGCAATACTTGGCGAGGGTGCAGCCAGTTGCCTTCTTCGCCCTCAGCTTCGGCGATCATGTCTAAGCTGTAGTCATCTTTTTCGTGAATCCACTCGTCGAGCTCTTGTTCCCAAGCTGCTTTCTCAGATGCAATTTCAGCCGCGCGTTCTGCTTTATTCGCATCGCACGCAAGTTCACGACCATCCAACAATCGAGTCAACGCAACCGCAGCCGCTTTCGCGTCACCGCAAATTCCTACCGAGATTTTCTTAACCAAACCAAGCATTTTGTGGTCGGCATCGATTTGAATGATCTTAGCGTCTTTGGGCCAGTAGTCCATGCCATGCTGAGGCAATGTTCCAAACGGGCCAAGGCGTGAACCCAAGGCAATGACCACGTCGGCTTTCGAAATAAGCTTCATACCGGCTTTGGAACCTTGGTAGCCCAGAGGGCCACACCAAAGTGGATGACTGGCTGGAAATGAATCATTGTGCTGGTAGCTGTTCACAACCGCGGCGCCAAGGCGCTCGGCAAGTGTTTGGCATTCGGCCATGCCGTCCGCCATCACTACTCCGCCACCAGATACAATAACCGGGAACTTAGCTTGAGCTAGAAGGTCCGCTGCCTCCTGTAGAGTGCGTTCGCCGCCGGGGCCGCGATCGAGTTTTTGTGGCTGTGGAATTTCAACATCAATATCACCATAGAAATAATCGCGCGGAATATTTAGTTGTGTTGGCCCAATTTCAGAATGAGCGCGATCAAAACAACGGCCGGTATACTCAGCCATACGCGCTGGATGGTTTACGTGACCTTGATACTTTACGAACTCTTGGAACATGGGCAGTTGCGCGGCTTCCTGAAAACCGCCTAAACCTTGAGTGACCGTGCCTGTTTCCGGTGTAATCATGACGACTGGGCTATGAGCCCAATATGCAGCCGCAATAGCGGTTACACAATTAGAGATGCCGGGGCCATTTTGACCAATGACAACACCGTGGCGGCCTGTTGCGCGAGCATAGCCGTCAGCCATATGCGCCGCACCTTGTTCGTGTACCACTGGAATTAGGCGAATGCCGGCGGGCGCGAAGATATCCATCGCATCCATAAAAGCCGAACCCATAATACCGAATATATCAGTAACCTCATTTGCTACTAACGTCTCAACGAACGCTTCACTGGGAGTCATGCGAGCCATAAATACCTATCCTATATACGAGAAAACTATTAAGTTTTAAAAGTTGAAAAGCGTAATCATAGAGACCTCGCTATTGAGGCCTTAGGTTATCAATCTGTTTCGTGAAATTCAACGAAATTTTTTCATTAATGACTATACAAGTCTCATTTTTGGCGGTTTTTGGTGTTCGCTAAGCTGCTTTGTTTTTACAAAACATTTAGCTACACTTGAGGTTATGTCGAGCTTTTATATAAGCTGCAAGTAGATTTTGGATCCCAAAAAATGAAAAAGGCGTTGATTACGGGCATTACCGGTCAAGATGGTTCTTATCTGGCCGAATTTTTACTCGAGAAGGGATACGAAGTTCATGGAATAAAACGACGAGCATCGTCGTTCAATACCGAACGTATAGACCACCTTTATCAAGACCCGCATGAAAAAGACCAACGCCTATTCTTGCATTATGGTGATTTGACCGATACGTCGAATCTTACACGGCTTATCAGCGAGATTAAGCCTGATGAAATATACAACTTGGCCGCGCAAAGTCATGTGGCTGTCTCGTTTGAGGTGCCTGAATATACGGCTGATGTCGATGCGCTTGGAACTCTACGTTTGTTAGAGGCAATACGATTTCTCGGGTTAGAAAAAACCACTCGTTTTTACCAAGCAGCAACGTCTGAGCTGTTTGGTTTAGTGCAAGAAACGCCGCAAAAAGAAACGACTCCGTTTTACCCGCGTTCTCCGTATGCGGTGGCGAAGCTTTATGCATATTGGATTACTGTTAATTATCGAGAGTCATACGGCATGTACGCTTGCAACGGTATCTTGTTTAATCATGAGTCGCCGCGCCGCGGCGAGACCTTTGTCACCCGGAAAATTACTCGAGCTTTGGCGAATATCGCGCATGGCCTAGAGCAGTGCCTCTACTTGGGTAATATGGACGCGCTGCGAGACTGGGGACATGCCAAAGATTATGTACGTATGCAGTGGCTGATGTTACAACAAGAACAAGCCGACGATTTCGTGATCGCGACGGGTAACCAAATATCAGTGCGTGACTTTGTACGTTTGTCGGCAAAACATATTGGTATTGAGTTAGCGTTTAACGGCGAAGGCTTAGAAGAAGTTGGAGTCGTTACCTCAGTTGATTCTAATATTGCGCCTTCTATTAATGTTGGCGATGAATTAGTTAAAGTCGACTCGCGCTATTTTAGGCCCGCTGAAGTTGAGGCATTACTTGGTGACCCCAGCAAGGCAAAAGAGAGGCTGCAATGGCAACCAGAACTCAGTGTAGAGCAGCTTTGCGAGGAGATGGTTGCAAATGATTTGGACGTGGCTAAACGTAACGCCTTGTTAAAGACCCATGGTTTTAACATAACAACTGGGCGCGACTAGTTAATGAACAGAGTATTTATCGCGGGCCATCGCGGCATGGTTGGCTCAGCTTTGCACCGCTTACTAAGCCAAATGCCAGAAACAGAACTGGTTACGCGTGAGCATTCGGAATTAGATCTTTGTGACCAGGCTCAAGTGGATACCTTTTTTAAAAATCAGGCGCTTGATGAGGTCTATTTGGCGGCGGCTAGGGTCGGGGGTATTTATGCCAACCATACCTATCCGGCTGACTTTATTTACCAGAATATTATGATGCAGGCTAACGTTATTAACTCGGCCTATCGTGCCGGAATAGAAAAGCTACTTTTGCTTGGGTCATCATGCATTTATCCGAAATTAGCAGTGCAACCAATGAGCGAGTCTGAATTGCTGAGTGGAAAATTGGAACCAACGAATGAGCCATATGCCATTGCAAAAATCGCTGGAATAAAGCTCTGTGAAAGTTTTAATCGACAATACTGTGTTGATTATCGATCACTCATGCCTACAAATTTGTATGGCGAAAATGATAACTTTCATCCCAAGAACAGCCATGTGATTCCGGCTATGTTAAGGCGTTTTCATCAGGCCAAGATCGCGGGTGATAAAAGTGTTGTAGTTTGGGGATCAGGCACGCCCTTAAGAGAGTTCTTGTACGTTGACGATATGGCTGAGGCTTGTGTACATGTAATGAATTTGTCGAAGGCTAACTATCAAGCACAAACGCAAGAGCGCGTTTCTCATATAAATGTTGGCAGTGGCATTGATTGCTCAATTTCACAGTTAGCACAAACCATAAAAACGGTGGTGGGTTTTGACGGTGAGATAGAGTTTGATCACTCTAAGCCCGATGGTGCGCCTAGGAAGTTGCTAAATGTCTCTCGTTTAGAGACCTTGGGCTGGAGTGCAAAAATTGGCTTAGACGAAGGCTTAAGAAAAACCTACGCGTGGTTTCTAAGCAACGAGCAAACCCTGCGAGGTATTAGTTAATGGGACTACTTACATGACTCCTGTTATTTTATCAGGTGGTGTCGGCTCACGTTTGTCGCCGCTGTCGAGCGAGACGCACCCCAAACAGTTCTTGAATTTGGTTGATCCTGAGTTGAGCATGTTGCAGCAAACCGTTCAACGTGCAAGCGGCGTACCTGAGATGCAACCACCGATGATCGTATGCAATGAAGATCATCGCTTTATGGTCGGTGAGCAATTGCAGCAAATTGGAATCAAAGGCGCGTCGATTTTATTAGAGCCCGAAGGTCGGAACACCGCGCCAGCAATTGCCTTAGCGGCATTTCTAATAGCGCAAGATACGCCTGAAGAGTTGATGTTAATAATGCCAGCTGATCACGTAATCGAAGATACGGATCGGTTCGTCAGTGTTGTTTCCAACGCTGTCGAATTGGCAAAACGGGGTGAGTTAGTTACATTCGGAATTGTCGCGACGAGTCCTGAAACTGGTTATGGCTATATAAAATCGGGCGAAGCTTACGCTGGCGGTGCTTATAAAGTGACCGCCTTTAAAGAAAAGCCAGATGTTCAAATGGCGCAAACCTATCTTGATAGTGGGGATTACTTTTGGAACGGTGGGATATTTCTTTTCTCGGCAGCAAGTTATCTAGAGCAACTAAAACTCTATGCTCCGGAAGTCTATCGTGCAACTGAGAGGGCTGTGTCTGGTGCGCAGCGAGATTTGGATTTTATACGAGTTGATGAATCTGAATTTCGCGCCAGCCCGTCAATCTCTGTTGATTACGCGGTGATGGAAAAAACCGAGAAAGCGTCGGTAATGCGATTAGACGCGGGTTGGAACGATGTCGGTTCTTGGTCCGCATTGTGGGATGTATCAGCTAAAGATGAGCACGGTAATGCGCTTCAAGGCGACGTAATTGTCTCGCAGACCTCAAATTCGTATGTTTACTCAGAGACAAAGTTGGTGTCAGCACTGGGTGTAAAAGACTTAGTTATTGTCGAGACTGATGATGCGGTTATGGTTGCGCATCAAGACCAGGCGCAAAACGTAAAAGACTTTGTTCAGCAGGTAATGACCCAGGAACGTTCTCAGCTTAAACATCATCGTAAAGTTTATCGGCCTTGGGGTTGGTATGATTCGATCGACGTCGGTGAGCGTTTTCAAGTTAAGCGAATTCAAGTTAAGCCTGGTGCTAAATTATCAGTTCAAATGCATCATCATCGGGCTGAGCACTGGGTGGTTGTTAAAGGCACCGCTGAAGTTTTAAATGGCGAGACCGTAAGCTTACTCACTGAAAGTCAATCCATTTATATTCCCATTGGTGCCAAGCATTCGTTACGCAACCCGAGCGATAGCCAACTTTTAGAAATCATAGAAGTGCAATTAGGTTCTTATCTTGGCGAGGATGATATCGTTCGTTTTGAAGACAATTATGGCCGAGTTTGAACTCACTGCGAAACGCTCATTAGATAATTTTAGCCCTAATATTGATTTAGCGAACTCATAACGCGCCGATAGGCTCAGAACGGGGAGAGAAAGTGCGCCGCTGGCAACCCCGACGAGAATATCACCGACACTGAACCTCGGCCCAACCCACATTTGCAATTACTCGGTAATCAGCGCGATGTCTGTAGCTGCAAGGCACGCTTGGTAAAAACACATCAGCTAGTATTTAATACGTATTTCTATAATTCATAACCGTGCCGACAGTTCTGAATAATATTCGAATATCGAGCGGTACCGACCAGTTGCGAATGTACTCTAGGTCATAACGGACTCGCTCTTCCATATCTCTGATTTTCGCCGTTTCACCTCGGCAACCATTTACTTGAGCCCAGCCTGTGATTCCGGGGCGGATTTTGTGGCGGCCCATATAACCCGATACCTTGTTTCGATAGAATTCATTGTGCGCCACTGCATGTGGGCGAGGCCCGACCAGGGACATGGTCCCTTGAACAACATTAAATAGTTGCGGCAGTTCATCTAGCGATAGCTTTCGCAACCAAAAACCAACACGCGTCGTACGTTTGTCATCGCGGGTCGCTTGGGCTACGTTATCGCCGTCTTCGGTACAGGTCATTGATCGAAATTTCCAAACAATAATTTCCTTACCATCTTGACCGTAGCGATGTTGTTTGAAAATAACGGGCCCAGGCGATTCTAGTTTTATCGCTAAGGCGATGAACAATAATACTGGGCCTAGTATTATGATCAAAAGTGATGAAACTATAATATCTTCAGCGCGCTTTATCGCTCCTGCGCTGCCGTGCATCGGTGAAGCTGACATGTTCATTATCGGCAGTCCGACGATTTCGTCCATTGAGTAATTCGCTAAGTTAAAGGCAAACACATCTGGAATAAAATACACATTGGTCGCTGTGTTAGCTAATGAGTTTTGTAATTGTTGAATTTTCTCGTTAGCGTCCAGCGGAAGAGCAATCCACACTTGGTCAATGGCGCCGTCGTTGCTTTTGCGTTGCGCCTCAATATAAGATTGAATGTCATCGAGGCTCCCAATTACGGGTACGCCGTTATGGGTTTGGCCTATCAAATTGTAGTTGTCGTCAAAGAAGGCCACAGGACATAAGCCTGCCCACGTTTCACGTACAATCGAGCTGCACGCTCGGCGTCCGAGCGCGCCGGCACCGGCGATAATTACCTTTTTCTGATTAAGTCCTTGGGTTCTTAAACGTCGCAAATAGTAGCGCATCATAATTCGAAAACCGGCCATGCCGGTAAACGCAACAACGAATGTCCAACCGAACCAGAGGCGAGAAAAAGTTTCACCCGACTTGCTTAAAAATGTGATTAGCCCGACGCATAAGCTGACACATATCCATGCCGCAGATAGGCTTGCTAACTCGCGATATATCCAGCGGCCGCGCCACGCTCGGTAGACCGAAAATAGGGTGAATATATTGGTAGTTAGAAAAACAACCAACAACAAAAGGAGCGGGTAATATCCTGGTGGCATAGGCCAACCTTTTCTAAAATAATAGACCACTAGTGCGCTTGTTATGATGATCGAGATGTCGACCAATCTAAGCGCTGCGCCCATCAATTCTGCCCGCTCAAGAAAATGGCGTCGCTGCATGTGTACCTTTAGTAAAGTGCTTGTCGCAAGCGTGTGACGCCAGCGACGAATTTAAAGAGACACCCCTTACGACCCTTTTTGATGCTAATCCGCCTTTTAAAATCAATGATTTATCTAGTCAGACAATAGCTGGTCTAAATTTTTTCAACGAAAAACAAAGTACACCGACTGCAAGACACTCGTCCAAAATATTTAATTTTGTTAACACATCTGGGTGTATGCCGAGTGTCGATCGTCAGCTTTCTCGCGACCATTAAACCGAATTGTCTAAACTGAGTGTCATGTTTTAACGTGCGTATTACAGACATGAATTTTGCTTATGTTGACCTTTGTCAAAAAGCGTGTCTAGAATAAAAAAGGTTAAAAATATTCGATCAAAATTTGATATTAAACCTAATTTGTACAGCAATGCGGCTGCTACTCTGATGGTCTGACTGGCTACCACTTAGCCCTTTCTCATGTGTTTAATCCAATTAATTTCGAGCATCATATTTAACCTTTTTACTACCTATTTATTACTCATTGAAACTCAGTGAGTCGCTTTATCTATACTCAGTGGAGACTTGATGAAAGTAACTTTTTACGGGATCGGTTATGTCGGGCTGGTGCAAGCCGCGGTGTTGGCCGATGCAGGCCACGATGTCTGTTGTGTAGACATTGATGGACAAAAAATCGATGATCTAAAAAACGGGCTTATCCCCATTTATGAACCCGGGCTATCGCAGATCGTCGCCAATAATTATGAGCAGGGACGTTTAATTTTCACCACCGATGCTAACCGCGGTGTTGAGTTTGGCGAGCTCCAATTTATTGCGGTTGGAACACCACCGGACGAGGATGGTTCTGCCGACCTGAAGTATGTGCTGAAGGTTGCGCAAACGATCGCAACGCACATGTCCGAACCAAAAATCATTATCGGTAAATCGACTGTCCCTGTTGGTACCGCAGAAAAGGTTCAGACAAAAATTTCAAAGGTTTTGGATAAGCGTGGAGTGGATATCGATTTTACTGTTGTGTCTAATCCGGAGTTTTTGAAAGAGGGCGATGCGGTGAAAGATTGTAAGCGCCCTGATCGAATTGTTATTGGTACAGACTCCGAGTTCGCCGAGCAAAAGCTACGCGAGTTGTACGCGCCATTTAACCGCAATCATGATCGAATTATTGTAATGGACATCCGCAGTGCTGAGCTCACTAAGTACGCGGCGAATTGCATGTTGGCAACGAAAATTAGTTTTATGAATGAGATTGCCAATATTGCTGAGTTTGTCGGTGCTAATGTTGAAGCTGTTCGGCAAGGAATAGGCTCTGACTCGCGTATTGGTTACAGTTTTATTTATCCTGGGTGTGGCTACGGCGGCTCGTGTTTTCCAAAGGACGTGCAGGCGTTAATACGTACGTCGGACCAGGCTGGTTATGAGAGCAAAATTTTAAACGCCGTTGAGTCTGTTAATCAGCGTCAAAAAGCAAAGTTATACGATTATATTTGCGCGCATTATCAGATAGAGAAAGATCAAGGTGGGTCACTGGCAGGCAAGCGTTTCGCGCTGTGGGGCTTGTCATTTAAACCTAAAACAGATGACATGCGTGAGGCACCAAGTCGGGCGTTAATGGAGGCGCTTTGGGAGGCCGGCGCGACGATACAAGCTTATGACCCGGAAGCGATGGACGAGGCTCAACGTTTGTATGGAAACCGCAGTGATTTAACGTTAATGGGCACGAAAGAAGCGGCGTTAAAAGGCGCTGACGCCTTAGTGATTTGCACTGAGTGGCAGAGTTTTCGTGCACCCAATTTTGGTCTAATTCAAAGCGAGCTCAAGCAACCGGTAATCTTTGACGGTCGCAATTTATTCGATCTAAAAAATATGCATGACAAGGGCATTCACTACACCAGCATTGGTCGCGTTGGTTTGAACGCCAGCCAACGCTTTTGAGTCCTATTTGAGTTTAATTTAGCCGAGTAAAGAAGCGAATGAAAACGACCTATCTTATTAACTCTCTTGAAGGCGGTGGCGCCGAGCGTGTTTTCTCCGAGCTTATAGGCATGGCTGCCAAAGATGCTGAGCTATCAAATCCGATAGAGGTGATTTTATTGGATATTAGACCTGAGGCGTATCGATTGCCAGATACCGTGCGGGTGCATCGACTTGGTAAGAGCGCTGGCTTTCCTAGTGCGATTATTCAGTTTCTTAAGGTACTTTATCTGTTTCGCGAACTGCGCCCAGATAGGTCTGTTAGTTTTTTAAGTCGCGCTAATATTATTAATATTATCAGCGCCAAAATTTTTAATTTCCAAAGTGTAGTTAGTGAGCGTAGCAACACACTCGGGCGTCTATCGGGGAAATATAGCGGTATGAAGCGAGGTTTGGTGGCTCTGATTTACCGGCGCGCGGATAAAGTGATCGCAGTTTCTAATGGTGTTGCGGAATGCTTGATCAAGGAATTTGGTATTACGCCCTCGAAGGTCTCGGTTCTCACGAACCCGGTTGATTTTAGGCATATACAGGAACAGGCATATGCTGATAATAAATCTATACTTGCTGGTGAATCGAATCATCAAGGCACAGGCAGTATTATCGCGATGGGTCGTTTGGTCGATAGCAAACGATTTGATGATTTGATTCGTGCCTATGCCGAATCGGGTCAGACTTGCGGTTTGACGATTTTAGGTGATGGGCCAAATCGACAACAGTTGATTCGACTCATCGAAGAGCTAAACCTAGCTGATCAAATTCAACTAAAGGGCTTCGTAGGTAACCCATATGCTGAACTAGCGCGCGCGAATTTTTTCATATTAAGCTCTAGTCTAGAGGGCTTTCCGAACGCCTTGCTTGAAGCGATGGCGTTGGGCAATGCGGTAATTTCTACCGATTGTAACGACGGTCCGCGTGAGATATTGGCACTTAGCCAGACGATTGCCTCTGGCAACGTTGAAGTCACTGAATTCGGTCTAATGGTTGGCGTTGGCGATTGCAGCGCAATGGCGCAGGCGATAAATTGCTTGGCCAATGATGAGCGCCTTCGAATTCGACTCGCGGCAAACGCGAGACGTCGAGTGATGCAATTTTCCAAGCAAGAGTTCTATCAAAAATACACGAAATTGCTTGAGGGAATTAGTGGCGCTAAAGCAAATAAGGTTTGTCACGCTGGCGGGCAATCGTAAGGTGTTTGACGGCCTTAAAATTGCTGTTGCTGTGATTGTGCTGGTCGTTGCTGCTCACCACTTGGTACGCTCCCGCGCCAGCGCGGCACTTATGCTTCTGTTTGTGCTTTTCTTTATGCGCTTTGTTTTAGCGTCTTTTCATTCAATCACTTACCCGCCGTTATTGGGTTCGTTTTCGCTTATGTCGTTGGCGTCACTTGCGTCGCTCGGTGCGTGTTTTTTATTACTTCCTTTAATTAAACCCCGTGGACATTCGCGGTGGGTGATGTCTAAATCGCTGATCACGGTCTATCTTCTAATTGTATTAATGGTGATTAGTGCGTTGGTGAATAACGCGATCACGGACAGCTTGCCCAGTTTAATTAAGTGGCTTTATTTACTGCAATTGGTCAGCCTAATTGCGTACGCGTTAACCATGGACGGTTTGAGAAATACGCTTAAGGTAGTTTTGCTGGCCTATAGTTTCCCCGTGGTGATGCTATTGCTATCGATTGCTATGGGCGTCTCAAAACGATCTGAGCTTGATGGTTCAATCAGCTTTGTTGGTGGATTTTTCCATGAGGCAGTTTTCTCAACTGTAATCTTCACCGCGGCATTTTTTACAATCACTTACCTAAAAGTATTTTCTAAGCCGTTGCCTATCCGCAAGAACGCAACCATCGGATTAGCACTTGTCATGTTCTTTAGTTTGATGCTCTTCGTGAATTACCGAACATCGATCATCGCATTTATCTTGATGGCCGCGGCCTTAGCATTGTTCACAGCGCACACCGCAAAAGCATCGTACAAGGCTTTATTTTGTATTTGTGTTGCTATGTTGGCACTGTGGGGCGCGGTCTTCGATATAGGGGATTCTAGTGAACGCTTTGCTGATATACCCAATGCCTATAATAATGCGTCGCACCTTATCACTTACCCTGAGAATTATACCCGTGATGAACGGCGCCTATTCTCGGGGCGTTTGTATATGTGGAGTGCCTATATTTCGGAGGCGAACGAAGGCTCAACACAGCAGTTGCTTATCGGCCAAGGCATGGGGTCATGGAAAAAATATTTTGAAAAATATGCACACAACACCTTCGTGTCATTTTATTTTGAGCTTGGTTTTGTTGGTTTAATATTGTGCGTTCTAATATTTTTGACCCTGTACAGCAAGCTAATACAGATTGCCGACCAAGATATTCGTGCGACTGCTAGTGCTTTTTTGCTGGGTTTTTTGGTGCTGAATATGAGCACCATGCCAATGTGGAGCATGGAAGGTATTTATTGCTTGGCATTCTTGCTCGCGCTCGGACGCGCCGCCTCAACTAAATGCGTCATGCGCGCGCGGATGGTGAGTGACAATGTTCGCTAAACTTTTTAATAACAGCTTTTCATGGGTCAGTCGATATTCGTTTTCCGTTCGCCCGCTGGATTCTTCATCTCGTCTTAAACCGAAGATTGATCTTGCGATTTTAGGTGGGCGCGGTTATCACTCAAATTACGGAGGAGTCGAAAATGCGGTGAGAGAAATCGCAGACCAAACGGTTGAACGACATAAGTTGAATCTTTTGGTATATGGCACCGACTCATCAGAACTGCCAAGCTCAAATTTTCATAATCATAGACTCTCGTTTGTATACCCACCGCGTTCAATCTACCGATATCTCGGACAGCATGGCGCGGTACTCTTTTGTGTGTTTCACATTTTGTGTTTGACTCGTCCAACGGTGGTGCTTGTCTTTGCATCCGGTCCCTGCGTGTTTGTTCCACTCTTGAGATTGTTTGGTTTCCCTGTGATTAGTAGCTTGCGTGCAATCGATAGCGCACGCAGTAAGTGGGGGATTACTAGCCGTACTATTTTACGGCTTGGCGAATATTTTGCTTGGCGCTCCGCCAGTACGTTCACCGCAAATAGTATGGAAATGATTCGCTTATTTTCGACTAGGCGTGCCAATGCAACATTTATTCCCAATGGTAGTTCACCCGCGCGCGAAGGTAAGTCACTAATTATGGACACCCTAGGGCTTAGCTCGAATGAGTTCTTACTTTTTGCGGCTCGTCTTGACCCCGTCAAGCGCTTAGACATTCTATTGCAAGCACACTCGCAACTTGAGATATCGCAACGTCTGCCGTTAGTGATCGCGGGCGGCCATTCAAAGAGCGAACAGTACCGGCAACATCTATCAAGTTATGCGGGGCGAGACGTCTTCTTTCTTGGTCATTTGGCAGCCAGTGACTTAGAACCATTGATGTTTCATTGTCGTGCGTTTTTGTTGCCGTCGGTACTGGAGGGCATGTCAAATAGTCTGCTCACGGCGATGGCCACAGGGCGAGCTGTGTTAGCGTCAGATATCGCACCGAACGCTGATTTGCTCGAAGACCCCGAGGCGTTGTTTAAGGCTGATGATATTGATGATCTGCGCACTGCGCTATTGCGCCTTTGTCGAGACCCAAGCTTTGCTGCGGCACTCGGTATGCGACTAAAGCAACATGCGCAAAAAAATTACAGTTGGCCGCGCACCGCCGATATGTTTTATACCGAACTATTGCCGTATATCCGCATGCCACGCACAGGAGATGCGGCCTAACATGATTACCAAAGTAGCGCCACCGGGTTTAGTTTCTGCAGTTATAACGACCTACAACCGCCCCGACTACTTGTATCAGGCTTTACAGAGCGTGCAGACTCAAACATGCCCTATTCACGAAGTAATTGTCGTCGATGATTGTTCGCCTACGGAGCCAAATAGTGTTCTTGATAAGTTTGCGGACCTGCCAATCGTTTACCGGCGACTCTCGATTAATCACGGTGCAAACTACGCGCGCAATTATGCGGTGAGTTTAGCCAGTGGTGACTGGATTGCGTTTCTAGACGATGATGATGCTTGGCTGCCTGACAAACTGACACGCCAGTTCCAGGTTATGGGAGTTCGGTGTGACGAACATGAGTGGCTAGGATCGCTTTGTTCGTATCGGTTTTTGGAAAGTTTGCAAGACCGGTATTGGGGACATACTGACGTCGTTGAACTGGAAGTCTTAAAAACAGGAAACCCCTATTGCGGTGCCTCGGGTTTGTTGGTTAGAAAAGAGATTATCGAAAAAGTGAAATTCGATGAAACCTTACTTTGCGGTCAAGATTGGGATGTCTTTATCCGGCTTTCAAAATTGGGTGCGTTGCTCTATGTACAAGAGCCTTTGCTGTTATATCGTCGCGGTAATCATGACAGCGTTACGCTCGCCGCAAAAAAACTGGAGATAGCTGATTTGCCTCCTCGGCTTTCTGCGACGTATAAGCATAGAACTTGGATGGGTGAGCTTGCTTTTAGGCAGCGTATTGCACGTCAAACCTTAGCCTATGTATGGCATAAAAAGCATCCGCTTAAATGGGTCAGAGAGTCAATTCGCCTCGCGGGGTGGTCTGCTACGTGCAATGCGTTGTGGTCGAAATTCAGCATGCGGTTTAGCGCAATCGCATTGTTGAACAACCACAACGCAAAAAAGCGAAAGGTTGGTAATTAGATGAACTTAGCCGCGTCTCACAATGTGCGTAAAGTCTTTACTAACACCAGTTGGCTCGCTAGTGAAAAGCTTATCATCATGGCGATCTCGCTCATCGTCAGTGTCTATCTTGCGCGCGAACTTGGGCCATCAAGCTGGGGCAAGCTTAATTACTTGCTCGCCTTGGTCAGCCTGATGGGTCCGGTTGCCTCGCTTGGTTTAAACGCCATCATTACTCGTGAGTTGGTGAACGAGCCAGATGCCATCGACAAGATAATGGTCACGGCGCTGGTGTTTAGACTTGTTGCGGGTTTGGTTGGAGCGGTCTTATGCGTCGCCTTAGCCGTGCTACTAGTCGGCGGTCAGACCAAAGAATTTGCCTTACTGTTGATGCTACTGCTATCAAGTCTATTTAATTCCGGCAAGGTCGTTGAATATTGGTTTCAAGCGCGTATGGAAAACAAGTACGTATCGGTATTACGAGTAGGCGTACGCTTATTTTTCGCATCGGCAAAAGTATTGACGGTGGCTTTAGGAGCCGAATTTTGGCTACTAGTGTTGGTTTTTTCATTGGAGTTTGCCGTGCTTGGGCTGGCGTACATCGGCCTCTACTATGGGCGTGGTGGCGTTCTTAAATTCGGACTGTTTGATTTCTCTTACGGGCTAAAGCTAATCAAACAATCGTTTTGGCTAATTTTATCGAGCGTCGCTTCGGTGATCTATCTTAAGATAGATCAGGTAATGTTAGCCAGCATGAAGAGCGATGTAGCGGTCGGTATTTATGCGGTCGCGGTTCGGCTCTCAGAGGTCTGGTTCTTCTTTCCGGTCGCATTTACCGCTGCGGTTTTTCCTGTGTTGTTAGCCTCGCGAACGGCTAAGCCTCGGCGTTATCAGCAACAACTGCAAATCACGTGCGACCTGCTTTTGTATGGGGCGCTCGCGCTTACTCTTTGTGTTATCGCGGTAGCTCCTTTTTTTGTCACCTTGCTCTTTGGTGACGCTTACGCCGACAGTGCCTCAGTGCTGCATATTCATGTTCTCGGTCTATCGTTTGTATTTATGCGAGCTCTGGTAAGTAAGTGGTTAATTGCAGAATCACTTTTGCGCTTTTCGCTCTGGAGCGAGGGCTTAGGTGCGGTAAGTAACGTTGCACTCAATCTCCTGCTTATCCCAGTTTACGGATACTGGGGCGCAGCTTGGGCTACCGTTATTGCTTATTCCTTATCTTGCTATTTTTGTTTTTGGGTGTTCGCTGAAACACGCCCAATCGCGAAAGTGATGACCCGTTCAATTTTACTTCCGATCAACTGGCGCAAACCCTATCGCCGTGTTGTGAACGAAACTGTGTCCTAGAATCCTATTTATGATTAATAGTAAAACGAAAAGTGCATTGCGCGTAGCCAGGCTCGGAATTGAACGTCAAGTTGCGACGCTCGACTTGAAGTTGATAAAGTTGTTTGCTTTAAACGGCTTCTTCGCATCACTTTACTATAGCTTTATTAATCCGGCGTTTTATCGCGAACATTTGAGTGTGTTACGTGGCAGGCTTCGCTACGCTCGATCATTGCATGAGATAAAACACAGTAGCGCGTTGTTGCGGCGCAATACGCATCGACTCGAGAAAGGGCTAATTATGCAACCCCGGCGCGCACTTTTTGCCAGCGCCTATATCGGAGAAACAGTCGATTGCTTTCAAGACTGTGTTCACAGCAATACCGTTGATGCGAGTGAGCTTAAATGGGCCAGCGATGTACTTGTAGAATATTTCTCAGTTGTCTCAGATGTCGATAGAAAAGTTAATCGCGCAAAGTTGAAATTCGAGAAGACAAAATTGAAACCAACACTGGTTAATAGCCAGAACGGCGAGTCGAAACCATACTCGCATCACCGTTTGCCAGAACCGCCGATGAACTACGACGGTTTATTGACCTTATTCAAACGTCGCCGATCAGTTCGGTGGTATCAAAATAGACCAGTTGCTAGAACGCTAATAGATCAAGCGGTAGCGGCGGCTTCGCTCGCGCCATCTGCGTGTAATCGTCAGCCTTATCGTTTTGTTTTTTTTGATGAAGCCGAAGAGGTTCAAGAAGTGGCAAGTTTTGCAATGGGAACGGCTGGTTTTAATCATCAGCTACCGTGCCTTTTTGCATTAGTTGGCGACTTAAGTTGCTACCCGAAAGAACGTGATCGACATGTGATTTATATCGATGCGTCACTCGCATCTATGCAATTGATGCTCGCTCTCGAAACCCTTGGTCTGTCGTCGTGTCCGATTAACTGGCCAGACATCGAGAGCCGTGAACGAAAAATTGCGAAGCGCCTACAGCTAGATGTCCATGAACGAGTTGTCATGCTAATTGCGACTGGGTACGCACTCGCCGATGGGGGCGTTCCGTTTTCACAAAAAAAATCGACTCATCTTTTGCTCAATGTTAGCTAACGGAGTAATAGCGCTATGATTAATCACGATACATCGGCCTTAACTATTGAGATAAAGGGTGTTCAATTCGTTAACAAGGGTGCTGAGCTTATGTTGCATGCGGTGCTCCAAAAGCTTAGTGAGATTGCTCCCGATGCAGAAATTGTTTTACGACCGAACAAAGGCTCGCCTTATTCAGAGCGAGTTAAATTGGGCGTATTTCAGAAGTTAACCTTGTCGCGTAGCGTGTTTGATCTTAATTCAATTACCTATCGTTTCCCTAGGCGTTTTAGGAATTGGTTAAAAGAAAAATGGGGCATAGTCACTGAGGCCGATGTCGATATTTTGCTTGACGCATCGGGTTTTGCCTACGGTGATCAATGGTCTTCGGTGGCGTTGACACAGTTGTCCAAGGAGGTGACGCGTTTTCACAAGCGCTCTAAGCCTTACGTTTTTCTGCCTCAGGCTCTTGGTCCGTTTACACGTAAGCAAGACCGAAAAAAGCTAAGGCAAAGTTTGCCCTTAGCGCGTTTGATTTTAGCACGTGAGAAATCAAGTCATGATCATCTTCTAAGTCTAGACGTACCTGACTCCGTCGTGGGGCAATTTCCCGATTTTACCAACTTGGTGATGGGGGTTTGTCCAACCTATTTTAACCACAATCAAGATGTTTTCTTAGTGATTCCTAATAGCAAAATGTTGAGTGATAAAAACTCTAAATCTGGTTGGCAGTCGCGTTATGTTGAGCTTCTTAGTGATGCTATAGACGTTGCACGAAAACAAGGTTTGCACGCCACTATGCTGAATCATGAGGGCGCTGCAGATCAATCTGTGTGTGATGCGATTAACCAACGGCTAGCGCAACCGATTGAGATAATTTGCGAGCCTGACCCAATAAACGTAAAAGGAATTATTGGTCATTGCAAACTCGTGATGTGTTCGCGCTTCCACGGATGCGTCAGCGCTTTGTCTCAAGGCGTTGCTTGTATTGGCACAAGTTGGAGTTACAAATATGAGCGCCTATTTGAGGACTATGATCGACGCTCATTTTTACTTACTTCGCCAGTCGATGAGAGTGCCTTAAATCAGCTTATTGTTGACGGTCTAGCTAATGTAGCGAATGACAATCGCGGACAAATTGCAACTCTTAAAGCTGAGAGTCATCAAATGTGGGAAAGGGTAACTCGCGCGGCTTTCGATGAGATGCGAGTCTAGATTTATGGGTAGCCACGAGCGATATGTGAGCATTGAATTGGCACACAAAGGTGGTGTATGAAATTTGCTGAATGCGTGGATATCATTGAATGTGATTTAGCGAGTCGCAAGCAACGGCTTAGTGGGCTCAGTATTGCTAAAGACCCCATCTCAAGGTTTCATTTATACCTTAGGCTCACCGAGTACTTCGACTTAAAGAGAAGTGGCAATGCGCTGGTCGTGCCACTTTACTATTTTTTAAAGTGGCGCTTTCAGTCTCTCTCAGTTCGCCTAGGTTTCTCAATTCCTGAACACACCCTAGGCAAGGGGGTGTACCTACCGCACTACGGCAGCATTTTGGTGAACTCGAAATCTTTTGTGGGTGATTATTCGGTGCTAAACGTTGGCGTGGTGCTCGGCCGGCACCCATCGTCCAAGGATGCGGTACCAGTTTTGGGTGAAGGCGTTTTTCTCGGGCCGGGCGTAAAAGTATTTGGCACGGCTAGGATCGGCGCTCGCAGTGTGATTGGTGCGAATAGTGTTGTCTCATATGATATTGCATCACAACAACTTTGGGCCGGAATGCCGGCCGTTTTTAAGCGTGCGATTGAGTTTGAAGAATATAAAAAAATGGTCGCAATCCCCGACGTATGGCAAGGGTGGGAGGACGCAACATCTTAGGTTCGACGTCATGACTATTTTAAAGCGGTTACTGCACTATATGTTTAATGTGATTAGCCCTGTTCGCTACGCGCGCTGGATTGGTGTGGTCATTGGTAAAGACTGTCGGTTGATTCAAGTTAGTTATAGTTCTGAGCCATACCTAATTACGCTAGGCGATCACGTTAGTGCGAGCTTTGTTCGTTTTGAAACGCATGATGGTGGGGTATGGGTATTGCGCGATAAGAACCCTGACTACGATTTGGTAAAGCCAATCACGGTTGGCAGCAATGTGTTTCTTGGTTACGGAACGGTGGTGTTGCCGGGTGTCACAATTGGCGACAATGTTGTGGTCGGCGCACGCAGCGTGGTCAGTAAGAACGTTCCTTCTAACACCGTCGTTGCGGGTGTGCCTGCGCGACCGATAAAGTCTGTGGACGAATACCTTGTTTCTTGCATGGACGATATGAACGACACCAAACAATTATCCAGTGCTAAGAAGAGGGCGTTTTACCTTGCAAAATATCGTTGTTAAGATGTTCTTCTTTGCGTGTATTTTGACGGCCCCATTTGCCGTGAAGAGCCAACGAGCTTCGCAGGCACTGTTGCCCATCGTGCCAGGTTTAGCTGGTTTCGGCGTTGCAACAACGGCAGGTAGCGGCAGACATGCCAGCCCAGCGATTAGCAAAATATTTAGGGTTACTAATCTTAACGCAAACGGTTCTGGGTCGTTACAAGAATGTATTTATGCAGCGGGTGCGCGGACCTGTGTCTTTGAAATATCCGGCACCATCGACCTAACTGGAGATAAGAGTTACGACGGTAGCGCTGTTATAAATTTAAAGAACCCTTTTATCACCATCGCCGGGCAAACAGCGCCATCGCCAGGAATCACCGTTAAAGGCAAAACCCTACGTATAGAAGCGCATGATGTTTTAATTCAACACCTCCGGTTCCGCGTTGGCGATTCGGTAGACGTTGCGATTGCGCCTGACGTGCGCGATACGATTCTTATCGCAGGCAATAATCGCTATCGTGAGCGAACCCCGCACAACGTGGTGATTGATCATTGTTCGATAAGTTGGGCTATCGACGAGGTGGTGTCGGTAAAAGATAGTAGTCATCACATAACCCTAAGCAATAACATTATCAGTGAAGGTCTTGACCGGTCATTGCATTCAAAGGGTCGGCATTCTAAAGGCTTGATGGCAGTTGGCAACTATCAAACTATTTACCGTAATCTCTTCGCAAATTTGCGTGATCGCGCACCCCTCGATGTTGGCCCAAATAGCGTGCTGGTAAACAACCTGAGTCACAATTCAAAATATGCTGGTTTTTGGCCGTTGGCGCGAAGTAAACATTACTTGGGCTCCGGCAACGTTCGACAAACGGTGGTTGTTGGTAATGTCAGAATCAGAGGCAATGACAAGTCTGACCGTAGGCAAAATATTTATGGAAAGGTCAGTGAGAAAATATCGACAGGCGCACGGTTCTATCTGCGTGACAACCTCTGCATGAGTGAAGAGCAACGTCTGGTCGCGTGCACGCTCAAAAGTGTCGAGCCTTTTTTGGTAACAACACCGCCTATCGGTAATGACGGTATGAATATTTGGCCAGCGCTTGAAGTCAAGAATAGGCTGCTTACCACTGTCGGAGCGAGACCCGCAGACCGAGACTCAATTGATCAACGTATTGTGCGTGAAGTTGAAACGAATACTGGCAAGGTGCCAAATTGCGTTGGTGATACCGCTATCTTTTACCCAATAGGTAGTCTTCAAAGCGCGACGTTATCGTCGGTGATGTTTGAACTCGGCCAATGTTATTCGAGCCGGTTCGAAAATCAAGTAATCGAGATAATAGCGGGTGCCGGAAACGGACAGAAGCGAACGATTAGGCGGCACGAATGCAGTCCTTTTGATAAGGCTGAGTTAGTGGTAGAACGCCCTTGGGTAACGCCTCTTGATACATCGTCACGTTACCGAATCATTAACGATTGTAGTAACGATGCGGGTGGTTGGCAACGGCTAGCAGAGCACAGTCGACGCTTGACGCTCCCTGCAAAACCAAATCAGATACGGCCATCGGGTTATACGCGGCTTGAGGAGTATTTACATACTATGGCGCGCCGTGTCGAACTGCGAGATTAGATTGCCGAATTCGGTGTTCGTGTCGAACTCGACGGCTGCGTTTCTGCGAAATAATATGGCAGTTTATGGTGGCGAGCGATGATTAAATATTCTTTACTAGCCGCTTTTAAAAACAACATGGCAGTACACTATTTTTTGATCGTTACTAGCAACGTGTTTAGCGTCTGGGCGCGCGGGGAGGGCGCGAACTGGATGGAATTTAACTCGAGAGTTAGCTGTAGCATTATATTTTCTCGTTCACGGTTTTGGTGCCTAGTTGTACGAATAGTTACGCAACTAGTTGTGCGTTTTTAGTGTGTTAAAAGTTCGCTAAGAGTGCAGGTTCGACCAATTAATTTTGACATGAAATGTCGCTAGAAAACCGACTAGTCAACATTCCTAATCCAACGACGAAAACATCAATGAATCTTTTAATCTCTTGCTTCAGTTTGTCTTATTTTGGTATTCGCTTTGTGCAAGTCGGCCTGTCTACGTGTAAATTATTTCTAGTGTTCCTGTGTGTTGCCTTAAGCGCCTGTGTTAGCCAGCCGGTGTTGCTAAGCGATGCATCGAATGATTATGTTGAAGAGCAAGTAGAGTCGCGTAATAAGGAAATCTCTCGGAATGCTCTGGTGGGTAAGAAAACCAACTCTGGCTTGCTTTATCGTCTCGGTCCAGGCGACCTACTTGAGCTGAGCGTGTTTCGAGTTGAGGATCTAAATCGCAAGGTACGCGTTAATGGTCAGGGCGAAATCGAGTTACCTTTGTTGGGAGTTGTAGACGTGGGAGGCTTGACCCTATCAAAAGCGCAAACGCTAATTGCGCAAAAATTGCAGGCCGACTATTTGCAGAATCCGCAGGTGGTTTTATATATTCAAGAGTATCGCTCGCAAGAAATCACCGTGATGGGGGCAGTCCAAAAGCCCGACGTTTATACGGTAAAGAAAACGCGCAGCATCTTTGAGATGTTGTCTCTGGCGGGAGGCTTGTCTAAGACCGCGGGCGATTTGGTTCGAGTTAAAACAAAACAACTAAACGAGAACTCAGGTGAGTACGAAACGATTGACTTAGTTGTCAGCTTAGGTCGTTTGCTGGCCGGCAGAGTTGAGGCGTCAAATTTTCAGTTGCGCGACGGCGATAGCATCTTAATACCTGAAGCTGGGTTTGTGACCGTGGAAGGCGCGGTCGAGAATCCCGGGTCTTACAAAATGGATGGCGAGACAAATGTACTTAAAGCAGTCGCCTTGGCCGGCGGTATTCCGTGGACCGGCAAGCAAGAGGATATTCGAGTTATTAGAAACCAAGACGATGAGTTGGTAGTGCTTAAGGTTAACCTGGCAAGGGTTAGAGATAGCCCGAGCAGTGATTTGGTTCTGCAAGATGGCGATGTCGTGTCGGTCTCGCACAGCGCGGCCAAACGAGCAGTTTCGGGGTTCTTCAAGACTGCTGGACAGATCCTTGGCTACAGAATCAATTAGAGACCGGTTTACACTTTAGAGCTATGTTTAGGTTCAACTAAATGACACATCAACAACCTCAAAATTCGCGCGCCAATTTACCTAGTGAGCGGTTCGGCGGTGAACGAGCTTTAACGACGTATGACCCCGGCGCAAGCGAGCTAGATTCAGAGGACGATATCGATCTGCGTGCGCTATGGCGAGTCGTTATGCGCTACCGCCGTTTGGTTTTATTGGTCTTCGTTATAGTGGTCGGTGTTGGCGTGTTGGCGCATAAATTGCAGCGCCCTGTTTACACCGCATCGGGCTTAATCGAGATTAATACGGGGGGACGCAACCTGGTTAAGTTTCAAAACTTAGAGACTGAGCGCGTGTCGTCGCGCGAGCACCTTTCCACGCAGGCCAAAATTCTCAGCAGTAAAGCCCTAGCTAAAGAAGTGGTATTAAAGCTTAACCTTGCAGATGCCCCCGAGTTTAACGGCCGCGTCAAACAACGAAATTTCAGTAATGGAATCAAAGCGCTTCGGACATTGTGGCGCGGTGATGGCGATACACTCACCGACGAGCAGGCGGTGCGGCGGGCCACGAATTACTATCGATCTAAATTGACAATCGTGCCAGTGCGCAACTCTACTTTACTGAGTGTCCGTTTCGCAAGTTTTGATCGCAAGCTGGCCGCGAAAATCATTAATCAGCACATGCAGTCGTATATTTGGCTAAGTGGTGAACGGCGCATTGAGTCGACTTCGGGCGCTAAAGATTTTCTGGAACTGCAAATTGCGGAGGTTCAAGCGAAGCTTGTCGAATCGGAAACACGTTTAACGGATTTCGCGCGCCAGAATCGAGTTATTGATATGGAGGACAGTAACAATATTGTACTTTCTCGTTTGGCAGGTTTAAGCGAATCCTTATCATTAGTCCAGCGTCAGCGTATCGATGCCAGCACTAGTTTTCGTCAAGCTGAAAGTACTGATCCGATGGCGCTGAATGTGGTCAGTGAAAACTCCTTGATTAAGTCTTTACGAGAAGATCGCGCAAAGTTACAAACCCGATACCTAGAGCTTTCCAAAATTTACAAGCCTAAGTATCCAGAGGTGATTGAGCTCAAGGCCAAGCTCGATGAATTGGATTCGGCGATTAATGCACAGGCGAGGGTGATTGTCGATGGGTTGGAAAACTCGTATCGTCAGTTGCAGGCTCGTGAAACACAAATCAAGGCAGAACTTGAGCAAGCTAAGAGCGACGTATTCGACTTGCAAGACCGTGCTGTTAAATACAACATCTATAAGCGAGAATGGGAAGCGAATAAGGAGTTGTACGCGGGGCTGTTAGAGCGTACCAAAGAGGTTGGGGTTGCTGCGGGTATGGAGTTGAATATTGCCTCAGTAGTCGATCAAGCCTCGATACCCGGGTCGCCTTCTTCTGCGGGCCTTGGGTTTACCTTATTGTTCGCGTCGGCTCTGGGGTTGCTCGGTGGCCTAGGAGCCGCTTTTTTACTGGCGATGTTGGATAACTCAGTTTATGACCTCAATCAGTTGCGTAAAGTGACGCGCTTAGACCATTTAGGCGTGGTGCCACTTGTCGGCAACAAGCAGAAAAAAATAGATGAGCCCTTACGTTCACAAATGCTGAATACGCTCACCTTTCACCAGCCCCGGTCTATGTTCTCTGAATCTATTCAGGCGATACGGGCATCGCTTTCGCACTCGACTGTCAGTGATTTCCCTAGATCAATATTGATTACCAGCGCGCTTGCTGGTGAGGCTAAGAGTACGATTGCGATGAATTTAGGCGTGGCGTGTGCCAGCGCAGGTAAGCGTGTCGTTGTGGTTGACGCTGACCTGCGTCGTGCCGGTTATGATACTGTATTTAATGTTCCTTCTGCACCCGGGTTAACCGACTATCTCGCCAAAAACATCGAGCTAGCCCCGTTTAGTATCAAGGAAATTCAAAACTTGTCGTTGCTAACCAGTGGTACTGACTCGCACGCGCCATCTGACTTGATTGGCTCGCCCGCAATGCGCGACCTAGTCGCTCGGCTTGAATCGGAGTACGACGTGGTGGTAATTGATAGCCCTCCAGTTCTAGGTCTCGCAGACTCAGTATCATTGTCGACGATGGTACAAGCCGTCTTGTTTGTCGTCGCATCCGCTAGCACACCGCAAGACGCGATTAAGAGTGCATTGCAGCGCTTGCGTATTGTTAACGCACCTTTGGCTGGCTCGATATTTAGTAATGCCGAGGTGTCGACCGAAAATTACAGCGAGCAATATTATTCAAACGCCCTGAATGTTCCTGTGCATGCGAGTTAATGTGTCGTTTGTTGCTGCACTTTTAATTGGCTTGCGGAAACTCAACGCTTCTAACTACAATCCCTCGAACTGCTTGGTCTAATATGGACAGTCATGAGCCTCTGGCTTGGTTGCCGACGCTTAGTCATTGCGTCGAACGTGGGAGTGCCGATCCGACACTCATGCGGTATATCGATGAAATTCTCTGTTGGTGGTTTGCACCGGGTACTGAAAAACAGCTTGATGCTCGCAGAGCGCTCGTCAGTGGAGATGGGGCTCAGTGCAATGAGCGTTTTGAAGAGTTTGTTGACCAGCTGCTGATTGCGAACCCCGATAATTATCAAAAGCTGTTTTCACCCGCACTTTCGCGTGCGCGAGCCAAGACTCGTTATCGCCAGCTTATCCGGTTATTTCACCCAGACCGAGGTGCAAAAAATCAAGCGTGGCTGACCTACCGAGCAGAACGTGTAAACGCGAGTTATTCAAGGTTTGCTGAGCGAAAGGAGCAAGCTCTTAAATCCAGTCGAATAACGCAAAAGCCCAATGCGACCGCACCGGCGATTCAAGTTGCTTCTCAGAGTTCGGGAAAAAAGAAGGCTGGGCGAAATAAACGTCGTCTGATTTTTCCGATTAGTAGGCCAGGCATGCGCCGACTATTAGGAAGTGCAGAAAAATTCCAGCGACAGCTTGTCGTGTGGATGATCGGGCTAGCGACGTTGTTTGTAGTGTTATTGCTGTTATCTGCGCTAGTCGTGTAGCCCGTTTTTGCTGATATTTTTGTCAGCATTGAAAGATAGTTGAAAAAGAAGTTGACGTGCTAAATTAAATGGATAGAATGCGCCTTCTTCAACGCTGATGAGACGCCAAATTTGGCTTCGAAAAGCCTTCGAATAACACTTTTTAATTAGTTTGAAAAAGATGTTGACCGACGGTCGGTAATGAGTAGAATGCACGTCCCCTGAGACAGCCCTGCAAGCCAAGTGTTTACTTGTTTTGTATCGCTTTCAACATCTTTGGAAATTAATTTCGAAAAGGTGTTGACGCAACGGCTGAGGCGAGTATGATTCACCTCCCTTGAGGTTAACTCAGGTGGCACAAAATTGTGTCAGTTTAAAGACAGTCGAGAGACTAAATTTAGACACCGCTCTTTTAAAAATGAAACCAAACAATTTGTGTGGGCGTTTTCTTAGATGAGAAAGTCGCACAAAAACCGGTAAACCAGACTCTTATGTCTTGCGACGGTTGAGGGCTCACGCTCTTAACTGGATCATGGCAGCTCAATTCCGAGAGAGGCTGAGAGACCCAGCTTTTATTATTTTTGGCTGTAAAACAAAAAATTCCTTTAGTAATTAGATTGAACTGGAGAGTTTGATCCTGGCTCAGATTGAACGCT
>CALIVT010000006.1 GCA_938048185.1 uncultured Arenicella sp.
TGCAATCGGTTAGTCTTGTTACCCGATTGTTGTGAGTAGAATTAATAGTTCTGGGTGATCTATTTTTAAGCGTTTTCTTTTTTCGCTCTTGTTTTTGCTTGGCTTGTTGCTTGGCGTAGTATGGTGGCAGTTACCAACCATCTTGAACTGGAGCCTTACGCAATTTCTTGAGCAGCAAGGATTGGCTAATGTCACCGTAGAAGTAAGCGATGTTGGTTTGTCGCAATCGCTCGTTAAGCGTCTTGATGTTACCTATGCGGAGCCGGATACGGAGTTGCAAATACAGCTTGGGCAAGTACGGTTAGAGTACTCGCTGCCAGACTTGTTAACCGGTCGCGCAGAACGCCTATTCATAAAGTCGGTAGCATTAAAGCTTGATCATCGACCAAGCTCGCAAGTTAGCGCAACGCCAAGGCTGCCAACTATAGAACAGTTGTTGGCGGCGTATCAGGCTATTGAACCCAGCGCCTTTCCGGTAAATGACGTGCAGTTGGCGGCTATATCACTCTCGCATAACCTCGCATCCGAATCAGCAAGCACTTTTGATGCTGTCGAGTTGCAAGCGAGTCTAAGCAAGACTGAAAATCGATTAGACGCTAAATTCAGATTGGGTGACCAACAGGAATTGCACTGGGCCAGTGACGTGAAAAGCGGCTGGAATGTTACGTTATTTGACCTGTCCGTGCCTGCGGGCGCGCCTCAAGAAGCTGAACTGCCCCACGCTGTGTTTAGCGGGTTCCTAAATCAAGTTGATCAATCGTTGGTATTTAGTGCAGATGTAAAACCCAAACTGGCTAAGCACATGCCTCTTTTTGCTATGTTCGGCGAGACATCGATTGACGTCGATCAGCTAAACATTGCTGGAACTCTACAAGGCAACCCAGAAGCAACTGGCTTAGAAATATTATCGACGATTCAGAGTAGCGCGTTGCAGTACCAAGGCGCAGACATTGAAACCCTAACCGGTCAGCTCGATTTTCAGATAACGCAAGCGCCGGTGGCGCGTGAACAGTCGAAGGCATCGACCACACTTGAAGTAAAGTTCGATAACACTGTGACGCTCACCAACGCAGAGTTTTCAGACTGGCAAGTTGATAAGCTCACGCTTGGAGCAAACGGAAATTTAGGTTTATCGGATGGTGTGACCGAGATGAGGTCTAGCGACGTGTTAGTGACTGCCGATAAGTTACAGCAAGCTGGCGAATTGACGCTGTCTAACACATCATTTTCGGGTAGCGCGTCGTTAACCGTGGGTGCCGAGCAATGGCAGCTTGGTCTTGCAGAGCCATGGCAATTGACGAGCCAGTATGCACGGTTGGACGACATCGAGCTGCCGCATGGTTTAAGCGTGCGTTCGTCTGGAGCAACCCGCGTGAAAGGGCGTTTTAATTCGAGCACTCAAGAAACTTCTCAGGCCGAGAGTGAAAACGTGCAAGCCAACCGCCATGGGGCAGAAGTAATATTATTGGAAAAATTGTTGCTCGAAGTAACCTTACCAATCGTACAGGATATCAGCATACCAATAGGTCTGTATCAAACCGATGCTACTTTGCAAATTAGTCACGCTACGTTTCATCAAGACCAGATATCCTTGAAGGGAGACTTATTAGTACCGCAGTTAAGAATTGTAGATGGCTTGACTAAGCCCAGCTCAGAACAACCTTCGCAATCTCATGACGAACTGAACCATATCAAAGGTGAGACGAAGGAATTGGCCAATTGGCGGCTAGCTAATTTTAACCAGTCTTTTGAACTCAAAAACGACGTGTTCACCAGCCGTGGTAGTGTGGACAGTGTTGACCGCGATTTGCACGTAAAAACCGTCACCAAGCACAATCTTGAGCAACAAAAAGGTAAGACAGATTTCGACTTTAAAACCGTCAAATTCAATGACCCTCAACGTCTTAATCAACTAATTTCGCCCTTGGTGTTGCCGACCAAATTGGTTGCCGGTGAGGTCGAGTTATCGGGCCAAGCGCGCTGGGCACATCGGCGCGAGCAATGGCAAATGATGGTCGATATTGATACCCAGTTAGTTAGTCTAGGCGGGGCGCACAACGACACATATTTTTCGGGCATTAATGCGAAATCATCGCTGCAAGTCTATCCAAACGTACGTAGCATAAAGCCGCAGCGGCTCACCGTTGAGCACGTCGACGCGGGCGTGGAAAATACGGATGTGGTTGTTGAATTTACTTTACGGCCGTCGCCGCTTGGCGATTTACCTATCGTAGATTTGGTGCGCGCGCAAAGTCAACTATTGAAAGGTAGCACGAGCTTAAAGCCGGGTGCGTACGACTTGAACCGTGCACAACACAGCTTACAAGTTGTTGTTGACAATATTGATCTTAGTGAGCTTGTGCGCGTGCAGCAGCTCGACGATATTAACGCAACAGGCTTGGTGACAGGGGCGCTTCCCATCGTCATAGACAATGGGAACATCAGTATTGATAACGGTCAGCTATACGCCATTGAGCCGGGTGGTACTCTGCGCTATCAAGCCGATGCGGATGCACTAAATGCCAATCAATACACTGAAACGGTGGTCTTGGCCCTGCGCAATTTCTATTACGACGTGCTCCGCGCGGATACGTATTACCAGCCAGACGGAACGTTGCTGTTAAAACTGCAATTGCAGGGTAATAATCCTGATTTTGAGCAGGGCCGACAGGTTAATCTAAATATCAACCTTGAACAAAACGTATTAAAGTTATTTGAAAGTTTACGATTGGTCGAGGGGGTTAGTGATACGCTAGACAAGCGAGTTCAAGATTTCTATCAAAAAACAACATCGCAGTAAGTTAAGCAACGCGAGATAACATAGACAGGTACATGACGGATGACTTCAAACATGGCAATTACAAGAACCCAGCTTAGCCGCTTGGGGCGATTTTTATTGGTCGGTGGCTACCTATTGCTGTTCAGCGCGTGTAGCCCGACCGTGCAGGTGGCGCCACCGTCCGAACCCATCACGATAAATTTGAATGTAAAAATTGAACATGAAATAAAAATCAAAGTGGAGAAAGATTTAGAAGAGCTGTTTGGCGAGGACTCAGATTTGTTTTAATCGTTGATTGCCCTGAACCACTTTATTACTAATTTCTATCTTATTATTGAGCACCAAACCATGAAGAAAATTAACATCATTTTTATCGGCGTATTCGCCTCTCTATTTATCTCCAGCGCCGCACTCGCCTTATCGCTAGGCGAAGCAAAACAAAAAGGCTTAGTGGGTGAGCAGCTCACTGGTTATCTAGGCGCTGTGACTACCACCGCGGAAACGACCGCTTTGATAAATGACATTAATGCCAAGCGCAAGAATAAATATAAAGAGATTGCCAAACGTAACGGAACAAGTCTCGAGTCCGTTGAAAAATTGGCTGGTAAAACGGCATTGGAAAAAACGTCACCCGGACAATTCATTAACCTAGGCAGTGGTTGGCGCAAAAAATAGGGCACATTAGTTTAGTTAGACCCACGCTGATAATCAACGCCATAAGACTCAGTTGCTGTCAGAGCGGACCCCAGAGCGAGAGACTAAACGCAGCCCTAGCTTCTTTTCCCTTGTAGGCCACCGGTATGTATAAATAGGATTTTATCGGTGAGTGAAAAATTGCCTTTTTCGATCATTTGAGTAAGTTTAAACATGGCTTTACCGGTATATACCGGGTCTAGCGGCACGTCATAGCTTGTTTCAAAGTCTTCGATAAACGTGAGCAAGTGAGGCGGTATTTTTCCGAAGCCTCCGAGATGACCCGAGCGGACCACAACATTCGCAGAGCCTGACTTTAGCCACCCTTTTACTCGCTTAATGGTGGCGCCGTCTTCAGCGACGGCCTGAATGCCAAATACCTCAACTGCGTCAGGCGCAGCTTTGTATAAGCCCGCCAATGTCGCACCGGTGCCGGTGGCACAAAGGGCATGGGTAAGGTGTTGGCAATCGGGTAATTCAAATATGCGCTTGTATGCCTTGCTCACCGAGTCAATTGCGGACGCGTTACTGCCACCTTCTGGAATCATCAACGTTTTCTCGGTGAGTGTTGAAAATGGGGCGGTAGATATTTCACTGGCAAGGCGCGTCTCAGCGTGACCGAATAAGGTATCTTGGTATTCTCGATAAGCGTTACGAGATACGGGAATAAGTTGCATTCCCCATGTTTGGCAGTCGCGTAATGTTGGCGTTAAATGTTTGTGTAACTCACCTCGAACGAGCCCGATACTGGCAAAATTTTCTTCCTTACACGCATAAGCCAGCGCATGTAAGTGATTCGAGTACGGCCCACCAAAACTAAGAATTGTCGAACACTGTAGAGACTTAGCTCGCGCAATATTGGGGGCGAGTTTATGCAACTTATTCCCAGACACGTTTACGCTATTCAGGTCATCTCGGAAAATTAAGACCCTAATTCCGGAGATAGAGATTGACGTGAGTTTCACTGCCTGAGATTAATAACGCACTTTTTAGCAGTCAAGCTTTGCGCGACGTGTCGTTTAATCTGCTTGATTTTGTGGTTCAGGGTCAAGTACACCTAGCGCTTTAGCACGTTTCTCTCGGTGCTTTTGCGCGAGTAATCGCATATCAGTAGCGGTGTCTGTCTCGTCCATTATTTCCATGCCGAGTATGGTTTCGATAACGTCTTCCATTGTTACTATGCCGGCCATGCCGCCGAAATCATCTACCACAGCGGCCACGTGTTCTCGTCGTTCCATTAGTGTAGTGAACAGCTCGGTCACGGCCAACGTTTCGCCAACGGCGACGATGTCGCGTCGCAGTTCAACTAGTGAATCGTCGCCTCGGCCATCAATTATGGCCTCAGCAACGTCGACCTTAATGATATAGCCGGTGACTAGGTCTTTGTTGTCTTGGCTAAACGTGGGAATTCTAGAAAACTGATTTTCCTTGCGTTGATGGTAATAATTATTGATCGATTGTTCTTGTGACGTAGCACTAACCACCGTGCGCGGCGTCATGATGTCGCGTACCTGAATAGTTTGGAACCGAATCATACTGCCGAGCATTTGTGATTCGTCGGCGTCGAAGACGCCATCTTGTGCGCCCATTTCCGCCATTGCGAGAAAGTCGTTACGTGTGAGAATGGGTTTGTCGGAGTCCTTCTTTATTGAACGTGTCACCAATTGTCCCATCCAGACTAAGGGCGCGAGCGCAATCATAAGAAAGCGCAGAGAGAATACGGTGAATTTTGCCAGCCTTTGCCAATAGAGCGCGCCGATGGTTTTGGGTACGATTTCAGAGAGTATCAATACCGCTAGCGTCATGCCACCTGGCACCAATATGCGCGTGATTAACGGGCTGCTATCAGACCATATTTTCGCGGCCTGTTCTCCCACACCGATGGCTCCTACGGTGTGTGCGATCGTGTTTAAAGTCAGTATCGCGGATAAGGGCCGGTCAATATTTTCCTTAAATTCCTGTAAATGACGGCCGGTGATTGTGCCCTTTTGATGCTGGATACGCGCATAGGTAGGCGTAATGCTAAGCAACACGGCCTCCCACAATGAACACATAAATGAAAAAAAGATGGCCAGTACGAAAAAACTAATGAGTAGGGTATACATGGAGGCTAATAAGAATGAATCGCCTAAATAGAGTATTCTAGTAGAAAGGATTTAACAACATGTTAGCGTTAAGTGATTATTGTTAACCCCGCAAATATTTCGATTGATCGGTCTTTATGAGACCAGCTTGATTTGTTACCCTCTTGTAAGACGCAGGGAAAAAGCGTCAAAGTTAACGCGTTTTGGTTAAAACCGTTAACTTAAAACGAGCAACTACCAAATTATTCATCAGCGCAAGGAGCAAACTTATGATGAAACCGTTAATACTATTATTTTTATTATTCGCAGGCCCACCAAACGCAGTGGCAGAAGAGCAGCCGTTCTCATTCTTATTGGCGAGCACCTTTGATCCGCAAAAGCACAGTTTAGACGACTACTATATAAGTGAAAAACTAGACGGTGTTCGTGCGTATTGGGACGGCGATTATTTACGTTCACGTGCTGGTAATAAGTTTGTTGCGCCGCAATGGTTTTTACAATCATTGCCTAGCACGCCTCTGGACGGTGAGCTTTGGGGTGGCCGACAAACCTTTGATGAGATTTCTGGCATAGTGCGCCGACATGAACCCCATGCTGGATGGCATAGAGTGAAGTTTATGGTGTTTGAATTGCCGCAGGCTGAGGGTGATTTTTCGCAACGCTATCGAGCAATGCAGCAATTACACGTTCGACTGGGTAATAAATATTGGCAAATTGTTGAACAGCGCGCCGCACCGAAAACCTTAGTAAGTTTGCAGGCCTTGCTGATCGAGATCGATGCGAAGGGTGGTGAAGGCTTTATGCTCAAATCCAAAGCCGCTGCTTACCGTGGTGGCCGGTCTGATGACCTGTTGAAAATTAAACTAAAAAACGATGCCGAAGCGAAGGTTGTCGCTCACCATAAAGGCAAGGGTCGTTTGGCGAACCTAATGGGCAGCATAACGGTGCAAATGCCGAACGGAATTCGGTTTAAAATTGGCTCGGGGTTCAGTGATGCTCAGCGAGAAAATCCGCCCGCGATTGGCGCGTTGGTAAGCTATAAATACACGGGTTTGACTAAAAATGGGAAACCCAGGTTTCCGGTTTTTTGGCGAGTTCGCCGGAGTGATGTGTTAATAACTCAATGAAATTAGGGTTAGCTTGAGATAATCAAGGTTTTCTATTTCGAGGTTGTAACAACGCGATGTGACCTGAGGTGTAGTCAACATAATGATGATAGGCTCGGGAGTTTCGCCTACATCTCCCGTCGATCACACATTGGGCAGCTCGTATTCGCTTAGACTCGTTTGAACCAAAACTACTATACTGAGTACCTTGGTTTATAATTCACGCTCTAGCGTAACGAATTGATATTCGGTTAATCAGTTGATTTTTTTAATTAAAAAAGGAAAAGGCAGGCACGGTCTTGGAAACTAATGTCGTAAAGCAATCTAAATTGGTGTCCGTCATAGGACTGTTTGCTGGGCCACTCATTGCGGGCTCGATATTATTACTTGGTCCACCTGCGTCGTTAGAAGTAGGCACTGACCGTTCAAGCGATGCTTGGGTGGCGCTGGCGCTGCTCGTTTTTATGGCAATTTGGTGGGTGACCGAAGCCGTGCCTATACCGGTGACGTCGCTACTGCCGCTTATCGTACTACCGTTGGCCGGCGTTAACACAATGGCGCAAGTAGCCGCGCCGTATATGCACCCGATTGTGATTCTATTGCTCGGTGGGTTTATCTTTGCCAAAGCGATAGAGCGCTGGGGCTTGCATGAGCGAATAGCGTTGAATGTAGTGACGCGTGTTGGGGGTAATCCAGCCGGCTTGGTCGGCGGGTTTATGGCCTCAGCGGCTTTGCTCTCTATGTGGATATCGAACTCAGCGACATCGATTATGATGATGCCAATCGCACTCTCGGTGGCCGCCGCGGTGGAAAATGGTGATAGCCGGCGCCACAAACACTTCACCTACGCCTTACTGTTAGGGATTGCTTACGCTTGCTCTATTGGCGGTCTAGGAACCCCCATCGGCACACCGACTAACCTCATTGTGTTGAGTTACTTAAACGAGCATAGCAATAGCGAAATCGGTTTCTCTCAATGGATGATGATCGGTGTCCCCACGATCTTAGTTCTATTGCCCCTTGCGTGGCTCACGTTAACTCGGTGGGTTTTTTCAATGCCGACATTAGATGTGTCCGACGCTCGTGAAAATGTTTCGAATAGGTTGCATGCGTTGGGCGGCATGACGGTTCCTGAATGGCGAACCCTTTTGGTCTTTCTGGTCATCGCGTGTTTGTGGATATTCAGAAGACCACTTAATACTCTAGAAGTATCGTTTTCAGGAGAACCCTTTACACCGTTTTCGGGGCTTAATGACCCGATGACCGCAATAATCGCCGTGGTGCTGTGTTTTGTTATTCCGGCTGGTAGCAAAGAGCGCAAAGGCGAGAAAATTCTCAGCTGGCAGACCGCCGAGCAAATCCCGTGGGGCGTCTTACTTTTGTTTGGAGGCGGCATGTCTTTGGCTCAGGCTATCTCATCTACCGGGCTAAGTACGTTTATTGGTGAGAGTTTGTCTTTTATAACGTCGTATCCAACCTTGCTCGTGATTTTCCTGATTACGGTGGTTGTGTTGGCACTGACCGAAGTAACCAGCAATATTGCCACGGCGTCGGCGTTAATGCCGGTGTTTGGCGCCGTTGCAATTGAAACGGGTCTGCCACTGGAAGTCATGGCTGCGCCCGTTGCCTTGGCTGCGAGTTGCGCATTTATGTTGCCGATGGCGACCGGGCCAAATGCGGTCGCGTTCTCGACGGGAGAAGTCAGCCTGATGACGATGGCGAGGGCAGGTCTACGTATTAACCTGATAGCAATTGTTGTGATAACTCTGATTGCCTATTTTGTCGCGCCTATGGTGTTGGCGTAGTCTAAGGTTAATTGCTCTGCTTGCTGCTTGGCTAACTCAAGCACATAACATCGATTTTCAGAAGTGGCTAGGTGTTGTTCTTAGTTTTAGGTTGGCGTTTTTTTTGATCAGGCTTTATCATTAATATCGTCCATAATAGTTTCATATAACAGAGCGAGCGATGAAGGAACTAGATCAGAAAGTAGCGGTGATCACGGGTGGCACCAGCGGTATTGGTTTAAGCATTGCTGAGGCGCTTGCAAAAGAGGGTGTAAGGCTTGTGCTTGCTGGCATGAATGGCGATAAAGCTCAGCAGGTTGCACACGATTTAGCGCAGCAAGGTATCGATGTGATTGCAATGCAGTGTGATGTTAGCCAGCGTGACTCAGTGCGTGCCTTAGCGGATGCTGCTTATGAACGGTTTGGCCGAGTTGATATTCTTATTAATAACGCCGGCGTTGGCCAAGTTGGGTTGCTGCATGAAATTAGCGATGCTGACTGGGACTGGGTTGTCGACGTAAACCTAAAAGGTATATTCATTGTCAGTTCGGTTTTTATAAAACGTTTTCTTGAGCAAGAAGGTGAAAAATTGATTCTCAATACGGGTTCGGAACAGTGTTTTGGCATACCTGGTGTAGCCTTGGGTAGTATGTACCCTTATGTTGCCTCTAAGCATGGCGTGCTTGGGTTGAGTGAAATGATGCGGCGGGACTACGCCCAGCACAACATTCATGTGAGTGTTCTTTGCCCTGGCCCCGTTGCGACCGATATATGGAATGCGGGCCGCTCAAGGCAATCCACTTATGGTGATGCATATCAAGGTAACCCAGTGATTGGCGAGGCTTTAAATCAGCTTGGAATGGCGCCTGAAAAAGTTGCACAGATGACACTTGAGGGCATCAAGAACGGCGATGACTATATAATAACGCATCGTAATATTCGCGAGCTTGTCGATAAACGCTATACCGAAGTCAGCGCGGCTCTTGATATCACTGACAGCGGGACTAATTAGAATTTAGAGAGTAGAAATGACGGTACGCGCAAAAAAACAAGGGCAACTAAACCGCACTCGGCAGCGCATTTTAGAGGCGACCCTGGCGTTGGTTTCAGAACACGGTTATCGTAGCCTTACGCTCGAGAAAATATCGCAATCATGTGGTGTTTCACGTTCGACTATTTATCGACATTGGGACGCCGTGCCAGACATTGCGATGGACGCATTTCAAATGGTACTTGGGCCGCAAACTCAGTTGCCAGACACGGGCGATGTGCGTAAAGACCTATCGGTTTTATTCAGACGATTGGTCAAAGCGCTAACGGAATCAGAATGGGGTAATGTGTTGCCGGCTATTCTCGAAGCGTCACTGCAAGATCAGGCGTTTGCGGATTTGTTGTACGGTGCTATTAAAGCACGTCGGGCGCCTGTCAGGAATCTTTTACGGGCCGCAGTTAGGCGCGGAGAACTGCCCAAGAACACGAAGTTTGATTGGCTGCTTGATTCTATTACCGGTGCTATCTACCACCGGGTGTTTTTTACTAACAGCAAGCTAACCGAGCGCGGAATGATTGACCACTGGGTCAACGCCGCGGTGGACGCAGCGATAAAACGAGGTGAAAGCTAACGCGATAAATGGTTGGCGTTCGTTGATATCGTCAATCGATAGTATAGTTTTCTAAGTCGGGCGTTTGAATCATTTCGAAAAACTCGTGAATTCGCCACGGCATTATCACACCGGCACGGCCATGTTCATTGACGTAGTAGCCACCACCGCCTTGTTCGTCTTCCCACAATAGCGTTTGCATGGCCTTATCAAGCCGTTGATTATAGTTTTCATACGCCTCGCCTTTAACCTCAATTGTTTGTTTACCTTGTTCCAAGGTGGCCACCAATAAGTTGCCGATGTATCTGCTCAACGACTCGACAACTGAATGAAAAGAACCGGCGCGTGCTTGCGCGTTTGGCCCGTAAATCATAAAAAAATTAGGGAAGCCTGGCATGGTCATGCCCTTAAACGCACGCGCGCCGTCTTTGTTCCAAAGCTGTTCGATAGACAGCCCGTCGCGGCCTTTGTATTCAACGGGCCACAAATATTGAGACACTTTAAAGCCAGCACCAAGTACAATTAAGTCTACCTCATGGGTAACGCCGTTAGCGTCAACAATCCCGGTGTCGGTGATTTCTTGAATGCCGTCAGCAACCAATTCGACGTTGTCTCGCATTAAGGTGTCATACCATTGATTATCAATAACCAAACGGCGTGACATTGGTGAGTGCGTGGGAACCAATTTATCGATCATTGCTTCATCACCGCCCACTTTGTGACGAATGAACTGCGTGAGTGACTCGCGTAGCTGTTGGTTCTTTTCGTTGACTTTACCACCCTTAGCGATCCATTGCGGGTCTAGTTCATGCATGTCTTGCATTCGAAATTCGGATACCGAGTTCGCGTAATTAAACCAATTTTGGTATCCGGGCATATTGTCGAATAACCATCGCAACTCATTACTAACCTCAGCGTGATAACCCTCTATGGGCGTAACCCAGTTCGCCGTACGTTGAAAAATTGTGAGCTTGCTTGTCGTTTTTGCTAAGGCCCTAGCGAGTTGCGTACCAGTGGAACCGGTGCCAATAACCGCAACGCGTTTGCCGCTGTAATCAAAGTCATGGTTCCATTGGGTGGTGTGAAACATTTCACCTTCAAAACGTTCAATTCCATTGATGTCTGGTAATAGGGCGGTGCCAAATAAGCCACACGCACTTACCACCGCGTTGTAGTGTCGTGTCGAGCGTTCACCGTTATCTGTTTCCAGCTCGAGCGACCATGCGGAGGTGTCTTCATTCCAAGTCGCATCAATGAGCTTTGTATCAAATCGTATGTTTGGCTTTATCTGATATTTCTCAGCGATATGCTCGGCGTACTCTCTAAGCGCGTCGCGTGGTGCAAAAAAATGCGTCCAAGGATAATTCTTCTCAAAACTATATTGATAGGAAAAACTTGGCACATCAACGCGTGCTTCTGGGTAGTCATTAACCTGCCAGGTGCCGCCTAATTTAGAGTGACGTTCGATTATATCGTAGTCAAAGCCTAAGCGGCCCAATTGTGCGGCCATGGCCAAACCGCTAAAGCCCGATCCGATAATCGCGACCCTAAAATCTTTGGGCAGATGGTTCGGTTTTTGGGTTGTCGCAGTGCTCCAGTGTGCATCTCGCGGGAACGCCTCAAAACCAAGCTCTTCATAGCCATAATCGAGCTCAACCGAGTTCGGCTGCTGGCCTGAGAACAGCGTCATTAAGTGCTTAACCTCATGTTTGGTGGGGTCAGGTTTATGCGCTTTATTGTCGACCAAAAAATCAAACGCGCGCGCGCGAATATCTGCGTGTAAGTTTTTTGGCACAACGTAGGTACTCAATGCTCCGCCGCGCAATTCGTGCTCGGTGACTGGCATGTCCGACAAAAAGGAGTCATGAGTTTGATGAAACAACGCGATTCGCAACACGTTAATACTCGCTTGCTCCAGTGCTCGTTTAACAAACGCAGGGTCGCTCGCGGCAGATATCTTGGGCGTTGTTTTATTCTCTTTATTCATTACTTCTGCGAACCTTCAAGCGTGCTGCTACAATTTTTGAAAACTTGATTTGCGCCATATGATACGTCAATGTACTATTTAGCTCAAACGACAACTTAGTAAATTGCGCCTTATGAGTAGTTCAAAATCTGATCCAAACTACGGAATTATTACCGACGAAGATATCGAACTTCAGCGCTTGTTGATCGGCGTGGATGAAGTCAATCGTGGTCGCGAGTTTCATTCACAAGTTTCCGATGATGCAATTCGAAACTACGCTTTAAGTATTGGCGACGATAATCCTCTTTATTGTGATGCCTTGTATGGTCAAAAAACGAGTTGGAGCTCTCAAATTGCCCCACAAATTATGACTGCGATCATAAACACTCCGTTGTTAGGTAAGCGCATTGATAAAGAGCTACGAAAGAAAACAGCGGGCGTGTTTAAAGGCTGTCAAACCTTTGTGTCTGGAGGTACGTGGCATTGGTATCGGCCGATAAAACCGGGTGATCGGCTCTATAGTTTTGAAGGTGAAGAGTCTATGGAGGTAAAAGACTCCGAGTTTGGGGGGCGCAGTGTTCATATTGTGCACCGTTACGTGAAATTTAATCAGCGAGCCGAAGTGGTTGGTGTCTACCGCATGTTGCGTATTCTCAGTGATCGCAAGGCTGCTCGCGAGAAAGGTAAATATAAAGATATCGAATTGGGTAACTATAGCCCGGAAGAAATTGTCAAGTTTGATGAAGCCTATTTACAAGAGAAACCACGAGGCGCAACGCAACGATTGTGGTCCGAGGTAAATGAAGGTGACGAAGTCTCGCAAATATTGAAAGGGCCACTCACCATGACCGACATTATTTTATGTCACTGCGCGGGTTACGGCTTGAGCCCTTACCGAATGTTGGCGACGAGTCGTGTTGCTGCCAAAGACCGCGCGCGGATGCCGACGATGTATTTTCCAGATGCACGCGGCGCTATGGACACTGCGGCACGCGTGCATTGGGATTCTGAGGCCGCTAAACGTGTTGGCAACCCTGAGGCTTACGATTGGGGTCTGTTGCGAGAGTTTTGGTTGTATCACGCGGTCAGTGATTGGATGGGCGACGACGCCTTTGTCGTTAGCATGCAGGATGAAATTCGACGTTTTAATTATCTAGGGGATAGCCAAACGATTAGCGGGTCTGTAATTAAAAAGTACCGAGATGCAGGTCTTAATTTGGTTGACCTAGAAATGAAAGCAATAAATCAACGTGGCGAAGAAACAGCCACCGCAACTGCCACGATTTCGTTACCGAATTCAGCCGGCGCCGCGGGCCAATTGCCCGAGGTGCCTGCTGAATTGCACGCAAAGGCTGCGCAATTCATGCAAGCACACCAAGCGCTTTGGAGTTCGTCCAATGGCTAGTCAATTACACGCCCGCGAGCTTAGTGCCGACGAGCTTTCTAAGATAGAGTTTCGGCGTATGTCATTCGTTGAACCTACTTGCGACGCGCTACCACAGCCTGATGGCACAATGCTACTGACTTGCCCGCGGCCGCTTTTGGAATTAGAACCAAGCATTCCGCATTTATTCAAAAAAGTGACGGCTCGTTTTCCCGGTCGCCGCTGGCTTGCTGAACGCGACTTGCTTGGGCCTGATTATTGGCGCGATATTTCTTATGCCGAGTTTGATGCGCAGTCAGATAGCTTGGCGCAATGGTTATTGAGTAATACGAATAGTGGCCAACGTGGCAGCGATGAGCGCTTGCTAATTATCTCTGAGAACTCCATAGACCATGCGCTAATCATTATGGCGGCTATGAAAGCGGGTATTGCGTCGTCGTCGGTCAGCGCACCTTATGCCTTGTTAGACTCGAGTTTTGCCAAGTTAAATATGGTGGTGAATAAGTTGCAACCAACGCTGGTTTTCGCCCAGTGCGCAGAGCGTTATCGCGCTGCGCTCGAACATCTAAAGAACAGCAAGCCGACTGTTCAGCTGGTTGCCGATAATGCGTGCGAAGGCCACGTTGCCTTGACGAGTATTTTAGACACCCCCGTGACAGCCGATGTGGCCGCCAGTATTGACCGACTTAATGGCGATACCGTCGCTAAGTATATGTTTACCTCCGGGTCTACCGGCGAACCGAAATGTGTGGTGCAAACTCATTCAATTCTCTGTGCACAGGTCGCGAGTATTTTGTCGGTTTCGGATATTCAAGCGCCCGATGAGCATCACCCAGTTTCCTTGCAGTGGATGCCTTGGAGCCATGTTTCGGCGGGCAATATTTCCTACCATGAGGCGATGTCACACGGTGGCACCATTTATTTAGATGACGGCAAGCCTGTTCCCGGGTTGTTTGAGAAAACCATTAACAATCTTAGGTATATTGCGCCAACCTCGTTCGGCAGCGCCCCATTGGGCTTGAGTTGGCTGGCAAGCGCCTTAGAGGCTGATGAATCACTTCAGGTTCAGTTTTTTAGCAAACTCGAATCCATTGCGTATGGTGGGTCGGCACTGCCGCAGAGCGTTGCCTTGCGTATTCAGCGCCTAGCGGTGTCGCACACCGGTAAACGAATTCCAATTATCAGCATGTATGGGTCCACCGAAACGCTCGGCGTAACGGCGACCTATTGGCCGTCTGATGTGCCGGGTGTGATCGGTTTGCCGATGCCGGGCATGCAAATAAAACTAGCACCAGTCGCTAATAAATTAGCGGTGCTTGCAAAAGGGCCGACGGTGTTAAAGGAATATCTGGACGACCCTAAGATTACCGCCGAGAGCTTTGATAACGAGGGCTACTTTAAGCTTGGCGACGCCGCGCGTTTCGCTGACCCCGATGATGTAATGCAGGGCTTGGTGTTCGATGGGCGTATTAGTGAAGACTTCAAGCTATTGTCTGGCACCTGGGTGTCGAGCGTTTCGGTTAAATCAAATTTATTGGGCTGTTTTGGTAAGACTGTACGCGACCTGGTGGTGTGTGGTGAGAACCAGAATAACGTCTGTGTGCTAGCGTGGCTAGACCCTGAAACCAAGCTGGATGCGGCTGCGCTACAGCAGCGATTAGACGCATACAACCAAGCGAACCCAGGGTCCTCTAAACGAGTGCACGCGTTTGTTATTTTGACTACACCGGCGTCCATGGTCAAAGGCGAAATCAACGAGAAAGGTTATGTGAATAGTAAGCTGCTGGCACAGAATTATGCGCCGTTGTTGGCAAAATGCTATGCGCAAGACACGGCTCTTGGAGTGATATCGCAAACACAGCTAATTGACGCTTAGAATAGTATTAAAATTTATAAATGAGGCCTTTAGATGTCTGAGAAATTAAACGCTGATCAGTCGCACGTATGCATTGTCACCGGCGCTAATTCTGGTATTGGTAAAGCCGTGGCGCAATTGTTGGCAAGCCGGGGCGCACAGACGGTTCTAGTCGACGTGGTTATCGATGATGCGACGATTACGTCGGCAGAATTGAGTGCCCCAGGGCAAGCATCAATGGCGATAGCGGTCGACGTCAGTAACGAGCAACAAGTTGTTGATATGATCGAGAAGGTTCGCGCTGAAATTGGAATACCATCTATGTTGTGTCATGCCGCGGCGATTCAACAATTCGGTCGCACCGAAAATAGCGCGCTTGAAGACTGGCGCCGCTTGATCGATATTAACCTTACCGGCACTTACATTATTAATAAAGCTGTATTGCCGTCGTTGCTGGAAACCACCGGCAGTCTGGTAAATGTCGCATCGTTGGCCGGTAACATTGGCCTGCCCTATGTCGCGGCGTATTCGGCGTCCAAGGGCGGGGTGATCGCCTTAACCAAAGCCCTGGCAAAGGAATATTCCGACCGTGATTTACGAATTAATGCGATTGCGCCGGGCGCGGTTGATACTCCAATGTACGCCACTGCGCCGCCAGACGATATCAACCCCAAAGCGTTGGGTGTTATCCCACGCTCTGCGCGAGAAGCGTCGTCACCGCAAGACATAGCATCACTAATCGCGTATTTATTGTGCGATGCGCCGCTGGGCATGACAGGCTCGGTAGTGAGCATCGATGGCGCGAGTAGCTAAGTAAATCGCAGCGGTAACTCGCTTTCGTTTACGTCGTATTTTTTTTCAGGTGCGTGAACACTTCTTCACTGTGTTCACCTAATTCAGGGCAATGCCCGGCTGGTTGGCTAGCGCATCGATCAAAGTCAATCGGTGCGGCGACGGTGCGCATATCGCCAATATGTTGGTTCGCTGGTAAGTCGACGAAGGCCTTTATTTCGCGCGCTTGCTCGCTTTCTATTACTTCTTCTAAGGTATTGACCGGCGACCACCAGATATCGTGCTCATCAAAAATAGCCGCCCATTCATCGCGCGTTTTACTGGCAAAGGTCGTGTCTAACTCGGCGATTAAGGCCGCCCGGCTTTTGTGTCGATCAATGGTCCTCTTAAAGCGTTCGTCTTCGAGCAAATCAGCGCGTTCAATCGCGTGGCACAGCGCTGGCCAATGACGGCCGGCTTCAACGCACAGTAACCAGAAGTAACGTTCGTCCGCAGTCTTATAATTATTAACCAAGGGACTTTCCGAATCGGCGCGGCGTTGTGGTCGGCGCGGACGATCAAATTCCATGCGCAAGGCATAGTCCGAGGTCGCTGCATAGATCCCAAGTTTTAAGAGCGATGTTTCAACAATACAGCCGGTTCCGGTGCGTGTTCGGTTAAACAATGCGGTGCTGATTCCTGACACCAATGCCATCGACGTCATATGATCGCCAAACGCCGGTGGTAATATTGGCGGGTATCCGGTTTCGGCCGAGAATTGTTTAGCAAGCCCGGAATACGCCCAAAACGCGCCGCTGTCATAGCCGGGCCTGTTGATTTCAGGGCCGCTGCTGCCATAACCCGTTACCTGCGCAATAATCAATTGAGGGAATTTTTCACGCAAGGTTTCAGGCGAGATGTCCAGGCGCGCTAGTGCATTGGGTCTAATATTAGTCACGAAAACGTCGGCGTCGCGCAGCAAATCCTCAAGCGCGGACATTCCAGCCTGTTCGCCAAGCTCCAACACCACGGACCGCTTACCACGATTGTCGGCAATAAACGCGGGTGAACGCATGTTCTCAATGCCCAGTATAGACGCCATTGCGCTGCGCGCTGGGTCGCCTTTGGGTGGTTCAACTTTTACGACATCGGCGCCCCAGTCAGCCAACATTGCCGCCGCTGCCGGGCCTGCAATCCATAAGCCGAGGTCCACGACTTTAACATTGGCAAGTGGTTTGTTTGGCGGGAAACCCGCATCATTTTCAGGTGGCTGCATAGACTCTACGTCAATTTAAGAAAATAGTTAGCTGGCTAGTATAAAGAAAATCACTAGTATACGGTACACTAAAGGACTGTTTAATAATTGAAGTAGTGATCGAACATGCGTGAAACTGAATTTTGCATACTCGAGATAGACGGTCCTATCTTATGGATGACGATCAATCGACCAACGTCGAGAAATTCTGTGCACCCACCCGCCAGCCACGAATTCGCGCAGGTGTTTCGTGATTTTGAATCTAATCCAGAACTACGAGTGGCCATCATTACTGGTCAAGGCGACGATGCGTTCTGTGCTGGCAACGACGTTAAATTTTCCGCTAAAGCGACGTTGGAGGAAATGCGATTGCCCAAAGAAGGCTTTGGTGGAATTAGTGCATTCTATGATCGAACCAAACCAATTATCTCGGCAGTGAATGGGTTTGCCTATGGCGGCGGCTTTGAGATCGCATTAGCGACCGACATTATCATTGCCAGCGATACGGCTCGTTTCGCTTTACCAGAACCCAAAATTGGCTTGGCCGCTTTGGGCGGCGGAATACACAGATTGTCGCGACAAATTCCATATAAAAAGGCGGTCGAGATGATACTTACAGGTCGCAATGTCGGTGCTCGTGAAGGCGAGAAATTAGGTTTTGTAAATACCGTAACCACGCCCGACGCCTTATTAGAAACTGCGAAAGAAACTGCGCTCGTGATTGCGGCAAATGCGCCCACGTCCATCGCGATAAGCATGCAAGGCCTAAGCGAAGGCGGCAAATGCGCTGATTTGGCCGAGACTCGAAAAATTGACCATAAGCTCGCGATGGAAATTGTACAGTCGTTGGACTTTAGAGAGGGTGTGTCCGCTTTTTCAGAAAAGAGAAAGCCAAATTGGCCGGGCTATAAAAAGCCCTAGGCGTTTCGCTGCTTTTCGCAGCGCAACGCCTAGTTTTTAGCGGATTGAACTGGCGCTGGCGTGACTATTAGGCGACAGCGGTAGCAAGAATTTCGCGAATTTCATCAACAGTAATCGCGCCTTTCTCACCTAATTTAGTCATACCATTTTGCTCAAGCTGGTCAACGATATTGTCAATGGCCACGGATTTTTCAGACTCGTGCTCGGTGAGCTGAGTGGGAACGCCTAAACTTTGGTAAAAAGCTTCAATATGCTCAATGGTCTGCTCGGCAAGACTATCACCGTCGGGCAAGCCGAAAACATTGCGCCCCATTTGTTCTAGCTTTGCCTTTTTACTCGCGAGTTGGTTACGCAATAGTGATGGTTGGATAATCGCTAAAGAGCGCGCATGGTCAACGCCGTAAAGCGCGGTAAGTTCATGCCCGATCATATGCGTGCCCCAATCTTGTGGAACGCCGGAACCGATTAGCCCGTTTAACGCTTGGTTTGCACACCACATCAGGTTGGCGCGCCAAAGATCGTCCTGATTGTCAAAATTCTCACCTAAGTGCTTCAGGCTCTTAAGTAAGGCTTCGGCATAACCTTCTTGTACCAGGGCGCCGGTCGGGAAGGTGATATATTGTTCGCATACATGCACCCAGGCATCAACAATGCCGTTGGCTAATTGGCGCGTGGGCAGGGTTTTGACCACATCGGGGTCCATTACTGCGAACACGGGTTGCACGTGTGGGCTACTAAAAACCCGTTTTTTTTGTGTGGCTTTTTTAGTCACGACCGCACTTGAATTAGATTCCGAGCCGGTTGCCGGCAGGGTGAGCACCGCCGCCACTGGTAGCGCCTTAGCTACCCGGTATTTCCCTTCCAAGATGTCCCAGCCTTCGCCGTCATAACAGCTTGCCGCAGCGACGTACTTCGCGCTGTCGATTACCGAGCCACCGCCAACCGCGAGAATGTAATTGACGCTATTGTCCTTCGCGACCTTTACGGCTTTATCTAAGGTTTCAACGGTCGGGTTCGCTTCGACACCTGAAAACTCAAGCCAGTCAAAGCCTGACAGCGCCTCAGTGACTTGATCATAGACGCCATTTTTCTTAATTGAACCAAAACCGTAAAGTAGAAGCACTTTACGGTCTCCAGGAATCTGTTTTTTGATGCTGTCAACTTGGCCTTGCCCAAATCGAATTTGTGTTGTGTTTTTAAAGGAAAATTTCATTCTTAATACTTGTCTCCGAATCTCTATTCTTCACTTATGAAGGCCGTGTTAGGATAATAAAACTCGATGCTATAACGCCACACCTTATCGCTACCTTTTGTTGTACACTAAATACTCGTAATAGTCTTTAACGGTTCTATGGTTATTACAAATAGCGAACAAAGCCTAACGAGTGATCTGGTAACAGCAAGCTGTGTTCTTTCTCGGTATTCGGTTTGACAAATTAGTATGAGCAATAACTATTTAAGATTGGCAGGGTCTCTTAGCCTTTTTGCGTCAGCGATGCACCTAGTCATCATTTTCGGGGGACCGACATGGTATCGTTTTTTTGGCGCCGGGGAGTCTATGGCAATCATGGCCGCGCAAGGCTCGTTGCAACCGATACTGATAACGTTATTCGTCGCTGCAGTGTTGGCGCTATGGGGGGCTTATGCCTGGTCTGCGGCTGGTATCTTTCCCAAGTTACCGTTGCTAAAACTGAGTCTTATATTGATCACTTTAGTGTATCTACTGCGAGGTGTTCTGGGCTTGATTGCGCCAATCGTATCGAACCATCCGCAAATCACACAGAACAGCAATAGCTTCTGGGTGTGGAGCTCAATTATATGTTTGGTGTTTGGTATGGTCCACCTTAAGGGCGTTGTGGATAAATGGTTTGCTTGACAATAAGCTGCGGATGATCTGCCAGCGCTTTAACCGACTTGCCGAGGTTTCGTTGTATAGTCTGGTCGAGCAAAATTTTATAGCAAACTCTCAATGAAAAAGGTCGCCATCTTCGTTGATGTTCAAAATATTTATTACACAGTCAAGCAAGTCTATGGGTGTAACTTTGATTACAACGCGTTTTGGCTACATGCCACCACTGATAGAGAGGTGGTTAGCGCGGTCGCCTACGCAATAGATCGAGCGGATCAAAAACAACGTGAGTTTCAAAATATATTAAGAGCGATTGGCTTTGAGGTTAAACTCAAGCCGTTTATAAAGCGTGCCGATGGCTCAGCAAAAGGCGACTGGGATGTTGGCATAACAATCGATGCATTGGAATTTACCGAGGATGCCGATGACGTCGTGTTGCTATCTGGAGACGGCGACTTTGATCTGCTGGTGAATAAACTTAGAGTTGATCGTGGTAAGCGAGTGGAGGTTTACGGAGTTCAAGAACTGACGGCAAAATCACTCATCAACGCAGCGACTGAATTTATTCCGATTGAAAATGATCTGCTACTGACGTAACGACTAATATGCTAACTAGGTCTAGGAATCTCATTTGTTAACTGGGTTAAATCACATAACGCTCGCGGTGCTTGATCTCGAGCGCTCTCTCGACTTTTATTCAAGACTCGGGTTTTCGGCTCACGTGAAATGGGATTCGGGAGCTTATCTTTCATTGGGTGAGCTTTGGTTATGCTTGAGTGTAGGGCCCGTAGACGAAAAACGGGATTATACGCATCTCGCATTTAGTATTGATGAGGCTCAATTTGCTTGCATAAGCGACTTGGTTTTAGAATTAGGGACAGTCGAATGGAAGAAAAACTCAAGTGACGGGAAGTCAGTCTATATGCTTGATCCGAACGGTCACAAATTGGAAGTCCATACAGGCGACTTAACAAGTCGCCTTCTATCGTTAAAAGACAAACCCTATAAAGGTTTAGTCTGGTTATGAGTTGGTTAATTTAATGGAAATTCGTCGCTACCAACCAGAATACTTAACGGGCGTGATTCGCGTTTGGGAACATGCGAGCCGAGTTGGGCATCCGTTTCTAACGGATGATTTTCTGCAATCTGAACGCAACAACATTCCTGCTGTCTATTTACCAAATGGAGAAACTTGGGTTGCCTTAGCCGAGGAGAGCGTGATCGGTTTTACTATTTTACACGGCAATGAAGTGGGTGCGTTATTTGTGGCGCCTGACTATCACGGCCAAGGCGTCGGTTACGCATTAATGAACCTCGCTCATGAAATGCATCAGCGCTTAAGCGTTGACGTATTTAAGGCAAATAAGATCGGAACCAATTTCTATTTACGATATGGTTTTCAGTTAGTGCGAGAGTACTTTCACGAGGAATCAGGAATGACGATGTTACATTTAGAGTACGAAGGCGACGTCTAATACGCTTTCTAAAACGGAACGACTAATATTGGGGAAATGTTATGGGAAATCAATTAAACGGGCGTTGCCTTTGTGGGGAGGTGAGCTACCGTGTCGAAGAACGCTTTCACGCCTTCTATTTATGTCATTGTGCTCAGTGTCAAAAAGTCACGGGTTCAGGGTTTGCCGCAAATATATTGACGTCGCCAGATAATATTAATTGGCTTTCTGGCTCCGATAAGATCACGAACTATGAAGACTCGTTGCGATCGTTTTCGAAAGCGTTTTGTCAAATTTGTGGGTCTGGTGTACCGCACATAAACAAAAGTGGTACGAATCTTGTCGTACCCGCGGGCTCTCTAGTCGATCAGCCCTTAAAGTCACCCACCGCGAATTTGTTCCACCCCGAGAGCCCAAGATGGCTTAAGCACGGGCTCTTAGCAAAGAGCTTTGATGGCTACCCCGAATGAGAGTGCTTTTCACTGGCGAAGGTCGAACGACACACTGTCAACGCTATGCTATTAGTCCCTAGGCATTATCCGTGTTTGGCAGTAACGAGTCAGACATGCTTTGAATATGGCTAGCAACGTCGCTTTCTTGATCGCTGAAAAATGCAACGTGGAACATGGCGTCTCCTTCCTGAACCAATGGAATGTTCTGCTTGCCGATAATAATCCCGCTTCGACGGGCAACAACGGTCTTGAATACCTTGCCAAAGGGGTCGCCAATCTCTGCTAGAGGTTCGTCTTTCTCGACCCGGTCACCCAAGTCTTTCAAGTTTGTTACGATGCCGCTGGCGCTGGCTCTGACCCAGGAACTGGCATTGGCAATAAATGGTTGCGATTCCAGTTTTGCTCCTCCGCGCTTAGTCATGCCTAAGTGTGATAACACCTGTAGAATTCCCCGCAGCCCCGCCCTGATAGAAAGCTCGTCAAAACGCAACGCTTCACCGGCTTCATACAACAATATCTTGGTTTTAGATTCGGCCGCCGTGTGTCGCAACGAACCGTCTCTTAATTTGGCGTTCACCAGTACTGGTACTCCGAACGCTTGCGCCAGCTCTTTAGTTTCAGCGTCGTCTAGGTTCGCCCTGATCTGAGGTAAATTGGAGCGATGAATTGCGCCTGTATGTAAGTCGATACCGTACTGGCAATGATCGACAATTTCGCTCAAGAATTTATGCGCGACCCGGCTAGCAAGCGAGCCTTTTGCTGAGCCGGGAAACGACCTATTTAAGTCCCGCCTGTCGGGCATATAACGGCTTTGGTTTAGCACCCCATAGACATTCACAATCGGCACCAATATTAGGGTGCCCGCTGTGAGCTTAAACGATTTTTGTTGAATTAAACGGCGAACTATTTCGATGCCGTTTAATTCGTTGCCATGAACAGCGGCGGCAACAAAAATAGTCGGGCCATCCTTTTTAGCGCGAGTCACATGAATCGGCATGCTGATGTCGGTGTCCGTGTAGAGGCGCGCCATTGGCATGTCGATCTGTTGCGTGCTCCCCGGCACAATCTTTTGGCCGCCAATAACTAAATTTTTCATCGTTTAACCCTGCCCGAATGTTGATGCTGAAGCACGTGCTTTAACGCTCTATTTGATAACGTATATCGGCACCACTGTCTACACCAACATCACCTTGAATTGACCAGGCTTGATTGATTTTGTAACGCAATACTAAAGACTGGGCCGCATCTAACAAGCCATAGCCGTACCCTATATAAAATTTGCTCGAGAGCTGCTTACCTGCAACCAAGCTTGGCGAATTGCCAGTAAGTTGCAACTCAAGGTTGCTTAGTCCTAAGCTTTCTTGAATGTTTTCGGTTAAGGCATCGACTCGACTCTTGCGAGTACCGTCACCGCGCAGCGAGTTAGCGATCTTGAGTAAGGTAAGGCCGTCTTGAGAGCCTAATTCGTCAATGCGTTTATCAAATACCAATACGGATAACACGTCTTGGTCAGACATCGATGGCGTTGAGTAGAGCTGTAGAATGGGCGCGCTCGCGCGGCCTGTTACGCTGACTCCCGCAGTGGTCGAATCGACGGTTTTTTGCGCACGCAATAGTAAGTTTGGATCGTCAACTGCGCCACCATTGAAAACCAACTGCCCCTTATCTATTTTCAGCTTTTGATTGTATGCAGCATAGCGGCCCTCTTTGACATCGATTTGGCCATTAGCTCGCATGATCCCGCCAGGCTCCTGCAGCAGCTCAAGCCCGCCTACCAAAAATGCGTCTAGCCCTTGCGCGCGGATTTTTGTTTGCGCACCTAAATCAAGTGTCAGATTGATTTTTTGCTCGACGCTTTTTTTAAGCTGCTCCTCGCCTAATAGCACTACGTCTTCGGACGCGAGAACAGCGTTTTCTGGTAATTGAAAGTCGAGGTCGGCCTGCACCAAAGCCACATTGCCGCTTAGCTCTATTAGATCATTGGTAATTATAATTTGAGTGTCTACATTGCCATCCACGTAAACTTCAGGCGTCTTCATTAATTCTACGTTTTTGCCTTTCAACGAGAGCGAAAAGCGCGGTTGATTGAGTTGACTAAAATTGAGGTCGCCACCAACCTCTAAGTTACCCTGGCCAGATTTGAGGCTGCCTTCTATTTCAATATTTTGTTTGCCGACTGATGTCGCGTTTAGCTGTATCTCGCTTAAGCGTAAACCGAGATCTGGAATCTCAATCTGTGCGTCTTGCAAGCGGGTTCGCATGCCCACGGTTGGTGTGTTGATGGTGCCATCTAAACTAATGTCGGCATCCAGCGAGCCCTTTAGTTTGTTTAGGGGCAGCGCAATAGCTTGAAAGGTCGAGAGGTCGTTAAGTTGCGCAATAATTCTGCCGTCGAGTTTCGAGTGCGTGAAGTCTGGTGACCCAAGTGCTGCCGCCACTGCGAGTTCTGCTGAAACTCGATCGTCGTTTTCAAGCGTTATTAACACCTTGCTGTTCAGTGTTTGTCGCTGGCTAAGCGTAATTTCAGTGGTAAGGATTGCTAACGACTGTTGATTATCACCACCTTTGTTCACATCTAGTGTTGAATTGTTTGCCGTGAATTGCGCACGTATTTCAGCCGTTGAAGTAGCCGCTTCTTTGTTATATTCAAATTCACCGGCCAGCTTGCCAGCAAGGCTGATATCGTAAAGTGCCAATAGCGGGTTGAGATTGTGCAACTCCACGTCACTGATTTTCCCGTTCGCCGCCAGCCCGTTGCTATCAGAGTTTAGCGCAATACACACTTCTTGGTTTTGGTTGCCCACGCAAGTCCGCTCGGTCGTGAACCTAGCGCCCTCGCTTCTAATTTCAACGGCTTGCGCTAGGCGCCACGCATCGTAGCTTGGGTCACCTAAACTCAATTGAGTCAAGTTGCCACGCCAGCCAGTGTTGGTCATACCACCGCTCGCGCTTAAGGCAAACGACGATTGCCCAAACAGCATGGCAGTTACACCCAGAGTATGATTTTTACCCGTACCGTCTACGGTGGCGCGGAAGTCTCGAGCGAGTTCAAAGGTATCTTTCGACAGTCGGCCCAGCGTGGCGTTTACATTGACTGCTTCAAGTGTTTCACCCAATACGCCGTCGGCTGCTAGATTCAGCTTCTCTAGGGATATATCACCGTAATCAATGCGTCGGGCCTGAGCGGTGGCCTTTACGCGAGGGGCGCGCGCGGCACCTGAAATGCGGCCTTGACTGACTAGGTCGCCGGCAGCATTTGGTAGTAATTCACTTAGCTCAGGCGACGATAAATCCCAGTCTAGTGCTACTTGCTCACCCAGCTTACCCACTAAGCTAACTCGGGAGGCGCCGGCACTCAGTGCCAATGTTTCTATATTGGCTGTTTGCTCGACGACTTGAATATTGATCTTAGCCGCTACTGGTTTTTCATAGGAAATGCCCGAGGCGCTTGCGGTAATGTTAAAGTTTTCAGGCACACCCAGTAGCTTGAAATTGCCGCGGGTGTTAACGTGCTTGCTGGTTTGGTTTAGTGGCCAGCCGAGGTCTTGCCAGTGACCACTAAGATCAGCCTTGGCGTTCGCGTCGTTGCTGCCGTTGATAAACTGGCTTAGGCCACTAATTGCGCCGCTAATATTTAGCTGGCCGCTGGTTACGGTTTGTTGGTTTTTAGCTGGCGGTGCAGTCACCGGTTTGGCCGAAGGCCGTCTCTGTTCTGATATCTCGAGTTGTTTAACGTTCAGGGTGTCATCCCGATACTTAATGTCGGTGGCGAGACTCCAGGCCGGCAATGCAGGGGTGTTTCCGCTAATTGAGCCAGAAACTTCGGCCACTAACCCTGTAAGCCCAGCACCGGGCGCGACGCTGCCCGACAGTTTGAATTCCCCTTGGTCGATATCCAGCCCGTAGTTGTTAGTCGCCGGAATCTGATTTTCAGAAATTTTAAGAGTGCCGCCCCATGAAATCTCTTCACCTAATAGGTCTTTAAGCGCAAGTGTTAGCTCACATGCGCAGGGGTTTTCTGCGCGCTGAACGAGCGCCATCGAGCGCCAGTTTCCATCGATTGAACCTTGTACGTTAATCGCTTGGTCAGCGACCAGCCATTGAACGACATTATTGAGTTTTACTGTGCCGTTGGGCTTGGCTGACAAATCAATAATGCCGTCGAGTTGCACGCTGTTGCTAGCATCGGCGTCGGTAGTCGCCGGATTAGGCGAGTCTGAATTGGCAAGCTCTAAGCTAAAGTCTTGTATCTGTAAAATATTGTTAGACACCGTTAACTGGGTAGAGACTTGCTTGAGTCCAACCACCTCAGCGCCATCACTGCTCACCAATAATTGATTAATAAGTGCGTTTTTCAGCGAGATATCAATCGGCAGCTCGATTCCTTGCCAAGGCATATAAGGCAGGTTTTCTTGGTTTTTTTGCGGTGGTGAGAGCTCGATTTTTACGTTCTCGAGTGTCAGGCTATCGATACTGACGAGTTTTGAAAGTAAGTCGGGTATTGTCCACTTGAGCTTACCCGACTTAATCTTAATGAGCGCGCCATCGAGGGTGACGCTCAAGTTTGAAAAAGACAAATCGCTTATCGTGCCGTCGATTTGTTCAACTGCAATCAGCTCGGGCGCTCTGTTCAACGCGAAGCGTAAACCCGATTCTGTTTTTAATAGCCAAGTTGCAATACCAACAATCACTGCAACACAGATCAGCAGCAACACTCCGAGACCTCTGAGCACCTTCATACGTGTTTTCACGTCGCTCATAAATCTGTGCCGAAACTAAAGTGCAATCGGAACGGCTGGCCGTCGAGGTCAAGTGCAGATGCGGCGTCGAGACGGAGGGCGCCGAACGGTAAGCGCCAACGCAGCCCTAAACCTGCCCCGGTTTTGTAATCGGCATTGCTGTCAAAGGCATCGCCGACATCCACGAAGGCCGCCAGCGCAAACCCGTTTCTAATTGGGTGTTCATATTCCACGCTGCCGACAGCGAGGTTCTTAGCCACCGTGGTCTCACTGTTACGGGTGACCCCGATACTTTCGAATGCGTAGCCTCGTATGCTGTCGTCGCCGCCCGCTAAAAAGCCAAGTGACTCGGGTAGCTCCAGAGATTCGTCAATTAAACTGCCCGCGAGCTGACCTCGAATTTTCAAGCGACCTGGCCCAAATGGCCGTAATAGTTTGGCTTTGAGAATAGCTTGTGCTAGGTCGATGTCTGACCCGAAAGATTCGCTTGTAGCACGAAAGGTCGCCGAGGCGCTCCAACCTTGGGTCGGGAAATACAAATCATTGCTTTTGGTGCGTTCCCACGAAAAGCGTGGCATTAGAAGATCGATATTGCGCTCGATTTCGGATAAGTCGTTCTCACGGCGAACGAATTTTTCACGGCTCGCAACTAAACCCATGCGCAACTGTGATTTTCGCCATTCAAAAGCCCATTCGGTACCGATTTGGGCTGCTTGGAAGCGTCGCGTGTCGCCAAATTCTTCTTCTAAGGAAGAGAAAAAATTTAAGCTGTCTTTGGCAGAGCGTGCCAACGGTATTCGATAGTTGACGATGGCCGTACGTTCAATTTCAGAACCACCAACGCGTGCGTTAACGTGGTGGCCTTGTCGATTGATCCGTCGGTTTTCGTAGCCGATGCTGCCACGTATACCCGTGTCAGTGCCTGCGCCGACCGCTAGACTATAGGCTTTACGTTTGCTCGGGGTAAGCGTTACTAGAATCGGTATCTTAGCGTTCGCTTGATTACGCTCACCGCCGCGAACATCCACCGATGAGAAGTAAGGCGTGGTGAGTAAGCTACGTTGCGTTTCCGACAATGCCTCGGCGGTATAGAATTCGCCGCGTTTGACTTTAAGTAAAGAGTCGAGAATATCGCCTTCGATTCCTTGTTTGTTTTTTTGGTCGCTAATGGATTCTACGTCCCAATTTACCAATACCTCACTGATCGTATAGCGTTTGCCACTGTCAAAATTTAAGGCGATGGTTGCGGAGGTTCTGTCCTCGTTAATCACAATCTCGCTGGTGAGGTATTGCGCGTCAAAGTAGCCGAGGCGTATCGCCGTTGCTAATAGTGTTTTCTTGTGAGCTGTATATGTCGCTTGGTTGAGTGGCATGCCGGCTTTTAGTGGAAACCCGTTTTGCCATTGCGCGAACTCTGTTTGAGCTTGAGCTTCGGGGTTAAGTTGCAGTGCAATCGAGGCAATGCGAACCGGCTGATTGAGCGTGACTAGGTAGCGGTAACCGTCTGCTCGCGTAGCCTCATCAAGACGAACTTCTGCGCGGTAGTAGCCGAACGGTTCCAACGCCTTTTTCACCTCTGATTCAACCCGCGACTCTAGGCGTCGTCGCTCGCCATCAAGTAATGGGGCGGCCTTTTTATCGCGCATGCGCTTCACTAAACGCACGTGTCGCTCGACGTTTAAGAGTAATTCACCGTTCACGCCCACGAAGCGAACCTCGGCTGCGCGCACGAGGTTTGCACTGCTTAACAGAGCAGCAAAAATAAGCAGAGTTAGGGAGAATTTCATCGAGCCGTCATTATCGCCCATTTTGGGTTCTGGTGTGCTCGCGTATTAAAAATAGGTTAAATTAATGCGCATTCAATGTTGTAAGGTAAGTGTGTCAGGCGCCTTAAGCCTCGCTAGCCGACGAGACTTTAGCCTACGGAGTATCTTACTAGCCTGCGGAGTGTCGGCGCAGAATAAACCGGCTATTTATTTGATAACCAAACAAATTCATATGGGGCCAATTCGATCACGTCATCGGCGGATGAATACGGTGACTTACTAATTAAGTCGTGCCACACGTCCAAACTGATTAGGTTCACTGAGCTAATGGGTATGGAAACCGTTTGGTCAGTAATATTATGTATACAAAATATGCTTTGAGTGCGGTTGATGCTTTGACGCCAAAATGCGAAAACCTCGTCGCCCAAGTGCAAGGTAAACTGTACGGCGTTAGGGTGAAAGGCCGCTTGGTTTGCGCGAATTTCCAATAGTTTTTTTAGTCGCGATAATGCCAAAGCATGATGCGACCTGGGGTCCGAGAGCGTGTCTTCTAATTCCGTCAGTGCCCATTTATGGCGATTGATGCTGCGGTTATGATTGGTTAGATTCACCCGATCATAATCGTTTTGTGTGGCCAGCATGCTATGGATATAAATGCCGGGTACGCCCTCTAACGCGAGCATGACTGCGTGGGCGCAAATAAAGCGTTGCATTTGCCATTTATCCAGGCCTTTGATGGTTCCTTGTAATGCATCATACAGCGCGATGTTTATTTCATACGCTTCGTTCTTGCCGGCATCGGCCGCGCGCCACGATACACGGCCACCAAAACCTTGCATGGTATTAACCAAATCGTCGGTGTCTTGTTGGCTTAGTAAGCCTTTGCTTGGTCGCAAGCCAATACCGTCATGACTGGCGATAAAGTTAAAATAAAAGGTGCCGGGTTGCGCTGGAGGCATGCTCATCTGCCAGCGTTTCAAGTGTTCACTGGTGCCCGCGACCATGGCGTGCAACAGTAAGGGCGGCAGTGAAAAGTTGTACACCGCGTGAGCTTCATTAGCGTTGCCGAAGTACGACAGATTTTCGTGATTCGGCACATTGGTCTCGGTAATGACAATGGCGTTATCTGTGTGGGCCTCGATTAGAGTACGAAGCAAGCGCACAAATTCATGGGTTTGTGGCAAGTGTAGACAATCGGTGCCCAGCTCTTTCCATAAAAAAGCCACCGCGTCTAAGCGGAATATGCGCACGCCCTGCTCAAGATAGCGGCGCACAATTTTCACCATCTCTAAGAACACATTCGGATTGCTGAAGTTTAAATCGACTTGATCATGGCTGAACGTGCACCAAACATGTTTTGGCCCGTCTAAGGTCTGTGTTTCTCGCAGCAGCGATGATGTGCGCGGACGCACGACCTGAGTAAGGTTGTCTTCTGGCGAGGCTTCAAAGAAATAATCTTTGCCGGGGTCTTTACGTTGTCGAAAGTTCTCGAACCAAAGACTGCGCTGCGAGCAATGGTTGATCACTAAGTCAGCCATTAAATCGTAGTCGTTGCCAATCGCCTCGATGTCTGACCAGTCGCCTAGGCTTTCGTTCACCTGACTGTAATTGATTACCGAGAAACCATCGTCCGAGCTGTATGGAAAGAAGGGCAGTATGTGCAACCCGCTAATCACGCCCTTAAGGTGCGTATCGGCAAACCGCTTTAGTGTTTTGAGTGGTGCTTCACCGTCGATGAGTACGCTGTCACCATACGTAATTACCCATGCGTCGGCTTGCGACCATTTGTTGCGATACAGCTCTGAGGTGGGTGCCTCGTCTACTAAGCCCATCGCGGCGACCGAGTCCCGCGCAATTTGCTGGTAGTCGAGTTCAGGGTAAATGCGCGAAAGGTGGTCAGTAACTGCGCTAAGCAGCGGGGTTGACTGGCTATCAAGCGAATGGTTCATCTATTAAGGCTCTAGTCTACGGCTCTTACGAATAGTCGTGCATATCGGCATCAACCGCGGCCATAAGGTCGTCTTGAATCGATGGCAACGCGCTTATGACTCTGTTCCAACTTGGAATAAACGGTGTTTCCATAGGGTTCTCGAGAAAATCGGTTCCTGCGGCGAGTACGTTTTCAGCGAACATTTCAATCGCCGCTTCTTCACGATGAATATCCAATTGCAAACCGTTCATCTGCGCGTCGTTGTAATACGTTTCAACGAAATCTAACGCAATACGGAAGTACGTGGCCTTAATCGCGCGGAAAGTCTCGGCATTAAACACCACACCGTTTGTGGCGAGCTTTCGGAACAAGGCTTTGCAAATATCAATCGACATTTTCGAGAGGCCCTTAGCTGAGTCCTCCGGCGACAGGTCTTGGTGCTTGTGATCGTATACGTCGGCGATGTCTGCCTGGCATATTCGATTGTTGGCATAGTTGCGGTTCAACTCAGACAGCACGCCAATTTCTAAGCCCCAGTCACTGGGAATTCGTAAGTCATTGATTACGTCGGTTTGAAACGAAAACTCGCCCGCTAGCGGGTAACGAAAACTGTCGATATAATCAAGGTAGTCATTTTGTCCATAGACCTTTTTTAGCGCTCTTACCAACGGCGTAACGAGTAAGCGTGTGACGCGGCCATGCATCTTGCCGTCGGCTACGCGGGCATAGAAACCTTTGCAGAACTTATAGTTAAAATTGGGGTTGGCGACCGGGTAAATAAGGCGCGCTAGCAAACTGCGGTCATACGTGACAATGTCACAATCGTGCAATGCGACCGCTTGCGCTTGTCCCGACGCGAGCACGTAGCCAAAACAAAACCAAACGTTGCGGCCTTTACCGAGTTCGCGCGGCGACAAATTCTTTTCTTTGAGTTTTTGGTCAATGGCTTGCAGTCGAGGCCCTTCGTTCCACAATAATTTAAGCTTATTACCCAAGGGCTTAAAAAACTGCAGCGCTTGTCGGTATTGCTCTTCGCTTGCGCGGTCAAGACCAATGACTATTTGTTCTAAATAATTGACCTTGCTGAGCTCTGAAACAATGTTAGGTAAGGCGTCGCCCTCAAGTTCTGAATAAAGTGACGGCAACACCAAGGCCATTGCGCGCTTTTTCTTAAACTTGTTAAGTTCGGCTTCTAAATCTTCGACGGTTCGCTGATGTAAGTTATGCAGCGTAGTGATGATTCCATTTTGATAAAAGTCAGCCATTTATTATTCAGATCTATGATTCGTTTGGGTTTGCGCCAAAATTGAAAGAATGGCTTCAGACCAACCGACTGGGCCAAAACCTTGGGTGTAATAAATTTCGTTCGAAGTTGAAACGGCAGGGAACTGCGCCACCGGCGAACGCACACACACCGGGTGGTCTGCTGCGTTGAGCATAGCGACGTCGTTGTGGCTATCGCCTAAACATATCAAGTTCGGAGGGTAATTGCCAACCGGCATTGCTGTGAGTGTCTTGGCCCCAAACCGCTTTAACCATGCCAGTGGCACGGCTTTATCGGTGTTGCCTTGGAGGTGGTAAAAGCGGCCGCCTTGCAATACGCTCAGGCCTTTTGATTCAGCCGCGGAGGTAAATTGTGTGAGCGCCTCAGCGCTATCATGCCACACAAAAGGTTCTGAAAATTCTTTGCGTGACGCGAGCGCTGCTGCTTTAAGCGTAAGCCCTGTTTTTTCAGCAATTTGGTTCACACTCCAATCGTTAAAACCCTCAAATTTCCAGTCATGGTTTGTACGAACTCCGTCGATAAAGTCGATGATGGTGCCGCGTGATGTGCCGAACACCAGTTGCCTCGCGCCGTTGCCTCGCGGTTCAAGTTTGGCCGACGCCTGATCACAGGGTGAGCGCCAGCTGTTATCAGCGGCAATCAGCGCGCTGCCATTCTCCACAATTAATGGCGTATCTAGACCAATCTCAGCTTGCAATGCGATTACTTCAGCATAGGTTTTGCTGGTGTTGATAATTACCGGTATACCAAGCGCAGCGCAGCGCGTAAGCCCGGCGCGCGCTGCGTCAAACGAATAGCTGTGATGGTCGAGCAAGGTACCGTCTAAGTCGGTCGAAACAATCGTATTCGCCAGGTCGCCGAACGATGTCATAGTTCAATACCGCTGATGTGGGTGAAGCTGTGGTTTTGGTTTAGGTACAGCACCACATCTGCGCGCTCTTCGAGTATGGTCAGCGCGTGTTCGGTCAAGCGTTGGTAGTGTGAAATGAATCGGCTAATTTCATCGGGGTTCATGGTTGCCGCAGTACTTTGCCCAGCCGCCTCAAGCGCGTCTATCAGCTTTTGCTCTTGCAACTGTCGCCACTGATAAACGCAGTCAAAACTTGGGGCCTGTAAGCTCACTAACATATCGAGCTGATCGAATATTTTTAGATACTCAGTTGCCAACGCATTGTTCACGAATTTACGCCAGCGCTGATCCGCGTCTTCGCGTCGTTCTAAATCATTCACCGGCTCAGCTAAACACGCTTGGTCTTGCGCAGGCACGCCTACACACCAGCCTTCAAGAATCACGATATCGAACGGGCCTATATGGGTTGGCCAATCGGCTTTTACCGCTCGGTCATCAACTGCTTTGCTAAAACTTGGTACTGAGAACAGTTCACCTTTGCGCGCCTCGTTAAACAGTTTCTCTATCAAATCAATATCATGCGTACCCGGCACGCCACGCGTTAAAAGCAGCGGATGAATTGACTCGGACAAGTCTCGCCGTTCAGTCAGCGTTAGGTAGAAATCATCAATTGAGGCGACTAATACCTTTAGCTGAAATTCTGATTCTAGTATCGTTTTTACAAAGGCCGCACAAGTACTTTTACCACTGCCTTGCGAGCCCTGTATGCCAATCACGCGGCAACGACCCGCTAAGCTATTGCGCTGAATTTGCCGGCAAAGCGGCCAATAGTAATCGGTAACCGTATCAAGAAAATGACCGGGTAAGCGATGAGTTTGAATATCAGCTTCAATCAACGACAAAGAACGTTCTGACAGCAATGGATGGGACATACGGCAGTGAGAATGTGGAAAATTGGCAGTTATCAGTAGCCTTATAGAGTACGCGACTCGGGGGTTCTTCGAAAGGATGGAACACTCGGCTTTTTCAATATCGCTAAAGGCGAGCGAAATTTTCTTCTATAGCAACGCCCTTAGTCGCACGATTGTCTCCAAGGAATTTATCAAGTATCGAACGCATATCAAATCGTTGTTATATGGTTTACTCGTTGCTTTTTACACTGCTTACGGATTTCAAAAAATAAGATGTTTATGTGGTTGTTCGGTGCTCGTTGATTTAATTAGAGCGGGCACTGCTAAATGTTAGTGGTGGAGTCGAACTTTCTCTAATCTTTGGGTAGGCCTCCCTCACGTTCAGCGCGCTTAATGTTTTCCCCGCCGTTGACGTAGGTAACTCTATCCATCGCAATAATATTGCCGCTGCGATCTCGTTTGAAAATCAAATGCGTGAACTCTCCGGGGTAAAAAAATACATCTTTATCACGAGGGACTATTTTCCATGGCCTGCCACCGGTTGTTTGTGTGTATAAATGGCCGCCCTTGATCATGACACTGCGTGTTACTCGTTCGTTTACGCGGTAAACGCCTTGATATTCGATAAGCCTGTCAATGTCCATGTCAATTGCAACATTCTTCGGATAATCCACACTTGCAGCATTAAACGCTATATGGGTACTGATAACATCGGGTGACTTGTCGGCGCTATTTGAAAGTATCACTGCATAGACTCTCTGCTTTGGAAGCCAGATAGCATTGGTTCTAAACCCGTTTATCCAACCACCGTGGACGATTTGCGATTCGCCAAAGCGCTTACTAACCGCTAAACCGAAGCCGTAGCCCGCATGCTCACCATTGTTCAGCACAAAATCATTAGTCATCTTTTTGAGTGATGATTTTGAAAGCAACTTTCCACCAAATAGAGACTTCGACCAAGTGGCCATGTCATCAACGGTGGACAGCAAGGCACCGGCAGCATGAGCATGTGTCATGCTTATGTAGTCGGCATTGCTGTAATTGCCCTTTTCACCTTGATAGCCATTGGCGCGATTCAATATGATTTGTGACCCATCATAAAAACTGTTCGCCATGCCTAGCTTATCGAAAATCGCTGTTTGTATAAATTCTGCGTACGATTGTCCGGTCACTTTCTCAATGATGGCGCCAAGCAGAATATAACCGGAATTTGAATAGCTGTATTGTTCACCGGGTGCGAAATTTATTGGGCAATCTTCAAAAGTTTCAATCAACTCTTGCGTAGTGACATCTATGACTGCGGCAGTGGCGTCATAGTCTGGGGTGTATTGGCAATCGAATATTCCTGAGGTATGTGAAAGTAGATTTGCAATCTTGATTGCATGGCCTTGCGTAGGGAAATCAGGCAAGTATGTATTGATATTGTCATTGACATGAAGTTTGCCTTGCTCCTCAAGCAATAGGATTCCCGCAGCCGTAAACTGCTTGCCGATTGAGCCAAGACGAAACACATTCTCAGGCGTTAACGTGACCTTAAGCTCCATATCAGCCATGCCTGAGGCGCCACGGAACAAAATTTTATTGTCCTTGGTAACAATCACTGCGGCTCCCGGCTCATTTGCTGGGTAAGCTTGTTCTAACCATTGTTGATACTCGGCCGAAGCAAATGCAAAGCTCGTAAAAAAGATACTGATCACTATAGTGCTAATCACACCTAGTTGGGTTTGCTTCATTTTTTCACCGTGTAGGCAGTTGCTGTTGTCAATAATTTGTCAAACGATGATTCTACACCAATCGTAATCTAGAGGTTTTAGGACATACATGCGAACGACTAAGCGCATCCTGGCGACAAACTAGAATTGTAAGACCATCTCTGCAATACTAAATTCAGCCATTAACGTGACCGGTAATGTTGAAGAATCGATATGGACTTAGAGAAGGTAGAACTAAAAGGAAGCATTGTTTGGAACCAATTAGGCTGGATCATTTTGACGGATTAATCCCAGCGGTATTATTTGGACAGACAAAATTGAGCAAGTTGGCTCGATTGAACGATAAGAATGCATCCCTCAAAAACATCGATAATCCACCACTTTGAGATTGCTAAGGTTTAGTGGTATTTCGATCTAACATTGATGTGTTATCGTCAAATAAAAATATTTCGCAATAAGGTTTATGTGACTATATGGAAACCTAAACCAAACCGTTAGTAGGAAATTTTAGAATGAAATCGTATTTGCTTGCCTTAACCTTTCTCTTTCCTCTATTTGCTGGCGCTGAGCCGGTTAAATATGCTGACAGTTCAACTATTAAGTCGAGTGCTTTTGGCGAAAGCCGAGAGATTATGGTGTCTTTACCTCCGTCGTATGCAAAGAGCTCTAGTACGCGATATCCTGTAATTTATACCGTGCGTGGACAATTGGATTTGCTTGCAGTTGTTGCGGCAATCAACATGCTTGATTCAGAGGCGCCAGAATTTATTGTGGTTGGAATCACTGGCTCTGGTGCTGAATTTATTCCTGATGAAAAATTTGGTGAGACTAAATTTTCCAGGTTACTGCATAGTGACGTTGTGCCACATATTGAGAAAAATTATCGAACGGCTCCCTATAGCATATTGGTCGGTCACTCCGCTGCGGGTAAATTTGTGACCAACGATTGGTTAAGCCGTGGCGACGACTTCTCAAGCTATTACGCGATCAGCCCCGAGCTTAATGACGGTGTGATTAACGCACGCGTAAAGTCTATGAGCGAAAAAAGCGTATCTTTAAAAAACTCCTTACTCATATCAATGGGGAACGAAAGCGAGCGCATGCAATCAATGTTCGATGAGTTAAAAGCGCGCAAGGCATTAAGCAAAAACACCAGGTTCGTTCAGTTTAAAGATCAAACGCATATGAGTGGCAGAGTTCATACGGTAATTGCGGGTCTGCGAGACTCTTTCAAAAATTGGCGACCCTCATCTAAAGTAGCGTCCGGTAGTTTAGAAGGCTTGCAAGCGCACTACTCGGCCTTGAGCGAACGCTATGGCTACGAAGTGCTCATACCGCTAGAGACAATGAAGCGTGAGAGCGCTTTTCATAGTGCCTCGAAGATTGAAGAGCGATGGCACGTCGCTTCTGACATCGTAAAATATGCCTTAGCTAAAACGCCGAACGACGTCGATGAGTTCATTAGCATTGCCGATGAACTGTCGGACTATGGCGCGATCGAAGGAAGCCAACGTTTGATTTCCTTTGTGTGTGAACAAGCGCCTGGACACAGTCGATGTGCCAACATCGCTAAATGACGCCCTTGTCGCTGTCGCTGCTTATGGAGACCAGAGTTCTAGATAAAAAAGTTGATCTGCATGCGTTCAAAGCATTACGAATTGAGGCTGTACTAGACACACCTGAAGCGTTTGGCGAATCCAGCAGTGAGGTAACGCTTAGGGGTGACGAGTCTTTTATTTACAACTTGTCGGATCACAATAGAGGGGATTTCGTTGTTGGCACCTTTGATCACAATAATTTGATAGGCGTTGCCGGTTTCTATCGAGAGGCATTTGAGAAATTCAGGCACAAGGGTAATATTTGGGGCGTCTATGTAACCCCAACTTATCGAGGACAAGGCTTAGGTAAACCGATGCTGGGCAAGGTTATTGAAACGGTGAGGGCTCGAACAAACGTCAAACAACTTCGATTAACCGTTGTTACTAAAAATGTTGCTGCGGTACAGTTATACCAGTCACTCGGCTTTAAGATTTTTGGAACCGAGTTGCAGTCGCTGAACCTAGATGACGTATTTTACGATGAGCATTATATGCAACTGCAGCTTTAATCGTAACGAAAGCGGTTTTGTTGACTATACTCGATAGGCCAACTTAAGTAGATGTAGAATCACTATGCCTGTAACGCAAGAACAATTAGACGCCTATTGGATGCCGTTCACATCGAACCGGGATTTTAAGAAAGACCCACGCATTATCGAAAGCGCGAATGGGCATTATTATTATGACCAGAATGGACAGAAAATCTACGATCTATTTTCTGGCTTGTGGACAACGGGTGTTGGCCATTGCCACCCTAAAATTGTTGAAGCGGTTCAATCTCAAGTAGCTAAGTTAGATTACTCGATGTCGTTTCAAGTGAGCAACGAAAAATCTCTCGAGCTAGCTCACCGCGTAACCGGCTTGGCTCCCGATGGGTTCACTCAATGCTTTTTTACCAACTCGGGTTCAGAGTCAGTAGACACCGCGTTAAAAATAGCGCTGGGTTATCACCGAGCAAAAGGCGACGCGTCTCGAACAAGATTAATTGGCCGCGAGCGGGGTTATCATGGCGTTAACTTTGGTGGCATGTCGGTGGGTGGAATCATTGCTAATCGCAAGGCGTTTAGCGCAAATTTGATACCGGGTGTAGATCATATTCGTACTACATTCAATCTGCAAAAAAATGCATTCTCGCGCGGGATGCCGAAATGGGGCGCACACTTAGCAGATGACCTTGAGGGTGTGGCCGCATTGCATGATGGTAGTAATATAGCGGCGTTAATCGTGGAGCCAGTGGCCGGTTCGACTGGGGTTATTCCACCACCACCGGGCTATTTGCAGAGGCTAAGAGAAATTTGCGATCGACATGGAATATTATTGATCTTTGACGAAGTAATCACCGCATTTGGTCGCATAGGGTCCAGTTTTGCGGCTGAACGTTTTGATGTAAAGCCCGACATCATCACTACCGCAAAAGGGTTAACCAATGGCGTTATCCCTATGGGCGCTGTACTGGTACAGCAGCACATTTATGATGCGTTTATGCAAGGTCCAGAATCGATGGTTGAGCTTTTTCATGGCTATACCTATTCAGGGCATCCGGTTGCAGCGGCTGCAGGCTTGGCAACTCTGGATGTGTACAAGGAAGAAAATATTTTTGAGCAAGCGCTGGCGCTTGAAAAAAGTTTTGAGGACTTACTGCACACTTTCAAAGGCCATGACAAGGTAATCGATGTGAGAAACTTTGGCTTGATGGGCGCTATCGAATTGGCACCTCGAACCGATGCGCCGGGCGCGCGAGGGCTAGAAACTCACAAGAGGGCGTTCGTTGAGGAAAACATCGTTATTCGAAATGGCATGGACATTCTTCAGTTCTCTCCGTTTTTGAATTCGAATATTGATGATCTGGCGAAGGCGTTTGACGGCGTTCGACGGGTACTTGATTCGATTAAATAGGCATTCACGGTGTGAATGTAGACACACAGACTTGCTGTGCGTAAACAAGATTTTAAAAAAACGAGCAAACCATGCGCAAACCGGTCTTAGTCATAGTCAAGCAACGTCAACGTGGCTGTTTTCGATTAAAGAAAGAACCTTGATGGTTTTTACTTGCCCGTTCAGAGATACTGCTCTTTGACAACGCTTCTGCACTCTCAGGCACCGTTTGTAATATAAAAATAACAGGAAAAACAATGTCAATTAAACCGCCGCTACTCGAACTGCCAATTAAAACCGCTGACGATGGGTTTTATAATGGTTTCTCACGAGCCGTCACGCTGTCGGCTAAATTTTTAGTGGGCAGCCTAATTGTTTGGGCATTGGTTTTGCCCGATCAAGCTGGCGCGATTCTCAATGCGATGCAGTCGTTTATCCTAAGCAAGTTTGCGGCTTGGTACATCTGGTTATTGGCGGCATTTGTCGTAACCTCGTTGTCTCTAGCCATTTGGCCGGCCGCGGGTAAACTTAAATTAGGCAAGCCAGACGATGAGCCCGAGTTCTCTCGTTTCTCTTGGTACTCCATGATGTTCAGTGCGGGTATCGGTGTTGGCATGTTGACTTGGTCGATTGCAGAACCGGTAACTCATTTTGGTAATAGCCCCGAGGTTATCCAAGGGCTAGCAACCGCGGGCGGGGCCGATAATCTGCGTAATGCTTATAAATGGTCATTTCTAAACTGGGGCATTAGCACCTGGGCGTGCTATGTGGTGGTTGGCTTATCCATGGCGTATTTTTCCTATCGCCGGGGGCTGCCTTTAACCGTGCGTTCGTCATTAACCCCGTTGTTTGGCAAGGCGATGTCGGGCGGGCTAGGTCACGTTGTGGATATTGTTGCGGTAGTAGCAACCATTCTCGGAGCAGCGCAAGCCTTGGGTTATGGTGTTGAACAGTTTGTCGCCGGCATGCATCGTATTGGTTTGGGTGACTGGCTTCTAAACAGCGCAGGCAAGGCGTCATCAATAGCAATTATTTTGGCTATCAGTCTAATTACCGCTGCGACGATTGCTTCGGCTTTTTCAGGGGTTGGTAAAGGCATTAAATGGCTCTCGAACATTAATTTGTCGCTGAGTATTTTCCTGCTTTCGTTCTTCCTTGTCTTTGGTTCAACCTGGTTTGGACTAAAATATTTGGGTTTAGGCTTGTTTGATTACATCACTCAACTGCCCTCTTTGATGTTCAATGTATGGTCGAATGATGGCACCGCGGTTAGCCAAGAATTATCGACTTGGCAAAGTGATTGGACCGTTTTTTACTTTGCATGGTGTGTCGCATTTGCGCCGTTTGTCGGAATGTTTTTAGCACGTATTTCTAAAGGGCGCACAATTCGCGAATTTGTACTCGGTGCTTTGATTATTCCATCGCTAATGAGTTTCGTTTGGTTTACTTGGGCTGGCGGAACTGCGATTGATCTAGAGCTTTCTGGCATTGCTGGTGGCGTAATTAGTGAGGCCAACAAGGGTGACAAAATTTTCGCTATGGTTGGGGTGTTGCTGTCGCCAAACCTGGCATTAATAATGTCTGTTTTGATTGTTGTCTTATTAATGACGTATCTCGTTACCACGGCTGATTCCGCGGTTTTGGTGATTAACACCATTAGTGCCGGTGGTGAAGAAGGTGAAAAGTCTCGTTCGCATATTGTGGTCTGGGGTCTTGCCTTAGGAGGTATGGTGGCGGCTTTGATGTTAGCGGGTGGCCTCGAGGCGATCAAAACTTCAATGGTTGTTGGCGCGCTACCGTTTTCGGTCGTTATGGTACTAATGGGCGTTTCGGTGGTAAAAGCAATCTATCGAGATGGCATGCGTGGTGTTGTAAAGTAAGCATTACCAGCCGCATTGTTTTAGTTATTGAGTGATCGAATCTTGTGAAATTAGGCTCTCGTATTTTCAGATTGGTGAACGTCTTGCTCGATAAACGAGTTAAATATAGCACTCAATAACTGTGTCAATACTGCTTTACTTACGAGCTTAATCCTGTATGGTACAAATCAGCATTAAGATTCAGCACATTTAGATCCTTCGTTACTCGTATTTTTCCTGCCAGTTGTTGTACTCCTCTAGTTTTAGTCGTGTGCCATTTCTGGAAGTTTTTACCGCTTCAAAGTTTGTAAATATCAGCTTCAATTTTTCCGCTATTCGTGTCATTTACGACACTAAATATTTAACAAACAATTTATTACATAGGTAACAAACATGTCAGAAAAAACAATTGGAACAGTAAAGTGGTTTAACGAAACTAAAGGTTTTGGCTTTATCGAACAAGAATCAGGCCCCGACGTTTTCGCTCATTACAGCGCAATTTTAGACTCAGGTTTTAAGACATTAGCTGAAGGTCAAAAGGTTGAATTCAACCTAACTCAAGGCGAAAAAGGCCCACAAGCTGAGGCGATTGTTTGCATCTAAATTTAGACGTAAACAATTAGCGAATTTCAGAGCGGCGATAAACCGCCCTGACGCTTAGATTTTAAAACCAACCACTACCAAAGTAGTGGTTGGTTTTTTTATGTTCGCTCTTTGTGTGACTCTTCTTTGGGTTCGGCTAAGTAGAAAAACTTATCGCCAAACGCGATTCGAGTCGAGTGGTCGGTAGTGTGAAACTCGACATCGCCATTTGATTTTAATGTCATTAATATTTGGGCTGCCGCGTTGCCTTCGCGCCACTTCTTGAAATCGTATTCTTTGCTGAGCTCGGTTGCCTTTACTTTCCAGCCGTCTCTGATTCTCTTTTTTAGTTGCGTGTATGAAGATGTTTCGTCAAATAGAAAACGGCCACTATTGTGCTTGCTCGCAATGTGCTTATGGAAGCGGTCACTGGATTGGTTTGGTGGTAATAGAAACACATTGCGCGCGCCGAATTCATCCCGAAAGCTATTTGATTGGGTGACGTTGTATTCGTAGTGGTTCGCTAGGCCAACCATGTAGCCGTAAGGCGAAAGATTCAAATGCATGCCTGCGTGATCTGAACTTGGGTTGCCGTAATACGTCTTCAAACCAAGGTTTCGTGCCCGGCTCAGCTGTTCCCAACTGGTGTCACAAATAAGCGTTTCTACGCCGGCCTTGTCCAGGGCTTCAGCAAATGCGAGCGCAAACGAGTTAGCGCCCACAATCACCAGACCATAGGTTTTAGGCATGGCAACACCGAGCGCTCGCGCGATTGATCGGCCAGTTAGGCTTTGCAGCACGACGGTACCGATTATAATAATAAACGCCAATGGCACTAGTTTTTCGGCGCCGTCAACGCCCAGCTCTTCGAGTCTTAACGCAAATACCGCCGATACCGCAGCGGCAACAATGCCGCGTGGGCCTATCCATGATATTAACGCTTTTTCTTTTAACGAAAAATCAGAGCCCCTAAAGCTGAGCGCTACTTTCAACGGGCGCGCGATAAATTGCATGACAATAAGTAATGATATGGCGCTCCAACCGATGGCTTCAAATCCAGCAAACTCGAGCCGCGCGGCGAGTACGATAAAAAGCGCGGAGACAAACACAACTGTTAAGTCTTCTTTAAATTCTAAGATTGAATCTATATGAACGTCTTTCATGTTCGCCAGCAGCATGCCCATGACCGTTACCGCCAGCAGCCCGGATTCGTGCATTAACGTGTCGGAGGCGGCAAACACAAAACAAACAACCGCGAGCGCGGCGAAGTTGTGTAATTTTTCAGGTACAAGATGATGTCTTAACAACAGTCCAAACAAATAGCCAGCGACCAAGCCTATCAATAGGCCGACAAAAATAGTGCCGCCGAATACAGTAAAAATCTCACTAAATTCCGCAACCTCGCGCTGCACTGCGATCCACTCGTACACAAGTACTGCGATCAACGCGCCGATCGGGTCGATGACGATGCCTTCCCAGCGCAATACATCAGCGATTTTGGGAATTGGGCGAATTGTTTTCAGCATTGGCATTATTACCGTAGGCCCGGTGACCACCATCAATGCGCCGAACAAGGCTGATAAAGACCAGCTCAATCCAATTATATAATGCGTGGCAATCGCCATTACCATGCCGTTTATCAAAACTCCAACACTCACCATGCGTTGTACGGGTTTGCCTATCGTCTTTAGCTCGCTGCGTTTGAGCGTTAAGGCACCCTCAAATAGAATGACTGCCACCGACAGCGAGATAAACGGAAACAGCATGTCGCCAAATAGCTCATTAGGGTCAAGTAAGCCGAGCGTTGGGCCGAGCAATATACCTGACAACAATAGAAATAGAATGGCTGGCAGTTTCACTTTCTGTGAAAACCATTGGCATAAAAAACCGATGAAGCCGATTAGTCCAAGTGTAAATAAGGTGCTCATTGTCAGTGTTATCTCTGTCTAGTTTGTCAGTTGAGGAGTTGATCAGAATCGAGTCTGCCATAATGCGTTCAGGAGTGTGCGAAAACTTCAGCAGATTGTTTGGCCCGCGACGATTAGATGCCGACAAAGCGTTGCTAAAAGGCATCCTGCTCGAGCATAATTGCGGCCACTCACGCATTATCAATGCCCTAATAGCTTAATTTCAGCCCATAATATCCCATGGAAAAAACGGTTACCGATTCAATTAGCGCCACTCAGAACTATATTGAGCTGGCGATGCAGTATGGCGCGACCTACGCGATCAAAATAGTCTTCGCAATTCTTATTTACGTAATCGGAAAACGGGTGGCCCGAAGTATTACCAACGTTGCCGTTAAAGCAATGCATCAAAAGGGCGTAGATAGCGAGCTGACTGGTTTTCTAAATAGCCTTATTTATTGGGCGCTCTTGGCCGTTATTGTTGTAGCGGCGCTTGGTCAAGTTGGAGTGCAAACGGCTTCGTTTATCGCCATGTTAGGTGCGGCAGGTTTGGCAGTAGGCCTGGCGTTACAAGGCTCGTTGTCTAATTTCGCTGCCGGTATATTAATTCTATTGCTGAGGCCGTTTAACGTTGACGATTGGGTTGAGATGGCCGGCACGTCCGGTAAGGTGAAGGGTATTCGAGTATTCACCACCGAGCTTTTAACGGGCGATAATAAGTCTGTGATCATTCCTAATTCGCGCGTGCTTGCGAGCAATATCATCAATTTTTCTTCCACCGGCGAGCGCCGAATTGATTTGGTATTTGGCGTTAGCTATGAGGCCGATATCGATCAGGTGCGAGCGGTTATCAAACAGGTGATAGAAGCAGATCAGCGAGTCCTAAAAGATAAGGAAACGCGCATTACCGTCGCCGAGTTGGCCGATAGCAGCGTGAACTTTAATGTGCGCCCTTGGGTATTAACGGATGACTACTGGCTGGTTCATGCTGACCTTATTGAGAATATTAAGAAAGCGTTTGATGCTAACGGCATTAGCATTCCGTTTCCGAAAATGGACGTTCATGTTGCGCATGCAGTTGAGATTGACTAAAGCTTAGTGTGCTGTATCGGCCAGTCACTCTAATGTTCTAAAGGTCTGCTAAACTCAACCTTCTGAAAATCTAGCCCCGCAACTCGTTCATGGCGTCTTCCTCTCGGGACCTCACTCAAGGCTCAATCAATCGAGCGCTCTACTCGCTCGCCGGGCCGATGATGTTTGGCATTATCGCGGTAATCTCAGTGTCGATCATCGATACTTACTTTGTTGGTAAGTTGGGGACTACCGAATTAACTGCTTTGTCTTTCACCTTTCCCGTGACTATGGCGGTAACCAGCATTGCTATTGGTTTGGGCGCTGGTGCAGCATCTGTTGTCTCGCGCGCGGTCGGCGCGGGTAATGCCGAGGATGCGAAGCGTCTTACTACCGATAGCCTGGTATTGGCGATGATAATCGTAAGTGCCTTATCAATTTCTGGCTTCTTAAGTGTGCGTTACGTGTTTGCACTGATGGGTGCCGAAGGCGAGGTGTTGGATATGATTGTGCGGTACATGCGAATTTGGTACGTCGCGATGCCGTTTTTGGTTATTCCAATGGTGGCAAATGCCGCGTTAAGAGCGATTGGTGACGCGTTTTGGCCAAGCCTAATCATGATTGGCTCCGCGTTTATCAACATGGCGTTAACGCCACTACTTATTTTTGGCTGGGGGCCTATTCCCGGCTTTAATATCGAGGGCGCAGCCTACGGGACGTTTGCGGCTCAGATATTCACCACCATTTTTGCAATCTGGTTGATTGCGGTGCGTGAACACATGATCGCTTGGGTTAAGCCACCGTTGCAGGAACTAGTGCACTCTTGGCAGCGTGTCTTGACAGTCGGTATTCCCGCCGCCTTGGGCAACGCCGTCAATCCGGTTGGCGTGGCTATCATTACGTCGATACTGGCCGGCTTTGGTGATCCAACCGTGGCGGCCTTTGGCGTTGCAAGTCGTATTGAGGCGTTCGCCGCAATACCGATGCTGGCCTTGTCCTCGGCTATAGGTCCTATCTCAGGTCAGAGCTGGGGCAAGGGCAACGTGCAACGAGTCATCCATGCGCTCAAGCAAAGTTACCTCGCTTGCTTTATCTGGTCTCTACTGCTCGCCGTAGTTTTAGCCGTGTTTGCTGGGCCGCTAGTCGCCATGTTCGCGCCCGACCCGAGTGTTGCTGCGGAAGCGAAACGGTATTTGATGATTGTTCCGATCACGCTATGGGGTTATGGCTGTGTGATTGTCGCGGCCGGTTGTTATAACTCGCTTGGAAAATCGGTGTCTGGTTTGGGGTTCTACCTGGTGCGCACGGCGCTGCTGTATGTGCCGCTGTCTATCGCCGCGTCGATGTTGGCTGGTTCCGAGGCGGTCTATATTGCCATCAGTATTTCAAACGCGCTCGCGGGTTTGATGTGTACCTTTCTCTCGCTGCGCTGGTTAAAGCATCAGAAATTAGTGATTTCATAGCGTCTCAGCACATTGCTATCACGCGTGCGGTGTAGCCTTTATCTATGAACGCGGTAAAAGCTTATGTTGGATTTCTTGTCACCTTCTTGGTGGTCGATGCGGTGTGGATCAATGCCGTGGTAAAACCGCTTTACCAGCGCCAAGTAGGGCACTTATTAAGTGACTCGCCAAATATGGTCGCCGCTGTGGTGTTCTATTTAGCTTATGCCGCTGGGGTAGTTATTTTGGCAATCAAGCCCGCGCAAAACAAGCTCCATGCCCTGGCACTCGGTGGTGTTTTAGGCTTGTTCGCTTACGGGACATTTACCGTGACTAACTACGCGCTGCTCGACGGCTGGACTATTACTATCTTGCTTAGTGATTTAGCCTGGGGCGCTTTTATTACAGGTGTATCAGCGTGTGTCGGGTATATTGCGGCGACCCGCTAACACTAGCTAAATATAGCTTTTAATATATAGAAGAAAATAATTGCGAAACCGGCGCCAGCCGGCAGAGTTACCAACCAAGACATAAAAATATTGCCGATCACCGATAGGTTTAAGGCGCTGATACCGCGCGCCAAGCCAACGCCTAGAACCGCGCCGACCAAGGTATGAGTCGTTGAGATCGGTAAGCCCCAAGTCGACGCAAATACTACGGTACACGCTGCGCCAAGTTCAGCCGCGAAACCGCTGCTGGGCGTTAGCTCCGTAATTTTCTTGCCGATTGTGGCCATCACTTTAAAGCCGTAGGTCGCCAGACCGACGACGATACCGACGCCTCCAAGGATCAGTATCCAAGCCGGCAAAAGTGACTTACTCGCAATTTCACCACCCGACCCAACCACACTTGCGATTGCGGCTAACGGGCCAACTGCGTTCGCAACATCGTTTGAACCGTGTGCGAAGGCCATGGCTGCTGCCGTGAAAATCATTAATATAGCGAACACCTTTTCAACACTGGCTAAGCGGTTGGCGCTATTGACGTTTTCGGTAACACGGTTCAACAATAATCCGCCAAACACGGCGACTAATAAACCTATTACAAATGCAAGTGGCATCGCGTTCAGAAACTTGCTGTCAAAGCCAAAGTCGAAATCGAGCCCAGTATTTTTTAGGCCCTTTAATATGGTCACCATAGCGATCATGAAACCGACCAGAAACATATAGACCGGCACGTAGCGCTTGGCATTTTGAAATGGATGGGGTGTGTCGAGGATGAGTTTCTTAACGCTGACGACTAAGGCAAAAGACATTGTGCCTGCGAGTAATGGAGAAACGACCCAGCTGGCGACAATAGTGCCAACTTTACTCCAGTTGACCGCATCTACTGAGATGCCGACGGCGGCAAAACCAACCAGTGCACCGATAATTGAGTGAGTAGTAGACACTGGCCAGCCCCTCATGCTGGCGATCAATAACCAGCAGCCGGCTGCGAGCAATGAGGCAATCATGCCAAACACCAGCAGGTCGGGTTGGTCGTTTATTAGCGTCGGATCTAGAATGCCTTTACGAATGGTGGAGGTGACCTCACCACCGGCCAAATACGCGCCCGCAAACTCAAAGATTATCGCGATCATAATCGCTTGCTTGATCGTAAGAGCGCCAGAGCCAACCGAGGTGCCCATTGCGTTGGCGACGTCGTTAGCGCCAATACCCCACGCCATAAAAAAGGCGCAAATGCATCCGATAATAAGGAGTATGTGCCCGTACTGCGTGATTATATCCATTGTTCCCCAATGTGCGCGTTGCTTAAACGACGGCAAAAAAGTATGTGTTCTATTTTATGAATTTCGAAAAAGTGATGTTAATCGAATCGGCCGCAAATTAGTCATTTAAATAAAAGTCTACTATCCCAGTTTCAATGGAATATTCAGCACCAATTATTTTTATTTCTCCACGTTCGGCAAGGCTCCGCAAGATGCGCGAACGCATTTGTAGGCCAGTTACCGATTGTTCGATGTTCGCGCGCATCGCTTGATGAATTAACTCGTTTTTATCGCTGTACTGTTGTCGCTTGACGATTGGGTGAACCGCAGGAGTCACTCGGTCGACAATCGAGGCAACATTCGGAGACAGGTCTGCGGAGCCGCTGATCAGCGAATCAACGGTGGCGTTGATCGCACCACAGTGAGAGTGACCCAATACTACGACCAGTTGAGTTCCAAAATGCTGACAGGCGAATTCGACGCTGCCAATTTGTGACGGCGCGACTATGTTGCCCGCGACCCGAATTACAAATAGGTCGCCTAAGCCTAAGTGAAATACTAGTTCGGCAGGTACGCGCGAATCGGAACAACCCAATATCACCGCAAACGGCTTTTGCCCGTCGGCGACGCTTTGGCGACGGGTGGTGATGGTGAGTTCGGCACCATCTTCGGTGGCCTCGACATAGCGTTTATTGCCGTCGATTAGCTTCTTCAGAGCTAGGTCAGCATTCATAGTATTATTTTTTTGGGAGCAATCTAGCTTCTTTGTAATAGCGCACAGCGCCGGGGTGCAGTGGAATTGAGATGCCCGCGTGAGCTAACTCTTTTTTATCTAAATCAGCCAGCGACGGATGCAGCGACTTGAAGTCATGGAAGTTCTCTACCACCTCTTTTACGACATGGTAAATCGCTTTTGGTGAGGTTTGCTCAGAGGCCACAAAAGTTGCTCCAAGGCCGAACGACGCAACGTCGGCTTCGCTGTCTAGGTGCATGCCCTTGAGTATTCTTCCGCGCCGGTAGTACGGTTTTGAATCGATAACCTTGCCGACTTCTTCACCTTCAATTGGAACAATTTTGAGTTCGCAGTCGGCCGGTAAGTCGCTAAGGTAATCATTTAGACTACTGGCTAACAGGCTTGCGGCTTCGATTTTACTTTCACACAATTGCGTTATTTGCTTAATGTCACTCATCGGCCGAACTTCTTTAAAGTTCTTTGTGGTCCATTCTTTGGCCGACAATAAATCATTGATGATTCTATGCTGTAGCGACCGAGTGTAGCCGAAGCTAACGCGTCGATCAGCCAGGTCGTTGAAATTACGAATATCGCTATCGCGCCGAGTTATGATTGCTAGCGGGTCTGCCTCTAAGGCAAATACGGCCCGTAAGTCCGAATTCGGGCCTAGTTTCTCGAACGCGCTGGTGCCGTTATAGGCATGATGTTGCCAATCAGATTGTGCAAACACCAAATCGAAGTTGCCCTTGCTAAGCTCTTTCAAGTTATAGATTGAACCACCGGTACTTTCTAAGGAGCAATGAATTTTGTGCAATTCCTTATGTCGGTTCAATAATCGACAAATAACGCCACCGATTGGGAAGTAAACGCCTTGTACGCTGCCCGTGCCCATGAGTAAGTGCGACATATTGTCTCGCTGAGCGTTTCTATTTTGCGCGGCGTCTACGCCATCTTGTTCAGCGGCATTCGGCGACTGAGTGGTTGGGATGTCACAGCCGAACAGCAACGCTAAGAGTAAAAATGCAGCAAGGTTTCTAGCGGTTTTTAACATTGTTGGCTAGCGGCTCTTAACATTTTGGCGTGGGTGAGCGGTGGTAAATTTTGGATGCCCTACTATAAACAAATTAGACAGCTAACTCTAGGCCGCGCCGGTTTGATAAGTCGCGAATCGTCGCGTTATGTCAGCGCGCACGTCATTGGCCTCGAATTCGGCATCCGAATTAGGCTCGTTAAGCCCTGCCCACTTCTTTTATCGGCGTGTGGCCTGAGTCTGATGTAGACGCTGCTGTTCGTGCTGACGTATTATCGGTCAATGAAAACATCCTCTAAAGAGCTGGTCGACGCGTTCGCAAGGTTAATACTCACCACCAAGGGTGAACATCGGTATTTTGACCACGTAGCGTCACCCGACAGCGCCAAGGCTTCAAGCTTAGTCTTTTTGCAAAAAGCCACTGACTTGCCGATGCAAGCGGCAGTCATTGTAACCACGCCGCAAGTTGCTCAAGAAATTGAAGGCGCAAGCTGCTTTGTCGCGTGTGTGCAGGAAGTACGACTCGCGCAAGCGTTGATCAAGCAGCGTTTTGATGATTATTTAAGCGCTGATAGTGAATGGGACGAACGCCATCCAACTGCCGTTATTCATGCATCCGCGCGCCTTGGTGAGAATTGTCGCATTGGCCCTGGCGCAGTGGTTGGTGCTAATTGCGTATTAGGCAATAACGTAACCGTACGCGCGGGTGCTGTGGTTGAGCATAATGTGAGCATAGGTGATGATTCAATCATTAGCCCGCTAGCAAATATTGGCTATGGTTCTTCGCTTGGCAAACGAGTCATTGTCCAAGCAGGTGCCGTGATCGCGAGTGAGGGTTTCGGTTTTGCGCCAGATAGTGATAAGCATTACCATCGTATTCCGCATACGGGTTCAGTGGTGATAGGAGACGATGTTTTTATTGGGGCTAATAGTTGCATTGATCGGGGTACTTATGGTGTCACAACGTTAGAGCGAGGCGTGAAAATTGACAATCAAGTGCATCTAGCGCACAACGTAGAGATTGGAGAAGACACGTTGCTCGCGGCACAAACTGTCATTGCTGGGTCAACCAAGCTCGGCAAGCGGGTTATTGCGTCTGGGCAAGCCGGCATCCTTGATCATATAAACGTGACTGACGATGTTATTTTGGTACAACGCTGCGGCGTAACGCAGGATATTGAGCGATCGGGAATGTGGGCCGGCACCCCTGCTAAGCCATTCAAGGAGTACGTGCGAGACCTTACTGTCTGCAAACGAGTCGCTAAGTTAGAGCAGCAAATTAAAGACCTAAAAAAACTGATTGATGAACGTTAATGCATCTGAACCGGGCTCGTCGACGAGTGTCTCACTAAAATTCATCGTCATTCCCTTTCTAATAAAGTCGGTCATCACGCTGATTACAATGACGTGCCGTGTGCGATGGCACGACAAAGACGTGATGGAAAACTTGATTACGTCTGACACACCTTGGATCTTGAGCATGTGGCACAATTGTTCGACCTTTGCGCCATGGGCAATGCGCAATCGCAATCTCACGTGCATGGTGAGTGCTAGCCGAGACGGTGAATACGTGGCTCGGCTCGGCGCGCTCTTTGGCAATAAAACCGTGCGCGGTTCTAGCTCTAAAGGGTCATCCTCTGCCACTCGCGCAGTACTCAAGCTCTTGCGCCAAGGTGACGCCGTGGCGCTGACACCAGATGGCCCGCGCGGACCGAAATACTCGGTTCAAAGCGGCGTTTTATGGCTAGCATCCGCTGGTAAGGCACCGATTGTGCCCTTCCATATTGAAGCCAGTCGCCAATGGGTGTTGAAAAGTTGGGATAACCACAGGTTTCCGAAACCTTTTTCAACTATTCACATAGGCATTGGTAAGCCTGTGCTGATTGACCGGGTCATGTTCAAAGAGCGCCCCGAGCAAGCTGCTGATGCGGTTCAGCAGGCCATGATGAACAATGTAAACCGCTTAAAAGAGTTCGCGAACCGAACCAGACACTCGTAGAGAAACACTAGAAAAAGTATGAAGTTACTGTTTATATGCACCCACAACCGTTGTCGCAGCATTTTAGCTGAGGCAATCACCAACCACATTGGGGCCAACAAAATTAGCGCAGCCAGCGCCGGTAGCTCGCCGCAAGGCGCCGTGCACCCGCTGTCATTAAAATATTTACAAGAGCACGATATCTCAACTGACGGTTTAAAAAGTCAATCTTGGGACGAGTTTGAGGGCTTTGAGCCCGACGCTATTTTGACTCTTTGTGACAGTGCCGCCCAAGAGGCTTGCCCTGTATGGTTTGACACCGCGGTGCAAGTTCACTGGGGCTTGGAAGACCCGTCAAAAGATGGCGGCGGCACAGCGCAGCAGCGCGATTCATTTAATGCAACGATCGGTGTTTTGCAACGACGCGTTAAGCGTTTGCTGCAAGCAGACTTACAAAATTTATCTGGCGTGCAGTTACGTCAAGAATTGGTCGATATTGCCGCCCAAGTGCATTAAACACGTTATTAGCTTTTTATCGTCTGGATAAAGGCTTCCGCTTCCGCGATTGATGCCTCCATTTCTACAATAAGCGCAGACACGTCTTGTTCGATAATCGAGCTTTCTTGTTGCAAAGCGCTAATCGCCTGAGTATTTAAGTTGTGCTTCACAAACAGAACTTGGTCTTTAAAGGCACCTAATACGGGTTTGGTCTTGGCCTCAGCTTTGCGCATTGCGGCGATCAGTTTCTCGGCCTTGACGCGAGTTTCATCGAATTGAGCTTCGGCTCGCTGTTTAATCGCAGCGTCATGATATTGAGCCAGCTCGTCGCGCCACTCACTAAGCAAGTTATTGCTGGCTCTCACTACGCGATCGACGCGCTTGGTGATGTTGTTTGCCGCCTCTTCACTGCGCTCGTAGGCCGCGTTGAGAGTATTAAACTTCTTCTCAAGATCGCCTCCGTCAAAGTTAACCACTTCCTTGAATTTCTCTAGGGCTGACTTAAACTCTTCGGCGGTTTCTTGCTGCGCGTCACTGGCGGCTTCCACGCGACTGATCAATATGTCCCGCGGCTCTTGATAGAAGGTATCAATGCTCGGTATGCCCCAATCAGCGCCAACGCCGTTTGGGCTCAATAGCTGGTAGCCAGATACAAGTACGCCCAGTAAGACCAACCATTTTTTGTTTTTAGCAAACATCTTGCCGTTTAGCAGAAAAGGTAAAAATTTAACGATTGGGTTCATTGCGTAATAGTGGTGTGCGAGTTCTCAAACTAAAAATTTAGCATGGTTTTACATCTGTCATCGGTGTGTTTTTGCTAATATGCGTTAAATCTCTTCAATCATCACTCTTAAACGCGCATGAAAATTATCTCAATCGTCTTATTGGCTATTACTCTGAGTGCCTGTGGCACCGTACAAAAAGCAAAATACTCGGCGCTTGAGAAAGCCGGAATACATAAGCGCGATATTCTGGTTGACCGTATTGAGGCAACCTCTGAGACGCAGCAAGAGACTAAAGAGCAGTTTCAGTCGGCTTATGAAGAGTTGGCGGGCCTTATTAAGGTAGACGATCAAGGGCTTGAAAAGAAGTATAAGAAAATGGCGAAAGCGGTGGTTAATAGTGAAGAAAAAGCCAAAGAACTCAACAACCGAATTAAGTCCGTAGATGAAGTGGCTAAGGCCCTGTTTGCGGAATGGAAAGCCGAACTCAGTGAATATCAAAGCGATTCATTACGCCGAGTCAGCCAGCAAAATCTGGACAACACCCAACAACGCTATTCGGCAATCTATAAGAAAATGCAAATTTCACAACAACGTGTTGAGCCGGTGTTGCGAGTTCTGCAAGACAACACACTTTACTTAAAACACAACTTAAATGCGCGCGCAGTAAGCAGCATCTCCAACGAAGTGCTGGTTGTCGAAGATAAAGTTGCGCAGCTGATTCAGCAAATGGAAACCTCGATAAACGAGTCGAACAGCTTTATTCAATCAATGCGCAACAAGTAGCGTATCCCTTGGCCCTTAATCGTTATGATCGAGGGTGCCCATTATTGTGATCTCGAACCTAGGCTTCTAACGCTCACGTCTCATTGCGTTGCTCGGCCGCAGCCCAGTCTTTAACAATTGTTTTGGACACGATTAGAAAGCTTAAGATAGAGAAAATAAACGCGGCACATACCGAGGTTAACGCAAGACGAATCGCCATTAGGTCAGTGTTTGTTTCTTTATAAACGTCGATTAGATAGCCGGCCACAGAGGGCCCACCACCCAGGGCGATCATGTTCAAGATAAAGAAAAATAGGGCGGTCGACATTGCGCGCATATTTATCGGTGCTAAGGTCTGGGCGATGGCGAAACTTGGGCCGAGGTAGGCGCCAAGAAAAAACAACATGAACGTGCCGCATACTAGATGGGTAGTAATGGATGGTGCCCAATAGCTCGCGACTGCGAACGGGGTAGCGCACAGAATTGCGATTGCGGGTAATAAGCCATAGGCGCGCAACGTTCGTTTGCCCCATAGATCGGCTAAGCGTGCGCCCATAAAGGTGCCGCCGGCGTAGGCTACGCCGTGAATAATGCCAAGAATAATAACAACTTGGCGGAAATCAACATTCGGATCAAATGCGGCAATGTATTTGGTTTGAAACGCACTTAGTGCATACGACACGAACGAACCCATCGCGATGCCAATGCACATGAACCACCACGTGGGAATCGTTAGCAAGGTTTTAAGCGACTCACGGAACGGCGCTTTTTCCACGACGTCCGCGTTGCTTTGCTCCATCGCACCGCGAACGGGCTCTGGCAACACCATTTTTAGGACCACGGCTAAGCCAATGCCGAGCAGGCCGAGAATAATAAAGATGCGCCGCCAATCGACTTCGTCGTTTGCTTGGCCCATTAACATTGCGGTAATCAAATAAGCCGCCATAATGCCAAACGGAATTCCCATGGAGTACACGCCTAATGCCCCTGCGCGTTCATGTTTGGCGTACATATCAGAAATGATCGAATGCGATGGCGGGCTGCCGCCGGCTTCACCAATACCAACGCCAGCACGCGCTAACGCGATCTGGGTGAAGTTAGTGGCCAGGCCGGTGAGTGCGGTAAAGCCACTCCACATAGCCAGTGAAATGGAGAGGATGTTAACGCGATTATAGCGATCCGCTAGCCACGCGATGGGAATTGCAACCAAGGTGTAAAAGGTTGCAAACGCCAAGCCGATTAGCAATCCGAGCTGCGTATTACTTATGCCAAGGTCGGCTTGAATGTACGGCGCGAGAATACCCACAATTTGGCGGTCGACGAAATTAAAACCATAAACTAAGGTTAAAAGCACTAAGGCAAAGCTGCGCCTGCTTTTACTAATCGATTTGCTTACCGCCATAGTGTCTCCTCTGTTTTATAATTTTCGCTGCAATTATTTTTTGCAACCGTTTGACTAGAGTATAGGGTGACTGAGCCGCTACGTGAAATTAATTTATTGCCGCTTGTTTAGCTCGCTTTTGCGTCGAAACGTTCGATGTACTGGCAACGTTGGCACAGCTTCTCCACGAGTTTTTGCTTGCGAAAACCTTTGATCATATCTTGTGCGCGGCGAGCGCCTAAAATATCGAGAATCGGAGTGTCTTGCACATTACCGAGGGTGATCGCGGCTTCTTTATCAAGGCAACACGGCACCACTGACCCGTCGACTAAGACCCCAAAATGCGAGGACAGCCCGTAACATCGGCCTTCGGTGCCCAGTACCGGCAAGTCGAGGCTCGGCCATATAAATTCTGTGTCGAAATGTAAGTAGAGCCGGTCTTTGATGTGAATGCTTTTGCGTTTGCGAACATCGATTGGGTCTGGCAGTGAGAAATCAAAGCGCTCACACACTCGCTGCAACATCTGCGTATTCGGAGTTTGACTGCCTAAGGGGTCGTTTAAATTCCACAAGCGGAAGTTTATATATAGATCGGGACGTTCGACTAAGGCGCGCTCAGTAAAGCCAAATATGCGCTCAAGGTAATGGCTGGCGTCTTTATCAGGAAAATTATCGAAAAAGCTGTGTAAGGAAAAATTGACCTGATAGAACCGCGGGTGGAGCATCAAATCGTACTTTTCTGGCCGCATTAGTACACCATTGGTAACCAGAAATATATTCGCTTGATGGTCGTCACAGATATCAATCATTTCTGCCAGTTGCGGATGCACTAGCGGATCACCCATTAGATGAAAGCAAATAAGTTCGGTCAAAGGCGCGACCTGTTTAACGGTGTCGCGAAACACGTCTAGACTCATCATTTTATTGTCGCGAATGACCGCAGGGCAAAAGCTGCATTGCAGGTTGCAGATATTGCTGATCTCGATATGTACCTTATGAAACCGCTTTTTCATAAGAAACGCCTACTTTTTTACGGTAAAAACAAAAGGCCGAACGCCGAGTCGCTGTAGCTTGTTCTTAGCGGTTTTGGCTTTGCGTTTATCGCGGTAGGGCCCCAAGCGCACTCGATAAAACGTGCCGTTGTTCTCGGTGGTGCGGGCCTGGGTGACTGAACTGTGGCCTTTAAGGGCAAGCCGTGCGCGCAGCTTTTCGGCATCAGCGTGTTTTCGAAACGACGCCGCTTGTAAATAGTAGTCGAAGTTGTCCTTAGGTCTAAGCGGCTCTGCGTCGGGCAGGTCATCGGGCATAATTTGCTCGATGTCTGGCAGAATCGTGTAAAAGTCGAATTCCTTTTCGGTGCTCTTGGTGTTAATTAGCTCTTCGATGGCTTTATCTTCGGCGTCTGATTCGGTTTGATTGTTGTCCATTAAAGCTTTTAAGCCCGCGCCAAAACCACCGTCGCTGTCACGCGCGCCACTGAATAACATACCCAAAATAATGCCGGATACTAGAATTACCAGCATCAAGCCCCACGGCAAATTCGGTGCTTTACGAGCCTTTTTCTTTTGTTCCTTAGGCTTGGGCTTAATTCGGCGAGCTTGCGGCATGTTTAACGACGTCTCTAAACTACATTGAGTTTGGCGCGCCAACGCCAATGATGCCAAGACCGTTTTTCAACACTTGACGGCATGCGTGACTTAGCGCCAGCATCGCATTACGTTGTGCTGTTTCAGCCTCGAGAAATTTTACCGTGTTGTAGTAAGAATGAAATGCGGTCGCAAGATCACGTAAGTAGTAGGTGATTTGATGTGGTTCATAGTTATTAGCGGCTGTTTGCACTATTTCAGGGAAGCGTTGCAGAAGCGTCAATAGCGTTGATTCGTGGTCTGAGTCTAGTTCGGCGAAGTTGGCATTAGCAATATCGCTGGTGTCTATTTCGCGCTCGGCGGCGGTATCGAAAATTCGGCAAATACGAGCGTGCGCGTACTGCACATAGTACATAGGGTTATCATTGCTTTGCGACTTAGCTAAGTCTAGGTCAAAGTCCATATGCTGTTCTGATTTTCGCTGCGCGTAGAAAAAGCGTGCCGCATCGGAACCCACTTCGTCGCGCAATTCACGCAGAGTGACAAATTCACCGCTGCGGGTAGACATGCCAACTTTCTCGCCACCGCGATACAGCACGGCAAATTGCACCAACAGCACTTTAAGCTTGTCGGAATCTAAGCCAAGTGCTTGCAACGAGGCTTTAACGCGTGGGATATAGCCGTGGTGGTCTGAGCCCCACACATTAATCGCCAAATCGAAACCACGTTCGAGTTTGTCCATGTGATAGGCAATGTCAGAGGCGAAATAGGTTGGCTGACCATTATCCCTGACTACTACTCGGTCTTTCTCATCACCGTAGTCCGTGGTCTTGAACCACAGAGCGCCGTCTTTATCATAAACATCGCCCGACGCCTTAAGTTTTTCGATGGCGCGCTGAATTTTTCCGCTGTCGAACAACGAACGTTCAGAAAACCATGTGTCATAGTCAACGCCGAACTCGCTTAGGTCTTGGCGAATGTCGTCGAGAATCGAATTTAGCGCTAGCGCGAAGAAAACATCGAAACCCTCGGTTCCGAGTTGGTTCTTTGCGAGCGAGATAATTGCGTCGAGCGCCTCTTCTAACTCGAGGCCTGCGCAGGCTTGTTCTAGCTGCTCTGAGGGCACTAGATAAGTGGCGCCGTGTTGTTGTTGTAACTGTTGGCCCATCCCGACGACGTAATCACCTTTATAGCAATTATCTGGCAACTCGATTGCGACATCGTTTGCCTGTAAGTAGCGGATCCAGACACTTACCGCGAGGATATCCATTTGGCGCCCGGCGTCATTAACGTAGTACTCTCGTTCTACCGTATTGCCGGCGGCGGTTAATATGCGCGCTAGCGCATCGCCGTAGGCCGCGCCTCGGCCGTGACCAACGTGTAAGGGTCCGGTTGGGTTGGCTGAAACAAATTCAACCATGATTTTTTGTTTAGAATTGGGCTCACCAAGACCATAAACATCGCCTTGCGCAAACACCGTACTTAATACGGAATAGCGTGCGTCTTGGGCTAAAAATAAATTGATGAAGCCAGGCCCCGCGATATCGACCTTGGTGATTAGTGAGTCTTGCGGTAGCGCCGCCACAATCAACTCGGCAAGTTCGCGTGGGTTGCGGCGCGCCGGTTTGGCTAAGGTCATAGCAACGTTCGTCGCGAAGTCGCCGTGGTCTTTTTGGCGAGTGCGTTCGAACTGCACGTTAACCTCGTGCTCGACTGGAACTACCTTATCGGTTTTGAGTTGGGCAATGGCCTGTTCGAACAGGCTGAGCAGCTGGTCTTTCAATTTGTTTTCCGGTTGGCTAGTAAAAAGCCGTTAAGTAGGTAAGTCGTGAATCGCGTGCAAGCGTGCGTCGATTATAGGAGGACGCATTCATTTCGGGCGAATTTTAACGCGTTATGGGGCTAGAAAATAGGTGTTGATCGTTAATACCGCAACGTTTACGCAGTGCGTTTATGTTGCCACCAAAACACCAAGCCTTGCGCGTTTAACTTCGCGTCTAGCCGCAGCCAATGGCGTGCGGTTGCGTCGTCAATTCCGTCAACCTCGTTTAAGCATCGTCGCACTAAATACTGAGTAAGTTCGTCTGTCAGGGTGCTTTCAAAGTGGTCGCCTTGATCGGCTGCTTGTTGCGTCAACATCACAAAATCGTCAATTTGCTCGTGTAAACCTGCGATGTTCTTTGCATTTGGGGTTACGGCGCTGTAGTGGGTTAAATACAGTGTCTCGGGCGAATAGGCCATAACCTTATCAATCGACGCGTGCAGTGCCTGAGGGTTAAATTGAACGGGTGTGGTCGTCGGTGCTAAAAACGAGTGTTTGGAATTGCGCAACGCCCGATAACCAACGCCGAGGGTGTCGCCCGTGAATACGCTGTTGGTGGTTGAGTCAACAATACAATGGTGGTGGCTAGCATGGCCGGGCGTGTCGATAAAGGTAAGGGGCCTTCCAGCAAAGTCGATGGTATCGCCATCACCTGGTTCGAGCATTCGGTCTGAATCGATCGGTGTTATCTCGCCGTACAATCGAGTGAACTCTTGTTCGCCGTAAACCGCACTTGCGCCAGCGATCAGCTTGCTGGGGTCTACCATGTGTCTGGCACCTTTGGGGTGCACGACAAAGCGGGCGTTTTTGCACAACTGCATTAATGCGCTGGCACCCCCTGCGTGGTCAAGGTGTATATGGGTAACGATAATCAGGTCGACATGGTCGTAGCTCAAGCCAAGCTCGAGCAGCGTGGCCGACACTTGTGGGACTGAGTATTGGGTGCCGGTGTCAACTATCGCGATCCGGTCGTTTGAACGAATTAAATGAATTGAGGCCAGCTCAGGCTCATAGTAAAGCGCGTCAACCGTGTAGATGTCGCTATTTGGCAGGGTTTGCAGCATTTTTTCTCACTGACCTTGAGGTTAATTAACAATTTGTGTGTAAATATAGTTGTAAGCTATTAGTCTAAAGTTAGTTCTTATTGAGTGTAACATTTGAAACATCCCTGTACTGAAGGTAAAGAAACCATGAAAAACGAAAAACTGATAAATAAATCTCAAAAATCTATTGGCGCTGCATTGGCAACGTCTGTACTTGCTACCGCGCTGATGACTGCTTCGTCGGTTGCGTCGGCTGCTTCAACAGAACGTTGTGGTGATGTCGTTAAAGGTGGAAAAAACACATGTGCGGTGACTTCTCTTGGTATTTCTTGCCAGGGTAACGCGAGCGAAGACAACATGCCAGGTGCTTGGATTAAAGTACCAAAAGGCACGTGTGGAAACATTGTTAGCATTTGCGCTGGCACTGCCGAAGCGCCCGAAGGCACTAAAGAGAAAAGGTTGGCGAAAGCGTGCGCCAAAATCGCTGATCAAACCGACGAGACGGTTGTTGGTGGTCGCTTGGTTGATAAGTACGGCGAATCTATCTAGACAATTTATTGTATAAAGGCTCGGATTTTTGGGGTTGGTTCTCCGGTAGTCCGAGCTTTTTTGATGTGTTGTAAATATTATTTGCAACACATTACCCCTGTTAAACTCTATAACTACTAAATAAAGGACTCGTCAAATGAAGCCAATTAAAACATCTGCCGCCGCAACCGCTATTTTAGCCGTCGCTTTAATGTCTAACTCAGCCATGTCTCATGCGGGTAAAGAGGGCTATGAAAAATGCCAAGGTGTCGCTAAAGCAGGTATGAATGACTGCGGTGCTAATGGCCACAGTTGTGCCGGCAAAGCCGAAGTTGATGGTGATAAAAACGAATGGGTTTATTTGCCTGAAGGAACCTGCGAAAAAATCGTTGGTGGTGTTGTAAAAGCGCCAAAAGAGAAAATGGAAAAAGAGATGAAGGCTGAGTCATAAGCTCAAGCCTACTTTTTGTAACCGCATGATGAAATCGGGCCTTGGAATTCGGCCAGAATTATTTGGCCCGATTGAACGCATCACCCCCGAGTTAGGCTTTTTCGAAGCCCACTCCGAAAATTATTTTGGTGAGTCAATCGCGCGCGCGAAGTTGTTGGCGCTGCGTGAAGACTATCCAATAAGCTTGCACGGTGTTGGGTTATCACTCGGACGCGCTGATAATTTAAATCAGCAGCACCTTGCTGATCTTAAGAAATTGGTCGATGAAGTCGACCCCATGATTGTCTCTGAGCACTTAGCTTGGAGCGCCTATTCGCACACCCACCTTCCTGATTTATTGCCCTTGCCGTTAACTGGCCAGGCGCTGGATATTATTTGCCAGCACGTTGATGAAATGCAGACCATGTTAGGGCGGCAGGTGCTGATAGAGAACCCCTCGAACTATCTGTTGTTCGAACAATTACAAATCCCTGAACCTGAATTTTTAAACGCTCTCGCGCAGCGCACAGGCTGTGGTTTACTTTTGGATGTAAATAACGTCCACGTCAGCGCGATGAATATAAATCGTGATGGTCGCGCCTACATTGACGCTATTAATACGAGTGCAATCGGCCAATACCACTTAGCCGGTTATACCGAGGTTGATCGTGAGCACAATGGCGTTAGCGAACGCGTGCTGATTGATACGCATAACCAAACCGTATACGAGCCCGTATGGCAATTATTTGAACACACTTTGGGTCGCCATGGTGCACGCCCAACCTTATTTGAATGGGATTCTGATTTTCCCGAACTTGAGGTGTTAGTAGCCGAATGTGAGAAGGCTGATGAGCTCCTTGAGCGCTTTCCTGACGCGGTTAAGAAAGGCGATTCGTCGATTGCAAGCACAGTCGATTGGCCTCAGGCTTTGGAAATCTCACAAGAGCAATTTTTGGACAGCGTGATCTCGCTCTCATCGCAGCTGGACACTGCGCGCGCTGAACATAAGCACCGCGTTTGGATTTATCAGAACAATATATTTGGCGCGGTACAAGACTATATGTCTGAAGTTTACCCTGCCAGCAAAGGCGTCGTTGGCGAAGATTTTTTTAAGCAAATGGTGCACGTATTTTTGCAAAAAAGTGCCCCCGAGCACGGCAATATACATCTGTATGGTGATCGTTTTGTGCACTTATGCGAGACCCTTGAAGGCCTTGATGGTTTGCCATATTTGGCTGATTTGATGACCTATGAGTGGGCCTTGCACTCGTCTTATTTCGCCAAGGCATCGGACGTGCTCGACCCCGCTAGCTTTCCGCAAGAAGACCTATTAAGTGCTGATGTTGGTTTTAACGACAGCGTTCACTTGGTGTCGTCCGAGTTTCCTGTGTTTGAAATTCAGCGGCAATCGGTGCCCACATACCAAGGCGAAGTGGCAATTGATTTGGGGCAGAGCCAAGACAATATTTTGGTTTTCAAACGAAACCACCTGGTCGTAAACGAAGTGGTTGGGGCTTCGCAAATGGAATTTTTAAAGGAAATAGGAAAAAAAGGAAACTTATTGCAAGCAATTGAGCAGGTGCAAGGGTCTATATCAGCAGACACATTATCTGCAACTCTGTCGTTGGTATTTGAGGCACGGCTTCTAAAGTTGGTTTAACGCCTCGAGTTTAAAGCGTTTGGAGTTTACGTTTGCAAAGCGTATTAAAAACGGGTTTAGTGTTGGCTCTACCAACAACATTTATAAAGTGAATAGTATGAAAAAATTGTATTTAGCATTTGGGTCGTTTTGCGACGCGATTGTATCGCCACTGGCAAATTTGGCCGCACGAATTTACGTGGGTCTTATCTTCTGGAAATCAGGAGTGCTCAAGTTCGAAGATATGGAGTCGACTATCGAGATGTTCGACCCCGCTGAAGACGGCGAGTTTGTGTTGCCTTTTTTGCCTCCTGAGCCCGCAGCATATCTTGCGACTTATGGAGAGCTAGTTCTGCCTATCATGTTGTTTTTAGGCCTATTCACTAGAGTTGGCGCTCTGGGCTTATTGATCATGACCGCCGTAATCCAAATTTTTGTGTTGCCCGATCACCAGCATTATCTATGGATGATTATTCTAGCAATGCTACTCGGCCAAGGTGGGGGCAAACTCTCCATCGATTATTGGCTATTCAAAGACACCAAGTAGTTGGTTGTGTAGCAGTAAACCCCTTTCCCCATCATCCCCCAAGGCTTACTGCATTCGCCGCTGGTTCCAAAAGAACCAGCGGCTTTTTTATGCACAGGGCCTCGGTACCCCCTTGAGGGGTGTGTACGGTATGACGCGGGCGCACGACTGCACGGAAGCAGGAGGTAGAGCAATGCATGGAGCAATTGCCAAGGAGCGCGCCCCAAAATCTAATGCGCCAACCCCAAGCGAAAAACAAAAACTGTTATTCTGCGAGACATGAGCAAGACACAAAGCATTATCGGCCGCTATGCGCCTAGCCCCACTGGGGACCTGCATCTGGGCAACCTGCGAACCGCGATGTTAGCCTGGTTAAAGGCGAGGCTAGATGGCGGAAAATTTCTGTTGCGCATGGAAGACCTTGACCAACCTAGAGTTGTGACAGGCAGCGCAGATCAAATATTGCGTGACTTAGAGTGGCTAGGTCTGGATTGGGATGGAGAAGTTTTGTATCAGTCTAAACGCGCTCAAGCTTACGAGGAGGCTCTAGCGTTATTAGATTCTGCCGCCTTGGTCTACCCATGTTTCTGCTCTCGCAAGGATATTCAAACCGCTATTAGCGCACCACATTCCAAGGCCGCGGTTTATCCTGGCATCTGTCGGGATTTAGGTTCTGAGTCGCGCCAACGAAAACGAGTGCTCAAGCAACCGGCATTCAGAGTTAGAGTCAGCGATTCACTGGAACATGATGTGGGTGATTTTGTGATTAAGCGCGCTGATGGCCTATTTGCATATCAACTGGCGGTCGTGGTCGATGATTTATATCAAGACGTGACTCAGGTTGTGCGCGGCGCTGACTTGTATGACAGCCTCACTCGGCAACAGTACTTAGCGCATACGTTAGCGCCCGCAAGGCCGCCAATCGAATACTTTCATGCGCCGTTAATGCTAGGTGAAGATGGCGTTCGCTTAGCCAAACGCGACGGGGCAGACTCGATAAAGTGCTGGCGCGAAAGTGGCAAAACAGCAGAGCAGTTGCTCGCTTTTTTATACAACAGCTTAGGTTTAGAGAGCGTTGGTGAGCAAATTTCGTTGGTGGATTTAAGTCAGCGGCTTGAAAGCCAGGCATGGCAAGGAATCTTGTTTGCGTGATTGCAAAGATTAATTTGTGTCGCTGAAACCAGACATAAAAAGACCTGCAATGTGCGGGGTTATAGCTTGACAGCGTTTTGGTCAACGCGTAATGTTGTAAGCGTGAGATCGCTTTAAAGCGCTAAGCAAGGGGAGAGAGCTGGATTTAGCCAGTTAGCAGTTTACGGAGCAGTGGGGGGAAGTGTGTTTTTATTGTAAGTAACCACAAACTAGTGCGCTCGATCGCGTTAAGTTTGATGGACTTCGCACGAGTCACCCCACCACGCAGTTAATACTGTTGACCGCCGAGTCGCTCAAATTGAATTGCTCAAGAAAATAACTCCAACCCGTGTTTTCTTGAGTCTATTGGGGGGGTAGATTACCCTCTATTTTGTAAGCCTGCCAGAGACCCCAACCCCTCTGGCAGGCTTTTTTTTGTTAAAAAACGTCTGTTTATATTGCTTGCGTAGTATTGGCAGGTTTTATGACTTGGGTTTTAGGTCTAATTGAGTGTATCTAATTGAGTGTAAAAGGGTGCCCCTTTATTCCATAAGACAGAATAGGCGGTCACAAGCCTAGAAATAAAGGTAGTGGCGAGGATGCGGTTGCTAGTCTTTTCCATCCAAAAAATCAGCCCTGCTGCGCAAACGCTTACGTTCGCGAATTGCAGCAAACGGGTCTTCATTGTCATCCTTGGCACTAATGTTAGCTTCTTTCGCTTTTTCCTTTAGAGTTTGTTTAGTTGGTCGCAAGCCTCGCAAGAAATGAAATAAAAAATAGGCGCCGACACCGAACGCGTACGCAATCCATTTATAAATAAAGCTCAGTCCATTGCCTGCTGAGTCTTCTTGCAGTTGGCTGTGCGTTAGGTAGTCTTCATGCACGTTACCAACCAGTAAAATAAACGCGATTAACAGCAGTGTCGAGATGATAAGCGCTTTGTATTGCTTCCAAATTAGCGCGACAAAGGCGACTCTAAATACTTGTTTGAAGACCATTTTTCGACGTTATCTCGGTAATAGTTGCACTAATATAAAAGTTCGGCAAGGTCAATGCGGCTTTAGATAAATAGATTTAGGCCAAGCAAAGCTAAGACCGCCATAACGCCCTTTTCTTTCATCGACCCCTTAATCTTGTCTTCCTCTTCGCGCACTACCACTTCTAAGTCTTCCTGGCTAAGTTTACGCGGGTCATTGCCCGCTACAATAATTCTGGTGCGTGCGCGCTCGATTGCTTTATCGCGAATATAGCTGCGATATTTGCGTGGAACAACGCCAACATACGGTATGGTTTTCATGATTTCAATATCAGCCTATTGCGTATTTGAGGGCATATTTTAGCATCACTTTCTAATGCCACTTTTACGGTAGGTCAGACGCGTGAATTTTGTTACTATCCGCATCCTAAGCATACGGTCTCGCGTGTAATAGCAATAGTGTAATACATGAGACCTTTTTTTAGTAAATTCAAGTTCTAATAAACTCACGCCAAACTATTTTTAAGGCTTGATGAGACGACATTGTGATGACTGATAGTTCAAACGCTAGAACGGCGCAAGTGATAAGAAATACCAGCGAAACTAAAATTTCGGTGAAACTAAACCTGGATGGCACGGGTAAGTGTAATTTCAATACAGGTGTCCCCTTTCTCGAACACATGATGGACCAAATCGGGCGCCATGGTTTGATCGATCTAGACGTTCAATGCGAAGGCGACCTGCACATTGATGATCATCACACTACCGAAGACATTGGTATTACTCTTGGTCAGGCGTTCGCCGAGGCCATAGGTGATAAAAAAGGTATTCGCCGCTACGGACACGCCTATGTGCCATTAGACGAGGCCTTAAGCCGAGTGGTTGTCGATTTTTCTGGCCGGCCTACTCTGATGCATCGCGTTGATTATAAGCGGGCTCGCATTGGCGGCTTTGACGTTGATTTGTTTGATGAGTTTTTTCACGGGTTTGTCAATCACGCACGCATGACCATTCATATCGATAATATTCGAGGTAAAAATGCACATCATATTGCCGAGACTATATTCAAAGCCTTTGGCCGTTCATTGCGCATGGCGCTGGAATATGACGCGCGCAGTGCTGGGGTAATACCCTCGACTAAGGGTAGCTTGTAGTGAGCGCGCTAGATTTAATTTTAATGTATTAAGTCTCTCAAATTATCGAAACTCCTTAAATTACTTAGCCCCCTACAAATTACTTAAATTATGCAAATCGCGGTAATCGATTTTGGCATCGGCAATCTACGTTCGGTGGAGCAGGCTCTGCATGCGGTGGCGGCTGATGCAGATATTGTTGTCACCCATGACGCTCGCGTTATCGCGGCCGCGGATAAAGTCGTAATGCCTGGTCAGGGTGCGGTCGGTACTTGGTTTAAAGCGCTTGATGAGCGCGCTTTAACCGCAGTGGTAAAGCAAAGCCTGAATGAAAAACCCTTGTTGGGTATTTGTGTTGGCATGCAAGCCTTGTTTGAATTCTGCGAAGAAGATGGTGGGATTGACGGGCTTGGTGTATTCCAAGGCTCGGTCAAACACTTTTCTAACTTCCATGTGCAACAAGAGCCGTGCCTAAAAATACCGCAAATGGGTTGGAATCAAGTTACACAGTCCCAAGACCATCCTCTTTGGCAAGGCATCAGCGATCAGTCTCATTTTTATTTTGTACACAGTTTTTGCGCGAACACCCAGGCCGACCAGCCCGCGGTAGTTGGGACTGCTGACTACGGTCATAAATTTATTGCCGCAGTTGGCCGTGACAATGTTTTTGCAGTGCAATTTCACCCCGAGAAAAGCCACGATGATGGCTTGACTCTTTTGAAAAATTTTACTCAATGGAACGGCTAAACTAAGCATGTTACTAATTCCTGCAATTGATATAAAAGAAGGCAAGTGTGTGCGTTTGCGCCAAGGCCTAATGGAAGACTCAACCGTGTTCAGCGACAGCCCGCTAACCATGGCCGACAAATGGGTTGAGCTGGGTGCCAAACGTTTGCATCTGGTCGATCTTGACGGTGCGTTTGCGGGGAAACCTGCGAACGCAGATGTGATTAATGCAATCGCCGAAAAGTACCCCAATGTGCCGATTCAAATTGGTGGTGGGATTCGCGATGAGCAAACTATCCAAGCGTATTTAGATGCCGGGGTGCAATACGTTATTATTGGCACGCGCGCGGCAAACGAACCTGAATTCATTGGTGAGATAGCCGCGCAATTTGGTAAGCACCTGATTATCGGCTTAGACGCGAAAGACGGGATTGTGGCGGTCGACGGCTGGGCTAAGATGACCGATCATAACGTCGTCGACTTAGCTAAACGGTTTGAGAGTGACGGTGTTCAGGCCATTATTTATACCGACATTGCGCGCGACGGTATGATGCAAGGCGTTAATTTAGAGGCAACCAAACACCTCGCTGAATCAGTCAATATTCCGATTATTGCGTCAGGCGGTGTCACCAATATGCAAGACCTTGTCGAGTTACAAAAAATTGAAGGCTCGGGTATCTCGGGCGTTATTACCGGTCGGGCAATTTACGAAGGCAGTTTGGACTTCGCCGAGGGCCAGGCATATTTGGATTCGAAACTCAGCTTCAATCCAACACATAGCTAATACTATGCCGTTAGCAAAACGCATTATTCCTTGTTTAGACGTCGATAACGGGCGTGTTGTAAAAGGCGTGAATTTTGTTGGTATTCGCGATGCTGGTGACCCGGTAGAGGTCGCGAAACGCTATAATCAACAAGGCGCTGACGAAATTACGTTCTTGGACATTACCGCCACGTCGGATAAACGCGACACGCTGTTGCACGTTGTCGAGGAAGTTGCCAAAGAAGTGTTCATTCCTCTTACGGTGGGCGGCGGCGTGCGCGAGCTGAATGATATTAGCAAGCTGTTGAATGCAGGCGCCGATAAAATTTCGGTGAACAGCACCGCCGTATTCAAACCTGAATTTATTAAACAAGCCTCCAGCCATTTTGGTTCACAGTGTATTGTTGTGGCGATTGATGCCAAGCAAACCCAGTGGCAATCACGCGGTGACGCGCAAGATCGTTGGGAGATATTCACTCATGGTGGGCGTAAGGCAACGGGTATTGACGCAATTGAGTGGGCGATCAAAATGGCTGATTTTGGCGCGGGTGAGATTTTGCTAACCAGCATGGACGGTGACGGCACTAAAGCCGGCTATGATCTAAAGCTCACCAAAAGCGTGAGTGATGCGACCTTAATACCGGTCATCGCTTCGGGTGGCGTAGGTAACCTCGAACACTTAGTCGATGGCGTGAAACTTGGTGGTGCTGACGCGGTGCTGGCAGCAAGCATTTTTCATTTCGGTGAATTTACCGTTCAGCAAGCAAAGCAAGCGATGCGTGACGCAGGCGTTGAAGTTCGACTTTAAGGACTTATTATTAAACGATGAACAACTACTTGGAACACGTTAAATGGAACGAGGCAGGCCTAGTGCCGGTGATCGCTCAAGACGCTGAATCGGGCGTCAACCTTATGGTGGCTTGGATGAACCAAGACGCCTTAGCGGAAACTGTAGAGACCGGACGCGCTGTCTATTTTTCCCGTTCACGTCAAAAATTATGGCGCAAAGGTGAAGAGTCTGGGCATTATCAGCTTGTTAAAGAACTTCGCTTGGACTGTGACGCAGATGTTATTTTGTTAAAAGTTGAGCAAAAAGGCGGCATCGCGTGTCACACTGGACGACATAATTGCTTCTATCGCGTTTACCGTGATGGTGAATGGCAAACGGTTGAACCGGTGTTAAAAGACCCTGCCGAAATCTACAAATGAGCTTAAAATAAACGATTAGAATGGCGTTAAATGCGGTTGAAACCCCGATGACTGCCGGATAATTGATAGTGCAGACACGATAGCGCCGATATATAGTGCCAATACATGACCAACTCAAGTGACACATTAGCGCAGATTCACCAAACTCTGCTCTCGCGTTTAGACGCCGACGCCGATTCGTCTTATGTGGCGTCACTCTATAGTAAGGGTTTGGATGCTATTCTTAAGAAAATCGGCGAAGAAGCAACTGAAACCGTGATGGCGGCGAAAGACGGTGACGGCGATAAAATTATTTATGAAGTCGCAGATTTGTGGTTTCACACTATGGTGTTGCTGGCGCAGCAAGGTTTAGCGCCGCAGCAGGTAGTAGACGAGTTGGCTAGACGCGTTGGTACGTCTGGTTTGCAAGAAAAAGCATCACGACAATCGTGATTTTATTATTGAGGAACTAGAAATGGGCTTAGGCGGAATTTCAATTTGGCAACTTCTGATAGTGTTGGTTATTGTGGCACTAATTTTCGGTACTAAAAAACTGCGTGGCATTGGTGGTGATTTGGGTGGTGCTGTTAAAGGCTTTAAAAAAGCCATTAACGACGACGCGACCAAAGACGGCGAAGAAGTCACACAAGAAACCGAAAAAACCGCTAGCGAAGAAAAATCGTAAGCACCGCGGTTTAGATAAGCTAAGGTGTTTGATATCGGATTTTGGGAACTGCTAGTGATAGCGGTTGTTCTGCTATTGGTGATGGGCCCAGAGCGTTTACCAGAAGTCGCTAGGCAAGCGGCTTTTTTAGTACGCAAAGCGCGCCAAGGGATGTTTCGTATTCGCAGTGAAATGCGTTCTGAGCTTGAAGGCACGCCATTCGAGGACTTGGAAAACGCCAAGCGTGAGATATCAGATTTTAAAAACGACATAAAGCAATTTGGTCGTGATTTAGCCGATACAGCAGAGCAACAAGTTGGGGACGATTCATCTGAACTTGCTGACCACGATGCGGGTGAAGGTATACGCCAAGATACCACGTCGCAGAATAATGAGGCGCATCCAAGTGATGATGCCGACGCCGACGCAACAAAGACATCGGCTTAAACGCCAGTGTCGCGATGTAGCCGACCAAACGAGAAGATCATTGAATGAGCACTAACGACTAATGAGTACTAACGACTAATGAGTACTAACGACTATGTCGAAAAGTCCGAACCGTTTATCTCGCACTTAGTTGAGCTTCGTAATCGTATGATGTGGGCGGTCGGTTCAGTCCTGATCATTTTTATTTGTTTGGTCCCATTTGCCAATGATTTGTATGAGTGGTTTGCCAAGCCTGTGATGGCGAACTTGCCACAAGGCGGTACGATGATATCGACTGAACCGCACGGACCATTCTTTATTCCCTTTAAATTTGCCTTTGCCACGGCGTTTGCGTTAGCGATTCCGATGGTGCTATATCAAGTGTGGGCGTTTATCGCGCCAGGCTTATATAAGAATGAAAAGAACATCGCGCTGCCCTTAGTGGTGTCGAGCACGGCTTTGTTTTACGCGGGTATTCTGTTTGCCTACTACGTCGTCTTTCCGATAATTTTTAAGTTTTTTAGCAGTATGGCGCCCGAGGGGGTTGCCGTGATGCCCGACATCAGCGCCTATATGAGCTTTGCGCTCAAGCTGTTCTTCGCGTTTGGTGTTGCCTTCGAGGTGCCAGTGGCTACTGTGTTGCTTGCTCGCATGGGAGTAGTGTCGCCAGATAATATGGCAAAACAAAGGCCGTATATTATCTTGGGCGCCTTTGTGCTTGGCATGTTAATGACGCCACCAGATATATTTTCGCAGGTAATGTTAGCCGTTCCTGTTTGCCTCTTATTTGAAGTAGGCCTCTTTTTCGCTAGAAAACTAGAAAAAAATGACCTAAAGTCGGAGGAGTCAGAAAACTGACATTCGTCAATAAATAACGGAGTATCACGTATGGCCGCTAAGATTATCGATGGTAAGGTTATCGCCGCTGAGATCCGAACCGAAGTAAAGGCTGATGTAGGTCGCCTAAAGCAAGCGGGGCTAACGCCTTGCTTAGCCGTTGTATTGGTTGGTAAAAACCCTGCGTCGCGCTCCTATGTTGGCAGTAAGGTGCGCGCCTGTGAAGAAACCGGAATCACTTCTCTTAAAATCGAGATTGCGGCTAACGCTAAGGAACAAGACTTACTCGACCAAATCGATAAACTCAATAGAGATATCAACGTACATGGCATTTTGGTGCAATTGCCCCTGCCGCATCACATGGATGAAGAGCGCGTAACCGAACGCATAGACCCGGCTAAAGACGTAGATGGTTTTCACCCTGAAAATGTTGGTAAGCTCAGTATTGGGCTAGACGGTTTAACGCCCTGCACCCCGTCCGGGGTTCCCGAATTAATAAGTCGCAGCGGTTTGTCGCTGTCGGGTAAACACGCGGTGATCATTGGTCGTAGCAATATTGTTGGTAAGCCATTGATGAACATCTTGATGCAAAAAGGTGAGAAAGCAAATTGCACAGTAACCTGTTGTCATAGCGGGACTGACCACCTCGCGAATTACACACGTCAAGCCGACATCCTAATTGCTGCAATTGGCGTGCCTGAGTTCGTGACCGCGGGAATGGTTAAAGACGGGGCCACGGTAATAGACGTAGGCATCAACAGAGTTGATGACTCCGAGCACTCACGCGGTTATCGCTTGGTTGGCGACGTCGCCTACCATGACGTCAGGGACGTTGCTGGCGCAATCACACCAGTGCCAGGAGGAGTTGGGCCGATGACCGTGGCGATGTTAATGAAAAATACGGTTAAGGCCACACGTATGATTAGTGGAGTTTAGTTTTTAAACTATTCGAATTAGGCTAGGCAAGGCGTTCGTGGCTAGTCAGTACTGAGTTTTTGAGTGATTATGGTGGCGAAATCATCGCGCATAGCCATCCGTACCAACAAGCGCTAAACTAGGTCAATGGTCTACTCCCTCTTCCTTATCTTCGTTGGTGCTGCGTTGTTTGCGACCCTTGCGTTACTCGCGAGACAATCGCTTATTATCGGGTATATCGTTTTGGGTATTGTGCTCGGGCCTTGGGGTTTGAAATGGGTGACGGATACACAACTTATTCAAGATATATCTAACATCGGCATTATCTTTTTGCTGTTTTTGTTAGGTTTGAATTTAAGCCCGCGTAAGTTACTTGAACTACTTAAGCAAACCACGATTGTCACGCTGTTAACGTCTGCGGTGTTTGCGTCGGTGGGCTGGGCATTTGCCGTGTTGGCTGGCTTCAATACGATTAACGCGGTAGTTGTTGGTGTTTCGTGCATGTTTTCCAGCACAATTATTGGTTTGAAATTGTTGCCGACAACCGTCTTACATCATCGGCACACAGGCGAAGTTATTGTCAGTGTTTTACTGTTGCAAGATTTGATTGCGATTGTGGTTTTATTGTCGTTTCAAGCTCTATCTTCCGACCAAAGTGCGGCCTTAGAGTTAGCGAAACTGATTGTGCTTTTACCTGTGCTTTGTGGCGGCGCGTGGGTCTTGAAACATTTCGTCTTGCTTAAACTGTTCCAAAAATTTGATCGCATCCAAGAGTACGTCTTCTTGCTTGCCTTGGCATGGTGCCTAGGCATTGCACAGCTCGCTCACAGTATTGGTTTCTCGTATGAAACCGGTGCGTTTATTGCAGGGATTACAATTGCGACTAGCCCGATTGCATTGTTTATTGCAGAAAGCTTAAAACCACTCAGAGATTTCTTTTTAGTACTGTTTTTTTTCGCGCTTGGCGCGGGCTTGAATATTAACGCGCTTGACCAAATATGGTTACCGGCGATGCTGCTTGGTGGTGCTATGTTGGTGATTAAACCAATCGTGTTTCGCTTTGCATTACATCATGTTTCTGAAACCAATAAGTTAGGCTGGGAGACTGGTTTTCGTCTAGGGCAAATGAGCGAATTCAGTTTGCTAATCGTGTTCGTCGCATTGCAAAGTGCATTGATTGAACCGACCACGGTCTATTTTGTGCAGCTCGCAACGCTGGTTACCTTTATTGGTTCGAGCTATTCAATTGTATTGCGCTACCCGACGCCAGTCGCGGTCTCTGATCGCCTACGTCGAGACTGACCGTGCGGAGTGTTATATTAGGTTGCGGCGATATTGGGCGTCGCCTAGTTAAAGTGCTGGAGTCAAGCGCAGACCTCACTCACTTGCACGCGTACGTAAACTCAGACGTAAGCTTACAGGCCGCTGCCGAATTAGGTGTCGATGGTCAGGTTATTGACCTAGATGATTTGCAGCATGACCTTGTGCGCTGTGACCAGGCTCGGCTTTACTACACCGTCGCGCCACAAAAAAAAG
>CALIVT010000007.1 GCA_938048185.1 uncultured Arenicella sp.
AAATCATGTACGTCGATAATCATGTTGCCGTTATCGGTGATTACGCCATTGCGTAATATCGGGTTGCCACCCAGCTTTACAAGTTGCCGAGCGATATAAGACTTGGCCATTGGTATTACTTCTACCGGCAACGGAAAGGCACCCAACGTGTCGACTAGCTTCGAGTCGTCCGCAATGCAGACAAACTTAGCGCTTGCTGCAGCAACTATTTTTTCCCGTGTTAACGCCGCGCCGCCGCCTTTGATTAGATGCAGATGTTTGGTGGACTCGTCGGCGCCGTCTACGTAGATCGGCAAGTCTCCAACTTGGTCCAACTCATAGACCTTTATGCCATGCGCACGTAAGCGCTCAGCTGAGGCTTCGGAGCTAGCAACCGTGCCGTCAATCTTATTTTTCATCTTAGCTAATTCGTCGATAAATAAATTAGCGGTTGAACCTGTGCCAACGCCAACCACCCAGTCCCACTCAATAAATTCGATGGCGGCTTCTGCCACCAATTGTTTAGCTTGTTCTGGTGTCATGGTGTCTATACTCGTTGATAAGTTACGTAGTCGAAATGTGGTTCGCAATTAGTAATGCGTTCGCGCGCTGTTTCTTTGAACTCCCCGCCGGAGAAATTAGGAAAAAAGGTGTCGGCTATTGGCGCGTCGTGCACTTCGGTCATTTCGAGTGAGGTTGCGTAAGACAAGAACAGTTTATAAATTTGACCGCCGCCAATTATAAAGGTCTTTAGTGTACTTTCGTTCGCTGCGAGGGCCAAGGCATCGTCCAACGAGCGGGCAGTGGTTACACCATCCGCTCGCCAGTCGCTGTTTGCAGTTAATACAATATTCAAACGGCCGGGCAGCGCGCGGCCAATAGAGTCAAATGTTTTACGGCCCATGATTATGGGTGAGCCCATGGTCATCTCTTTAAAGCGTGGCAGATCGCCGGGTAGGTGCCAAAGCAACTCATTGTTGCGCCCCATCTCGCCATTTTCACCAACCGCTGCGATTAAGATAATTTCCATCAGACTGCCACCGACGCTCGAATTGCTGGGTCGGGTTCGTAACCTACTAGTTCAAAGTCTTCGAATTTGAAGTCAAACAAATCTGTTACCGCGTTATTGATTTTCATCGTGGGTAAATCACGTGGCGAGCGACTTAGTTGCTCTTGCACTTGTTGTTCATGATTGTTGTAAATATGCACATCGCCAAACGAGTGAACAAAGTCGCCTAATTCCAAGTCGCAGACTTGCGCGACCATCATCGTGAGTAAGGCATAGCTTGCAATATTAAAGGGTACACCTAGAAATAAATCGGCGCTGCGTTGGTAGAGTTGACAGCTTAGCTTTTTATCAGGCGTGACATAGAACTGAAATAAAGTATGACACGGCGGCAGGCCTGCTTTAGCCATTTCTTCAATTTCAGCGGGGTTCCAAGCGGAGACGATTAGTCTGCGAGAGCTCGGGTTTGTCCTAATTTCCTTAATAATCCATTCGAGTTGGTCGACGCCTGAAAAATTACGCCATTGTTTACCGTACACTGGGCCGAGTTCGCCCCATTGTTTAGCAAAGGTGTCGTCACGTTGAATTTTGCCGATGAAAATCTCGAGATTGTCTTGCCATTCACATGATCCTCGAGTCATATTCTCATTGAGGCCTTTGGTGTTAAGGTAGTTTTGAAATGGCCATTCATTCCAAATGCCGACACCGTTATCCACTAAATATTTGATGTTGGTATCACCGCGTACAAACCAAAGAAGTTCATGAATGATGCCGCGCAAGAACACTTTTTTGGTCGTGAGTAGTGGAAAGCCCTGCGCTAAATCCACGCGAAGCTGCCGACCGAATACGCTGCGTGTGCCAGTGCCGGTGCGGTCATCTTTACCCACGCCGTTGTTGTAGACGTCGTGCAATAAATCAAGATAGGCTTTCACCGCTAGCTCTCTCGGGCTATGGCGCGATAGCCAATATCGGTGCGACAAAACATACCGTCCCACGAGATTTTATTAACTGCCTCGTAGGCGCTGCGCTGCGCGTCGGTTACAGAATTGCCCAGCGCGGTCACGCACAGCACTCGACCGCCACTGGTCACGACATTGTCGCCGTCTTGTGTAGTGCCAGCGTGGAAAGTTTTGCAGTCATCGTTATCGCAGTTATTTAAACCGGTGATTACGCTACCTTTAGAATAACTTTCTGGATAACCTCCTGCGGCCAGCACCACACCTAAGGCCGCGCGTTCGTCCCATTTGGCCGTGATTGTGTCTAAGTTTTTATCCAGCGCCGCGATACACAACTGAGCCAAGTCAGATTGCAAACGCATCATAATCGGTTGTGTTTCAGGGTCACCGAAGCGGCAGTTATACTCAATGACCTTCGGCGTGCCATCGGCAGCAATCATCAAGCCTGCGTATAAAAAACCAGTATAAGGCGTGCCTTCAGACTGCATTCCCTTTACGGTTGGCAGTATTACTTCATCCATAATGCGTTGATGCAATTGTTCGGTCACGACAGGCGCCGGCGAATACGCGCCCATGCCTCCGGTGTTAGGGCCTTGGTCTCCATTGTCCCGTGCTTTATGGTCTTGTGATGTGGCCATCGGTAAGACATTTTCACCATCGACCATACAAATAAAACTGGCTTCTTCGCCGGCTAAAAACTCTTCAATAACCACTCGGGCACCGGCATCGCCAAACCTATTGTCAACTAACATGTCGCGCGCTGCCGCTTGGGCTTGTTCAACTGTGTCGGCAACAATCACGCCTTTGCCGGCGGCCAGACCGTCTGCCTTGATAACAATCGGAGCACCTTGCGCGGCTATATAATCGCAGGCTTCTTCTACGACGGTGAACACCGCGTAATCTCCCGTTGGTATTTGGTACTTCGCAAGAAAGTGTTTGGTAAACGCTTTAGAGCCCTCTAGCTGAGCGGCCGCAGCGCTAGGGCCGAAACACTTCAAGCCTTGCTCAGTAAAGGCGTCTACTACGCCATTAACCAGCGGCCCCTCTGGGCCTACAATGGTTAAATCGATTGCTTTCTCTTTGGCGAAACGAATTAGGCCATCGATATCTTCGACGCCAATATCGATGTTGCTAACCTTGGCCTCGAATGCGCTGCCCGCATTGCCGGGTGCAACAAACACATCAGCCACATCGCTCGATTGAGCTACTTTCCAAGCTAAAGCGTGCTCACGCCCGCCGCTGCCAATAATCAAAACGTTCATAAAGTGGTAAAGATGGTATTTTACGCGTTTCGCGCAGTCTGAAGTGGTCTTGAATTCTACCTCAATGGCCTGGCGATAAAAATCCCGATGAGGAGAAATCAGCAATTTGAGACTATTTTACTCCATCAATGAAATTGCATAGACTGGCCGACACTCAACCGGCCTCATGCTTGACCACGAAACACCCAGACTTTTCAATTCCGACAAAACCCAGCGAACTAGTGACGAATAAATCATGATTCACGTTGTACTGCATAACCCGAAAATACCGCCCAATACCGGGAACGTGATCCGTTTAATGGCGAACACGGGCTTTAAGCTTCATTTAATAGAACCTTTGGGCTTTGATTTTGAGGAAAAGCAGTTGCGCCGAGCGGGGCTTGATTACCATGATTTATCTAACGTTGAACGCCACGCAAATTATGACGCCTTTATTAAAGCGGTCTCGCCTGAGCGGGTTTTCGCGATTACCACTAAAGGTAAAGCCCGTTATACCGACGTAAACTTTAAGGCAGGCGATGTATTGTTATTTGGATCTGAAACAGCGGGTTTACCGACTGGCGTGATGAACCAAATACCCGAACAAAAGCGTTTATTGATACCGATGCAGCCTAATAACCGTAGCCTGAATTTATCAAACTCAGTATCCATTTTAGTGTACGAGGCTTGGCGGCAACTCGAGTTTGTGGGCGCGCGTGAAATTTAAGCTATTAAGGTTTATCTAAACCACGACATTATAATTTGGTAGATTAGTCAGCTGCTTCGTTTTTAGGTGTTACAGTGGCTTAAATGCTGTTTGTCTCAAAGCAGTTTGTCTCAAAGAGGGAAGTAACATGAATGATAAGCAGAATATCGCCGTATTTATCGACGCGGACAACGCGCCAGCGAAGAAGATAGACTATGTGCTTTCTGAGCTAGCCAAATATGGCGTGGTGAATATCCGCAAGGCCTATGGCAATTGGAAAAGTGCGGGATTAAAGTCATGGGAAAGCATTCTGCACGAATTCGCGATTCAACCAATACAACAATTCGATCTGACCAAAGGCAAGAATGCTACTGACATGGCATTGGTGATCGACGTGATGGATATTCTTTATACCAAAAACGTTGATGTTATTTGCTTAGTCTCCTCCGATTGTGATTTTACGCCGCTGGTGACTAGGGCCTTGGCTGACGGCAAAGTGGTCATCGGTTTTGGCGAGCGTAAAACCCCGGATGCCTTCGTTAATAGTTGTTCGCGCTTTTTATTCTTCGACGCTGCGAGCGCTAGTGCCAGCAAAACGAAGCGGCCACCAAATATTAAAAGTGATACTAAGTTGATTACGTTACTGCGCCAAGCAATCGACGCGGTCGGAGATGACGACGGGTGGGCACTACTCGGGCCAATCGGCAAACATATCTCTAATCACGCGTCGTTCGACCAGCGCAATTATGGGTTCTCTAAGTTAAGCGATTTGTTCGCAGCAATAGATTTGTTTGAGATGAAAAAGACCAAACCTAGTATGGTTTGGGTGCGCGACAAAAAAGGGCAGACTAAAGCGAAGTAACCAGACTGGTTAGCGGCGGTGCGGGTGCGGTGATCTAAGCTGTTATCGCTTTTTGTTGATAAGGTGTGTCCGGTCTAATTCTAGTTTGAGTGACTGGCCAGACTTTAGCACTTCGATCAGCGACAGTAACAGGGAAATTGTCATAGCGCCCAAACTGGCGGCAAACAGTATTTCCCCTGTTTTCTGTTGCATTGAGATAAGCGCGAACATCGAAAACACACAAAACAAAAACGCCACCACACCAAATGCTTGCATGTACTTAATCAACAATATGCGGATGTGTATCGAGCGAATTTGCTGAATTCTATTCTCGGTGTCTTGGTCTTCAAAGCTGGTATTGAGTGAACGAACAATGCTCGCTAACGCCAAATAGCGGTTGGTATAGGCGAGAAACAATAACGATATTCCTGGAAATAGAAAAGCCGGATCAGTAATGCTAAGGTTCATTGTATAAAGTTAATTGCCTGTCTGTTGGAGAATAGCTATTCCTAATTTATATACTAAGAAGAGTTTAACACCATCGTTTGATTAAATGACGGCTAACGCAAGTGAATAAACCTATGTTTTATAAAGAGAAGGAAGGCAATGACAGTCTGGAAAAATCTAGTCAACAAGCACGGTCGAAAAAAGGTTTGGCTATTTACGTATTTAGTAATAATAGGGCTTGTGGTGATCGCGATGCGAGTACTGATGAATTACAAGCTTTATCATTCCGCTCTTTTGTACGTTTTAATACCGTTCCTGATTTCAATCGCAATAACGATTTTTAGACCGAGTGCTCCAGCTAAGTCTTTGTGGGGCCGTTATTTTAGTCACTTGCTGACTGCCGCGACTATATTGTTGTCGACTTCGATTCTAATTGGTGAAGGCTTTATCTGTGTAATATTTTTTGCACCAATTTATTTGTTTATGGTGACTCTGACTTATATTGGTCGGTATTTCACCAAAGATAAGCATTACGCTCTGGCCTTACCTGCCATCGTGTTGGCTCTGTCCATGGAAGGTATTACGCCAGATTTAAGTATGCCAAGGCAGTCTTTTGTTGAGATTACTCAGAGTACACGTTTGAGCGTGGCTCAAATCAAAGAAAATTTGGCCAAAGAATTTAGCTTAGACCATGATCGTTATTGGTTGTTGTCGGTATTTCCAATGCCATATCGTATTGATGCTGGTTCGTTAAATGAAGGTGATGTGCATACTGTTTATACGCGCTATCACCGTTGGTTTGTGACAAACACTCATGAAGGTAAGGCAGAGCTGCTGATTAAAGAAGTGGGCGATAATCACGTAAAGACTGAAGTTCTAACGGACACAACTTATTTTTCAACCTACTTAAGTGGTAGCGGCACCGAGATAAAATTAGTTCCTAATTCGATTGGGGGTACTGATATCACCTTGCGCCTGAACTATCGTCGAAACTTAGACCCTGCATGGTATTTCCATCCTTTGCAAAAATTTGGGGTGGAGAAAATGGCGTATATGATCGTTGAGCATATTATGGTTCGGAGCGAGGAGGTATGAACGATTTCACCTTTGGGCCGTATAAGGTGAGCTCACTAACAATTGATGAAACAAGCGATCCAATAGCGGGAGCGGTTAAATGGGATGCAGGTCGTTCAATTTGGAATTTTCTGATTTTTTTATGTGCCTTAATCTTGGGGCCTCTGTATTTTAGTTGGAGTGCGTTTTTAGTATTTTTTATCTTGCTTGAAATTACCATGCTGGCCGGTCATTCCGTGGGGTTTCATCGGCGTTTGATACATCGAACATTTAAATGTCCGAAATGGTTGGAACGCGTGCTGGTGTGGTTAGGGGTGTTGGTGGGTATGCATGGCCCATTTTGGGTAATACGTTCTCACGATATTCGTGATTGGGCGCAACGGCAAAAAACATGTCATCCCTTCTTACGCCACGCAAAGGGTGTTTGGGTTGATGGTTGGTGGAATTTGCATTGTACTTTAGAGCTTGATAACCCACCAGAGTTCGACCCAGGCGTTGGAATTTCCGATGACGCTTTCTATCAATTCTTACAGAAAACCTGGATGCTGCAACAAGTGCCTATAGCACTTATTTTGTATTTTTTCGGTGGCATGGAGTGGCTCGTTTGGGGAGCGTTTGTGCGCATTGCGGTGGGTGTTTCGATGCATTGGCTAGTAGGCTATTTTTGTCATGCGGTGGGGCCACAGAATTGGTTGGTGGATGATGGTGCCGTTCAGGCGCATGATGTTCCTTGGGCGGCTCTTCTCTCTATGGGCGAGAGTTGGCATAACAATCACCATGCGTTCCCGGCCTCGGCGAGACATGGTCTTTACAAGGGGCAAGTAGATTTAGGCTTTCAATTTATAAAGATGCTCGAACGCGTTGGTCTTGCATGGGATGTGCAAGAGGCCGATAGTCTGCCCCCTAGAAAGGGTATTACGCCTCTGTCTGATCAAGCTAGAAACACACTAGAACGACAACGCCAATATCAAACGATGATGGCGGCGAGCGATACGTGAAAATTGGCGTGGTGGGCGCTGGCCCGGCCGGGCTTATTTGCGCATGGCAGCTTGCTGAAGCGGGTCATAGCGTCACGATTCTAGATCAGAGTAAAGAATTAGGAGCCCAAGGGTCAGGCGTGTTAATTCAGCCTGTTGGTTTGGCCGTGCTTGATTATTTAGGCGTTAGGACTCAGGTCGAAGAGTGTGGTCAGCGCGTTAAGCGGATTCGAGGCTATGCCGGGTTTACTAAGACACGTAAAGTGATAGACGCCAATTATAGTCTGCTCAACAGAGAGTTTGATTATGCGCTTGGGATTAACCGCAGTGAGCTCTGGAAACTTCTCTTTGACAAGGTAAAAGCGTCAGGGGTGACGGTGCAACATGGGGTTCATGTTGCGAGCCTTTGCTATCACTCGACAAGCCGCGTCGAACTAATAGGCGATGATCAACAAGGCGTTGGAATATTTGACTTAATTATCGATGCTAGTGGAGCAAACTCGAAGCTCAGAGAGTTTTCTGAGGGTATAGGTCAACAGTATTTACTTGATTCTGGTTCTCTATGGGCTAGTGTAAAAATGATTGATGAGACTGTATTTGATCCTCAAGAAATGTTGGTTTTTACGGGTGACAAGAATCAGGGTCTTGGCTTAATGCCCACCGGGCGAATAATGGCCGGTGGGTGTAAAACTTTTACCTTGTTTTTAACAATAGACTGTCGCAAGGATTTGCCTTGGAAGACAGTGTCCTTCATTGATTGGCGAAACGAATTGATTGCAAAATGGCCTTCGCTTAAGAATTTACTTGTGCAAATACAAAGCCCTGATCAACTGTACCTTGCACGGTTTAAGCACCACACAATGTCCAAACCATATGGAGATAGAATAGTCTATGTTGGCGATGCGGCGCATTGCTCCAGCCCGCAATTGGGTCAAGGAATTAATATGTCCTTGATAGACGCCTTGGTTCTTTGCCAAAGCTTAGCTCACAAAGACCACGTAAATGATGCATTAAAACTTTATGCTAAGGGTCGCAAAAATCATGTATTAGCCTATCAAACTCTAGCAAAACTTTTGACGCCCTTTTATCATTCTCGGGACGCAGTAGCCATTTTTGTACGAGACCAGTACTTTTATTTGGTATTCAAAATGAATCTTTTTAAGCGATTCACCGCTGCGATTTTATCGGGTAATATTTTTTGGCCGTTGAAGAGGGTGACGGCGAAAATAGTTTCCAACCCAAATCACTGCTGCCCCAAAAATAGAATGCACAAAAAGGGGCTGTGATACACAGCCCCAGATTGGTTAACAATAATGCTTAGCGCAGTTTAAAGCTTGCCGTCGGCGGCGAGTTTCATATAGGTGTCGTCAAAGCGAAATTTAATATTGTCTTTGTTGCCAGCAACTGAACCGTCGGGGTACTCGATGCCAACAAGGTCGGCACTGTCGGCGCCTTCGCCGTATAGACCTTTATCAAAGCTAAAGTTTCTGACGTCATCCATTGTCTTCTTCAAGGCGTCGCCTTGAGCAAACGCAACCGCGTCAGCCGGGTTGTAAAACATCGCGGTCGTTTTCAGCTGCGACTTAAATTCAGCGGGTGTACCGCCAGAATTATCGGCCATAAAAGCGATAGCGTCTTGCGCGGTTTTTCCACGGCCTGACAATTGACTCATCGTCTCGTACCACGCGCCGGTGAGGGCTTTCTTTAAACGCTCGTCGGCATCAGATTTCACAACCATCAGATCGACAATTTCACCTTCGATTTGAGATGAATCAAAAACTAATGTTGAATCTTTGGCGTTGCGTGCTTCAATAAGCGGTGGATTCCACGTCACTGCCGCGCCGTTAGGGTCGCTAACGTACACAGCTGCGATATCCGCATCAGATGTATTTACGACTGTCACATCGCGCTCTGACATGCCATTCATGTCCAGGGCTCTCGCCAACATGTAGTGAGACACTGATAATTCCACTAGTCGTACTTCGCGACCTTTTAGGTCTTTGACGCTGCTGCCGTTTTTCACAACAATACCGTCGTTACCGTTCGAGAAATCTCCGATGATCAGTGCGGTGCTGTCGATACCGCCGACGGCGGGAATAGTCAGCGCGTCCATATTCGTCATGGTGCACGCGTCGTAGGCACCGGTTGTGTAGAGGTTGATTGATTCAATGTAATCGTTGATTAGCGTGAGTTTTATCTCAATGTCATACTTGTCGGCCCACTTTTTGAGAATGCCTGAATCATCAGCATAGGCCCAAGGCTCCCAGCCGGTGTAATGTGACCACGCGACGTCAAATTTGTCTTTCGCTTGAACGGTGGTGGCAATCAATAGACTGGTCGCCACGGCCAAAATTTTAAATAATTTCATATCTTACCTCTTAGGTTGATGTGCGATGAGCCATTAAAGCTCAATGGTTAATTCTTGTTTTACCTGTGTGCCTTTTTCCATTTTGACAATGGAGTCTTCCATTTTTCCGGTCAACGTTTCCATCTCTAAGATCGACTGTGCCATCTGTGGTAAGGCCTGACGACGGAAGTTGCTGATGTCTTCTAAAGCACCTTCAACGTTTCTGAACGCAGTTTGTAATTTGTCTATATCCAGCGTCGCGCCAGCAGCTTGTTTCTGAATCTCAACACCTTGAGTTTTGAGCTGCTCAGACGTTTGTACTATTAGGTCGTTGGTCGTATCGGTTACTGCTTGTACACCTTTGAGTACTTGCTTTTGATGTTGCAACGCAACTGCTAACGTCGCGGCGGTTTGCAACGCTGTAATCGTCACATTCAGTGATCGATCGACACCGCGAATCAGCTCGCGGTTGTTACGAACTATGGTCTCCGTGGTCAGCACACCCTGCTGGTTTACTGCCAGTTGTTGTTGTAGGTCAAGCACTCGCTGCTTAAGCGGGAATAGCACCTCTTCTTCGAGGAACTTACGACGCTCTTCGTCAACCGTTCCACTCGCTAAAGTACTGCTTAGCTTCTGGTCCATAATATGACCGTACTTAATGTAGTCGTGCAATTTGAAGGTTAGTTCGCGCATCTCAAGCTGGTCTTGTGACAAAGTAACATTGTCGCGTTCTAAGCGGCCTTTGCCGTCTCGCAAGCTTAAAATAATATCGTCTAGCACGCCTTCAACTGACTGATAGCGCGCAAACCAGCGGCTTATCGGGGTTCCTATTCCAGGCAATTTCGAGAGTAGGCGACGGATGCTGCCCATATCAAAGTTAACTCGGTTTGGGTTTATGTCGCTTACTCTTTCTTGCAAGTTAAGCAGCGAATTCGCAACTGAACTGCCATCTTGCGCGTCGTTCATTAAATTGCGCATTGGTTCTTTCAGCATTGCACTTTTACGCGCTAGCTCGCGCGACACGTTCTCACCCAACGACGACACGGCTCTGGAATGGTCTTGTTGAGCACGCAAGTCTTTGGGGTCTATGGTGAGCAAGCGTTGAATCATATCATCAGCTTGCTTCTCAATAGCCGGGTCTATTTTTTCTGCCTCAGTAGGCTGCACCATGGGTAGGCTCTTTTCCGCCTGTTCCAAGGTAAAGAGAGCTAGCGGCGTTTCGGTTTTAGTAGTGGTAGTGGTCATCCTTACTCCTAAGCCTTGTCGGCTTGCTTGATTGAATATTTGTCGGCTCTTTTAATTAGGCTGCCGAGTTCGCTCATTGCATCTTCGATATCCATCACCGCATGACCTTGCTCGGTTTTGGTATTCGCTAATTTTGTTGTAACGTGATCGAGTTCAGTTAGCGCTGCGTCATTTTGTGCAAGTAAATCCGCCGCGCGAGCGCGCTGTTGTTCGTGCAGACCTAGACGCTTTTCCAGGGCAGCAACCAACGATTGATTATTGTTACTTTTGGCCTCTTCGATTTGCCAGCCAATATTATCGATGTCGATTGCGCTAATACTTTTAAGCGCCAGACTTACGTTTTCAAGGTTGTCTATTCCACCCAAAAACACTTGCTCAGCAATGGTAAGGTAACGCATGTGGGTAAGCTCATTTTGATCAAGCTTTTTCCCTAAAATGCTGAGGAGGTTGTCATATTTTTCAGTAAACAGCTTTATCTGAGATACGCCACGATATTCGTTGGCTGCACTCAGTTCTTCTTCTAAGCCGTCGAGTAATGCCTCACGTTTGCGGATTAGACGCGCACGGATGTCGCTCATGTAGGCGCTGGCGTACTTATCTTTATTAAAGAAGTAATTACCGAAAAAGCCTGATGCGCCCAGAGTCGCGCCTACCGCAAGCGCGCCAAGTGTGAATACATTTAGGCCAAACGCCAGCGCGGACATGCCACCAAGCGTTGCTATTACTGCTGGGTAAACAGTCGTTGGTTGCTGCGCCGACTTGCCAAGCACAGCCTTCTTTACCGCAGATTTTGATATCTCTTTAAGTTCGTTCAATTTTCCTTCTCGCTCGCGTGCGAATCAAAGTTCTTCGGCTACTAATATCAGTTCTACTCTTGGCAGGCGATAATTGTATGCTCGTGACGACTCACCGCTGTTCTTGGCTAACGGCCGTTCGCTGCCAAAGCCAAGTGAACGCATGCGATCCGAGTCGACACCATAGGTGATATTGATGTAGCGCTTAACGGCATCTGCACGGTCAGCGCTTAGCGCCTTATTTTGCTTTTTGTCGCCTCTAAGCCCAGTGTGGCCACGTATTTCAAGCCGATAGTTTGGGTAGTGCTTTAAGTTTTCCGCTGCGGCATCGAGCTGCGATTTGCCATCTAGCGTCAGTGAGTGAGTGCCGCTGGCAAACACGATAGGCCTAATTTTGAGCGTACCAATTTCACGTAGCTTAGCCCAATTTTTTGCTGAAAGCGTGTCAAACGATCTGCTCAAGCTGTTTTCATAGTCAACGTTGTTAGCATTGTTGGCACCCGCCTGCCCAAACGTGTTAGAGCCCGATGTTTTCTCAAATAAGCGTTTAACAAAACTGCTATTAGTGAGCCGGTACGGATCGTTATTCGGAATGGGGTTACGTGAAAAGTCGCCGTAGTCGGTTAAAATTTCAAGCGTGGAGTCTATGGTATCTATCAAGGCTTCTTCAGGCAACGACGTTGACACCACGCCGTACCAGCGTTGTGCGTTGTCGGTGAGCGACGCCCATTGCACGCCATTGAGTAAAGCTTTAACGGAATCCTTTTTTAAATCAGACGCGTTAGCCACGTCATCGATTAACTGTGATTCATTGTCTCGGTAGTGCTTTAGGGTTCTGAAGTAGTGGCGCAACACGATATCGACAACGTCTGGATTCTTCGATGAGAACCGGCGGTTGACCAGCAAAATGTCAACAATCAGTTGGTTCGTGTCTTCGGTACCCAAGATGCGTTTTATGCCTGATTGCGCGAGCGCCTTAGACACGTCTGGCTCCCATAGCACGCTGACGTCTGACTCTTTTTTGAGCAGTTTTTGCAGTGCTTGAGAAGAGCCATCAGTCTCGATCGGCCAGCCACGTCTGTTACGCAAGTTGGGGATATCAAAATGCACTGAGATCGCTTTTAATAAGTGATCACTTGGCGAGGCGGGAGTAAATGCAATTTTAAGATTCTTATCTGACTTTAAGTCGTCTAAAGACGCAACCTTATCTTCCCAAGCGACAATGGCGTCACCGCCTTTTGACTCATCGATTACGGCAGCAATCACGCCAGGGTAGTCCTGCGCGGCACCGTTGACCAAATAGCTGTCGACGGTTCCAACCGCAAAGTCATATTTACCATCAGCGAGCTTTTTATAACGCTCGGAGTAATCGGCATTGTCATCTACGCACTCAAGTAAATACCCAGATTGACGCAGCCGCTTTTTCATTTCTGGCGAGCACAATGGGAAGTAACCTACCCAATTGTCGTAGCCGATGGTGATCTTGCCCTTGGTATCACGAGCATCTGATGTGTCAGTTTGCTGAAAATCATCCAACAGCGGTAAAGCAAACTTACCACCCACAATAGCAACGACCCCTAAGGTCAGTATTCCAAGCGCAATTTTTACGTGTTTGCTCATAGTTTAGATATCGAGTTTAGGTCCCTGGTTTAGTCGTTAGTTTCGTTGTTGATATTAGTTTTTGGTAAAGCTATCGGTGTCAAAGTTTGGCGCCTCGGCTAATACCTGATCTAAGCCTTGGCGTAAGGCCTCGGGGTTGTTCGCGGCCTTATAATAGGTATAGCCTGGTTGGTTGAGCGAATGATTGTCGTTGATACAAAACCCGATTGTGTGAATTATCACTGGCGAGTCGACCAACACATTGCGCACTGCCAGACTAGGGTCTTCTCCCTCACCGCTGGGTTGTCCATCGGTGACGACAACCAGGTGGTATTCGCCATAACCCAGCTGGTAAGACGCCTGCTTTTTCAACGCTTGATAACCCGCCGTAATCGCACTTTTTAATGGGGTGCCTCGATTGGCTACTGCGGCATTAACCGCCGCGTTAAATTGCGCTTTATTGTTTGGCCCTAGTGCCACTCGTTCAGAGCGGCCACTGCTATCAAATACGTACAACCCAATATTTGCATCGTTCGGGATGCGTTCGGCGAAAGCTTGAAGGGCGCTTTTAGCCGCCTCAAGTTTGGTTACGTTTCCGGAGCATTGCTTGTCGGCCATACTGCCGGACCCATCCATAACGATATAGTAATTGGCTGCCAGCAGGTCATTGGCGATCGCATCACTGTTCTCGCTCGACGACGACGGCCAGCTATTCTCGGTGCTGCGCAGCCCATAGGCGGTCGCGGTACTCGCGAGTCCAGAAGCGCGCTGACTGGCGTTGTGGTTAGAGCTTGACGCACTGACTGATTGGCGCGTGCTGGTATTGGATTCTTCGGTTATCGCGGTGTAAGCCAAATAGCCAAGCACCGCAACGATCGGGATCAAATTTGATGTTTTCATATAGATTCCCTCGGTTTAAAGTGGTTTGAATACGTCAGCTTCGGCTTCGACCTGAATGATTCTGAATTGCACCCGCATGTTGGAACGCCACTCTTTTTCATTTTTTGGCGCGCAAGGCTGCGCATTACATATGCCGGTTTTAGGCTGTGCAATACCGTGGCCGACTACCGCAAATTGGCTAGTATCGATGCTTACGTTTTTCTTCGAGGCATAGCTGATAATGTTGTCTCTCACTTCTTGGGCGCGGCTTACGCTCAGATTTTTGGCCGATTGTTTGATCCTGCCTAATACGACCGATGGCTGGTTCTCTTTGCGCTTGCGTAAATAGCCCATCGGATCTGAGTGGCCCTCTACTGTAATAATAGCGCCGCCGTACGTCGACGCCAGGTCAATCACTTGATCAAATGCGTCTTGGTATAAGCTTTCGCTGAATACTTGTTGATTTGGCTCAAAGAACACTTCGAAGCTAAACAGTTCGCCGTCCTTTAAAGCACCTTGTTGCTGCTTTTTGGTAACGACGTTGGCAACGGCTCGTTCATCAAAGCGTTTCACTTGTGCGGTCGACGTTTGGGTTAAGCCTTTCTTTAGCGACGCGAAATCCCAGTTGGCTTGCGTAAGGGCCGAGTTGCCTGATGTTAAGCCGATGCTTTTGAAGGCGCTCTGAATCTCGGTATTTAATCGGTCGAAGCCACGCGGGTTCTTCGAGTCTTGGAAAAACTTAATATTGCCGTTGTAGTGCACGTACTCGGCGTCTGCGTAAAGACCTTCCGCGTCGCTGACCGCTTGTGGGCTGTCTAATAAGATATCGGCCGAGGCACGCATTGTGCGTTGATATTCAGCCGCGTTAGAACTTTTACTTTTCACTACGTTGGCCAGGGCTTCTTCAGATTGTAATAAGGCACGCACCAGCTTGCTCACCTGTGCTTTGTTGGCGTTAAAGTAGTCAGCACGAACCGCATACACGTCGGAAATGATTCTATTCGCGGTTTTGGTTGATAATAATATCTTAGCGCCGCGCACTGAATCTTCAGAACCCGTGCCAACATTGCCACCCGAGGTCAGCGCTAACGCATCAGGAATAATGACAAATGCGGCATCAATATCAGATTCGTAAAATGCATTCATCGGGCTATTGTCGGTACCGGTTAGATCGGCAAGCCATTTGATGTTTACGTCTTTTAGGGACAAGCCCGCGTCGTTAAGTACTTTGGCAAGGTAGTCAACGTGCGGTCCATACGCTTGAATCGCAATGGTTTTACCGCGCAGGTCTTTAGCGCGCTTGATATTGTCTTTCACCACCAGCGCATCGCCGCCTGCGGACCAAGTCAATTGATAAATAACTACTGGCTTAGTACGAGGGTCCTTTGCTAGTAAGTCGCTCGCGGCATTGATCATGCCTAGGGTGCCGCGCAGGTAGGGCGTGTTTCCGCTAATATAACCTTCAAGTTGTTTGCTAAATACATCTTCGCGCTGTAAACGCACGTCCAGGCCATTCTTCTTGAAGATAGAGCCGTTTGCGGTCGTACGTTTGTTGCCATTGCCGTAGATGGTCGCTATGTCGCCGCCCCACGTAATAATAGGCAGTACTGTTGTGCCGCCGCGAACATCGCCGACACTGTTATTAACGACTTTATCCAGTGGCTTCGCGTCTAAATAATTAGGTTTTGCATTAGCGACGCCGCTCGCCAAGCTAAAGAAAAAAGCGAGTATGAAGGCGAATTTAGTAGTTCCCATGCTGTTCCTCTGTTCTAGTTTTAAACTTTTGTTAAATGCTTGGTTGTTCATTTGATCCATTAGTTGCATATATGTTACATATAAATGTTCATCTTGACAATAGTTTTAGTTGTCATTTACTCTCTTTAGTGCTTTATTTGATATTTAGGTTGTATATAAGCAACCAGAATATTGAGCATGCAATAAGCAACTCTTCAGTTTTTTTACTAACTTTCTAATGGTACTCAGCCCGTGAATAAACCCGAAACAAGCTACGTTTTTGATCCAAATTGGGCGGAAGCACTGCGTCGATACATCCGGTCTGAGAAAGCCAAGAGTGGCCTCACCTATGACGATATTAGCGAAAAATTAAACGCAGTTTACGGCATTAACCAAAGCCCGGCGAATCTAAAGTCAAAAATAACGCGCGCTAACTTTGGCGCGCAGCTATTTTTACAAATCATGCTTGTCATGGACAATCAAAAAATCGATTTACTTGCCCTCCATGATCTCTACTTAAGCATCGCTAAGCATAAAAGCGAGTGAGCATTCATAGCGTCTAAATTTTGTGTCTGATGTTGTATTAGCCGCTGCGTTCTTGGTCTAGCAGAGTTTGGAATGAGTCGGGATGCTCAAGATTAAAGTCGCGCACGTGTTGTAGCACCGACGGATCAAACCCTTGTTGTCTAACCGACCCAATCAGTTCTTGAAAGACAGAACTGGTTTTTATCTCGGTAGACAGCGCGACCGAGGGCAGTGCATAGTCGGACACAATTTTGGCGCCTCGAGCTACTTCGCCGCGGTCGTCCGCGTAGTATTGAGATAGAACCAGCATTCTTGACCCTAAAAAACAGGCTTCTTCTAAGTCGTGGGTGACAAAGAAAATCGTGAGTTTTTCTTTGTCCCACAACTCCAATAAAAATAATTGCAATTCTTCGCGTGTATCTGGGTCAAGTGCGCCAAACGGTTCATCCATCAATAACACCGGGGGCTTCATTATCAGCGCCTGAGCAATTGCAACACGTTGTTGCATACCACCCGAAAGCTCGTGCGGGTACTTATTCGCGGCTGCCGACAGTCGCAGTACATCTAAGTAATGCATCGCCTCATCTTTTGACGCTTGACTCGCGACCCACGGTAAATACCAGCGGCGCTTACTTAAATGTTTGCCCAGCAGCACGTTCTCGAGAACCGTCAGGTGCGGGTAAAGCGAGTAACGCTGAAAAACAATGCCGCGCTCGGTGTCAGGGTAGCCGGCTGCGTGACCGTTGATAGTCAGCGCGCCATGGTCAGCTTTCTCTTGTCCTAATATGAGCCGTAACAATGTCGACTTGCCGCAGCCACTGGGGCCGACTAGCGTGCAAAACTCACCTTTATTAACCGAAAGATCGATGTTGTCTAAGATAAGTTTGTCGCCATAGCTTTTGTACACGTCTTCAATGTGTAAGATCGATTGTTCATTACTCATCGCCATTTTCTTAGTCCTCCGCCGCCAAATACCATTTATATTTCCGCTTGATCAGTTGCTTAAGCAGGTAGTCCATAAAAAAGCCGATACACGTAATCCAAATCACATAAGGAATAATCATGTCCATACTGAGATAGCGGCGGACAAGAAAAATTCGATAACCTAAGCCATCGGTTGACGCGATTGCTTCGGCCGCAATAAGGAATAACCAAGCGGCGCCGAGGCTAAGACGCACGGTTTCTAATAGGCGCGGGAAAATCTGAGGAAGAACAATCCTATATACAATCGCAAGTTCTGATGCACCCAGGGTTTGTGCTTTAACGATTTGTTCTCTTGGGATTTTCTTGGTGGCTAAGAAGATATCACGCGTGATAATCGGGAAGGTGCCTAGAAATATCAAAACTATCTTGCCGAACTCACCCACGCCAAAGGCAATAAAGAGAATGGGCAGTATTGCTAACGGCGGCACCATCGAAACAACCGTGATAAACGGTGAAAGCGAGGCCGCCAAGCTTTTGAATAGGCCCATGTTGAGGCCCAATAGCAACCCTAAGAACGCGGCAATGCCGACCCCGGTAAGTAACCGTTTGAGGCTAGACGCGGTATCTTTCCAGAGTAAGTAATCGCCGGTTCGACGATCTTCTTTAAAGGCCGCGCGGTCGATTGCTTTGGTCATTTGCGATGCGCTGGGCAATAGTTTGTCGGCTGAATTTTCGGCAAGCCTTGCATTCGATGCGGATACGTAAGCGGCAATCGCGATTGCAAACGGTAACACCGCCAGGAAAACTCTCAGCAAAGGCGTGGGTTTTGCATTAAGACCGAAAAGTATGGGAGTTTTCATTATTGTTATTCGTCGTGGTAAGTCCAATAAGAGAAGATAACCATCTTAGAATGGCTTTACCACTACCAATATTACGATGCCGACCAGCAATAGCACTGGGGCTTCGTTAAGCCAACGGTAAAATACGTGCCCATGCGGAATTTCATCTTTGGCAAATTTCTTCATGGTCGCGCCACACCATAAATGATAGCCAACAAGCACGGCTACTAGTGCGAGTTTAGCGTGTAGCCATCCGCCGCTAAAGCCATACGCAAGCCACAGCCATACACCGAGGACGATCGACGCCGCCATCGCTGGTGTCATGATCACGTGGTACAGTTTGTGCTCCATCACTTTAAAGCGCTCTTTACTGACCGTGTCCTCAGACATAGAGTGGTACACGAACAAGCGCGGCATGTAAAAAATACCAGCCATCCAACAGATGACGGCAATGATGTGAAAAGATTTTATCCAGAGCATTCGGCGAGATTAACATGCCGATCAAGAAAATAGTAAATGCGGTAAACCTTTTTTATCATTTGCGCGTCTAATGTCTTTGAGCTGCAAAAACAGGTATATGAAATGACGAAGATCGTATTTGGTTTTATGGTTGTTGTGAGTTTGATTAACAGCGCATTAGCGCAGGCTTCTAAGTGCGAGCACAGCAAAGATATCGACCGAGAAGTGAGTGTAGAAAACATAAGGTCGCTAGCAGTAATCGCAGGCGCTGGGGGCTTGGATATTCGTGGTGGCTCACGAGCGTTGGTTCGGATCAAGGCGCGCTTGTGTGCACCGGATAAAGAAACCTTACAGCAAATGGATGTCACCAATGGCATCGAAGGCCAACAGTTGAGGCTCGAAACTCAGTTTGCAAATACTGAATCTACTAAGGCTGCTATATGGAGTAGCGGGTATGCGCAGGCCACCATCGAATTAGAACTTGAAGTGCCGAGTAATTTGCCGTTAACCGTAAAAGACAGCAGCGGCGCCGCTAAATTAGAGGGTGTTGCCTCGTTGCACATGGTGGATTCGTCCGGCGAGCTAGAGATAGGGGACGTAGCTGGAGACGTCGACGTTAAAGACTCATCTGGCGCGATCGAAATTGCGGAAGTGGGCGGCAGCGTCGCTATCACCGACAGTTCGGGCGGGATAGAGGTGCAAAATGTGGCGCAGGACCTGCTGATAAGAGTAGACAGTTCAGGTGGTATTGACGCGCGCGATATTGGCGGCAGCGTTGTGGTGAAGGCTGACAGCAGCGGCGATATTAAGGTCAAAAAGGTTGGTGGAAACTTCACTGTAGGCAGCGATACCTCAGGCATTATTTATCACGACGACGTCGCTGGAACCGTCAGTTTACCGAACTAGTCTTCAAACGAGCTTAGGACTGTTAGCCAGGCTCAAGGCTGTTGGTTGGCTCAAGGCTGTTGGTTGGCTCAAGGCTGTTGGTTGGCTCAAGGCTGTTGGTTGGCTCAAGGCTGTTGGTTGGCTCAAGGCTGTTAGCTAAGCTCAAGGCTGTTAGATAAGCTCAAGGCTGTTAGCTAAGCTCAAGGCTGAGATAATCTTCGAGCATGTTATTGAGCATATTGTGTCCAAACGGAGTGGGTGTGACGCGCTTGCCGTCAGTGTTTATCAAGCCTTGAGACTCGTGTTTATTGAGCAAGCCTTGAATCACCTGCTGTGCGACTCCACAACGCGCTTCGAACACTTCAAGTTCAAACCCTTGGTTTAGGCGCAGGGCGTTCATCATGAATTCAAACGGTACTTGCTGGGCCGACACGCGATTCTGCCCCCCGATTTTAACTTCGTTTTCTATATAAGTGTTCGGATGTTTGATTTTCCAAGAGCGAGCGATATCGCCGTTAGTCAACGTCAGCTTACCGTGTGCTCCGGCCCCGACCCCTAAATAGTCGCCAAACTGCCAATAATTAAGGTTATGTTGGCAGCGACGACCTTCTTGTGCGTACGCAGAGACCTCATATTGACGGTAGCCGTGGCGCGTCAACTCAGTCTGTAATTGTTCTTGCATGTCCCATAGCGATTCGTCGTCCGGCGTAATTGGTGGCCGGTGATGAAACAGCGTGTTGGGCTCTATCGTGAGTTGATAGCACGATAGATGAGTTGGGTTCAAACTAATAGCTTGCTGAACATCGCTTAAGCTTTGCGCCAGAGTTTGTTCAGGCAAGCCAAACATCAGGTCGAGATTAAAATTATCAAAACCGGCGTCACGGGCATAGCGGGCAGCATTGAGTGCCTCACTCCGGTCGTGTACTCGGCCGAGCGCCCGCAGGTGGTGCTGATTAAAGCTCTGAACGCCAATCGATAAACGATTAATGCCGGCGTGTCTGAAGCCTGCAAATTTATCCCGTTCGCTGCTGCCTGGGTTCGCTTCTAAGGTAACTTCCACGTGCTCGCAAAAGTTTAGTCGTTCGCGCAAGCCGTTAAACAGCGATGCGTAGCTTTGTGCACTGAACAGCGATGGCGTGCCGCCGCCAATGAAGACCGTTTTAATTTCGCGGTCGGTAATAATTGCGCCGTGCAGCGCTATATCTTGGTCTAAATCGTTTAGTAACTCGCTAATATAACGCGGCTCGTCCACGGTTGCGCGCGCCATGTGTGAATTGAAATCACAGTATGGGCATTTTTTTTCGCACCACGGTACGTGAATATAAAGAGATAGAGGGGTTTGGTGCATGCGCGGATTCTGTCATGTCCCCGACTTGGTTAAAAGCGTTTGCTCTAATCTAAATAGCGGCTTGAACCAAAGTGCCTCAAGCATTATTGTGCCAGCACTTGATTTAACTCAAATCTGAATAACGTAATGAATATAGTTTGCCTAGACCTCGAAGGCGTTCTTATCCCTGAAATATGGATCAACTTCGCTGAGAAAGTGGGGGTTGATGAACTGAAGGCCACAACTCGAGATATTCCTGACTACGATGAGCTAATGCGGTTTCGTTTAGATCTGTGTGCTAAGCACGACTTTCGAATTCAAGACATTCAAGCCGTAATCGATACCTTATCGCCGTTGGACGGAGCAAAAGAGTTCAGCGACCAATTGCGCGCCGATCATCAACTGCTTATTTTGTCCGACACGTTTCAAGAGTTCGCTAAGCCAATGATGAAGCAGTTAGATTGGCCCACTATTTTTTGCCACGAGTTAGTGATTGATGAGTCTGGCCGAATAGAGAACTATAAGCTTCGTAAGGCCGACCACAAGCGCGAAACAGTAAAGCGTTTGCACGAGCTCAATTTTAATGTGGTCGCTGCTGGCGATTCCTATAACGATACAACGATGTTGGGCGAAGCGGAGCAGGGCATATTGTTTTGCCCACCGCAAAACGTGATTGACGAATTTCCTCAGTTTCCGGTGGCCAAAAGCTACGAGGAGCTACGCGGTGAAATTGATGCCGCGATGTTGGCAATGCAGGTTCGCTAAGCTAGTCGGTTTGTTAAATTAGTCCCCGCGTTTCACGGCTCGATGTGAGCGCACGCCTCGTTTGTCGGGCTTGCGCCGATCAATATCTACTTTCGGTTGGCTGGCGAGCTGTTCTTTTAACAGCCGGTTTGCTTCAACGCTTGCTGGTGTCTCTTGGTACAAGGCCTGCGCGATGGTCGCTGATCCACGCTGTTCACTTAAGCCCAGCACCTCTACCTCAAGCTGATGCACACCTCGTTTTATGCTTAAAACATCGCCAATTTTTATATTGGTGGCGGGTTTGAGACTTTGTTTGCGTAATCCAACTTGGCTGTTTTTAAGCGCTTTTATCGCCAATTGCCTGGTTTTATAGAAGCGTGCAGCCCACAACCATTTGTCTATACGAACGCGCTCGGGGTCAGTATTCATAGGTGAAATCATGTTAATTATAGGTTTTCAAACATTAAATTTAGCCATTTGCCTAGAAAATGCCACAAAAACGACATAATTTAGCGCTATACTGATTAAACAAAAAGAAAAATAAGTGCGAAAACGATTTATTAATAGATAGACGAATTAAGCACTTAGAGAAACAAGTGAGCGAATCACATTACATCACTTTCCGAGTATTGGAGTGATCACTCTTTACGCTCTAGCAAGCGCTAGTACGCGCCAAGGCATAGGATGTTAAGCGCAGACTAAACGTAGATTGAGTGCAAGGAGCTTACGCCACTTGTTGTGTAGAGAATAATAAATATAACGAGTAGATGTAGGAAAATGAATAGTAAGCGAGAAAGCGCAGTTAGCTTTAATTGGTTTAAGGCTGTTAATAAGCTCAAGGCTGTTAATGAGCTTAAGGCTGTTAATGAGCTCGAGGCTGTTAATGAGCTCAAGGCTGTTAATGAGCTCAGGGCTGTTAATACGCTCACGGCTGTTAATACGCTCACGGCTGTATCTCGCTTTACATCATTTAAGTTCGCCTCTCGCTTTTTAGCGCTCGTCTCTAGCTTTTTTATTGCGTCTGTTTCTCACGCTGAGCAAGACCCTCTTAACTACAAGCCGAATTTGCAGTGGTTGTCGAACGACGTCAACGTGTCGGTGTTTGGCGAGGGCGAATACGATTCGTTTCTCGGTAAAAGTGAAGTGTGGGGTAAGAATTGGGGAGTTAGCGCTAAGCTTTTGCAAAATGACAGTGTTGATGTGTTTGGCTTGCCTGCGGACAGCCAGTTCTTTAACTTTGACGTCAAGCGCCGCGTTTTAGGCTCGCAAAATAAATCTAACGTTGAACTCGGTTTAGGTTGGCAAGAGCTGGACATAGAATCACAGTTTGATGCAAGCGGCCCAAAAGTATCTTTGAGCGGGCGTTACAACCTGTTTAAAACCTTTCAGGTTTATGGCGAGACCGCGTATTTCCCTGAATTAGAAGATGAAATTCAAAAATCAGAGCTCAAAGCCTATGAGTTCGAGGCCGGTCTGCTGTATCAACCTATTCCATCATGGTCGTTCAAAGCCGGCTATCGTATATTCTCCTTAGATTTAGACGATGCCGAACTAGAAGATCTCGGTTCTAGCTCAGGCTTTTTGCTCGGAACAGATCTTAGCTGGTAGTTTTGCCCTGGCCCATTGAGCGTTCGGCTGCTGCTCATTACCTAGAAATTAGCAACGCGTGCTTAGCTCGCGAATAGCCCATTCAAAATAGTCACCATTCCTTTGCCCGCAATTGCGGCGTTCTCTAATACCTCTTCTAAGGTGTCGGGTGCTTGGTTTTCGTCGCCCAGCGCGAGGTTTGTAATGGCTGACATACCTAGTACCTCCATGCCACAATGATTAGCCGCGATCACTTCCAATACGGTTGACATGCCAACGGCGTCGGCACCAAAGCTGCGCATCATTCGTCGCTCGGCTGAGGTCTCCAGTGACGGGCCCATTACCCCGATATATACACCTTGATGACATGCAATGGAGTGCGTAGCCGCGATTGATTTAGCTGTGCTTAAACGCTTCACGTCATAGGCTTTAGACATGTCGGGGAAAACCACGCCAAACGTATCGTCTTGCGCGCGCACTGGGTTGTGCCCGGTAAAATTTATGTGATCGTTAATTAGCATAATATCCCCAGGCTGATAATCGGGGTTTAGCGCTCCGGCTGCATTGGTGATGATTAATTCATCAGCGCCGAGCTGTCTCATTACATACGCGAGTGTCGCGACATCTTGAGCGCTGTGCCCCTCATATAAATGATGACGTCCAGCACAAAGAGCCAGCGTGCGCTGACCATTGGAGATCAGTTTTAACTCGCCTTTATGGCTTGGCGCGGTTGCTTTAGGCAGCCCCGAGATATCCGAGTAGTTAATAGTGCAGACAGTTTCGAAGCCGTCTAAGTTAAGATTTGATAGCCCACTGCCCAGAATAATAGCGCTATCAATTTTGACGCGCGTGCTGCTGCTCGTGCTGCCACTATAGTGATGCTGAATACTGGCGCAGGCGGCGTTAACGGATGTTACTAATTTGTTCATAAAAGCGGGTTGACTAAAATAATTTTAAGCTAAGCGATGACCTTAATTCTAGAACACTTCGCGGGCTTGGGGCATAATTGATTTGATGTCTGAGTCTATTAATACGCGAATATGAAGGTCGGCGACAAAGAGCTTCGGCTAATTCGTGACTATCAACCTGAAATTCGCCCTGAAAAAAGTTTGATAAAAGCGGCCGTGGCGCTTATTTTTCGTGACGGCGAACAGGGTAGCGAAGTGCTACTAATGCAGCGTGCTAAACATGAGCGTGACCCATGGTCGGGTCAAATGTCGTTTCCCGGAGGTAAGATAGACCCAGAAGACGTTGACCCGAAAGCGACCGCAGTGCGCGAAGCACAAGAAGAGGTTGGGGTTGATTTACGCGACGCTGATTTTGTCGGGCAGTTGGATGACCTATATGGTTTAAAAGTCGACGATGTGTTCAGCGTGCACGTTTCATGCTTTGTATTTAAACCCCGAAGAGCCTTATCGTTGGTTGCCAATGAAGAGGTTGCTGATATGGTTTGGATGCCAATCAGTATGTTGTCTGACCGCAGCAATGCGCATAATTATAAACACCCCAAGGACCCCGCCTTGAGTATGCCTGGGGTGATGATTGACGAACGCAAAGAGCAAATCCTATGGGGTTTGAGTTTGCGTATGATGGCCAATCTCTATGCGCTGCTCGACTGGTCAATGCCGGTGCTCAGCGACGACGAGTTAGACTATATTAGGAGTATTGAAAAACGTAATTTGAGTAAAGCCAGCGCGGATAAAATTACGCGTAAACTGCAACCCCGAGATTAGCAAGCAAAGGTAAAAACGAATGGCCGCTGTAAACTCCACGATGCAAGCATTGGGTACGCCCGCATCAGACTTTAGTTTGAACAATGTGATCGACAACGAGGTGGTAAGCCTTAAAGACTTCAAGGCAAAGCCGGTATTAGTGATGTTTATTTGTAATCACTGTCCGTACGTCGTTCACATTGCCGAGCGCTTAAGCCTGATTGGCAACCGAGCACTAGCCAATGGTTTCGCGGTGGTTGCGATAAGCTCTAATGATGCTGATGCATACCCGCAAGACGGGCCTGCACCAATGCGCGACTTTGCCGCTGACTACGGTTTTAAGTTCCCCTATTTATTTGACGAGTCACAAGCGGTGGCTAAGGCGTACGGTGCGGCCTGCACCCCTGATTTTTTTGTGTTCGATGCGGCGCATAAGCTGCAGTATCGGGGGCAAATGGACGGCTCGCGACCTGGCAATTCCGTGCCGGTATCCGGCGATGATTTAAGCGCAGCCCTAGACGCGGTCGCAAGTCAAAAAAACCCCAGCGCGCAACAAATTGCCAGCATCGGCTGCAATATTAAGTGGCGGCCGGGTAACGCTCCCGATTATTTCTAATCGGGCTTGGCTAGTCATTACTGGCGGTTAGTGGCTTAGCGCCAAGCAGATTTAGCTCATCGAATTGCGCGTGCTATAAACCATTGATAGGCTTTTTGATAATGATCCGGAAAAAGTCGCTGGCACCAGTCCAATACCTTCGCATCGCGACCAATTAATAGGCGGCGTTTGTCTTTGACCACCGCTTGTAGAATTTTTAGCGCGGCCGATTCGGCAGTGGTGTCCGCAAGCTCCTCGAACCGAGCGTGAATAATTTGGTTGTCACCGTCAGGCTCTTTGCTCAAACGTGCGTGGCGCGCGATGCCGGTTTTAATGCCACCCGGGTGTACCGACGTGCAACTGATGTGACTTTCAGCTTGATCTAACTCATGGCGCAAGGCTTCAGTCATACCCCGCACTGCAAATTTGCTGGCATTGTAGTGTGACTGTTCGGGCACACCGATTAACCCGAATAAGCTCGAGATATTTACAATGTGGCCCCAGTCGGCCTGCTCTAGTGCTGGCAGAAACGCTTTGGTGCCGTACAACACACCAGAAAAATTAATACCCATTAGCCATTCAAAATCTTCAATGCTGGTTTCCCATAACGAGCCTGAAGACATCGCTACGCCGGCATTGTTGATGACCAAATTAACCTTCGTAAAGTGCCTCTGTGTGTCCTGTGCAAAGGCGAACACCGCATCGCGATCAGCGACATCTAATACCGTCGCCTTGCACTGACCGCCGAGCGCTTCAAGTTGCTGTTCCGTGTTTGCCAGGCTCTCGGCGTTAACATCGGCGATTGCGACGCGTGCCCCCGCTTTGGCCAGTTGCAGGCTAAGTTGCTGGCCGATACCGCTGCCTGCACCGGTTACTACCGCGACGCAATCATTGAATTTTTTCATAATTTATTTTTCTCAGTGTCCCTTTAGAGCGCTCTCTAACGGTGTAAAAGGCATTCTAGTTATTGTTTTTTGAGGCTGGTATTAAGTTGGTCATCAGAAATGTTAAGCAAGATTTCTGTTAGCCACTGACGGAAATGCGCACGGCTGGCGTCGTCATGCCCAAAGCCTAAGGCTTCTTTTACACCCTGGCCGGACACCACTTCGCCGACTAAAGCCAACGTTACCAACAACACTAAACGGCTGGTCTTATCCATTTCGGCGTCTGGGTCTATGCTTTGGCGCAGGCTATGCGACAAGCTCACAATGCGCTCCATATTAGACTTCATCGCGCTTTCTGCGCCACTGAGATGCAACCAAACAGCGGCCTTGCCAGCATCACCTGGGTAGGCCATGTCTAACACGTGGGTCATGGCGCTTATACGGCCTTCAATTGGTGCATCAAGTGCGTCGGTGATTGCTTGCGTTACCCGCTCGGTGGCTTGTGCGCCTACTCGATCAGCTAACGCATTGATCAAGCCTTGGCGTGAGCCAAAATGGTGAATGATATTTGGGTGCGCCATGCCGGCTTTTTTGGCAACGGCGCTGATGCGCAAACCCGCTGGCCCTACCTCAAGCATTAACGCCTCAGCCGCGTCGAGAATCGCATTTTGTGCGTCTTCAGGAGATTTGTGAGTTTTGCGCGCCATAGTCGGTGTTAATCGTTAGTGTGAAATAGTGGGTGTTAATCGGCTTATACATTGCAGGTACGCTGCAAACCGATACCTTTACGTCATGGTTCTTCACCAGCCAGTTAGGTTGGCTCGCGCGTGAAGCTGAGCGCGTCTTTATTGACAGACCGTTGGTTTGCTTCTAAAGTGTGAATTCTAGTTTACAGAGTTGTAAACACCAAATTTATTTAATTTTACTTTCAAGGCTTTAATCTAGCCAGTTTGAAATTAGCGACGAAGGCGCCCTATGTCTGTTAACAGCCCAGCTCTACGTGTTTCGAGGTCCAAGCTCAATATAGAGCCTCGGCGCGTAAAATTTGAATTCGATGATTTTGATTCACCGCTCTACTATGACAAGAACGGCTGTCTGAGTGCTATGTGGGTGGCCTTGTCGGCGAGTTTTCCGGCGGGTGAAGGCGAATTTATAAAATCAGTAAAGTTGTATGAAGACCAGATAAGCGAACCCAAACTCAAGCAAGAGGTCAAGAATTTTGTGCACCAAGAGGCACACCATTCACTGCAACACAAGCACATCAATAAGATGTTTGATGACCTTGGTTACGATGCCGCCGGGCTGCACGACTTTTTCACCGCTAAGCTGAAAGAGCGCGAACAGAAATGGTCACCTGAGCGGCGTCTTGCTCGAACCGTTTGCGCTGAGCACGTCACTGCGGTGATGGCGAACCACGCGCTTACCCATCCAGAGCATATGGCGAAATTTCCAGCGTCATTCAGAAATTTGTTTTTATGGCATTCCATTGAGGAAATTGAGCACAAGTCAGTCGCATTCGATGTGTACACACAATGCGTGAATGATCGTAAGCTCTTGCATCGTGAGTACAAATATTTTCTACGACGAGAATTCCCATTTAACCTTTATATGTCGAGTCGCTTTCTACTTAAAAAAATGGGGCATAAGGCAACCTGGAAAGAGCGCGCAGGCGTATGGCGTGCGCTCTACGGCAAAGGCGGGTTATTCAGCGCAATGCGGCCACTGTACAAATCATTTTTAAGTGAGAATTTTCACCCTTGGGACCACGATGATTCTGCCTTGGTCGCCGAGTTCAAACAAACACTTGCACCGTATTTCATCCAGCACTAAATTCTCAAGCCACCGAACGGCGTAGACGTCATTTATGAGCACACAACATTTTGACGCCATTATCATTGGCGCCGGCATTTCGGGAATCAGCGCCGCCTACCATTTACAAAAATACAATCCGAGCAAAACGTTTCGCGTCTTAGAGCAGCGCCAAGCGTTAGGCGGAACCTGGGACTTGTTTAACTACCCTGGTATTCGTTCAGACTCTGATATGTACACCTTTGGGTTTTCGTTTCGTCCGTGGGACGATAAATCGGCGATTGCCGAAAAAAGCAAAATCATCGACTACCTCAACGCCACCGTGAGTGAATACGATATTGATGCGCATATTCAATACAGCGTCGAGGTGAGCAAAGCAAGTTGGTCATCCGACAATGCTACGTGGTCTCTAACGGCAAAAAACGGTGAGCAATTTACCTGTCATTTCATATACATGTGCGCGGGTTACTACGACTATGCGCAAGGTCACGCGCCAGAGTTCGTTGGTATAGAAGACTTCAAGGGCGAGGTAGTGCATCCGCAAGCGTGGCCTGAAAATCTAGACTACGCGAACAAAAAAGTGGTTGTGGTTGGCAGTGGTGCAACCGCGATCACCCTAGTGCCTTCGATGGCAAAGAGCGCTGAACACGTCACTATGGTACAGCGCTCGCCCACGTATATGGGGTCAAAACCCGCCATTGACCCCATCGCCAACACCTTGTCAAAGTGGCTGGGCCGTTGGGCCGCACGTTGGTGGTTTATTCTGACTAATATGCTGATTTACTGGTATTGCAAAACGTTTCCGGCGCGTGCGAAAGCTAAAATTATTGACGACGTGAAAGCAAGTTTAGGTGATAAGTTTGACGCCAAACACTTCACGCCAAATTATTCGCCTTGGGACCAACGCGTGTGCTTATGTCCCGATGGCGACTTTTTCGAGTCGATGAAGGCCGATAAAGCAAGTATCGAAACTGATCAAATCTCGGGTTTCACTGACAGCGGAATAACGCTGGCGTCGGGCAAGCATTTAGACGCAGACATCATCGTCACCGCCACCGGTTTGAAGATAAAGTTCTTCGGCGGCATTGATTTTGTGATTGATGATGAGCCGCTGGTAGCGAGCCAACAGTATGCGTACAAAGGCATGATGATAAGTGGTGTGCCAAATACCTTTCTAGCCGTAGGCTACACCAACGCGTCGTGGACGCTCAAAGTTGATCTTACTCATCGTTACGCAAGTCGCTTGTTGAGTTATATGGATCGTCGAGGCTACAAACAAGCGCGCGCGACGGCGCAAGCCGGTATGCAAGATATTCCGCTGCTCGATCTCAGTTCTGGTTATATTCAGCGATCGCTCGACATGTTGCCTAAGCAAGCGCAGAACAAGCCCTGGCGCTTGAATCAAAATTTCATACTTGATAATTTGGCGCTTAGGTTTACGTCAGTAGACGATAAAGAGATGGTGTTCAAATAAGCTTTATACTCTATTATAAAAATCGAACCGGCTACCCGAAGGTGTTTTCATGATTAAGCTTCTTTGTTTATCGCTCGCAGCTTTGCTGTTGCAAGCCTGCGCAACTCCGAACCCATCAAGCATCACGAATCAGCCGAGCATCGATGCGCCCAGCGCAGTTCAAAAAGCAGCCTACGCCATGCCCGATAAATACGCGGCCAAAGTAGTGCGCGCTGTGTTAAATGACGGCGGTAATGCGGTAGATGCCTCAATTGCGGCCGCGTTTGTGTTAGCGGTCACCTTTCCCGAGGCGGGTAATATCGGGGGTGGCGGATTTATGTTGGCGCACATGGAAGGCGAAAATCACTTTCTAGATTACCGCGAACGAGCACCGCTAACTGCGTCACGCGATATGTATTTAGATGCCAAGGGTCAGGTTATTGATAAAGCCAGCTTAGTGGGTATTCGCGCCGCCGGCGTGCCGGGCACCGTTGCCGGCTTATGGCAAGCTCATCAAAAATTTGCCACCAAGCCTTGGGCCAGTTTGATACAGCCAGCGATTGAATACGCTGAAACGGGCTTTGCGGTACACCCCAAAAAAGCCAATGCGATTGACGGCGTCATTAAGTGGTTTGACGGCAAAGTGAACTTCGCAACGCACTTTGGTGGCATGGCCAACGGCGGCGTATTTAAACAGCCAGAACTCGCGGCGACGTTAAAGCGCATTGCGTTGAACGGCCCCCAAGACTTTTATCAAGGTCAGACGGCGCAATTACTCTTGGCGCAATCACGGCGTGATGGTGGCTTATTGCACGCCGACGACCTAAGCAGTTATGCCGCAGTGTGGCGTGAGCCTTTGGTTAGCAACTGGCGCGACTATAAAGTAGTCACCGCGCCGCCGCCGAGTTCGGGCGGGTTTGCAGTAATACAGTTGCTGAAAATGAAGCAACTGCTCGACGACAAGTTTGCGGGCTTAGCGCCGAATTCAGCGCAATACATTCACCTGATTGCCGAGATGGAAAAGCGCGTTTTCGCCGACCGAGCAGAATATTTTGGTGACCCGGATTTTGTCAATGTGCCAATAAAAGAACTCATCAGTGACGCGTATATCGCGCGCCGCGCCCAAGAAGTAAACGCCGTGACTATCAGTGATATTAACGATGCGCAACCCGGTTTAGATTCACCCAGCACTACGCACTTCTCCATTGTCGATAAATGGGGTAACGCGGTTGCAAACACCTACACAATTAATTGGAGCTACGGCAGCGGTACCGTGGTTGAAGGCGCAGGCTTTATTCTAAACAATGAGATGGACGACTTCAGTACCAAGCCCGGCGTTGCCAATGTGTATGGTGTAGTTGGCGGCACCGCCAATGAAATTCAACCCGCCAAGCGCATGCTCTCGTCGATGTCGCCCACCATTCTATTAGACGGCGATAACATTCGCATGGTGTTGGGCAGCCCCGGTGGTTCAACCATTTTCACTTCCGTTTTTCAGGGCATTGTAAACGTAATTGATAACGGTATGAGCGCCGCTGATTCAGTCGGCGCCAGCCGCTTTCACCATCAATTGTTGCCACCGGACTTAATCACCACCAGCATCAGTATTCCACTTGCGGGTGCGACTAAAGCCGCGTTAGAGCAACGCGGCTATCGGGTTGAACCGCACGGTTGGGAATTTGGTGACCTGCAGCTCATCGAAAGCCGTTTTGATGAGACCAATGCGGCCTCCGACCCTCGAGGTATTGGCGTTTCAGGTGTGATAGAGTAAGGCCAACGCATCTCTTACTAAGCACCTAACTCAAACCATGTCTCGACCTGTTATAGCAATCGCTGGCGCCTCGGCGTCGGGTAAAACCTTGTTTGCACAAACCGTATATAAGGAATTGAAAGCGGAGTTAGATGGCGAGCCCATCGTTATTTTAGAAGAAGATGCTTACTATCGAGACCAATCGAACTTAAGTTTTACTGAGCGCGAGCAAACGAACTACGATCACCCCAGCGCGTTTGAGCACGAGCTATTAGTCGAGCATATTCTCGCCTTGAAAAGCGGCAATGATGTTGAAGTGCCGGTTTACGATTTCTCACAGCACACCCGTGGGGCAGGTATTAAGTGCGTTAAAACCGCCGACTTTATTTTGGTAGAGGGTATCTTGTTACTCACCGATCCGGCTCTGCGAGAGTTGTTCGACATCAAAGTGTTTATCGACACGCCGTTAGACATTTGTTTGCTGCGCCGAATTAAGCGCGACACTCAAGAGCGCGGGCGCAGCTTCGAATCAATCTCCGATCAATACCACGCCACCGTGCGGCCCATGTACTTTGAGCACATAGAGCCGAGCAAGCAGCATGCTCATATCGTTGTCACCGGCGGCGGCAGAAATCGCGTTGCCATCGACATGGTAAAAGAAAATATAAAGTCGTCGCTACGACAGATCATCACCTAAACAAATTATCAGCTAAAACGGATTCCTTGTGACGACCTTAATCAGCCTACTCGGTATTGCCTCTCTCTTACTTGTTGCGTTTGTCTTCTCTAAATACCGCAGCGACATAAACTGGCGCACCATCGTCGTGGCCTTTTTATTGCAGTTCGCAATCGGTGCCTTCGCGCTGTATTTGCCGTTTGGCAGAGTCGCACTCGAGAAACTGTCAAATGGGGTGAGTGGCGTATTAAGCTATGCGCAATCGGGCATCGGTTTCTTATTTGGCAATCTAGGCAGCAGCGCCAGCGAGGGCATTGGTTTTGTCTTCGCATTTCAAGTCTTACCGATCATCATCTTTTTCTCCAGCTTGGTCGCGGTGCTGTACTACCTTGGTATCATGGGCTGGGTGATTCGCATTATCGGCGGCGCATTGCAAAAATTACTCGGCACCAGCCGCGCTGAATCGCTGTCGGCCACCGCCAACGTATTTGTCAGCCAAACCGAAGCACCGTTAGTAATCAAACCGTTTGTCGCCAAGATGAGTAACTCCGAGTTGTTCGCGGTAATGGTTGGCGGCATGGCCACCGTCGCCGGTTCGGTGCTCGCAGGCTACGTCGCGTTAGGCGTCGAAATGAAATACCTGCTGGCCGCCAGTTTCATGGCCGCGCCCGGTGGTTTTTTAATGGCCAAGCTTTTGTTTCCTGAAACCGAGAAGGTTGAAAATCACGAAGAAGTACTTGCAGAAGAACACGACCAATACGTCAATGTCATTGACGCCGCTGCAGGCGGCGCCGCCGCAGGTCTTCAGCTCGCCGTTAACATTGGCGCAATGCTCATCGCGTTCGTCGCGCTTATCGCCTTACTAAATGGTCTACTAGGCTGGGTAGGCGGCATCATCGGCATGCCTGAACTGTCACTGCAACTCGTGTTAGGTACATTATTCCGCCCAGTCGCATTTCTCATCGGCGTGCCGTGGCAAGAAAGTGGCATCGCCGGCAGCCTAATCGGGCAAAAGCTAGTGCTAAACGAATTTGTCGCCTTCCTAGATTTTCAAACTCAATCGGCACTTCTCAGTGAGCACTCAAAAGCCGTGGTCACCTTCGCGCTGTGCGGCTTCGCCAACTTTTCCTCCATCGCCATTCTCCTTGGCGGGCTCGCCACCATTGCACCCAACCGTCGCTCAGACGTTGCAAGAATGGGCTTAAGAGCAGTAAGCGCCGCGTTTATGGCGAATTTAATGAGTGCCGCGATTGCCGGGTTTTATTTGTCTTTGGTGTGATTGCTATCGTTTTTAGCCTTTGAAGACTGCGACATGGTAATGGTTGCTCATCACCGCGTAGGCACAGAGTTTTAGTGCGAATGCCTATGCGGTTGTATGAAGCATGTCGTCATAGTCATTTTCGACGATGCTTATAATCTTGACCGGAGTAATGGCCTTTGCCGCATAAAGACGCGCGCCGAACGCACCGCGAGACGCAGTGATAATAGACCGTATCGTTTATCGAAATGATGTTTTCTCCGGCTTGAGTCGTCCTAACTCTCCTGCTTCCCTTTAAAGGTTCTCGATTGTCAGAACCAGCGCTTTTTACAAAGGCTTATTATGGATGCCACCGTAGAGAAGAAAAACTAGCCGGGCTTGCCGTCGATCAACGATTCCATAATCTCTAGGGCAATGGCCTTTTGAATGTTCGGGGGTTGGTTCGCCAACTGTTGTTTTAGTTGCTTCACTGTTAGCTTAGCCGATGTTTCATATTGTGCCGCTTGCTCGCGGGCTTGGGTCTTGCCGGTGGCTAACCATTCGAGATCACACTCTAAGGCGCTGGCCAATTCAACGAGTTTTGACGTGCTCTTTGCGTTACCTGATATGAGTTTGTAGACCATTCCTTGAGATATTCCGGCTCTATTCGCTACGCTTTCCTGGGTCAGGCCTAGTTCTGAGATTCGTAACTTTATTCGGTTGGCTAAATTCATAGGCGGCATGATATTACCTAAGTATTAAACATAACAATTACTTTGGTGTTGACATTAAAATACTAAAGTAATAATATTGCTTGGTGACGACTGAAGATTTAGTCAAAAAGTCCATGGATATTCATGGTGGCACTCAGGCTGAGTTTGCTCAGGCATGCAGAATTTCTCAAGGTTTAGTGAGTCAATTTTTGTCTGGCGCAAAGCAACCTGGGTGGCGAACTTGTCAACAGATTGAGCGAGTTACTGATGGCAAAGTCACGCGATACCAGCTTCGATCAGACATTTTTGGTAACGAGAATCTAGCAGAGAATACCGAGCGGTAACACGGAATACTTGCATTCGTACCTGAAACAAATTTAGTCCCCCCGACGCGAGATGCTGGTCTCGGCAATTTGGTTGGTGGCCTCCCGCGATCGCTTCAAAGGAGGTTGTTTTCCTTTGCCAAGTAAGTGGGCTGGTCATGGTAAAGCCCTTATTCGTTTGCGGTCATTTTTCGTTACGCAATTATTCTATTAACGCCGGGACCGTCCTCGAATTTTGTTTTGAGTAATGGCTCATTATCCGGACTAGCTTATTATGGCCTTACCGAAATAGTGTGCCTCGGTATAGAACATACCGTTAGAGAGCAAGGGCATAACGTTATAGCTGCTAGGTTTAAATTTACGAGAGCCTGCGAGCAGCACGCATCATGGGTCGTTCGACAAAACGAAAGAGTACTGCTGAAACAAAGAGCGTTAACCCGAAGGCGAGCGCAATGGCCCATTTGGAATGCAATTCGAGCACTTGATGCAACACAATGATTACGAAAAAGTGCGTTAGGTAGAATGAATAGGAAACGTCGGCAATCAATTTTACCACTCTTGAGCTTAATGTCGGTAAGGTCAACGCGAGTACAAATAAAGCGCCTAATCCGATACCGGTAACGAAACTCGGGTTAAATTCTTGCCGTGCCCAGAACGGGTAAAGTAGGGTGCCGACGATGAAAATACTGAGCAAAATAAGTTTGTTCACTGCCTTGAGTCTTTCTTGTTTGTAATAGATGTAAACGCCGATAAAAAAGAAACAACACTGGGCTATGAAGGCGTTGTTAAGCAAGAGGCTGCGGCGCTGCTCGATTGATTCGTCGAGCTCAGCGAGTTGGGCGCTATATATCCAGTCTAAGGACTCTTGTGCGGCAAAATAAACCCAAACTATTGATGCCAAAACTGACACCGCTAGAGTGAGGTTCAGCCGCTTTCGGAACAAGTGCAACATCATCGGTGCGAGCGAATACCAAAGCACTTCAATGGTTAAAGTCCAAGTGACGTGCAGCGAGTCGTAGATGATAAGTTGCTTGGGAAAAAGATGTTGCAGCGCCACGAAATTGCTTATCAGTCCCCACGGGTTATCATAGATTTTGCCCCAATAAATGGTGCCGCTTGCTATGCCTGCGGTCAAAAATATAAGTATATAGACGGGGTAAATTCGAAACACTCGGTGCAGTATATACGTCCGTAGGGAATGACGTTCAGCGCTTTGAATAATAAGAAATCCACTAATCAAGAAGAACAGTTGAACCCCAATTATTCCACCGAATTCTCCCAAGAAAGGAACGTTGAATTGGTAGACATGATTAACGTGGTGAAAGAAAACCGACAACACTGCAAGCGCTCGCAAGCCGTCGACATTATTGATTTCACCCGCTTTTTTCATGTCGTATATAGTTGTAATTGTTACTGCTGCTTTTAGCTCTTAACCCGATGGGCCCAGATATTGAATTTGCTAAGTCGTGAGCTTTACGTCTGTCGAAATAGGACCGCAAGACTACTATGGATTGGCATTGCGTTAAACAAAATAAGGGCAGGGTTGCTAACACTGATCACCTTATCTTTGAGGACAGTTAAATTATTGAATCTACGTTTGGCTTAGGATGTCGATTTGCGCTGTTGATAAAGGCCATGAACGCTAGCGATGTTATCTGATTATTTAGGGTGCGCGGTTTCGAGTAACGGTGCGTAGACTCTCTGTCGTTTTAAGAATGTTGTTAAACCGGTGTTTGAAAAGCGTTATCGAACAATTTTGCCAAACGAGAAAGGTCTGCAATTGCTAGCTTGATCGCGGCAACGGTGCTTTCGTATGTCTTACGTAAACACCGTCAATCGCTAGTATAGCTAAAGAGACAAAACGCGAAGGATTGGTCACGCTTAAATGGCCTAATTAGCCAGTGCCACGAGCACTGGCTAATGCTGTCAGGCTTTTATTTAGAACGCGACAATGCCTTGCGTATTTTGCTGTGGTAGATCGCTTACGGTTTGCACAAAATCGAGCGCGCCATTTTCGCCAACTTTATACACTCCAATGCTGCCGCTAAGGCCGAACAACTGATATAGATAGTCGCCATCGTCACTCAACCATAAGTCAACCCAACCGTCGGTGGTGCCAAATGGGTCGCCCTCTGCTGGGCCAGTACCGGCCGCCGCTGTTCGGTTTAGTAGCTCGGTTTTGCCGTCTTCAAATGAATAGGTCGAGATTGTCGACTCCAAGGCATTGCTTACCCAGAATACGCTTTCATCGTGTGAGAATTCGATCCAACACGCGGTTCGTTCGCCATCGAATTGACCGGTGCCGGTGATAACGTCAATCGCGACTGGCGTTAATTCACCAAAGCGGCCTAATTCCCACGTTGAAACTGACCCGGTCTGTAAAGCGGCAAACGCGGGAGGCGTGCCGTCTGCTTGAAATTCACGTGCCTCGGTGACTACTATGTATTGTTTGCCGTTCTCCTGCACAATTTCAAAGCCGATAGCGCTGGCCAAGTTTCGGTTATCAGGGTTGTTAACATCGGTCGACGCGGCGGCACTAACAGGGTTGCGACTTAAGCGGCCACCACGACGAACTTCGTATACCACTATTTCGTCGTTACTGCCGCTGTTCAGCGAGACTGAGCCGGCGTTGATTGATGACACTACCAAGAACCGTCCGTCTGGTGAAAATTGAACCGCCGATGGGCGATTTTCCAGTAGGCGAACAGAGTTTCTGATCGGTCTTAGACGCCCACGTTCATTGATGCGAAAGCCGGTTAAATTGCCTTCTTGGTCGGGCTCGCCTGCGAATTGTCCGTCCGCATCTATGCTTGATACATACACCAGGCCGTTGTGATACGCGACGCTATTTGGGCCTACGCCGTACACCTGTTGTACATCAGTGAGGCGCAGTGAGAAATCATCATTTACCTTAAAAACACTGACCGTATTGCTGCCAGCGTTCACCGCAATTACGTGCTCTCGGTCGTCGGTTATGATTAGCGAGTACGCAGAAATCAGCGGGTCTAGGCCTTCACCGCCATCGAAGGCTGCACCTTTGCCGCCGGTTAAAACGGTGTTGATCAGCTCTAGTGTGCCGTCATCATTGCGGCCATAAGAGACGATGCTATTGGCTTCAAAGTCGTTGGTCATCGCGTATACAGCGCCTTCAAATGAGGTTGCCTGTGGCTTCGGTTTATAAAATTTCTGGAAGTTACTTTGAGCGTACACGCTGATTGAGAGCGATAGCGTCGAGAAAATTAGGCCATTTATTGCCGCGGTTTTTACAATGTTCATGTTAGTTTCCTTTGGTTAGGTGTCGATTTAGATAGGGTTATGGTTGACGTAGATCGACTTTAATTTCGAAATACACGATCCTAGACCTTTGTAAAGTGTTAATGCTTGGTGACGTTTTGGTATGTAATGCGTTTGCGCGTGACGCGGTCAGAGCGAAACGCATGGCAATTTATTGCAACTGTATTAGGGTTTTTCTAGATCGCGAACCATTTGCAAATTTTTCCTTAGTGCCGATGGTGCCGACAGCTCGATGGTGCCGAGTTAATCGGTTTCGACAATGTTAATCGGTTGCGACAATGTCCTTGAATCGTAATGCGACTGTGCGACACTCTGTCGTGAGTTTTTGTAACCGTTTTATGAGTAAATTAGAATGAATGAAGATGCCGACAACCGAATCACTAACCCGAGAATCTCAGCGGCTAATAGCTTTGAAGATATTTGTGAGCGTCGTTTAACGCGTCGTGGGTTTGTCAAAGCGGGCGTATTAGCTGGCGCAACTGTGGGTACTTTGCAGTTAGCAGGCTGCAGTGACGATGCGCCTGAGAAGCTCGCGCAGGAAGAAAACACATGGCGTCAGAATAACCCATACAAATCGCGATACGATTTTATAGAAATCGAGCACGGCACCGATGAACATCATCACGTCGCGCCTGATCATGACGCCAAGGTTCTTATTCGTTGGGGTGATCCGCTGTTTAAGAATTCGCCAGAGTTTGACCCCGCAAATCAAACTGGCGAGGCGCAGAAGTTACAGTTTGGGTATAACAACGATTACATAGGCTATCTAGGTCTAGAACCAAAGAGTGGTCAAGACGCGCGTGCGTTGTTGTGCATTAATCATGAGTACCCGATTCCAGGTTTGATGTTCCCGAACTATCCTAAAAGTGGCTATCAGAATGTGACCGCCGAACAGGTCGCGATTACGCAGGCGTCGGTTGGCAATACCATTGTTGAGGTCGGCTTGGAGAATGGTGAATGGCAGGTAAATACCAATTCTTCGTATAACCGTCGAATACAATGCTTGGATACTGAGATCGAAGTAACTGGGCCAGCGGCAGGCCACCCGCGCATGCGGACATCGCTTGATCGAAGCGGTAGAAACGTAATTGGTACGATGAACAACTGTGCAGGTGGTATGACTCCTTGGGGCACGTATTTGAGCTGTGAAGAAAACTTTAACTATCATTTTTCTGGTGAGCTTGATGAAAAACACCTAGAAGCAAAAAACCACCAGCGTTACAACGTACCTTCCGCTTACTTTGCTTGGGGCGAGCATGATCACCGCTTCGATATTGCTAAGGAACCGAACGAAGCAAACCGCTTTGGATGGGTAGTCGAGATCGACCCATTGAACCCGAAGTCCAAACCGAAAAAGCGCACCGCATTGGGGCGCTTCAAACACGAAGGCGGCGAAACCATTGTTGCGCCCGATGGTCGACTGGTAGTGTACATGGGTGACGATCAGCAATTTGAGTATCTGTATAAATTTGTAAGCCGCGATAAAGTTGACCTAGAAAATCCCAGGGCGAATAAAGACGTGTTAGACCACGGAACCTTATACGTGGCCAAATTTTATGACGAAGGCTATTTGGAATGGCTACCGCTGGTGCACGAAAATGGGCCACTGCAAACCCAGTTCGACTCGCAGGCTGAGGTGTTAATCGAAGTGCGCCGCGCGGCTGACTTGTTGGGTGCGACACCGATGGATCGACCAGAAGACGTGGTGCCGAATGACGTGAATGGCAAGGTGTATGTCATGCTCACAAATAATAGTAAACGCACCGCCGCTAATAACGCCAACCCCAGAACCGAAAACTATTTTGGTCATATTATCGAACTCACTGAATTGGACAACGATTTCGCCAGCACCAAGGGTTATTGGGACATTTTGGTGAAATGCGGCAATCCAGCCATTGCGAGCCATGCAGCGGACTGGAACCCAAACACCTCAGAAAATGGCTGGTTTGCCAGCCCCGACAATGCCGTGGTAGACCCGTCTGGCCGGCTTTGGGTATCGAGTGATCAAGGTGGTAAAGCGTTTATGAGTGGCACCAGCGATGGACTTTGGGCACTAGAGACAGAAGGAGATTTGCGCGGCACCGGCAAAATGTTCTTTCGTGCACCCAAAGGCGCAGAGTTATGTGGCCCTATTTTCTCGGATGATGGTGAGAGCCTATTTGTCGCGGTCCAACACCCTGGTGACGATGGCAAACCGGGCGCTGTGCGGGTAGAAACTGCGGCGACTCAATGGCCAGACTTTAGCGATGGCATGCCGCCTCGGCCATCGATTATGGCAATCCGTAAGCAAGGTGGCGGTGCGGTCGGCTGATGCCGTATATGGCTTGTTCGTTGAAATAGAAAGCCAAATAGAAAGCTCCGCAATAGCGGAGCTTTCTATTTGCACTCCGAACGCGGGCTTTACGCGGGCGGAAGCAGCACTTGGTCTATAATGTAGATCGTGCCGTTGCTCGCGGTGATTGCGTCACCTACTTGGTTGGGCGCTGTTCCGGTTGTTTCTGGTAATGCTGAGAAGGGCTGATTCCCGGATAATACGTGGTAGTTTACGACGGCCTCAACTTCTGCTGCCGATAGGCCATCAACCGTCGATTGAATTGCCGCAAACGCGCCATTGGTCGGTGCGAAAACCGTGAGCGGGCCAGCGCCGCTTAAAGCATCAACTTGCCCTGGCGTGAGCACGCTTGCGAGTGTGGATAGGTCGCCCGTTGCGGTCGCGAGCTCAGCAATGGTTTGCGCCGAGGTTTGTGCGTGAGCAGGTAAGATTACCGAGTTTAAAACAGGCTTGGCCCATTCTGTTTGTGCTACCGCTAATACGCCAGCGGCTGTTGTGCCTGTGTGCAATATTTTACGACGACTTTCGTTTTTAGGTTTTTTGTTTTTCGACATTGTCTTTGTCTCCAATGAATTTTCACAACAGCGAATACTTACGTAGTTAAAAGTATGTCGATGTTTATGATTGATGGTAAGTAGGGGGTACATCTTGCGCTTCGTAAGAACACGTGCGGATACGCTACAAGGTTTTTTGTGACTGCCTTGTCCAGATAAAAAAAATGGTAATTTAGATGCAGAGCCGGTTCATTCCTGTGAAGTGGAAGTGAAGTTTTGGGCTGTGTGAGAGGGCGCTTAGCCAAGCGTTGGTTTGCATAAACGCTTGAATCTCAAATTTTCGACATTATTTAAATTTTAACAATGGGAGGAATGATGGATAAATTGAAAACGTGGGTGCTGGCGTTTAGCGCCATTATATTTCTCAGTTCAAGCTTTCAAGCGCTTGCTGAAAAAAACGAAACATCGAAGACACGGGCTGATAAACCGATGTATTTTTTATATGGTGACCCTAAGCCTGGCACCAAGTTTAAGCAAAAGCTGTACGAGTCAAATGTGCCCTTCGACTTGCGTTACAGGGAAATGTCGAGCACCTTACAAGCTCGTGTTAAGGACGCGTACGGCGGTTTGAAAGACTCCGAAACGCCGCCGTTTCCGACCGAGGGCATGCAGGCTATATACCGGCCGCTGTACAAAGCTAACCGAGCTTTAGATGACGAGGGCGATGTGTTGGCGATTGCGATGGTTGATGCAGCCGGCAAAGTCGAAAGTGTCAGTATGTATAAGTCGCCGACCGACAATGTCGCGAGTATGGTTAATTATATTCTGGTAAATACTAAGTTTGATCCTGCAACCTGTGACGGTACACCGTGTAAAATGGAATTTTTATTTGAGACGCGCTTGGAAGTTAAGCCGGCGTGGACGCGCTAAATGTTAGCTAAATGTTAGAGAGGCGTTATTGGTCTGAATATGGAACATACCCCAGCAATGTTCGGGGGTGCTTATCGGTTGCCAGTAGGAAACCTCGATTGTCTAGCCTAACTAAGCCTTCCCAATTGCGACCTTCTACGTCGATCATTTCAAGTTGTATGGGTGCGCTGTTTACTAACTCGACCCTGTTTTCGTTTAATTGAAATTCAACTAAACGTTCGACATTGTCATATTTTTTATGACTTTGACCTTGTCCGTATTTGTCTGCAAGTCTATCTGTCGCGTCGCGGTTAAACGTATCGCCACTGTATTTGTAGTTGATCGCCCAAAAACGATTTTGCGCATCCAGCGCGGTTGCATCGGTGATGCGATAGGGTAGGGCTGGAAAGGGTATCGAACGTAACGCATCCGTCTTTCTATTAGTGTCTAGCTCTACGCGCCGCGCTGTGGGTTTGGCGTTCACTCTCGGGTCGTTCACTTCGTGTATGGCGACCACGCTTTGACCGTCAATAAAAATAGCCTCGTCCCCCATGTTTCGCATATTGCTTTGTGTCTCGAGCTTAGTCAGTCGTGTTTGGTCAATTGTAATGGACGCATTCGCGCTAAAACGTATGGTTCCAGGAACCACAAAACTTTGGTAGGTACCCAGATAATTAATGGCTTCGATTGATAACCACACCGTGTCGTCTTGGCAGGCGATGGCCTCAAAACCATCGAAGATCGCAACGGTTTTGCGTAAGTCTCGTTCATTTATCAGAATTTTCTTCGCGGCCAGCGGTGCGGAACTTTTACCGTCTAAGAAGTCATCGATCCTTTGTTTGTCTATATAGTAAAAATAGCTCTGTTTAGTATCGCTAAGTCGGCGCGGATACTGTGGCATCAATATTAGTTTATCACCGCACCAGGTTAACCCCGATATCTCAGCGTCGGCTTGATCCAGCGGCGGCGATAAGGGGATGATTCTAACCGCGGTTTCGGGTGCCGCTAGTATTCGAGACGACATGACGCATAGTAATAAGATTGTGGATAAATATTTCATTTTGCCGGAACGAGTTTACTCTGAAACAAATGATTGTGGCGTATTACAGCGCATTAAAAAGGGCCAGCGTATCGCTGACCCTTTGTTGAGAAAAATACAGTGGTCCGATTAGAACTTAAATTCTATACCGACTCGTGCTTGCCACACCGAGAAGCTATCGATTGTGTCAGTGGTGGTGGCGCCTCTAAAATTCTGGAAAACAAACTGTCCAGCGTCATTAACACTTGACTCAACAACCTGCTCACTCACGAACGGCGCGTCAAATTGAGCCCCCCAATCGCTGTTAAGCAAGTTTAAAACGTTGTTGATTTTCACGAACAGTTTAGGCTTCACCCCAGCAAAAGTCGGTAGCTCTTGGTCGATTCGCAAATCAATACGAGCGCTTGAACGTGCGTTTTCGTCGTTTCGACTCACAAACTGGCCGCGTGCTAGGCTGCGGCTGGCAATCAGCTCATCAAAGCCTTGACGATCAAAACCGTCTGCATAAACTACCGCGCCGTCGCTTCCGGCGGTCGGTACATACAGTAACTGACGCCTGCCGCGATCATTATCTTCTAAGCCCGCGTTGCTCATAGTTAAGCTTGTGCCTTGGCCGTTTTTGTATTCGCCGTAAACTGAAAAACGCGTCATCAGATCACCAAAGAAATTGTTCTCATAACCCAAGCGAAAAGTAAAACGATGAGGTGTATTGAACTCACTGGTGCCGGCCGCAACGTTGTTGGGGTTGTTGGTCGCGACGTTCGAGAAATTCGAGAACGCAACCGATGAATTCATGCCTGAAACATCTTCGGCATCCGAATACGCGTAACCCAGGTTCATGCTGAAGCCGTTTTCGAATTCTTTCGATAGGCCAAGCGACAACACCAGAGTATCCGCGTCTTGATCCGAGTTCGTAAGAATGAAGTTTGAATTCCCGACAACGGATGCCAAGATTGGTGTTCCTACAACGGTGCGGCCCACTTCGCGCTGCGATAAATCACGGTAGATTGCCGAATCACGTTGCGTAGAGTAAAGAATGTCAGCGTCTAAGGTGTAGTCGCCGCGCAGGTCGATGGTGGTGCCCAATGCCAGCTTTAACTCGCTAGGTTGTTCGTAGTTAGGATCGATTAATACCAGGCCGCCGGTTGCCGCATCTTGTGGCGTTGTGGCAGCGACTTGGTCGACCAGCGCTTGTGGTACGTCAAAACCTGGCCGACCTTGACCGCTTAACGGGAGCTCGAACAAAGACTGATCGAATGACTGACGTAACTGAACATTAGTGATTCCGTCGTTACTGTAAGAATTAGAAATCCAAACGTTAGGGTTACCACCCGAGAAGATACCAACGCCACCGCGAACGCGCGTAAAGTCGTTGGCGTCCCAAGTGAAGCCGATACGCGGCTGAAGAATGTCGACGCCATCAATGTTTGCGTCATTCCGTATGCCATTTTCGGCTGTGAACGCCGCGTTAAACGCGGGACGATCATCGCTGCTAAAACGCTCGTAGCGCAAGCCGCCGACAACGGTTAGGCCGATATTTTCAAAGTAGTATTCATCTTGAATCAATAAGGTCTCTTGAGTGATCGAGTAGTTCGCTGCGGCGTCGTTGGGGTCGTTGGTGACACCGCCGCTGCCGTAGAATATGCGGTCAGGTAACCCTAGTTCGAACTTGTCGATACCGCTTAGGCCGCCGCGAGAAGAGTCGTCAAAAAAATCTAATTCGCCACCTCGTGAGTGTTGTACGAACAGGTTGAAAATATCTAACTTGTCACGCTCAAAACCCGCAGTAATAACGTGATTGCCGGCAAGGTATTGAAGATTGAATTTGATCAAATTTGAATCGTAATTCAAGCCGTTTGATTGGCGAGAGTCATCCGCGCCCAAGTAAACAGTGTCGCGACCAATGCTGATCTGAAAATCGCCAAAATCTGGGTCGCCGACAGTTTGTTGAATAGCCACGTTTTCTTGGCGGCCCACGAACAACTCGGTCGACAAGTTGTCTGTCCATTGAGAGCTAAGGCGCAAGATAGAGGTCTCTAGGTCACTGCCACGGTTGTAAAAGTGATTCGCGAATTCAAATTCGTTGCTGTCGTTATCCGAGCCAACGATCGCGCCACCTTCGAACTTGTTATAGATGAAAGTAGCTCGATGTGAATCATTGATATCCCAATCTAAACGACCAATCAACGCGTCTCGGTCATTCGACGCCTGTTGCGGCAGACCGCCTGGGTCATAACCGTATACGCGGTTAGCGATATCAACGATACGATTGAAGTCGGCTTCGCTTAAAAAGTCTCGCTCGTCGCCATTGCCCGAGCCGCTGAAGCCGGCCGCGTTGAATAAGGGTTGCTCAGACTCTTCGTATGCTAAGAAAAAGAAAAGCTTGTCTTGAATGATTGGCCCGCCCAATGTGAAGCCAATGGTTTCTTCGGAGAAGTCGCTATTGTCGACGTCGATGCTTTGACCACGAAATTCGAAATTATCGCCCCGCAAGCTGTCACTCGAAAATTCGTAAACTGCGTTGCCAAAGAACTCGTTTTGACCGCTTTTGGTTACGGCGTTGATCGCGCATGCCGAGAAACCGCCAGCAGTAACATCGAACGGCGCTAACTCGACAGAGATTTGCTCAAGCGCGTCGAACGGAAAAGGTTGCCCGTTTGATGAGGCGAAACCATTATTGTTTAAACCGAAGCGATCGTTCTGGCCGACGCCATCGATTGAGAGGCTATTAAAACGCGGGTTTTTACCGCCACAATTAACGCCTGAGCCACGTGAGGGGTCGTCCAAGTTGATACGCGGGTCATTGCTAAATACATCTTTAATGTCACGATTAAAGGCGACCGCTGACTCAAGTGTGTCTAGCGAGAAAACCGCCGATGGCCCCGAAGAGACATCGGAAACAGCTGCCTTACCAACGACCACAAGCTCTTCGACTGATTCAGCAACGTTTTCACCGACGTCGTCTATGGTTAGTTGATACGCGTCGCCGAGTGATATGTTATTAACGACCGCCGCCTTTACGCCATTTACTGCCACGCTAAACGGGCCACCAATTTGCAAATTTGGTGCGAAAAAGGTGCCGCTATTATTCGAGCGTACACGACGTTCTGAGCCAGTTCGTTCATCAGTAACGACCACTTCCGCATTAGCGACCGGGTTGCCGCCACTATCAAGGAGTTTGCCCCTGATCGATGACGTGGTTGATTGAGCCAGTACAGCCACAGAAAATGCGCTGACTAGCAGTAAGGAAATGGTTTTCGTGAAACCATATACAAAGATTCGTGTCATAGTAATTGACCCCGGGAGCGTATTGTCCGATTGTGTTGAGTAGGTAGTCTAACGATAACGCGTCAGACATGAAAAATCCTTAACCTGGATGATTAATTGTGGTTTTTATACCGCAGAAGTGTTGCAAAAAAGTGACAGTGAATCTAATTTTTTTGAGGAATACCGGCTATAGCTGAAAGTTTTACTCTGGCGTTATTGCTTGTTCCTATTTTCAAGAACCAGTAAAGTCGAGGCGTTCTGTTAATAACCTCATTCTAGCCATCATGGACTTCCTTCCAAACCTTCAAAGTGCGCTTGGCCTTATTGCGTTTCCGCTAATAGCATTGGCGTTTTGCAAAGGCCGGAAACGTCTCAACGTGCGGCTTTGGCTAGCGGTGGTGGGCTTGCAATTCGCGTTGGCCCTGGTGTTCTTAAAAGTGCCGCTGTTCCAAGCAATGTTTGGGGCGATGAACCAAGCGGTATTGGCCCTGCAGGCGGCAACCACCGCAGGTACTAGTTTTGTGTTCGGCTACTTAGGAGGCGGTTCTTTGCCATTTACCGAGCTGCAACCGGGTTCCAGCTACATTTTAGCCTTTCAAGCGTTTCCACTCATAATTGTTATTGGCGCGTTAACCGCCTTGCTATCGCATTGGAAGATCTTGCCGTTAATTATTGAAGGGCTCGCTAAACTCTTTACTCGAACCTTGAATATTGGTGGTGCGGTGGCCCTGTCGGGCGCGGCGAATATCTTTATTGGCATGGTTGAGGCGCCTTTATTTATTCGCAATAGCATCAAAAAATTGAGTTATTCAGAGCTATTTCTAGTAATGACACTGGGCATGTCGACGGTCGCCGGTACGGTGCTCGTGCTGTATTCCACTTTTTTGAATCAAGTCATCGATGACGCCGTGGGGCATATCTTAACGGCATCGATTATGAGTGTGCCCGCCGCAGTAATGATTTCGTTGACGATGATTCCGCAAGAAGGGGCGCCAACCGCATCAGACGCTGAGATTGCGTTTGACTATAGCGGTCCGATGGACGCAATCTCACAGGGTGCAGTCGGCGCTATGCAAATGATGTTAGCAATATTAGCCCTGATCATCACCTTCATAGCACTGGTAACCTTAACCAACCTGGGCTTGGGTTTACTTCCTGACTTTTACGGCCAACCGTTCTCGCTCGAACGCATATTGGGCTGGTTTATGGCGCCGATTTGTTGGCTGATGGGTATCCCGTGGCAAGAAGCTACTTCGGCTGGCACCTTAATGGGCGTGAAGACGATTTTTAATGAATTTCTGGCATTCATTCAGCAAAGTCAATTGCCGGAAGACGCATTGAGCCCGCGCAGTGATCTAATCATTAGCTACGCGCTTTGTGGCTTTGCGAACTTCGGCAGCCTGGGTATTCTAATTGGTGGCCTATCGGCTATGGCGCCAGAGCGGCGTTCAGAAATCACCCAGTTGGGCCTACTAAGCCTTGTTAGTGGTACGTTAGCGACCTGCATGACGGCCAGCGTAATCGGCGTGCTTACTGCCGCTTAAGTTGTATACGTTCAATCCTGACCTGATAGCCAAATATTCAGGTTTCGATTTGATCTGACAGTGGCTGTAGAATACTCACTTTAGACAACCGGCCTATTTTAAGCAATTTAACTATGAAGGATTACAATAAGATTTTTATAATATTTATGTTTTGCGCATCGTTATTTGTGAACAACGTAAACGGCATTGAGGCTATAGCAATGGATAAGATAGAAAATAAAGAATCGGCCGTGAATTTTCGAGAAAGCTGGAGGGTTGATGATGCTGAAAACGCAATCGAAATTCAGAATGACGGAAGCATTTTCATTGATAGTGAATTAGGCTCGCTTATCTTGCCTATAGACTACAAAACCTTTATTACTAAATACCCCGGCGGCATAACGCCCACCGATGAGGACAACTTTATCTTTGCACGTTTTGAGGATGAATCTGTTGAGGTTCAACTAGAATATTTGTATAGCCTTGAGAGCGCGGTTTCTGACTACTCGTCACAATATGAAAGCACTTTTGATGATGGTGCTAATTCAAGACTCCCTTCTAAGCACTTGATTATCGCGAGTGGGCTCATCGATGATTTTGTTTTAAACGTTGACCCAGAAAGCACTAATTTTGGCAAGGTTTATAATTGGACACGGGCCGGTGATTCGTGGGGCACCGGCGATAATACTGAGGGGCTTGGCTTGGTTGCTAGTGACTTTGTAGAGCTAATGAACAACCTCACAGAAGAAAGTAATATCGAATAGATTCGACACACCTTAATGGCGGTTAAGGGCGCAAAACTCGGACCGCCGGTGTCAGGTGATACCTAAACTAGATACATTAATTTTTAAGATCAAGTCTCAGCTCTTACACTTACGTTACTCGAACTCTTGTTAATCTTGATTCCAGTATTAGCGGCCCAGGTACTTCAATAATGGTTCTGGGTCATCTGTGATGATCCCGTCGACGCCAATCTTTATCAGCCGGTCCCACTGCCGCTTACTGTTCGCTGTCCAAGGAACTACGGCCAAACCCGCGTCTTGCATGTCCTTTACTTCTTTGGCGTTAATCAGCTTAAGGTGCGGCGAGACAATATCTGCTTGCGCTGCATCGGCGGCCTCTATCCAATTTTTTGGTTGCTCTTTGAACAAAGCGGCTAAGCGCAGCTCGGGCGCTAATTCGTTTGCTGCAATTAGAGTTCGGTGGTCGAACGACTGCAAGGTTACGCGGTTTTCAAAGCCGTATTCGCGCACTACCTTAATGACCGCTTCAACAAATTCCTTAGGCGCTGGTTGGGCATCAGGGGTTTCAGGGTCACTCTTGGTTTCAATATTAAAAAGCACTGTGTTGGCATTTTCTAATGTTGAGCTTTGAACCAAATCAAAGACCTCGGCCAAGGTCGGAATTTCTGTGCCAGGGGCTAAACGTTGTTGATCAAAGCGTGGGTTTTGTTTGCTGCCACAGTCAAATTCTTTAATTTGCTCAAGGGTGAGTTGATGGACTAACAGCCCTTTTTTAACGTTGCTGCCGTCTTTGCGTTGGCAAATCACGGGGTTGATTTGTTGGTCGTGTATCACCACAACGACTCCGTCGCTTGTTACGCCCATATCGAATTCTAAGGTGTCTACTCCAATTTCAAGCGCGTATTGGAACGCGGGCAACGAGTTTTCGGGCAATACGGCGCGCGCGCCTCGGTGGCCTTGAACATCGATTGAGTTTGCAAAAACGGGGTCTATAGTCATAATTAAACTAACGCCTAAGCATAAGCGTCTTAGCATTAACAGTGATGGGAAGCGTAATGTCATTGGTATGCAAATATAATGTATTTTAGCCATGCTAGCAGGGCTCAATGACAATTCTTAGTCTGTGTCATAGTCGTGGCGCCTAAATGTCGTCACGCGCGCACGCCTAGCGAGGTTATGATTTCGCTGTCATAGCGTTAATGGAGAAAAAATGAATTTACGACAATTAAGGTCAGAGAAAGGTTGGTCTCAGGTGCAGGTTGCGGAACTATCCGGTCTAAGCCTAAGAACTGTTCAAAGAATTGAAAAAGGGCATAAACCTACGATCGAGTCGCTTAAATCGATCGCCGCGGTGTTTGAAAGGGAGTGGTCAGAATTATTAGACCCCAGTTATTCAAACGACGTAAACGAAGCCAAGCTGAGCGCGCAAGAATTACATGAACTGGAACACATACGTGAGGTCAAGACGTTCCTGCGTGATTGCGCGATATTCTTAGCGTCGCTTCCCTTTATACTCTTATTTGGCTGGCTATACAGCGGTATCGCGTCTGCGGGGGCCTTGGCCATAATATGGGGCTCTTGGTTAGCTTGGGAGGCGTTCGACGTTTTTGATGCAAAAGATTTTTTCGGCCCTGGCTGGGAAAAGAGGCAATTGGAGAAGCGTCTTGGCCGCAAAGTAGATTAATCCCAAATACCCTCTTCGGTGCGCCCTTGAACTTTGCAGTCTTGCTTTTTAAAGTCCATTGGCAGCTTGTTATCACGCTTATTAAAATAGTCTCGGCTCACGGCGACAATCGTTGGCGTGAGTAGCGCGAGCGCGGTCACGTTAACCACGGTCATGAGGCCTAACGCCATGTCCGCTGCGTCCCAAACTGCTTTGAGTGACGCGTTTGCGCCCCAAAGTACCATGGATAAATACGCAATCGTATAGCTCCAATTGCCGAACTTGTTATCTAGCTTAAAGATGCGCAAGTTACTTTGCGCGTAGGCGTAATTGGCGACCACTGATGTGAACGCGAAGATGGTGATTGCCGCTGATACAAAATGCAGCCCATAGCCGCCAATGTGTTGAGTCATCGCGTCTTGTGTGAGCCGTATCCCGGTCATTTCGCCGTTGGGTATTTCGCCTGCTAACAAAATAATCACGGCAGTGCAGGTGCATAAAATAATGGTGTCGAAGAACACGCCGAGCATTTGGATATAGCCTTGTGTTGCTGGGTGTTTCGGGTTTGGCGAGGCACTCGCCGCGGCGTGCGGGGCGCTGCCAGAGCCAGCCTCATTAGAATAAAGCCCACGCTGAATGCCCGCTTTGAGCGCTGCGCCTAGTGCGCCAGCGCCAGCTTCTTGCAAGCCAAAGGCCGAGCTTACGATATTCATGAGCATGTCAGGCACCACGCTGATGTTCATCAGCGTAACGCCCAATGCAGTGATGATATAGGCAACCCCCATGACTGGCACGACTAACTCGGCGAAGCGCGCGATAGTGCGCAATCCGCCGATTACAATTGCCCCAGCAACAACGGTAATCACCAGACCTGAATACAGGGTGGGTACCTGATAAGCGTTATTAAGCGCGTCGCTAATGGTGTTGGCTTGCATGGCACTAAAAAACAGACCATATCCTAGAAAAAGACAAATGGAGAACAACACCGCCAGCCATTTTAGCCCCAAACCTTGTTCAATATAGTAGGCGGGGCCGCCGCGAAACTCCTTGTGGCTGTCGCGAACTTTATACACTTGGGCGAGCAGGCTTTCGGCAAAGCCGGTCGCCATGCCCAGCAGTGCGATCATCCACATCCAGAACACCGCGCCTGCGCCACCAACCGAAATAGCCATCGCGACGCCCGCCAAATTACCGGTGCCGACTCGTGCTGATAAGCTAGTACACAAGGCTTGAAACGAGCTAATGCCGTCTTTGTCGCTGCTGGTGCTGGTAGCAATCAGGCTGAACATGTGTCCAAAATGCCGAAACTGCAGCGCGCCTAAACGCACGGTGAACCACAGGCCAGCGACAACCAACAGAATAATTAATACACTGTATTCGCCCCACAAAATATTGTTGATAAATGCAATAACATCGGTGAGCATGAGGCGGGCCCTGAGAGTGAATTTAGGGGCTAATCTTACTTAAACTGAGCAAGGTTTGCGAACAAGCAAGCGCCGCTTCTTTACCTTTTACGGCAAAGTGTTCTTTGAAGAAGTTTGTATGTTCGGCGCCCGCGTGAAAATGATGTGGCGTTAGTACCGCCGAAAATACTGGCACGCCGGTGTCCATTTGTGCGCGCATCAAATTATCGATTACGGTTGAAGCGACAAAATCATGCCGATAAATCCCCCCGTCAACGACCAGGCCGGCCGCGACAATGCCGAGATATTTACCGGTTTCTGCGAGTTTTTTAGCGTGTAGCGGAATCTCATAAGCGCCGGGCAGTTCGATGTAGTCGACCTCAATATTACTAAGCGTGGCGAACTCTTTAGCAAAGGCGTCACGCAGCTGGTCGACAATATCCCGATGCCAGCACGCTTGAACGAATGCAATGCGTTTGGCACCTGGGCTGGAAACGGAATCCGCCGAGGAGTTTAGTGTGGAGTTTGATAATGTGTTATTCATGTTTACTCAATCTGTCAAAATAAATTGAGGGCAAACAAGATGCACTGTGGCCAGCAGCGCTGCTATTACGCAGCGTTTCAAAGCCAAAGCTGACCTCGTTTAGTAAAGCGAGGTCTGTCTACATCTTATTCTCATAACCAGACTGTAACTGTCGGCCTTGGAATCTAACCAAGTCTGCTTGTCCTTCTGATAAAAGAATTATCAAAAGCGCCCGCGGGCTACACACTGACCGCTTACGAATAACGCAGTTGTATGATTACCGCCGGTGGGGAATTTCGCCCCGCCCTGAGAACCCCGATATTGGTATCGGGGCGCAGATTATAGTCAAAATTAGCGCGCGCGTATACTTGGCGCAATTCAAATCATTAGGGTGTAAGCTTGGGCTATGAGAGAAGCTAATATGCCGCTTTGGCACGGTGTGGTGTTGGTCGCGGGTGGCGCTGTCGGCGCGGGTATGTTTGCTCTGCCGCTTGTGGCAGCAGGTGCGTGGTATTTATGGTCTCTACTGGGTTTGTTGGTCGTTTGGTGGATTACGTTTGTCGCTGCTAAATTGTTGATTCAAGTCAATTCGAAATTCGAAATTGGAAGCAGCTTTGACACTTTAGTGCGTCGGGTCTTGGGCCCGCGTTGGGCTTTGATAAACAACTTATCAATCGCCTTTATCATGTTTATCTTGATGTACGCGTACATCACGGCGGGCTCACGAATTTTACAGGGCACTGTTTCGAGTATTTTGAAGCCTGACCTCTTTGCCGATATATTCGTGAACGCCGAGCTTTCACGTGCGAGTTTTAGCCTCGCCTTTGCGCTGGTGGTGGCCGCTCTAATTTATCTTGGTACGTCGATGGTGAGCCGGGTAAGTACCGCGTTAATGCTAGTGATGGCGGTGAGCTTTTGCAGCGTTAACTATAGCTTACTTGCAACGGCCGACCTCGCATCGGTTATGGTGATACAAAACACCGCCGATGTACGGTATCTCGCTGCAGCATTGCCGGTCTTTGTCACTGCCTTCGCATGCGCTGGTTTGGTGCCAAGCTTGATAAGCCACTACCCTCAGCAACCGGGCAATGTGGTGCGATCGGTATTTTATGGAAGCTTGGTCGCCTTATTCGTATATGTATTTTGGTTGGCTGCAACCCTGGGTAATATTCCACGAACGGGTTTCATTCAGGTGGCAAACGACGGTGGTGGGCTTGCGGCCTTACTGCAAAACTTAATTAGTTCGTCGCAACGCTTAAATAGTACGAACTTAAATTTTGGTCTAAGCTGGTTTTCACACTTTGCGGTTATCACGTCATTCTTGAGTATTGCCTTAGGCTTAGTGCATTTTTTGAATGACCGATTTGGGTTTGGAAACACGTCAATCGGAAAGCTGAAGTCGGTGTTGGCGGCGTTTTTGTTGCCCACGTTGTTCAGTCTTTTTTCCCCTTATGGTTTTGTTCGAGCAATTGGTTTTGCAGGGCTATTTGTGGCATTTAGCTTCTTTATTATCCCCGCTCTGATGCATGTAAAAATAGTCGATGCGGGTCGCATAAGTAGGCAAATCGTTATTATCTTTGGCTGCGCGATTATCGCTTTAAAGCTCGCATCGATTGCGTCGGTGTTGCCTGTTTATCCGTGAGTTAATATGACGTATTAGTCGACCTTGAGAATGTCTATCGAATGAAAAGCTAGACGGTGAGTGGTATATTTTGCAAAGCTTTTACGTATTGGTTGGAAAATTCCCGGATAATCAGGGTATTGATAATAGCTTAAGAAGAATAATTACCATTAATAGTTGTTTACAGGGTTGAAGATAAAATGATTATAATTCTAAGGGTGTTGAGTGTTGTTGTGTTCGCGCTTAGCGCGAATGTCGCTTCGGCGCAGCAAATTGGTACCATTGGTGTCGGTGATATCACCGTCAGTGCTAGTGCTGCAGAGCTAAGAACGGAACAAGATTTACGTACTGATCTAGATAGGTCTATTAGTGCGGCGCTTGTTCGCACGCGAAAATATACAGTGGTAGACCACCCGCAATTGGTGCAGCGACTCGCTTCACAAGGTCTAACCTTAGACGAGTATTACGCTGATCAGGACCGCGAGTCGGGCTTGTATAAGCAAGCGGGTCTCGACTATATTTTGAAAGTCGATGTCAAGGACGTACGGCTTACGCCGAAAAAGAGTGACGGCGCAGATGCGCTCGTTGCGCAGGTCGATCTTGACTACAAAATGTTCGGTGTTGCCGATCTCACGGATGATTTCAGTGCCAAGGTCTCGGCGCAAGCATCTGCAAACATTGACCGTTCGAATGGCCGTGCGGTGCAAGGTTTAATAGATCAAGCTATCGTGGTGACGGTTAAGCGGCTCACGAATCACCTGACCACCACGTTGTTTCCGATTCGTGTGGTTAAAATCGACCCAAACTACACAATAACTTTAAATTACGGTGCTGGGCTGCTAACCACCGGTGATACCGTGCTGGTTTACGGCAATGAGGCTGATATATCGTTTGCAGCCTCGGGCGAGGCCCAGAGCAAAGCGCTGGCAACGTTGAAGGTTGTTGACACCAAGAAAAAATTTGCAACCGCACACGTAGTTAATGGCGCAAGCGCGCTAAAAAAAGGCTTACCGGCGCAGCTTGTTAGCGGAACCGAGTGGTCTGAGTGAGCGCCCTGAATTAGTTCTCTAAAGGCTCAGCTTTTCCAAATACGGCGCGATGATCGCGTGCGTGTTTACGCGTGCACCAAGTCGTGTTGCGAGCATAAACATACCGCCGATTTTCCGATGTAAATACAGAATGTCGGTGGGTGGTGTCTGCCAGAACTCTTTAAAGCTGTAGCCCTGTTGGCTTAGGTCTGAAAGGCGGTCAGAGAGTTGCGACGCACTGAAATCGTAGAGCCCAGGTTTTGCCGTTGGTTCAAGCGCAATGTTAAATACCTCTACTAAGAAACGCTGATACTCAACACTGGCCTCGCTGGCCTTATAACCGAGCCGGTCAGCGGCCAATACGATTGCCTGATCATCGTGATTTGCAACGGCACGCAACAGGCGCTTGTAGTCAATCGCAAAACGCTTGCTAAAACGGCGGCTGGCGCCAAAATCCAGCAGCGCTACGGTATGTGTTTCGTGCTGAAATAAATAGTTAGCGAAATTTGCGTCGGTCTGCATCAGTTGCAGTTCAAACAACTCTTTAAACGTGAGCTCGAACAGCGCGTGCATTAACGTATCAACCACACTTGGGTCGAGCACGCTGAGTGATTCAATCGCTTCGCCTTCGAGATACTCCATCGCAAGCACACGTTGAGTACTCAAACCGGCATAGAGCTTTGGAATCACATAAGCGTCGCTGTCGCCAAGCGCATCTTGAAACGCACTGAGGTATTCGGCTTCTTGCAAATAGTCGGCTTCTTCGTGCAACTGCAATTTAGCGTCCTTGAGTAGGTCGGTGATGTCCATGTGTTTTGGCAATAGCTTAGTAACGCGGAACAACGTGGCAATATTGTCAACGTCGCTGTCTATGCTGTCGGCGACGCCGGGGTACTGGATTTTGAGTACTATTTCATCGCCGTCTAGCGTCGTTGCTCGATGCACTTGACCAATCGATGCCGCCGCTAATGGTTCATAATTAAAAGCACTAAATTTGCTGTGCCAATCTTCTCCATAGGCTTGTTCGAGTGTGGCTTCGAGTTGCGCGCGCGGCATTACAAACGCTTTATTTCTTAGTTGAGCCAAAATTTCCGCAAGCTCGGGCGGTAAGAAATCACTGGTTTCCATGGATAATAATTGACCCACTTTCATCGCTGCACCACGCATGGTAGCGAGTTGCTTAGCCACTTTTCGGGCATTGGCTGGTGTGAGTACAAGGTCACTCATCTTTGGGCGATTACCCTGGCTCAATTGCTTTGCGCCTTCGCCGATCATACCCACCGCGACACCGCCGGCCATTTTCGCTACGCGCCCTAATCTTCCAAGGCGTGTGCGTGGAATAGATCGTTCATTATTTTTACTATCACTCATTACTCTAGTGTAGCGGGTTTAGTGTGATACATGGTTGAATAAAACATCAGGTACAATAGCCAATTAGCAAACCATTCAAGGCTCTCGCGTTATGTTCAAAACTGCTCCATTGTTTTTATTGCTGTTGTTAGGCGCTTGTACTAGTACCTCAGGCACAACCCCGCCAACTGAGCCGAAAGTTGGCATGGTGGTAACGGCCAATCCGCTGGCATCCAAAGCGGGTGCTGATATCTTGCGTGCCGGGGGCTCGGCGGTCGATGCGGCAATTGCAATTGAGGCTGTATTAAGTTTGGTGGAACCCCAAAGTTCGGGTTTGGCGGGTGGCGGTTATATGGTTCATTTTGAAAATGCGAGCAATAAGCTAAGCGTATATGATGGTCGAGAGACCGCACCCAGCGGTGCGACGGAACGAATGTTCTTGAATGACGAAGGCAGCTCGATTGGGTTTATCAACGCGAAGAACAGCGGTTTGTCGACGGGTGTTCCGGGCATGGTTGCGATGCTCGCCTTGGCGCACAAAGACCACGGCAGGTTAACTTGGGGGCCACAGTTTGCAAGCGCCAAAGCGCTGGCCCAAGACGGTTTTCTAATATCACCAAGACTGGCTGGAATGATAGAGCGTTTTGGTAAGTACATTCCAAGCACTGTTGAAGACGGGCCGATCGACGCGTATCAATATTTTTTCGATGACGCGGGTAATCCGCTGAGCGTCGGCACCCGACTTGTTAATATTGCGTATGCGAAGACGCTCGACGCGTTGGCACGCGACCCAATGGCATTTTACCGAGGCGAGATAGCAGAACAAATTATTGCGCAAACGTCGGCTAAACCGCGAGCGGGCGCACTGAGTTTAGAGGACCTGGCGAACTACCAAGCACTAAAGAAAGAAGCCTTGTGCGCGCCGTATAAAGACGCGGTTCTATGTGGTCCGCCGCCATCGTCATCGTGGGTGGCCGTTGCTGAAATTCTAGGTTTGTTAGAGCAAGGCGCGTCGTTCAGTGCTGGCGGAAGTAACGACACCAGAAACTGGGTAATGTTTGCGCAAGCACAACGCTTGGCCTATGCCGATCGTGATCAATATGTGGCCGACAACGTTTTTGTCGACGTGCCGTTAGGCGGTTTGTTGAACCCATCTTATCTAAAAAAACGTGCCAGTTTAATCGGCGGTGAAAAAGCATCGACCACCGTGGTGCCAGGCGACCCATGGGCCTATGAGTCTAGTACCAAAGTGGCGTACGGAGTAGACGCTACCAACGATATGGCTGGGACTACGCATTTCGTGGTGGTTGATGGCGATGGTAATGTCGTGTCAGTGACTGCCAGCGTAGAAAGTATTTTTGGCAGCACACGAATGGCCGGCGGGATGTTCTTAAATAATCAGCTTACTGACTTCTCGTTTCAGCCCAAAGATGACGCGGGTAAGGACATCGCCAACAAAGTTGCACCCAATAAACGTCCGCGATCTTCCATGTCGCCGACCATCGTCTTGGATAAAGACGGCGAATTCTTAATGGCAACCGGCTCGCCCGGTGGTAATTCGATTATTGCCTATACCGCCAAGTCTTTAGTCGGTGTATTAGATTGGGGTTTATCGCCTCAAGCTGCGGTTGACTTGCCTAACCTAGTTGCGCGTAATGACAAAGTTCGTATTGAGCAATCACGTGCGTCGACTGAGTTGATCAGCGGCTTGCGCGGCTTCGGTTTCGATGTCAAGGAAAGCGCTGGGGAGAACTCTGGTTTGAGCGTGGTATTGCGTAAAGCCGACGGATCACTTGAAGGCGGCGTTGATTCGCGCCGCGAGGGCGTTATTGAAATAGTGACCTTGGATTAAGTTAACGCGCAGACGAGTCGCGCTGATCAACCAACTTCCAGTTTTTTACCTGCTCGTAAATTACCGCAGTTTCAATATGCGCGACTTCGGGGCGTTCGGCGAAAGAATCGAGTACGAAGTCGCGCAGCGTCTCGGCATCTTTGACGGCTATTTGCACCATAAAATCGTTCGCGCCACTTAAGTGATAGACCGTTAGTACTTCATCTAAGCTGATAACGTAGTCTTGAAACGCTTGTAAGCCAACACGCGAATGTTGATTCATGCGAATGGCAACCATGGCCTGTAACCCCAGGCCTAGGGCGATTAAATCGACCTCGACATGCGCATCGCGAATATAACCCCTTGCCCGCAAATAACGCACTCGCTCCAAACACGATGAAGGCGCTAAGCCGACGTGCTCTGCGAGTTCTTTGTTCGCCATCCGTGCATTGTTCCTTAAGGCTGCAATTATTTCGAAGTCTATTTGGTCTATATCGCTCATTTGCCACATTTCCCGAATTTAATTCGGCGTTGGTTTCGTTCGTGAAATATTGTATATGATCAAGACTAATTAAACGAATAGTCATCGATCTATGTCTGATAGCCAAGATACTATATTTCAATCGGCCAAGAAGTTGTCACCGCGCCGCAAATCCACTGCGGCAAGTGATATTAGCGAACTGGCGGCCGAGCAGCTCGCGCATTTCAACATTGAAGTCGATGGCCCGCTGGGGCGGTCACTATTAAGTGCGGTAGAGCGCGTCTATGAGTGCCAAGGCAATGTGGATTTGATGTGGCAAGAAACGCAAGCAAGCTTGCACTCACTTGATGGCGAAGAAAAAGCGGCGCTGTTTAATGCTAAGAAGTTTCTGTCATTTCAATTAGCCAAAGTTCTCGACACGCTGCAAAACCCGTCGCGTAGCGCCTATCAGGCGCTAGATTTTAGCCAGTCAACCTTGAGCGCGAAATCGGCCTATCCACTGTTTGATAACGTGAATGCTATTTTTTCGGCGACGCCCGCGATTACCCGCACCGCTACCTATATCTACGCGTGTGCTGATTGGATTAGCGATGCGTTCGAAGGCAAGGAGATGCTTTTAGATATTTACTCACGGCTACTGAACCCAACCTCTATTTCGTTGGCCAATCATATTGTTGATCTAGAGGCGGGGCCGTATGCCGGAGACTACTTGGCGTGGAATTTTAACAGCGGGATGTCTGCGATTGATGCGACGCTGTCGCACGTGCTTGGGCATGAAGACATTTTAATCGCCAGTCAAAATATCTATGGTGGCGCTCATCAGCTTATCCATGACTGGTTTGCTAAGCCATCGAATTTAAACGTTGCGGTTGCGCAATTTTCAGGCGAAGAATCCGCCGCGTTTGTCGAGACCTTAGCGAAGGTGAAAGAGCAATACGCCGGGCGGCTCGCCGCGGGTAAGCAAATATATTTATACATTGAATCTCCCTGCAACCCGCATGGTTATGTATTGGACGTACCTGAGTTATGCCGCTTGGCGCATGCCTCGGGCGTTCGGGTGATTCTCGATGCGACTGTCGGCACGCCATTTTTGGTTCAACCATTACAGCGTGAAGACCCATTAGAGCGGCCCGACTTTGTGATTCATAGTTATACTAAAGATCTCACTGGCTCAGGCACTGTGATTGCGGGTTGCGTGATCGCGCGCAACGAGGATATGTTTATTCCCAAAGGATTGCCCGGCTGGGAGCAAACCTTGTTCTGGAACGTCTACTATATTAAAGGCGCGTTTTTGAACGCCGACACCGCCTTTGAAGTAATGGCAGGCATGCGAACCCTAGAAGTGCGTATGTTAAAAAAGTGTATTACCACCAAAGTGTTCGCCACTTTTATGGACTCGCATCCGTTGATTCAAGTGAATTGTAATGGGTTGGCGGGTAATCAAAACCGAGCCTTAGCAGAGAAAAATTTGTTTCTGGGCTTTCCATCGGGTTTATTTACTGTTGATATGGGCAAAGATATCTCCGATGACGCTTTCCATCGTTTCTTTGACTGCCTTGAGCCCGCGTTCTCACACATGATTAGCCTTGGCCAAACCAATAGCATCGTGAGTTGCCCCGGTTTAACCACGCATTCTGAGTTAACGGTTGAGCAACAAGTTGAAGCCCAAATTTTTCCAACCACCATCCGTTTTGCAATGGGCATTGAAAACCCCATTGACCTGATTCAGCACGTGGTAAATACCGCTAAGATGGCAATTGACCCGAGCGTGCCGGGTTACTCCGATCAATTTATGTCGCTGGATCAGGCGCGCGCCATGGCAAAAGAAGTCTATTTAGCTATGCAGCATGATTACATTAATGCGACGATATAATTCATGCGACGAGACAGTCCAAACCAAAGTACGTCAAATCGAGTCTAACTTTTCATCCACTTAATCGAATTATGAGCCAGTTTACCGAATATTTAGAACAGCAGATAAGCGAGGTAAAAGGCGCTGGCCTGTATAAAAGCGAGCGCGTTATCACCGGTGCCCAGAGCGCTAAAGTGAGTGTTGCCAATGGTTCAGATGTATTGAACTTTTGCGCTAACAATTATCTAGGCTTAGCGAATCATCCGGCGTTAATAGACGCGGCAAAGCTTGGATTAGACACTCATGGTTTTGGTATGGCGTCGGTGCGTTTTATTTGTGGCACGCAAGATATTCATAAAACGCTTGAAGCAAAATTAAGCGAATTTCTCGGCATGGAAGATACGATTCTTTATTCGTCTTGTTTTGATGCAAACGCAGGTTTGTTTGAAACTATTTTAGGCCCTGACGACGCGATTATCTCGGACTCATTGAACCATGCCAGCATTATCGACGGCGTGCGTCTGTGCAAGGCTAAGCGATATCGCTATGCCAATAATGATATGGCCGAGTTAGAGGCTCAACTTATTGCGGCGGACGACGCGGGTGCTCGTTTCAAGCTTATTGCAACCGATGGCGTTTTTTCGATGGACGGCGTGATCGCCAATTTAAACGCAATTTGCGACTTGGCCGATAAATACAATGCAATGGTGATGGCCGATGATTCACATGCGGTAGGATTTGTTGGCCAGCAAGGTCGCGGCAGTCATGAACATTGCCAGGTAATGGGGCGGGTGGATATTATCACTGGCACGCTGGGCAAAGCCATGGGCGGAGCGTCAGGTGGTTTTACCTCAGCAAAAAAAGAGGTGGTTGAATGGTTGCGCCAACGTTCTCGGCCTTATCTCTTTTCAAATTCATTAGCACCAGCCATTGTTGCTGCTTCGATTGAGGTCTTAGATTTACTCAGTGATGGTGATGATTTACGTGCCGCACTGCGTCGCAATAGCGATCATTTTCGTGCGCGAATGAGCGACGCCGGGTTCACCTTAGCCGGTGCCGGCCACGCAATTATCCCGGTAATGTTAGGAGACGCAAAACTGGCGGCCAAGATGGCCACCAAGATGCTTGAGAAAGGAGTTTACGTGGTTGGTTTTTCGTTTCCCGTGGTGCCTAAAGGGCAGGCCCGAATTCGAACTCAAATGTCGGCCGCGCATAGTTTAGAGCAAGTTGATTTTGCGGTAGACGCGTTTATCGCGGTTGGTAAAGAAATTGGAGTGATCGATTAACCATGAAGGCTTTATCTAAATTACACCCCAAAAAGGGCATTTGGATGGTTGAGGTGGAGGCTCCCGTTGCTGGCCCGAATGACCTGCTTATTAAAATAAAAAAAACCGCGATCTGTGGTACCGATATTCATATTTACGCGTGGGACGAGTGGTCGCAAAATACCATCCCTGTACCGATGATTGTTGGCCATGAATACGTGGGTGACGTTGTTGGCATGGGCAGTGAGGTGCGCGGGTTTACGCTCGGAGATCGAGTTTCGGGCGAAGGCCACATCACCTGCGGGCATTGCCGTAATTGCCGAGCAGGGCGCAGACATTTGTGCCGAAATACGGTCGGTGTTGGCGTTGATCGTCAAGGTGCTTTTGCCGAGTATTTAGCAATACCCGCGTTTAACGCGTTTCGAATTCCAGACAATATCAGTGACGACCTAGCCGCTATTTTTGACCCGTTCGGTAATGCTGTGCACACCGCGTTGTCGTTCAACCTCACTGGTGAAGACGTGTTGATTACTGGCGCCGGCCCCATCGGTATTATGGCTGTCGCGGTCGCAAAGCATGTTGGTGCGCGGCACGTGGTGGTCACCGACGTGAATGATTATCGCCTTGAACTTGCGGAAAAAATGGGCGCGACTCGGGCGGTGAATGTGTCTGCACAAAAGATCGAAGATACGATGAATGAGTTGGGCATGACCGAAGGCTTCGATGTTGGTATGGAAATGTCGGGAGTACCTACGGCCTTTACCTCCATGCTTGAGAACATGAATCACGGCGGTAAAGTCGCCATGCTTGGTATTCCGCCTAAAAACATGGCAATTGACTGGACTAAGGTAATCTTTAAAGGGCTTGAGATAAAAGGTATCTATGGGCGTGAAATGTTTGAAACTTGGTATAAGATGGTAAGCCTAGTTCAATCGGGCTTAGATCTAAGCCCGATGCTAACGCATCAATTCCCTGTCGCTGAGTATCAAGCAGGTTTCGACATGATGCTCTCTGGCCAATCAGGAAAGGTGATTTTGGATTGGGCCTAGCCGTATCGCGTAAGCCCTTTTTAACCCAAGTCTTGATAACTCTACCTAAGTCTCGATAACGAGAAACGCTGATTTTACTGCTTAAAAACTTCGCCGCCTTTCATCACAAAGCTGATGTTTTCGAGCAAACTGATGTCTTCTAGTGGGTTGCCCTTAACTGCGACTATGTCCGCGTATTTGCCGTTAGTCAGCGAGCCCAAGTTTTCCGTTTCATCTAATAGGTCAGCGGCGTTTTTGGTCGCACTGACAATGGCTTGCATCGCGGTCATGCCGTTGTCTACCATCAGCTTAAATTCCTGAGCGTTATCGCCATGAGCTGACACGCCACTGTCCGTGCCGAAGGCAATTTTGACGCCCGCTTCGACCGCTTTTTTGAAATTGTCTTTTAGCTGCGGACCAATGGCGGCCGCTTTCGGGCGCACTATTTCTGGAAAGTAGCCATCGATTTTGGCTTTCTCGGCAACGAATTCCCCGGCGAGAATAGTCGGCACTAAATACGTGCCATTTTTCTTCATAAGTCGACGAACCTCATCGTCCATCAGCGTGCCATGTTCTACGCTGTCGATACCGGCTCGAATGGCGCGTTTCATCCCCTCTGCGCCGTGTGCATGTGCCGCAACTTTGAATCCATAGTCTTTAGCAGCGGCAATAATGGCCTCGAGTTCGTCGTCCATAAACTGTGGGTTTTGACCACTTTTGGCGGTGCTTAACACACCACCCGTCGCGGTTATTTTGATCAAATTGGCACCTTCTTTATAGCGTTGCCTGACTGCTTTACGCGCTTCATCGGCACCATTAATTACGCCATCTTTGGCGTGCGGGTCGCCCATTAAGTCTGCGCGGTGACCGTTCGTTGGGTCGGCGTGACCACCGGTGGTCGCCAGCGATTTACCCGAGGTAAAAATACGTGGTCCCGGGAGTAAACCCTGAGAAACTGCATCGCGTAATGATTTAGTAACCGTGCCATCGTCGCCCAAATTACGTACCGTGGTAAAGCCAGCTTCGAGTGTGACCTTGGCATAACTCGCAGCGCGAAAAGCGTAGTCGGCGGTGTTTTTAGTAAAGCCTTCGATATACGATCGCGGGCTGCTTTGCGAGGTAAGGTGCACATGCATGTCGATTAAGCCGGGTAGGCACGTGAAATCACTCAAATCAATGGTTTGCGACGCGGCCGCCGCACTTTCTAAGTTGTCTGCAATGCGGCCGTCACTGATGTAATACGTACGCGGGCCTGTAAGGCGCTCAGCGTCTACGTCAATTGATGCTCCGCATTTCAGCACTACGTTGGCGGCGAATAGAGTATTTGGACTTAGGCTGCAACTCAGGCATAAGCCGAGTGCGATTAGCGTCTTTTTCATGGCGTTTATATCCTCTGTATTTGGTATTTGCTAACCCTAACACATGCTAGTCTTGTTGTTCATATCGGCTCTAATGAATTCCAAAAATGAAGAACAATCTAGGCCTTATCTACGCGCTTTCGGCCTATATCTGGTGGGGTATTATTCCCATATTTTGGAAGCAGCTTGATCACCTCGGCAATACCGAAATTGTAATGCATCGAATGGTCTGGTCGTGTGTATTGGTGACGGCCTTAGTGGTTGTGATGGGCCAATGGCGACAATTCAAAACGATTTTCGCGCAACCGAAGGTGCTGCTGCGCTTGTTTATTGCGTCGTCCTTAGTCAGTGCTAACTGGGCAGTCTTTATTTGGGCGGTGAACTCGGGCCACTTGGTTGAAACCTCTATGGGCTATTTTATTAACCCCTTGATTAGCGTAGCGCTTGGCGTGGCGGTATTTTCCGAGCGTCTGCGTCGAGGCCAAGTACTTGCTTTGGCGATTGCCGCGACGGGCGTGCTTTATCTAATCATCGCGCACGGCACCTTTCCATGGATATCCTTCGCGTTGGCGATTACTTTCGCTCTTTACAGCTTAACCAAGAAGACCATCAGCGTGCCCGCGACCCATGGCATGGCGATTGAAACATTGTTTTTCTTTGCACCGGCGTTGGCCTATTTATGCGTTATTGAATTTCAGGCAACAGGGCAATTCTTCCACGGCCCGACAAACTGGTGGATGCTTATTATCGGCGGGCTGTTCACACTCATTCCGTTGGTATTGTTTGCTGCCGCCGCTAAAAAAGTAAGTATGACCGTGCTTGGTATGAGCCAATATATTGGGCCCACATTGCAACTTTTAAGCGGGGTGTTTTTGTACCACGAGCCCTTTGGTTCAGAGCGCGCGATTGCCTTTGGCTTAATATGGTTCGCGCTTGGTATTTATTCGGTAGACCAAATTCGTTTTCAGCGTGCCAATAAAGATTTGGTTCGCTCGCCAGACTAGTACTCTGGTTAGTGATGGCTTAGCGGCTCAAATACCCCATGGCTTCTTCCATGCCTTTTAAGGTAAGCGGGTACATACGGTCTTCCATTAAGTCCTGAATGATCTTGGTTGAATGGGTGTGTTGCCAGTATTCTTTGGGTGTGGGATTAAGCCATATCATTTTGTCGTAGGCGTCACTGAAGCGTTTTAACCAATTTGCACCGGGCTCACGATTCATGAAATCGATGCTGCCGCCTGAGTGTGTGATCTCGTAAGTTGCCATGGCGGCGTCGCCAACAAAAATGATTTTATAGTCACTGCCGTACTTTCTTAGAATGTCGTGGGTAGCGGTTACTTCGTCGTAACGCATTTGGCTGTTTTGCCAAAGTCCGTCGTAGATAAAGTTATGGAAATAAAAATATTCCATATGCTTGAATTCAATGCGCGCCGCGCTGAACAATTCTTCGCAGGTTTTTACGTACGGGTCCATCGAGCCGCCGACATCGAACAACAAGAGCACCTTCACCGCATTGCGGCGTTCGGGTACCATTTTTATATCTAGCAAGCCGCCGTTGTGAGCGGTAGAGTGGATCGTGTCATTGAGGTCGAGTTCGTCTTCGGCCCCAGAGCGCGCGAATTTGCGCAGCCGCCGTAAGGCCATTTTTATGTTGCGAGTGCCGAGTTCAATGCTGTCGTCTAGGTCTTTAAAGTCGCGTCTATCCCAAACTTTCACAGCGGTGCCTTGGCCGCCATCACCACCAACGCGAATGCCTTCGGGATTATAGCCGCCGTGGCCGAACGGTGATGTGCCACCGGTGCCGATCCATTTATTGCCGCCTTCATGCCGCTCTTTTTGTTCTTCGAGGCGCTTCTTAAAGGTTTCAATCAGTTCTTCTAAACCGCCGAGGCTTTCTATCTTGGCTTTTTCTTCGTCGCTTAAAGTCTTTAGGAATTCACTGCGCAGCCAGTCTTCGGGAATCAGCGCTTCAATAAAGTCGTCGATCTGCTCTAATTCGGTGAAATGTGCTTTGAACGCGCGATCGTACTTATCAAAGTTCTTCTCGTCTTTGACCATGATGGTGCGCGCCAGATAATAAAACTGCTCCATGTCGGCGAAGACAATATGGTGTTCTAGCGCGGTAATTAAATCCGACAGCTCACGCAGAGTGACAGGTAAACCTTGGCGGCGCAGCGTTTGGAAAAAATTTAACAGCATGGGGTTCGGCTAACTCTGAGCGGTCTGACGGGTTTATTGGTTGCGGGTTTCGCGGCGATGCATAAACGCTAAGCGCTCGAGCAACTGCACGTCTTGCTCGTTCTTCAATAACGCCCCATAAAGCGGTGGTATGGCTTTGTGGTTATCACGATTTTTTAGAATATCGTCTGGTATGTCGTCGGCCATTAACAGTTTCAACCAATCGATTAATTCTGACGTTGATGGTTTTTTCTTCATGCCCGGGACGGTTCGCACTTCGAAGAACACGTCTAAGGCTTGTTTAACCAAGTCATGTTTCGCTTTTGGGTGATGTACCGACACGATTTGTTCCATTGTGTCGCGATCTGGGAAGTTGATGAAGTGAAAAAAGCAGCGTCGTAAGAAGGCGTCTGGCAATTCCTTTTCATTGTTGCTGGTAATAATAATGATCGGGCGATGTTTGGCTTTAATCGTTTCGCCAGTCTCGTACACGAAGAATTCCATTTTATCGATCTCAACCAACAAGTCGTTAGGAAATTCAATATCGGCTTTGTCGATTTCATCGATTAATAGCACAACTTGTTCGTCGCTTTCGAACGCTTCCCACAGTTTGCCTTTGTCGATGTAATTGCTGATGTCGTTAACATCGGCATCGCCTAATTGTGAATCACGCAGTCGCGAGACAGCATCGTACTCATACAAGCCTTGTTGGGCCTTGGTGGTCGACTTAATGTGCCATTGAATAAGTCGCTTACCGAGCGAGCCTGCGACTTCCTCGGCCAGCATGGTTTTGCCGGTGCCGGGTTCGCCCTTGATGAGCAAGGGGCGTTGCAAGATTATTGAAGAGTTAACCGCCAAGCTTAGGTCGTCGGTTGAAATATAATTATCACTGCCATTAAACTGCATTGATTACACCTACAAAACATTATCGTCTACTATTATTCAGGTCGAAGATTATAGAGCAAGAACCTCTACAACTTGTATGCCAACCAAGCAATTTCAGCACGGAATATTTGAAAGCCAGACACATGTACTGCAACTGCCCGATGCAGAGGTGGAATATTGGCCTGAGTTCTACCCAAATGACGATGCTAATCATCTTTATTCTAAAATCTTAGATGAGACGCAGTGGCGACAAGATACGGTTACGGTGTATGGCAAGCAGCATCTAACCCCGCGACTGTCCTGTTGGGTGGGCGAGCCATGGATGGATTATTCGTATTCAAACCACACGATGAAAGCCAGTGCTTGGAGCGCGACCCTATTGGCCATTAAGCAGCGCATTGAACGTCAGACCGGCGACGCGTTTAATAGCGTGTTGATCAACTATTATCGTGACGGGGCAGATTCAAATGGCTGGCACAGCGATGATGAGCCCGAGCTCGGACCACAGCCCGTTATCGCGTCGCTAAGTTTGGGTGCGGCGCGTGATTTTAAGATGCGTCACAAATTTGATAAGACGCTAAAATCCTCGATGAGCTTAGAGCATGGCAGTCTATTGCTGATGCGCGGCGCCACTCAGTCGCATTGGCAGCACCATATCCCCAAGCGCGCACGCGCGTCGGGGCGCATTAATCTGACTTTCAGAACAATTGTGGCGGACCATGGTGGTCCAAAAGGTGGCTGATACCCTACTTTAAATACCCTCATTCGGCGCTTTCGCACTTGGATAAGTTGGAAAATTGCCAAGAATCCGTAAAATACGCGCCCCGAGCGACAATTGCTTAAAAAATAATCATGAACGATATCACTGCCGCCGACAGCGCACTTTCTAAAATTAAGGTAGAGACCCGCAATTCTCCGACGGCGGTTGCACGGCCAGATATGAGAGCTGCGCAACCTAAAAAGGTATTTATCAAAACCTTTGGTTGTCAGATGAATGAATATGATTCGAATCGCATGCTCGATTCGTTGAACGACTCGCACGGGGTTGAAGCAACCAAAGAAGAGTCTGAGGCCGATATCATTTTACTCAACACGTGTTCGGTGCGTGAGAAGGCGCAGGAAAAAGTGTTTCACCAATTAGGTCGTTGGAAGCATTTAAAAAATAAAAACCCAGATCTCGTGATTGGGGTTGGCGGGTGCGTGGCGTCACAAGAAGGCGATGCGATTATGAAGCGTGCGCCTTTTGTGGATATCGTGTTTGGCCCACAAACTTTGCATAAGTTACCGCAGATGTATGACGAGGTGCGTAAGAGCAATGGCTCGTCGGTTGATATCTCGTTTCCTGAAATGGAAAAATTCGATAATTTGCCAGCACCGAAAGTAGAGGGCGTGACCGCGTTCGTTTCAATCATGGAGGGCTGCAGTAAATATTGTTCATTCTGTGTGGTGCCGTATACGCGCGGCGAAGAATTCTCGCGCCCATTTGACGACGTATTGGCCGAAGTTTACTCGCTTGCTAATCAAGGTATTCGTGAAGTCACCTTATTAGGCCAAAATGTGAACGCCTATTGGGGCAAAATGCACGACGGTTCAGTCGCCGACTTTGCCTTGTTAATTCGTTATGTTGCTGAGATTGAGGGCATTGATCGGATTCGTTATACCACCTCGCATCCGTTGGAATTCACCGACAGTTTAATTAATGTCTACGCCGATGTGCCCAAGTTGGTAAACCACTTACACCTGCCGGTACAGTCTGGATCGGATACGATTCTAGCGGCCATGAAGCGTCGCTATAAAGCCGAAGATTACGTCAAAATAATCGAGAAAATTCGTAAGATTCGACCAAATATGAGCATGTCGTCGGACTTCATCATTGGTTTTCCTGGTGAGACAGATCAAGATTTTGAAGACACAATGAATTTAATTGAAACGATTGGCTACGACTTATCGTTTAGTTTTATCTATAGTGCGCGACCCGGTACGCCAGCATCTGATCTGGCTGATGATGTGCCAATGGATGTAAAAAAAGCGCGTTTGGCGCGCCTGCAAAAGCGCATCACTGAAATGGCGTTTGCGATCAGCGAGAGCATGGTCGGTACGCGGCAGACGGTGCTTGTCGATCGCCCTGCGCGCAAAGATCAAACTCAAATTTCAGGTAGAACGGAGAACAACCGAGTGGTCAATTTTGACGGTGATCATGCGTTGATCGGTCAATTTGTTGATGTTGAAATTACCGAAGCGCTGCCTAATTCCTTGCGTGGCGTAATGGTGTAGGCTGCTCGGTGCGGCGATATCGAAGCGCGTCATGCATTGTTAACGAAAATCATCTTGTTTTATGCCAAGGCTTGATCTATAAATAAGGTATGCAGAAAAAGTTTAAAGCGCAGCTAGCGCGCCCCTTCTCGTTAGTGAGGTTGGCTTAATTAATGAAAGGAACACCTCATTGAATCAAGCCTTACCCGCTAAGACTCTCTCACTCGGCTGTAACGAGTCTCCCGTCGACAACGCGCGATTATCCATCCTCTGCGGCGAATGTCATCGCAACATCAAAATCATTGAAGAAGAGCTGTTGATAAAGTGCTACCAGCAAGGCTCCGATTTTGTATTGCAAGGCAAAGCCGATCATTTAGAGGTGGCTAGGCGTGTTATTAAAAAACTTTATACGCTCACCGAAACGAGGTCGGGTTTGGAAGAATCGAAAGTTTATCAAGTGATCAATAATATGTCCGAGCCTGATGCGAACGACACCACCTTTGAGCGCGTGCAAGCGCCGTTCAAGCAGGTTGTGGCTAAGTCAAAGGCGCAAAGCATGTACATGCAATCGATTGACAAGCACGATGTGGTGTTTGGCATTGGTCCTGCGGGCACCGGCAAAACCTATTTGGCGGTGGCGAAGGCGGTAGATGCCTTGTTGCAAGATGACGTGAAACGCATCGTTTTGGTTCGGCCGGTAGTCGAGGCAGGTGAAAGCTTAGGCTTTTTGCCGGGCGATATCGGCCAGAAAATCGACCCCTATTTGCGACCTCTCTATGATGCTTTGTATGAGTTATTAGGCGTCGAGCGGGTCGAAAAATTGATCGAAAATAAGGTGATCGAGTTGGCACCCTTAGCGTATATGCGCGGTCGTACTTTATCTGACGCGTTTGTGATCATGGACGAAGCTCAAAACACCACCGTAGCGCAAATGAAAATGTTGCTTACGCGCACCGGTTTTGGCTCGAAAGTTGTGTTGACTGGTGATTTGTCGCAAGTGGATTTACCTAAGGGAACTTACTCTGGCCTTAAGCATGCGCTCACCATTTTGAAGGGCGTGAAAGGCATCGATGTGAATAAATTTACGGGTAAAGACATTGTTCGACACCCGCTGGTGCAGCGCATCGTAGAGGCTTACGAAAAGCACGATCGTAATGACTGATTCGGTCTTAGTCGTTGACGTACAAAACGCGCTGGGTGACGACGATAACGAAAAGCCACCGAGTGCCGCGCGCTTAAAAAACTGGGCGCGCATCGCGTATTCGCAAGTATCCACTACTCCGAGCGAGTTGACGCTGCGCCTTGTGGACGAGGCTGAGATGGTCGAGCTTAATGCGAACTACCGGGGCAAAGACGGCTCGACCAACGTTTTATCGTTTCCAGTTGAGAATGAATTCGACTTTATTGCCGGTGCGCAGGCGGAGGGCGAAGTAATGCCTGCATTATTGGGTGACATCGTGATTTGCCATGCGGTGATTCGACGCGAAGCCAGCGAGCAAAATAAAGCGCCGGACAATCACTATGCACACATGGTGACTCATGGCGTGTTGCACTTGTGCGGATACGATCACATTGATGATACCAGTGCCCATCAAATGGAATCGCTAGAAGCTAAAATTTTAGCGCATAGCTGTATTGAAAACCCTTATACTTAAAGGCGAATGAACACTCCTGACCAACCTCCGTCGTCATTTTTTGGCGGCTTGCTGAATAAACTCACCTCACTGCTAATGCGCATTGTGCCTTCACCGCGGGCCACCTCGCGAGAAGATGTGCTTGAAAACCTTCGCCAAGCTGAAGCTGACGGTATTGTTGCTCGTGACGCCTACGACATGATTCAACGTGTGCTGTTTGTGTCTGACTTGAAGGTACGCGACATCATCATTCCACGCAGTAATATGGTCTCGGTTGAACGTGAAGATCCGCTTGATAAATGCTTAGACATAATGGTTGAAAGCGCGCATTCGCGCTTCCCCGTTGTCGACAATGAGAAAGATCAGATTATTGGCATCTTATTGGCGAAAGATTTGTTGCGTTATTTTGATGATGACAATAAACAACGCTTTAATTTACGTGACCTGATGCGCCCGGTGGTCTTTGTGCCAGAGAGCAAGCGCTTGAATGTGTTGCTCGCGGAATTTCGTGAGAATCGCAATCATATCGCGGTGGTGGTAGACGAGTTTGGTGCAGTGGCCGGTTTGGTGACCATCGAGGACGTGCTCGAGCAAATTGTCGGTGATATTGAAGACGAGCACGACGTCGAAGACGACGAGTATTTGATTCGCGAGCTCGAAGACGGCGAGGTGATTGTCAAGGCCGTGTTGCCAATCGATGAGTTTAACGAACATTTCCATTGCTACTTAAATGAAAGCGGCAGCGATACGATTGGCGGCTTGGTGTCCCAAACTTTGGGGCATGTGCCACAGCGCGGTGAGAAATTAGAGTTAGGTGAGTTTGAGTTTGAGGTGGTGCACGCTGATTCGCGTCGCATACATTTAATTCGGGTATCCCGCTTAAATCAGGCGGATGCTGCTGTTATTCCTCATGAGGCTTAGGACGTACGCTTGAATACCCCAGCTCATCAGCCAACGGTTTACTTGATCGACGCCAGCATCTATATTTTTCGTGCTTGGTTTTCAGTGCCAGACTCCCTGCGCGGCGAAAACGGAATGCCGGTAAATGCGATCTATGGTTTCTGTCGTTTTTTAACTGAGTTCGCTGAACGCAGTCGCGCCAGCCATGTTGGTATAGCGTTTGATGAAAACCTCACACAGTCGTTTCGCAACGATATTTACCCCGAATACAAAATGAACCGGGAGCTCGCACCTGAAGAGCTAAAGAACCAATTTAAGTACTGTAAGCGTTTGGCGCAGGCCGCCGGATTTCATTGTGTTGGTCATGATCGCTATGAAGCCGATGACCTAATCGCCACGCTGTGTGGCTCGATGCGCAAAAGTGGCTTTCGAAATGTGATTGTTAGTGGTGATAAAGACCTTGCTCAACTTATCCAAGGTGAAGATTATTGGTGGGATTTCGCGCGCGATAAAAAGCTGATGTCGGCACAAGTATTAGAGAAATTTGGTGTTCCACCGGAGGCGATTCAGGACTACCTAGGCTTATGCGGTGACGCGGTAGATAACATTCCCGGTGTACCCGGTATTGGTCCTAAAACGGCCGTTGCGCTACTACAAGAATACGGCACGGTTGAACGCCTATATGAAAACCTAAGCGCGGTCGCTCAGCTAAAAGTGCGTGGCGCTAAAACTCTGCCGGCCAAGCTTGAGGCGCACAAAGACCAAGCGTTATTGTCCAAGTTACTGGCTACCGTGGCGTATGATGCTCCGATTGAATGTCACCCTGAGTTGTTGCTACGGCGCTCTGCTGAAGTCAGTCGTTTGCAAGAAATAGGTCAAATTATGGGCGGGCGGGGCGACGGTTTGTTTGAGCGTCTGGCAATGTCGTCTAGGTTAGTAGAGCGGCATTCGCCTGTTTAGTTCGCTCATCTATTAGATTAATCGATTGTTAGGGCGCTAGACTTCATCGTAAGCATCTGTAACTATTTCGCGTCAGCCTGCTTTCTGGTACCTTTTCGTGCTAATGAGCGTTAACCAATGAACCACCGAGGTCACGCGTGTACTTAGAATATTTTGGGTTAACGGAAAAGCCCTTTTCAATAGCGCCTGATCCGCACTACCTCTATATGAGCGCGCGGCACAAAGAGGCGATGGCTCATTTAACCTATGGTTTGTCGCAAGGTGGGTGCTTTATCGTGCTTACCGGCGAAGTTGGTACGGGCAAAACCACCTTGTGCCGAAACTTGTTGGAAGACTTGCCCGAAAGTGTTGAAGTCGCGTTGATTCTAAACGCGAATATTAACGAAGAGGAGCTACTGCAAACGGTTTGTGACGAGTTGAAAATCGCCTACCCGGAAGACTGTTCGCAAAAGCAATTACTTGATCATATCTATATACATCTTTTAGCTAAGTTCGCGGATAACCGACAAACGGTGCTAATAATCGATGAAGCCCAATTGCTAAGTCGTGATGTGCTTGAGCAAATTCGCCTGCTCACTAACTTAGAGACAACTAAATCTAAGTTATTGCAAATCATCCTAATTGGTCAGCCTGAGCTCAATGATTTGTTGAGTCGCAATGACTTACGCCAACTCGCACAACGGGTTACCGCACGCTATCACTTGGGGGCATTGCCGCAAGCCGAGATAGAAGAGTATGTGAACTTTCGCTTAGGCGTAGCCGGGTGTCGCAAGCCGCTATTTTCTCGTCAAGCATTGGGCCAGCTGTATCGATCTACCGAGGGTATTCCGCGGCGTATTAACGTGTTAGCCGACCATGCCTTACTTTCGGCGTATTCGAAAAACCAAGTTATCGTCGACGCTAAGAGTGTAAAAGCCGCATCGAGTGAGGTTTTTGTTCAGTCCAGCACGTCGAACAAGCGCACGATAGCCCCCCGCAATTGGTGGTTGCTTGCAGGTCTAAGTTTGATCTCGCTTAACATCGCGCTATGGTGGTGGTTTGCTGGGTCTAACGATGCGCCAAGTACGCTTGTAGAGCGGGCACCGACTGAGGTTCAGTCTAACACTGTGTCTAGCCAGCCTGATCAAATCGACGTGCAATCAACGCCTAGCGATGCTGATGCCGCAAATGCGCCCGAGAGTGCACCATTGGCGGCCGTTAGCGACACCGGTGAGACGGCAGTTGGTGACAGCCTAACCACTATCCTAACGTCGGACGATATTGACCCCGGATCGGTGATTATCTCGGACGAGCCTTTGGACGACGAACCGCTACTCGTGAACCCCGTGCCGCAAGTGGTGCTTCCAGGATACGATGCTGATTCTGAATTCGGCAAGGTGCTGGATGCGTCGGCGGATGTCAGTGGCCGTATTGCCGCATTTAGATCGTTAGCCGAGGCGTGGGACGTATCACTGCCGAGTAAAATTTTGCGGCCGGTTTGCGTTGAGCTGCGTGAAAGGAAAACACCTTGTCTGGAAATCTCGACCTGGGGTCGTTTAACGCGTATTAATCGGCCTACTATTATGGCGATTAATCAACGTGATCAATTGCACCGAGTGATTGTATTTAAGCTCGAAGGTGATGTCGCACAGGTTCTGGTTGGCGAAAACGTTCACAGCGTTTCTGTCGAAGAGCTGCAGGCTCGTTGGACGCGCAGTGCGATTGCGCTTTGGCGACCCACCGAGGTTCTCGGAAAGTTTTTACAGCAGGGTGATATCGATGCGGATTTGCTCCGAGTGCGCCAGCGGTTGAACCGAGTGCTTTCAACCTTGGCGATGCCAGTTGCGTTGCAAGTAGAGTCCGACGAGTTTGACTTGGACTTAGCGCAAAAAGTTTTTGCCTTGCAAACGCGTTTTTCTATTTTGGCGGATAGCAAAATAGGCGACGAGACCTATTTGCTGATGAACGAAGTTTTGCAACCTGAGTCAACACCGGTGTTGACTCAGCGCGTCCAACCTTGATGGTATTGTTATGTCGACTATTTTAGATGCCCTTAAAAAATCGGAGCAAGAACGTAAACTAAATAAACTGCCAACGCTGAGTGATATGCAGGCGCCCCAAGAGTCGGCGCGCTGGCCCCTGGTTTTATCGATCATCTTGGGCGTCGTATCGCTGGTGGCGATTGCGTTGGCGGTATATTGGTGGCAAGCGAAAAGCTCGGCCCCGGTGGTCGCGCCCAAGCCAGCGAACTCGGGGCCCGCCGCGGTGCAGGAAAGTATTGCTGAAGAGAACGTAATCGATGCCGACGACATTGTGGTCAATGTGGTTTCTTATTCGGATCAAATCGCACAGCGTTTCGCGATGATTAATGGCAAGGTGGTGCGTGAAGGCGAGTTTGCCGCAGCAGGACTAATAGTCGAAGAAATTAAGCTTGATGCGGTAGTGCTGAATTTGCGCGGCAAGAAAATTACGCGTAAACCCTAACGCTACGCCGCAAGGGCATGCTTTTATAGGCCAATCTTTTTTGAACCTATCGCTATAGGCCTAGCGCTAAAACTCGCTATAATCCGCGCTCTATCCGAAAGCCCAAGCCAATTTTGAAAGCCCATTGCTCATGAGTCTGCCTGTTGAAGTCGCTAAGCGGCGCACCTTTGCGATTATTTCGCACCCGGATGCGGGTAAAACCACCTTAACCGAGCGCTTGCTGCTTTCTGGCGGCGCGATTCAGATGGCCGGTAATGTCAAAGCGCGCAAGAGTGGTCGGCACGCGACGTCCGATTGGATGGAATTAGAAAAACAACGCGGTATTTCGGTAACCTCGTCGGTGATGCAGTTCGAATATCACGGCAAGATGATCAACTTGCTCGACACACCGGGCCACGCCGATTTCTCGGAAGATACCTATCGAACTTTAACCGCTGTCGATTCAGCGTTAATGGTGATTGATATTGCCAAAGGTGTAGAAGAGCGAACCATCAAATTGATGGATGTCTGTCGTTTGCGCACCACGCCGATCATGACCTTTGTAAACAAGATGGATCGTGAAGGCCGTGACCCGATCGAAGTGATGGATGAGGTCGAGTCAGTGCTCGATATTCTCTGTGCGCCAATGACATGGCCCATTGGGATTGGCAAATTGTTTCGCGGCGTGTACCGACTTTACGATGATACCGTGCACCTGTTTGCGGGCCGCCCCGGCAACCATGAAACCGAAGACCAATTTATTAAAGGTTTAGATAACCCGGAGCTTGATGAGCGCCTGGGCTCAAGCGCGGCGGAGCTGCGAGAAGAGCTTGAGCTGGTTCAGGGCGCCAGTAACGAGTTTGACTTGGAGCTGTATTTAAGTGGTGATTTAACGCCGGTTTTCTTCGGGTCTGCTATTTCCAACTTAGGTATTGAAGAGCTCATGTCAAATTTCGCTGAACATGCTCCCGCTCCACAGGGGCGAGCGGCCGAGTCACGTGAAGTGAGTTCCGCCGAGGAGAAATTCACCGGTTTCGTGTTTAAGATCCAAGCCAATATGGACCCGTCGCACCATGATCGCATCGCCTTTATGCGTATTACCTCGGGCAAGTTTGTCAAAGGTAAAAAACTCAAACATGTGCGCCTCAAGCGTGACATGGCCATTAATAACGCCAGCTCGTTTATGGCGTCTAAGCGCGACGCCACTGAAGAAGCGTATGCCGGCGATATTTTGGGGGTGCACAACCACGGCACTATTCAAATCGGCGACACGTTCACCGAGGGCGAGGCGCTTAAGTTTACCGGTATTCCTAATTTCGCCCCCGAGCTATTTCGGCGTGTGCGTTTGCAAGACCCCTTGCGCGCAAAGGCATTGCAGAAGGGTTTGATACAGCTCTCCGAAGAGGGCGCAACCCAAGTCTTCAGGCCGCTGATTAACAACGACATGATATTAGGCGCGGTGGGTGTATTGCAGTTTGACGTGGTCGCGCATCGTCTAAAATCAGAATACAACGTTGATTGTAGTTTTGAGTCGGTGCAGGTGGCGACTGCGCGTTGGTTGCACTTTCCAGATGACAAGACGGAGCAAGATTTTCGTCGCAAGAACGAATCGAATATTGCGCTAGACGGCGCTAATTGCTTGACTTATGTCGCGCCCAATATGGTTAATTTGCAATTAACAATCGAGCGATGGCCCGATGTGCAGTTTAGGCAAACACGTGAAATCTAGCGACGTTGCGGTTCGGTGTTGAGGGTTGTCAGCTGCGGGTAGGGTTTACGACTCGGCAATTGCGCCCTTGCCAATGCCTTCGAATGCGCGCACTTTGAAGCGATCATCGGGCATGTCTTTTTCGAGCATATCCAATACGTGTTCTGCGATGCACTCTACCGTTGAGTCGCTTTGCATCAAGTGCACACGTTCTTCGGGCAGGCTTAAGCGAAAGTCGCCTTGGTCTGTGCGGTAAGCGAACTGAACAGTATTATTCGCGTAGTCAATGACGTCTTCATTGGTGCCCAGATAGATATCGCTCCAGCGCTTGGCTAGGTCTTTCTCAAGCCGGCCGTTGCGCCGCCCGTTTTTCCAAATTTGGATTTTAGAGCGATGCCCATGCGCGATGCGCTGGCAGTTACCGTCGTGCTTCTTTAGGCCGTGGCTATAGGTGTAAAAACGACCCAACGAAGCCTCTTTATGTAAAGTGACAACCACCTCAGTCACGTTGTCAGGCAGCGCGGCAGGCAGCCGTTCGCGAATAAAAAGCATTACGTGCTTACGTGAAGCGCGCTTAGCATCGATTAGACAGAGTGACGATGTCGGTGAGTGGTGCGTAATGACGTCGCCGCTTTTGGTGGTAAAGGTAATGTCGCTACAGTCAGACGCGTGCGTTAGCCTTGTGCCTTTGGCCTGGGTTGGCACTAATAATTTATGGTCGACCTCTTGGTCAATCCACTGTTTGATGCTGCGCTTAACCTTGGCGAAGTCGAACACCATGCTCTGATGGTCAAGCTCGCCCGCTAACTCGATATCGACCGACCAACTTGCCCCGATAAGGCCGCGTTTTGGGTCGAGGATAGAGCAATCAATGACGGTTAAATTATCTACAAAAAGACGCGGCATGGTTTGAAATCGGGTGTTAATGGCGAGTGGAACTATACTACAATTCGCACGTTACAATTTTACCGACTTTCACGACTGGCTCCCAGCTAAAAGGCAATGACTAAATGACCATTACCCGTTTTCCACCTAGTCCAACCGGATACTTACATATTGGCGGCGCTCGCACCGCACTCTATTCTTGGTTGCATGCGCGTCAAAATAACGGCACTTTTGTGCTGCGAATTGAAGACACTGACCTTGAGCGTTCTACCCAAGAATCGGTGCAGGCAATTTTGGACGGCATGCAGTGGCTGGGGCTCGACTACGATCAAGGCCCGTTTTATCAAACGCAGCGCTTCGAGCGTTATAAAGAAGTCGTCGCTGGTTTGTTGGCGCAGGGTCATGCTTATCATTGTGAGTGCTCTAAAGAGCGTTTGGATGAAATGCGCGAGCAGCAAAAGGCTAATGGCCAGAAGCCTAAGTACGATGGGCGCTGCAGAGAGCTTGGTTTGGCTGACTCAGATGTCACGGTCGTGCGTTTCAAAAACCCAGTTGACGGCGATGTGGTTATTCAGGATTTAGTAAAAGGTAATATCGTCATTTCTAACCACGAATTGGATGACCTTGTCTTAGCGCGCCCCGACGGTGTGCCGACCTACAATTTAACCGTGGTGGTCGATGATATGGATATGGGTATTTCGCATGTAATTCGCGGTGACGACCATATTAATAATACCCCGCGTCAAATTAATATACTTAATGCGCTTGGTGTCGAGCTGCCTCTTTACGCGCATGTGCCAATGATTCTTGGAGCCGATGGTGCGCGACTATCAAAGCGGCATGGCGCGGTCAGTGTTATGCAATACCGTGACGAGGGCTTTTTGCCTGAGGCGCTGCTGACGTACTTGGTGCGTTTGGGTTGGTCGCACGGCGATCAAGAGCTCTTTGACATGGACGAGCTGTTGCGGTTATTTAAAATCGAGGACGTGAGTCGTTCACCCTCAACGTTTAACCCTGAGAAGTTGCTGTGGGTAAACCAGGAAAAAATTAAGGCTTTAACGCCCGCACAATTGCTCGAGGCCAGTAGCTGGCATTTTGCGGATGCTGGTTTAGCGCAACCGGTGGGAACGTTTTCTGAGGAGGTCGTTGCCTTAATTCAAGAGCGCTGTAAAACGCTAATCGATGTGGTCGAGCAAACCCGTTTTTTCTTCAATGACGTCGATGAATATGACGCCGCGGCAGTAAAAAAATGGGTGCGACCTGTCTCAGGTGATTTATTGCGCGCCTTAGTTTCGAAACTTGAGAACGTGTCTGATTGGTCGCCATCGACGATTCAGGCGTCGGTGCAAGCCGTGGTGGATGAGAACGAAGTTGGCTTTGCCAAGGTTGCGCAGCCGGTTCGAATCGCCGTTACTGGTGGCACCATGTCGCCCTCTATCGACGCAACACTTGCGCTTTTAGGTCGTGATAAAACCCTGATTCGCATGCGAAAATTTCTACAAACGCTGTAGAAAATCGTCTGTGTTTGGCTGCGCCAAGTATTCGTGTATAAGACAAAGTGGGTAATAAAACTCGGCCTAAGTTTGCGGTGGCGGCCGCACTTTTTTCAGGTGACAGATTATTAATAGAATCCTAAGACTCGGTTTGCTGGCTGCTAGAATTAATAGTCGAATAGAGTCTTAGTGAGAATTTTTTTATCACGCGGGCTAAAATCCTTGGCTTGTTATGGCAATCCGTTATAGACTCTGACGTGTAAGTTCTGCGATAGACAGGGCCGCGTTAATAATAATTTATACCTACAAAAAAATGTTTTGTTGGTGTAGCAGCTACCGAGGAAGTGCTCAATGAAGAGTAACGGCTCGATGTTGATCTAAACGTTTCGTGCTTTTAAAAGTTTCTTACTTTACAAAGCGTCGTTGTTTTAGACTTGCTGTACCTAGTAAGCAATTTAAGTAGGGTTTAGCCTTAGGAGAAGATGTTTGCCTCGCTTGTGTGAGAGCGTAAACGTGATTGATAAAAGACCCGCTGCACGACACTAACCATTTTGAAAAGACAATAGATCAGACGCCCTACCAAACTAGTCTGTGACTACTGCTTAATTATTAAGCAATCTTGAAGTCCGATAAAAATGCTGATGTCCCAGTCCAGTAATTTTTCATTAAGCGCATGCGTTATCGAACAAGGGCTTTCGCCGCTGTGGTTGATTTAATCGTTGTTTAAAACGTTTACTCGATTCCACATTAGCAAGCGTAAAATAAGCCGCGCGTTAATTTTGTTGGTATGTCTTTAAGTAAGGTCATTGCTCATCAAAAGAATCTCGCCCTGTTGCAAACCCTTCATGATTATTTTGCAAGTCGTTAGGCTGGCAATCACTAGGCACAAGAATTTTGTGGTACGCATTGCAAGTTTTGCGCTCTTTAAGATTGCGAAACAACAGGTGCTTTAGAATGAGAAAGAGTATTAAAATTTCAATTTGTTGCGTCTATTAGATTAGTTTTTTTGATAAGCGAAATGAATTAAAACGAGTCAGTCTAGAAGTTAGACTGAGGAATATTGAATCTAGCTAAATAGATTTCATTACAAGAGGTTAAATCTAAAATGAAAAAATCTGTGTTGAATTGGATTGGTCGAACAATAGCGGTTGTTGCTATTGGCGCGGCCGCTGCGACCAACGTGATGGCGCAGTCATCGGTCGACAAAGAGTTTGCACGCGAACTCAAGTTGGTTGAAGGCTTGAAAGTCTACAACAAGCAACTCGAGGATCAGCTCAAAGCTCAAGCGGTTGCTAACCGCGAAATCACCGCCTCGATCGGTAAAGCCCAAGCGCTCGAGCCTCAAGTAGTGCCATTATTAGGTAAGATGTTAGGCGCGTTAGAAGCCTTCGTTAAGGCTGATTTACCATTCAACAAAGATGAGCGCATGGCGAGTATCTTTAAGTTAAAAGACTTAATGACCAATCCTGAAGCCACAACCTCTAGTCGCTTTCGTAGCATCATGGATATCTACACTGTTGAGTTAGAGTACGGGAATAATTACGAAGCGTATAAGGAAGTGCAAAACGTAGATGGCTCAGACATCGAAGTAGATATGTTGCGCATCGGTCGAGTTGCTCTTTATTACCAAACGCCTGATCAGAAGAAATCAGCAATGTGGGATACCGCTAATAAAATGTGGAAAGAGCTACCTTCTAGTGTCAACAGAGATATTCGCAAAGCAATCAAGGTGGCGGCTAAAACCACAGCGCCTGAATTGTTAAGCCTGCCATTAACAGCTCCGGAGGGCGCGTAACATGAAGCGTTTTATTACAGCAGTTGCTCTAGCAGCTACCCTTTCGATTGCCCCAGCGCACGCGCAGACGGTTGATCAACTCTTAGCTCAAGTCAAAAACGGTACTTTGCAAAAAAGTAAAGCGGCGGTTGATTTGGAGAATCGATTTCGTTCAGCAGGTGCGGGCAAGGCTACCATCGTTGCAAAGCTTCGCTCTGACCGCGCAGCCTTAGAGGCTCGCAGTGATGCCCTAGAAGTGCAATACGCGAATAACAACGAAGCCTTAGATGCGCTTCGCAATCAACGTCAAAGCTCGCTCGGCGACCTAAAGGATTTGTTTGGTTCTGTGCAACAAATCGTTGGTGAGGCGCAAGCTAATTTTGAAACTTCAATTGTGTCGGCTCAATTTCCGGGCCGTGGTGCTAACTTTGCAGAAATTACGAAGAAGGTTTCAAACCAGTCAAATGACTTGGTAACCGCAGCTGAAATTGAGTCTGTCTGGAAAGCCGTCTTTAATGAGATGGCTCAACAAGGCAAAGTCGCCAAGTTTGAAGCCGACGTTGCAACCGCCGGTGGCGCACGCGAGAAGCAACAAGTTGTGCGCGTAGGTGTGTTTAACTTGGCTGGCGATGGAAAATTCTTAACGTACGGCAAAGGTGGTGTGGCTGAGTTGCCGCGTCAACCAGATGGCCGCTATTTAAGCCAAGCAAGCGATCTTTTTAATGCGTCAGGCGAAGGTGCTAATTTCGCACTGGACCCAACCCGCGGCACCTTGTTAGCGGCAGCGGTTGAAAACCCAAGCTTGATGGATCGTGTTAATCAAGGTGGTCCAGTTGGTTATATTATCTTAACGATTGGTGCGTTAGCGGCGGTGATTGCGATCTTCAAAATCATTACTTTGTTTGGTGTGTCGGCAGCGGTTAATAAGCAAGCTAAGAACCCAGGCTCACCTTCAGCTAAGAACCCACTCGGTCGTGTGTTGAAGGCAGTACAAGATAGCCCCAGTAAAGACACCGAGGCGATGGAGCTTCGTTTGTCTGAAGCGATCATGAAAGAAACGCCTAAGCTGACCTCCTGGCTGATGTTCCTGAAGATTGTGTCAGTGGTCGCGCCACTCGCAGGTCTTTTAGGTACAGTGCTCGGTATGATTGAGACATTCCAATCAATCACGTTGTTCGGCGCGGGAGATCCTAAGTTAATGGCTGGTGGTATTTCTCAAGCATTGGTGACTACCGTCTGTGGTCTGGTTGTGGCGATTCCAATCGTGTTGCTTCACACGGCTGCGGCATCAAAAGCCAAACGTGTAGAAGAAATTTTGGAAGAGCAGTCGGCTGGAATGGTCGCTCGTCAAATCGAAGGCTAGTCGATAGCGATTAGTACACCGATTTATCGCTCTTCTTCTTAAGGTTCTTCCCTTAAGGCTAAGGCTTACGAACAAGATTAATGTTTTATTGTTGGTAAGCTTTAGCGCAAGAGACGAGTCGGTTTGTAACTTACTCGAAACAGAGGTTTCAAATAATGCCAGAATTTATTTTAGTCGCTTATGAGTACATCCGAGATTTTATGGAACTCGGTGGCCCGGTTCTGTACTTAATCGCGGCATTACTTATTATTATGTGGTTCATGATTATCGAGCGTATTTTCTACATTCGAGGCCCGCATAAAAAGGCAGTTCAAGCGGCGCTAGACGAATGGGAGTCACGCAAAGAACGCAGTTCGTGGACCGCTCATCAAGTACGAGAGCAGTTGGTATCGAGTGTGGGCAGCAAGCTTAAAGAGAATTTGTCCATGATTCAGGCCTGTGTGGCGCTGGCGCCTTTATTTGGATTGCTAGGCACTGTTACCGGCATGATTGAGGTATTCCAAGTCATGGCCGTGAATGGCACGTCGAACGCGCGCGCAATGGCTGGTGGTGTATCTCGAGCGACTGTGCCGACAATGGCTGGAATGGTTGCGGCATTGTCCGGACTGTTTTTGAGCTTTTGGTTGCAGCGCAAAACTGAACAAGAGCGCGAGCTTTTGAACGAACACTTAACGCTGGATCACTAATCATTTTGTTACTGAAATTGCATCGCAAACGTAACTAAATAGATAGTTAATCACAGTAAAAAGAGAACCCAATAATTGGGAGAAATGTAAATGAGACGAGCATCAAGAAGTAGGCAAGAAGAAGACGCTAAGATCGACATCACGCCGATGTTGGACGTGGTTTTTATCATGCTGATTTTCTTTATCGTAACCGCCAGCTTTATTAAAGAGAGTGGCGCCAAAGTAAACAAGCCGGAAGCGGAAAATGCTGAAAAGATCCCGAAGGCAACCGTGTTATTGGCGATTGATGACAATAATGAAATTTGGCTGGATCGGAGAGTCATCGACCCGCGAGCGATTAAAGCCAATATCACTCGTTTACGTGCCGAAAACCCGGACGGCGACGTGGTGGTGCAAGCTGACGTTGAATCGAACGCGGAAACCGTGATGAAGGTCGTCGATGCGTTAAAAGACGCTGGCATTCCAATCCCAAACGTGGCGACTAAGTCGGAGTAATTATCATGGCAAAACCAATTTCATTGATAATGTCTATTTTGGTGACCCTCGGTTTGATTGGTGGCATGTACGCGCTGATCAAAATGAATGACCCTGAATTAGACGAGAAAAAAGCGTTCAAGCTACCTAAGTTTACTTACGTCGCCAAGAATGAAGATGTGCAAACTATTACGCCTAAGCCAAAGCGGCCAGATGAGGTGCAAGAACAACCCGACGTACCAGACACCAAAGTGGTGCCAGATCGCGTTGACGTAAACTCAGACCTAGGCCTAGGTGCCGTGAAAGTCGGTATAAACCGCGATTTGAAAGGCTTTAACTCGAACGATGGCGAGTATTTACCTATCTTCCGTGCGCCACCAATCTTTCCTCGTCGAGCGCTAGAGCGAGGTGTGTGCGGTTGGGTAGAGTTAACCTATACAGTGACGGCGGCGGGCACAACCAAAGACGCGGTGGTAACGGCTAGCTCTTCAAGCATGTTCGAGCGTAATGCGGTCAAAGCAGCGTTGAAATATAAGTACAAGCCACGACAAGTTGGCGGTAAAGCGGTGGACGTACCTGGTGTACCAATCCGGATTAAGTTTGAAGTTGAGGGGCAGGACTGCTAATCAGGCAGCCTAGAATTGTCAATTTGGTGGTCGCTTTTATTTGGCTGCTCGATGACAGAGAACTCCATTTTCTTGCAGCGCTACTTTTGATGCGGCGTTTGTTAAGCAAGAACCACAGTTAGAGGTGAAAAAATGATCGATTTAAAATTTATTCAAGATAAAGGCAAGTCGTTAGTGGGCGTGAGTATGGTCGCCGCGTTAATGTTGTCTTTAACCACAACGGTCGAAACGTTGGTTCTGGACTCACAGATTGCGCAGGCGCAAAAAAATAACCAACCTACGCGAAAGGCTAAACGCGTCGAGTCGATCAGACAGAAGCACATCAAGACCTTCGAGAAAATTCAGTTGGCGTTTGAGGAAGAAAAGAACGCGGAAGTTAAGCGTTTACTCGATAAAATGTCTGCCGAGCCAGACCTTAACAATATTGAGAAAGCCTATATAGCAAACTACCGTGGCAATATTTGTTTTGCGAGTGATAACTTGCCTTGTGCTTTGCGCGAATTTAAGAAAGTAACGTCAACTCGCGAAGGCATTCCTGATGGTTTCTATAACCAAATGTTGTATGTCATTGCACAAGTACTATTTTCGCAAGAGAAATACAAAGAGGCCTTGGGCTACGCGCAAACTTGGTTCAAAACGCAAGAAGACCCAAGTGCTGACGCTTTTATGTTAGTGGGTCAAGCCCACTATATGCTTAAGGATTACAATCAAGCGCTGCCGAATGTACAAAAAGGCATTGCTAAATACATCGAGTTGGGCAGTGTGCCAAAAGAAGGCTGGTTGAATCTGCTGAGCAGCATTTACCGTCAAAAAAATGATTTTAAAAAAATGTTGCCGGTTGTTAAACAGCTGGTTCAGCATTACCCGAAGAAGACCTACCTTTTAACGATGGGTGGAATTTACAACGAGCTGGATGATCAGCCACGCATGACCGCAATGTATCAAGCGATGTATGACAAGGGTTTGCTTACCTCAGACTCTGAGTTGATTACCTTGGCGTCTTTGAAGATGAGTCAAGATAATCCATACCAAGCCTCGCAAATCATGAAAAAGGGTCTTGATTCTGGCGTGTTAAAAAAGAACTTAAAAAGCTATCGACTTTACTCTCAAGCCTTATACGCGGCACGCGAGTACGAAGATGCGCTTGGGCCCCTGGAAAAAGCCGCTGGCTTGGCGAAAGACGGCAAACTCTATAATCAATTAGGCCAATCATTTATTGCATTGAATCGCTGGCGCGAAGGCGAAGTGGCGCTAGGTAAAGCCTTGAACAAGGGTGGCTTGGCCAGCTCAGGCCAAACTCTTATTAGTCTTGGCTTAACGCAGTTCGAACAAAAGAAATTCGATGCCGCCGCCAAGACCTTTAGTAGAGCGCAAAAGTATGAAAAAGTTTCTAGCACCGCCGGAAACTGGATCAAATACGTGCAGGCTGAAGTTCGACGCATTAAAGAGCTAGAGGCGCCGATACAAGAAATCGATACTAACGTAGAGCCGCTAGCGAATTTGTAGTAGATAATTCGCATTGACGGCTATCGCAAGCGACGAAATTAATAAATATGTCTTGCACAGAGCAAGAAATTTCCGAGTAACACACTCGGTCATCTTATGAGGTTAAGTATGAGTACAGCAGTACTAAAAGCGGCAAGAAAATGCGCAATATCAGTGAGCATGGGTGCAATTGCACTGGCTTCTGGTAGCGCTTTTGCCGACAAAACTGATGACATCGTTAACAATGGAACGGCGCGCACTAAGTCGAGCGCGTCGTCACAAAAACGCATTGACGATATCTCCGAAAAAACCGAAAAAGTAATTTCGCAATATCAACAACAGCGTAAGAATGTTGAAGTCCTCAAGAAGTTCAATGACCGCATGCGGCGCACCTTGGTCGCACAAGAAGCCGCGATGAAAAAACTAGAGCAATCTATTGAAGATGCGTCTTTGATTGAACGCCAAATAGTGCCGTTGATGCTAAGCATGATTGACGGTTTAGAGAAGTTTATCTCGGCTGACATTCCCTTTAAGTTAGACGAACGCAATGATCGCCTTAGTCGTATTAAGGGCTACCTTAATAACGCAAACATCTCAGCCGCGGAGCGCTTCCGCCAGGTTTTAGATGCGTATTCTATTGAGAATGCCTATGGTCAAAGTATTGACGTATTTAAAGAAGAGCTAAGTTTAGATGGCGGCGAAAAAACGGTTAATATTTTGCAAATCGGCAGAGCAGGTTTGTATTATCAAACCACTGACGGCCTGGAGTCAGGCTATTGGGACAAAGGCGCAAAGCAGTGGAAAGCGTTAGACTCTTCTCATAACGACGGTATCACTAACGCAATCCGAATCATTCAAGGCAAGCAAGTTAATGACTTGATGATCTTGCCAATCGCCGCGCCGGAGGCTATCTAAATGACCTCTCTACTCTTTCAAACCCAATCAACGGCAAACGATTCAACTATATCGATGCAAAAAATTATTAGAAGTGTATTGGTAGGCGCAACCGCGTCGATACTGAGCATAGGCTCTATTGCTGTAAGCGCTCAGGCGCTGGACGTAAATCAGATACTGAACAACACACGTTCAGCAGCATCGAAAGAAAAGAGCGCGAACCAAGCGCGTGAAAGCCGTTTTAAAGCCGAGCGTAATAAGCAACAAGGCCGTTTGAACTCTATGGTAGCCGAGCGTAATCGCCAGGAACGTATCGGTAAAGAGTTGGAAAGCGCGTTTGAGGCGAACGATGTAAAAATTAATTTACTGCAAGATGAGCTCGCTAAAGAGCTAGGCGACTTGAAGCAGCTGTTTGGCGTGATTCAATTGTCTGCGTCTGAGGCTCAAGAGTCTTATAAAAAGTCGTATATCAGCGCGCAGTACCCTGATCGTGCTGAGAACCTTCGCCGAATGGTCGAGAAAATGGCGAGTCTTACCGATCTTGTTTCGATCGATGAAATCGAAGATTTGTGGTTCCAGCTACAGAATGAGATGACCGAACAGGGCAAAATTGTTAAATACACGGCGCCTGTGAAGTTCAAGATAGGCGAAGAGCTCGATGACGAAGGCAAAGCCAAAGCTGTGTACGAGGTTCAAGATCGTGAGATTACACGTATCGGAGTCTTCGGTGCGGTCAGTGGTGATGACATTTTAACCTACTCAGACGCGACCGGTTATGTAGCACTTGATCGTAAGATGCGCGGCAGTCGTAGTGATTTCATTCCATTTTCTAAGAATCTACAATCGTTAAGCAGTGGTGTGACTCCGTTCATGCTTGACCCGAGTAAAGGGGTGCTGTCGAGCGCCTATGTGCAAGCCCCAACAATATTTGAAAAAGTTCAAGAGGGCGGTGTTGTCGGTTACGTTATTATTTCGCTGGGCATCATTGCCGCACTAATCGCGTTGTTGCGAATTCTTGTTCTTATGGGCGTTGAAGGCCAAGTTAGGAAACAAAGTAAAGATTTGAAGCGACCATCTTTGAAAAACCCATTAGGGCGTGTGATCAAAGTTTTCCAAGACAATCCGCACTCCGATCCGGAGTCGATGGAATTGAAGCTTGGTGAAGCCATGCTCAAAGAGTCGCCTAAACTCAATGCTTGGATCATGTTTATCAAAATCATCGCCGTTGTTGCGCCGCTATTAGGCTTGCTCGGTACGGTGACCGGTATGATTCAGACATTCCAAGCCATCACTCTTTATGGTGCTGGTGATCCACAAACAATGGCTGGCGGCATATCGCAAGCCTTGGTAACCACTGTGCTTGGTTTGGTTGTCGCGATACCTACCGTGTTCCTACATTGGTTAGCATCAAGCCGCGCCAGACGTATTGAAGGTGTATTAGAAGAACATGCCGCTGGCCTTATTGCTCAGCAATACGAAGCCAAGTAAGCAGAGGACGAAAAAATGAAACGATTAGGTAAAGCAAGTACCGAAGAAGAAACCGATATCGACATCACCCCTATGTTGGACGTGGTGTTTATCATGCTGATCTTTTTCATCGTAACCGCAAGCTTTGTGAAAGAGTCGGGCCTGGATATTAATAAGCCGCCCGCCTCAAATGAGCCGCCTAACCCAGATGCGCCCAAACCAATTGTGATTGAAATTGATAAGCTCAATGAAATTAAGATTGAACGAAACATTGTCGATTTTCGTGCGATTAAGGCAACGGTAACGCGGTTACGAGCCGAGCGCCCCGAGGCGTCGGTAGTCGTTAAGGTTCATCCTAAAGCTCAGACTAAAGCAATTATTCAGGCGATAGACGGTATTAAATCAGCCAATGTTGCGCAGCCTACCATTTCTTTAACTGAAGGTTAGGAATAGTTTTAGGTAGGTTTAGAGCCGCCAGATAACTGGTTTTTAAATGCCAGTAGATATAAGAAAGGCGTACTTTGGTGCGTCTTTTTTTTGCAGCATACCGTTGTTCCCAATAGAGACTTCAAAGATTTAACAAAGAGCCTGAAGGGCATTCGCGCCTGCTGAAAGTCGAAATTTCATCGAAAGCATGATAGCGTTAAGAGACTGACATGAGGTCAGGACCGACAAATTCGGATTATTGTGATTTTATGATTAAGGAGAACCGTATGTTAACGAACATAACTCGCCGATTGAATGGCTGCCCCCAGAACGATAATAGCGATGACACCGGTATCGACATAACACCGCTGTTAGACGTGGTGTTTATCGTGTTGATATTTTTTATAGTGACCGCGAGTTTCGCGAGAGAGTCTGGCATTGGAATAAATAAACCCGCGAGCGATCACGCTCTTATTAACCCGCCGAGCTCGCTGCCGATTGTGCTGGACATCAATGCAAATAACGAGATTTCTATTCAGGGCATTCCTTTGCCGGAAACGGCCATCCGGGCCACAATCGTTAGGCTTAAAGCCGAGCTACCCGAGTCTCAGGTGCTTGTTACCTTGCATCCCAAGGTGCGTACAGCGGCCATGATTTCTGCGTTAGACAAATTACGCAGTGCTAAGATATTTAAGCCATCGGTTCGTTTGGTTCCGAGCTAAAGACGAGCGAGATTAGATTGACTTCTGGTTGTTTGTGTCCGGCAGCAGCATGCATAGGTCCTAAGGCAATTGCAGTTGGCTCAAAGTAATACTTGCCTATACAATCAGGCTTGGCTCTTACACTCGGTGGTGATCTTACGTTGATGCGCTGCCTGGACTCAACAACCCTAATTAAAGAATAGAAATTATGTTGAAGATTGCAATTAATGGATTCGGTCGTATCGGCCGCAATGTGCTGCGCGCGCTGCATGAAAATGGTTATCAAGATAGAGTCAAGGTGGTCGCTATTAACGACCTTGCGCCGACTGAATCTAATGCGCACTTGTTGCAGTTTGATACAACGCACGGCCGGTTTAACGCCAAGGTCGACTACAGCGACGACAGCATCAGTATCGACGGTGACCAGATTCCGGCATTTATGCAACGAGACCCAGCGCAGTTACCTTGGGGCGAACTTGATGTTGATATCGTCTTTGAATGCACTGGCTATTTCCGTGCGCGCGACAAAGCCGACTTACATTTGCAAGCGGGTGCAAAGAAGGTATTAGTTTCGGCGCCGGGTAAAAACCTTGATGCGACCGTTGTCTATGGAGTCAATGAAGGAGTCTTGCGAGCCCCAGACCAATTTGTATCCAACGCGTCTTGCACCACCAACTGTTTGGCGCATATAGCGAAAGCCTTACACGACTCGGTCGGGATTGAGAGCGGTTTGGCTAACACCGTCCACGCGTATACCAACACCCAGAATCTACTGGACTCTTACCACAAGGACAAACGGCGTGGTCGCGCGGCAAACTACTCGATGATTCCAACATCAACTGGGTCGGCCAAAGCGATCGGCAGTGTGATTCCAGAACTCGATGGCAAGCTCGACGCTGTTGCGGTGCGGGTACCCACTCTAAATGTATCCTTGCTCGATTTCACATTTGTGCCAATTAAGGCCGTATCAGCGGATGACCTTAAGGGTATTTTCGAACGTTACGCTGAAGGCCGCGAAGGTGTATTTGAAATAAATACACAACCATTGGTGTCAATTGATTTTAACCATAACCCAGCGTCCTGCATTGTCGATATTGAGCAGACTCGATTGGTCGGCGGATTGGTGAAAATTCAGTCCTGGTACGACAACGAATGGGGCTTTTCCAATAGAATGCTCGACACCGCGTTAGCGATGCAATTGGCGAGCGACTAATCGTAAAATTCCGACGTATACTTACCCCTAATAAATCGTAAGCGCATACCAGCGACGCACGAACCTAATTTACCTTACAAACCAAAATGACTGAAATGCAGAGTCAACACTCTATTATTGCGTCTCCAATTGGCTCGCGTTTAACTGCGCTGGCTGAAAGTGACAAATCCCGCGGAATCAAACAAAAATTTAGCGATGACTCTGAGCGCGTTAATCGATTTTCTTTTGATCACCGAGACGTGCTTTACGACTTTAGTAAAACCCACATCAGCGCAGAGCTGGTGCAATGCTATTTAGATTTTGCTGAAGAAATCAATTTTACTCAACGGCGTTTGTCGTTGTTTGCGGGTGAGCGAATCAACAACTCTGAAAATCGCTCTGTATTACATGCCTTGCTGCGTGATGAAACCAATCAAGCGATAGAAATGGCGGCTCCGAAAGCGATAGTGGAAGCTGCGCAGTCAAAAGCCCAATTTATTGCGCGTTATGATCAAATTCAGAGCGAATTGGCGAAGCGAAGTACGCCAGTAGAAAATATTATTCACGTTGGTATTGGCGGTTCTTCTCTCGGCACTCAGTTGATATTTGAAGCTCTGAAAGACCTCGGTGCTACTATTAGCGTCCACTTCGTCGGTAATATAGACGGTCATCAGTTAGTCGATGTGTTGGCAAAGTGCCAGGTTGACAATACTCTGGTGATCGGTGTCTCTAAAACGTTTACGACCGCCGAGACCTTGCAAAACCTCAATTCAATTGCCGCTTGGTTTTCACGTCATGGCGTGGAAAATCCGTTGACGAATTTCTATGGGGTTACCGCGGCTCCTCAAAAGGCTGTCGAGTACGGTCTCTGTGAGGTGAACACGGTTGCTTTTCCAGAATGGGTCGGTGGGCGCTATTCTGTTTGGTCATCGGTATCGCTGTCAGCAGCATTGGTCATCGGTATGCACAAGTTCGAAGAGCTACTGGCGGGCGCAGCAAGCATGGACCAGCACTTTTACCGAAGCGATCTCTCCGAAAACCTGCCATTCTTAAGCGCCGCCTTAGATCACTATTACACTAATTTTCTCAACGTTAAGTCGAGAGCAATCTTTGCCTATGACTTTCGTTTGCGCTCGTTGGTAGATTATCTCCAACAACTTGAAACTGAGAGCAATGGCAAAGACCGTCAACGCGACGGTGCCGCGGTTGACCAGCAAACATCTCCGGTGGTTTGGGGGGGCGTTGGCACTGATGTTCAGCATTCGGTATTCCAGATGTTGCACCAGGGAACCGCACTCATTCCATCCGAATTTATTCTTGTCAAAAAGCCCGATCATGATTTGCTAATGCACCACAAAGAACTATTAGCCAATGGTCTGGCACAGCCAGCGGCTCTGTTGGCGGGTCAAAATTACGCTGAGGTAGAGCAGAGGCATGCCCACGAAAATCTGAGCGAACTTACAAAAAAGGCAAAGATTTTCTCTGGCGACAGACCGTCTACAACAATTTTGATCGAGCGTTTAAGCCCGCTTAGTCTAGGCGCATTATTAGCGTTCTATGAGCATCGAACCTTCTGTTTTGGCGTGTTCGCGAATATCAATTCTTATGATCAAATGGGCGTTGAGCTGGGCAAACGCTTAGCTAAGCAGGTTAAGCCCTTACTGTCAGACGGGCAGGCACAAAAAAGCGCAGACGAGTTCGACTCGTCCACGCTTAGCGTATTGCGCCGAATTATTTCAGACTAATTTAAGCGAAACTGCACTTTCGTTGATACTGAACCACTGCGCACAGCCAATCCAGTGTCCTGATTGCGCGATGGTGAGAAGCGCCACTTCTCGACAGACTTGACCGCTGCATTTTCAAAGGTGCCTTTTGGCTCGGCCGAAATTACGTTGATATCCATTGGCTTACCTTCGGTAGAGATATAAAACTGAACCTCTACCCAACCTTCGGTGCCACTCTTCAATGCGCGTGAAGGGTAACGCGGTGCTTCGCGACTGATTATTTTAGCGGGAATGATTTTTTGTGGTGCGGGCTTCACAACCTCCTCGACCTTGGCAACTTCAACCTCTTTCTCGGCTTCGGCGGCCTCGGCATCAAGTTTGTCTTGGCGTTCTTTGATTTTTGCAGTCAGGCTTTCCAAGCCAGCTCGATCAACATTTAAGCGCTTAACCAGCGAACTGTACTTTGCGGTATCTTCCATGTTTTCTTCGGAGAAACTCTTGTTTGCTAACTCTAAAAGGCCAGCACTCAACGTTTTGACGCGAGGCTCTGAGTTGGATTTACTGATTTTGTTGCTCTTAAGTGCATTAGACACCAGCGAATAGGCATTACCTTTTTGCGGCGGAATTAAGTTGCCGGCTTCGAGGGCTGCGTCAATTTTGCTGATTAAAACTTGTTCCGCCTGAAGTGCCGCAACCGCTGATTTTGCGCCCTCGTTCTCGCTGCCGAGTCGTTCGAGTACCGCTGACGTCTTGGCAATTTCTTCGGGGGAGCCGCTCTCTTGCACCTCTTTTACGCGCGCAGTGATGGCATCACTTAGATCTTTGGCTAACTTGTCGTTCTCTAAATTCAGCGGCTCGATCTGGCGTAGCGAGTCGATCACTTCAACCGCTTTATCAAAGTCCGCATTCGCTACGTGTTCGTCGTACAAGCCTCGCAATGATACCGCGATGGCCTTGCGACCTTCATACGCGACTGGGTCGTAAGGATCAATCGCCAACACCTGGTCATAGTATTCGAGCGCGTTGTCACCTGCAGGGGAAACGTACCGCCCATCAAGTAGCGCGTTAGCCGCTTGTTGATTGAGCTCATTTGTCAAAGAGATGTTCGACGCGTCATCCTCCGCCAGTTCGCGTACTAGGTCTGGGGTAGTGTCCACTACATTCTCAACTCTTTTAGAGTCTTCTCCACCCAAGAATAAGAATGCGAGTACTCCGAGCACGACTACGCCCACGCCGGCATAGATAGCTGGATTAGTTTTCCGACTAGCCGCAAGCGAATCGATGCTAGTTTGATTTTCGCTAGGACCGACTGCCATGATGTTTTCGCCAGCGGCTTGTTTTTCGCTCAGCTCTGTGTGTAAGGAAAATGCTGACTTAAACGCTAAGAAAATCTGATTTGGGCTAACTGGTTTATTAAATGCACGATAGACCAGTGGCTGAATATTTGATTTCAATATCTCGCCGAGCGACTCCTTTTCTCCGACTAGCATCAAAACTTGTGTTGGATCAGATTGCTTTAGTTTTATCGCTTGATCAATCGCCTTACTAACAGAATCAGTACTGTCGATATCGAAGATGATAATGCCGTTGCCCACAAGTAAATCGGGGTTGTCGAGCGCTTCTTCGACTGATTCACGGGCATTGAAGACTTGCTCACCGGTATTGTTGCCAATAATTGCTTCTACTACGGCTGAGTCGGCTGAAATAACCAGAGCCGAGGGTATTACGTTTTCTTCGGACATACATCCTCCCAATAAATTTTGACTGTATAAATGCTGTTTCTCGTTAACGTCGCGTTGATGCAGTAAGAATGTGACACTGCTTTGTGCAATCTTATATCGAGATTCTTGTCTCGCGCTTAGGTCACGTTTAACATGCTTTGAGCGCGCTTTAAGTTTACTAACTTCGATACTGCTTAAAAAGTAGGCAAATATAATAGCATCTCAAACGCCATTCGCCACGCTGTCGATTTATGTCACCGTCTAAACTGATACTTAAAGCCCGGTGACTTACTTAACAAATACATCTTAACCGTAAGCCAGCCTTTTGTAGACTGACTTTCGTCGGAATTTAGCGGCTAATTTGCGTGAATGCCTAATTATTCCTGTTCGCTAAGCTACGTTGTTTAGCTCGATTGAGCTTTTTCTGGTATTGGCTTTGCACAATATCGCTGATTATCAATATGAATAAGACGAAGTAAAACGTAGTTTTTGACATTTGCTCTACCTCATTACCAAATAAGGTCATGTGTGCAAGATGGCCACCCTCGGATATCAGCATTACGCCGACCAGAAAGAGAATAAACAGCCCGAGAACCTCGTACATGCGGTTTTTTTGTAAGAAGTCGGAAACGGTATCGGCCAACACAACCATTAAAATGCCGCCGATCATAATCGCCGTGGCCATGATGTAGAAGACCTTGGTTACCGCCATCGCGCTTAGAATTGAGTCGAATGAGAACACGACGTTCATAAGTACAATCCAAAAGATAATAGTGCCCACCGACTTAGGCTCGCGGTGTCCGCCATCAAGGTCTTCAAGGCTCATCATATGCAAGATTTCTTTCATGGCTGTGTAAAGAATGAACGCACCACCAAACAATACTACGATCGTATGTAAGTTAAAGTTGGCGTGGATAACGCCTTCCCAGTGGATTGAAAACAGTTCTTCTTGAAATACCTCAATCATTTTGAGCAGCAAGAATAGCAACACTATGCGAAAAACAACGGCCAACACAATTCCCCAAAAGCGTACGGATTTTTGTTTGTCGGCAGGCGCGCGCTTACTCTCGAGTGAAATATAAAGCAAATTGTCGAAGCCAAGAACGGCTTGCAACATGACTAATAATAGTAAATCGACCACGTTGGCCAGTGTGAATAGTTCGTTCATTTAATGATCCCCGACTGATGTGTCTTTTTGATGATTTTATTCGTATTCTTTATTGTTTTGCTGCAAAAATAAGCCGTTTGCACTGGCACTTTTAAAGCAAAGTCTGATTGGCAGCAACCTCATGCGATTCGCCACTTTTAAATGCGCTGGGCGGTACCAAACTGATACTCGCCGATGTTCATTACGCCCAAGGCTACCGGTAAGCTTGTGGTGTGTAAGCCGGTAGACCTTACTTTGCTGCCGAACCAGGTATTTGTTATTAGCATAAGTCCCTAGCGGTGTTTAAGCGAGCCGCCAGTTAAGGGTTTGTCCGGCATAAAAAGGCACAATAGAGTCGCCATTGCTGAGCGTAATTTCGCTCGGCATCGTCCAGGCTTCGCGTGTTAATGTGACGTTTGATTGGTTGCGCTTGAGGCCATAAAAATCGGCACCATAGAACGAGGCGAAACCCTCAAGCTTATCCAGTGCGTCCAAGTCGTCAAATACCTGCGTATATAATTCCAGTGCTCCCCATGCGCTGTAACAGCCCGCACACCCACAAGCAGTTTCCTTAGTGTGTTTGGTGTGTGGCGCGGAATCGGTACCTAAAAAGAACTTAGGTGACCCGCTTGCAACTACTTCTTGCAAACGCCGTTGATGACTGTTGCGCTTTAGTACGGGTAGACAATAGTTGTGCGGGCGTATGCCGCCGACCAATAAGTCATTGCGATTGAGCAATAGGTGCTGTGGCGTAATGGTCGCCGCTACATTGCTGTTAGCTGCCACTACGTAATCTGCTGCGTCCGCCGTGGTGATGTGCTCGAAGACAATCTTCAAGTCTGGAAAACGCTGATGAATTGGGTCAAGATGCTGTTCAATAAACAGCTTCTCGCGGTCGAATATATCGACCTCAGGAGCCGTTACCTCACCATGAATCAGTAACAGCATGCCGGCATTACTCATGGCCCCGAAGACCGGGTAAAGCGCTTCGATGGCGCTTACCGCCGAATCCGAGTTGGTGGTCGCACCGGCAGGGTACAACTTCGCCGCGGGTATCTCGCGACTGATTGCCTCGTGAATGTCGGCGGGCGTGGTTTCATTTGTTAAATACAGCACCATCAAGGGTTGGAAGTCGGACCCAGGTGGCGTGGCAGCGAGTATTCGTTCGCGATAGGCTAAGGCTTCACGTTTATTACGCACCGGCGGCAGTAAGTTGGGCATAACAATAGCGCGCTTAAAGCAGCGCGCCGTTGCCGGCACCGTCTCGTTAAGCATGTCGCCATCGCGAAAATGTAAATGCCAGTCGTCTGGTGCGGTGATGGTGAGTTGCGTCATAATTATGTGTGCGATGCTGATAAGCCCGATCTTCGCGCTGTTTACATCATTAAAGGTTCCGTTTTCGCGCGGTTTCGATACAATACACCGCTGGTCTTTGCGTTACGCTCTGATCTAGTGTCTCAACGTAGTTGAAGCTTATACGTATTCAAAGTAAGTATTCAACGTTTATAAGTACGTGAAATCTAAAGTACTCTCTCAAAGGTACTCGCTAAAAGTACTCAACGATTGATGCCAGATACCCAATAAACCTAAATTATAGCGGGTTGCTGTATTAAGAATAAAGCGGCCCAAGCAGCATGTCGATAGATATTACCTTTCCAGATGGCGCGGTCAAACAGTTTGACGCGAAAGTGACCGGCCTTGAAATTGCCGACAGTATTAGCAGTGGTTTGCGTCGCAATGCCGTGGCGATTGACGTCAACGGTGAGTCGTGGGATTTGAGCCGTGAAATAACCGCCAATGCCAGTGTCGCTATTATTACTCGCGACACCGAGGCCGGTCTAGACGTTCTTCGCCATGACGCGGCGCACGTGATGGCTGAAGCGGTAAAAGAGCTCTACCCTGAAGCTCAAGTTACTATTGGCCCATCGATTGAGAACGGGTTTTATTATGACTTTGCACGCGAAGAAGCATTCACACCAGAAGACCTAGAAAAAATTGAAGCGCGCATGAAAGAAATCGTCAAACGTAATGAGACGATCGAGCGTGAAGTTTGGGACCGTAATGATGCGATTGAGTACTTTAATGGCTTAGGCGAGACTTACAAAGCCGAAATCATTTCCGATCTGCCTGAAGGGGAGACCATCACCGTTTATCGTCAGGGCGCGTTTTTAGATTTATGTCGCGGCCCGCATTTACCGTCGACCGGCATTCTGCGTGACGGCTTTAAACTGACTAAACTAGCCGGTGCGTATTGGCGTGGCGACTCGAACAATGCCCAACTGCAGCGCATCTACGGCACTGCGTGGTCAGATAAAAAACAGCTAAAGGCGTATTTGCGGCGTATGGAAGAGGCCGAAAAGCGCGACCATCGTAAATTAGGCAAAGCCTTAGACTTGTTTCACATCCAAGAAGAAGCGCCAGGCAGCGTGTTTTGGCACCCCAAAGGCTGGGCTGTGTATCAGGCGGTGCAGACCTACATGGCGCAAAAGCAATATGAACGCGGTTACAAAGAGATTAAGACTCCCCAGATTGTTGATATTTCGTTGTGGGAGAAATCAGGCCACGCCGATAAATTTGGCGACGACATGTTTACCCTCACCAACGACGAACGTGAATACGCGGTTAAACCTATGAATTGCCCGTGTCACGTACAGGTATTTAATCAGGGTTTGAAGAGTTATCGTGACTTGCCGCTGCGGCTGGCGGAATTTGGTTCATGTCATCGTAATGAAATGTCGGGTTCACTTCATGGCATTATGCGGGTTCGTAGTTTTGTGCAAGACGATGCGCATATCTTTTGTACCGAAGACCAAATTCAAAGCGAAGTTAAAGAATTTATCGATTTTTTACACGCGGTGTATGCCGATTTTGGGTTCGATGAGGTGATCTACAAGCTTTCAACGCGCCCAGAACAACGGGTTGGCAGCGATGAAGACTGGGATCGCTCTGAAAAAGCGCTTGAGCAAGCATTAAACGATAACGGGCTCGACTGGGAGTTGCAACCTGGCGAGGGCGCATTTTATGGGCCGAAAATAGAATTTTCACTTAAAGACTGCATTGGCCGAGTGTGGCAATGTGGCACTGTGCAGGTCGATTTTTCGATGCCCGGTCGCTTAGGTGCTGAGTACATTGCCGAAGACGGCAGCAAACAAGTGCCGGTTATGGTGCACAGGGCAATTTTAGGCTCTATTGAGCGCTTTTTGGGCATTTTAATCGAGCAGCATGCCGGCGCATTGCCAGCGTGGCTGGCACCTGAACAAGTTATCGTAGCGACGGTTGTTACTGACGCGAATGAGTACGCTCAAGAAGTAGCAAGTGCGTTGCGTAATGCGGGCTTGCGAACTGAGACAGATTTACGTAATGAAAAAATTGGCTACAAAGTGCGCGAACACAGCTTGCAAAAGATACCTGCGATACTATGTATTGGTAAACGTGAAGCCGAAGAAGGTACCGTTGCGGTGCGCCGTTTTGGCAGCAAAGCACAAACTGTGGTACCGCTAGAAGACTTTATCGAACAATTTCGCCTTGAAGTAGACGAGAAACAAATTTTTGATGCAGGTACGCCTGTGCAGAATAATTAATACCCCAACAGGAGACCTAAACTAATGACCTTATCAAAAAATATTACCTTGGCTGCTGGCCTAGCGGTGCTTGGAACCGGCGCCTACTTCGGCTCAGTCGCTGCGCCTACCAACGTAGCTCAGGCCGCTGACAAAGTATCCACCGTCAAGTTAAGCAGTGAAGAAGCTAAACTTGGTTACACCTTTGGCGCGCAGATCGCAAGCGATATGAAACGTCAGAATTTGAACGAAGATGTTGACTTAGATGCAATGCTCGCTGCGTTTAAAGACATATTTGCCGGACATGACTCGCGTTTGTCTGTCGAAGAAATGCAAGGCGCGCAAGCCGCTTATCAGCAAAAGCAACAAGCTAAGTTTGAAGCAGTTGTTGCCAAGAACAAGGCTGATGGCGAAGCGTTTTTAGCGAAGAACGCTAAAGCTAAAGGTGTAAAAACAACCGAAAGCGGCTTGCAGTACGAAGTGTTAACCGAAGGCAAAGGCAAGCAAGCTACCGCCACTGATAGCATTAAGGTGCATTACACCGGCACACTAATCGATGGCACGAAATTCGACAGTTCGTATGATCGTGGCGAGCCAGCCACGTTTGGTGTCGCGGGCGTTATTCCAGGTTTTGGCGAAGGCTTACAGCTGATGAAAGAAGGCGCTAAATATCGTTTTACTATTCCAGCAGGCTTGGCTTATGGCGAGCAAGGCCCACCAAGCATCGGTCCTAATCAAGCGTTGATTTTTGAAGTTAATTTGATTGAGGTGCTGACTCAAACATCCACTAAGCAGTCAGCTGAGTAGCCACTGATATGGAACCTAAACTCGCACTTTACTACAGTAAGTATTGTTTCTTCTGTCAAAAGGTACTCATGTTTTTGCGTGGCAAAGACCATGACATAGAACTAAAGAGCACCAGCGACAGAGATAATGCTAAAGCGTTAATGCACGGTGGCGGCAAGACTCAAGTGCCATGCCTGCGTATTGAAAGCGCCCAAGGCAAGGTGGATTGGATGTATGAGTCAGACGACATTATTCGGTATTTGAGCTAGGGGGCTCGTTGCCACTAGCTAAATTGCGATTATAATGTACGAAAGGCCTTCGTTGTACGAGGGCCTTTTTGTTTGTGCCGAGTTTTTCACTCGGTGTCTCGATATAAAGATAAAGTGAGTGGTAGCCGCCGTGTTGAGCCCCTGCGATCCGAGTGCGCTAACGCGCCACGGTTAACCGCTAGATTGGGTTTCGTGGGGCATCACGTCTCTCCTGTGCATTCATGCACGTTCATCCTGAGCATAAAAAAAGACGCTTCAGTTTAGGGCTGAAGCGCCTGAATCAAACTAAATAATGTAGGGGTGGGGTATATTTAGCTTGGTTTTCAAAATGAAAAACAACATGTGGGGAGGCTCGTTCTTTCCTCTCCACCAGTCATTTATAACAAAAAAGGTTGATGGACATGTGTTTATTACGCGCGCTTAATAGTAATTTAATCTTAGGGTAATGATGAAATTCTGAGCATGTTGTCCGCTGGTTGTGGTTTTAGGTCAATACGCTATCGATACAACGGTATAGCTAGCGTCACTGCCAGCGATGGTTACTTGTACCTCGTCGTCCACTTGTTTTTTTAATAACGCTTTCGCGAGCGGTGAGTCGATACTAATAAAGTTTCGCTGAGCATCGGTTTCATCTGGGCCAACGATTCGATAAGTGACCTCGCTTGTATCGTCTTTTTCAAGCGTAACGATCGCGCTGAAAAAAATTTGATTTTGGTTGCCGACTCGATCGACTACTTTTAAGTCGGGCATGCGTTTTTGTAAATAACGAATACGCCGGTCGATACCCGCTTGCTCCTTTTTGCGATAAATGTACTCGGCATTTTCGCTGCGGTCGCCTTCAGCCGCCGCCGCCGCGAGCGCGTCATTGACAACACGGCGTTTACTCCATAATTCTTTGACTTCTCGCTCGAGAATGGCATAACCTTCCGGCGTGATAATGGGAGTTGAGCGAGCTTGAGGTGGGCGCCATCTGGACATATTTTCTCTTGATTGCGAAGCGTGCTGCCGTCATACTCGATAACAGTGAACGCTCCTAAGAAACATCATTAATAAAGGATTATAAAGTGATAACCCGAGCAGAAGAAATCTTAAAGCACACCTTTGGCTACGCAGAATTCCGCGGAGCGCAAAAAGAGGTTATTCAAACCGTTATCGAAGGCCAAGATGCCTTGGTGCTAATGCCGACCGGTGGCGGTAAATCGCTGTGCTATCAAATACCGGGTTTGGTTCGCGACGGCATGGCGATCGTTGTCTCGCCTTTGATCGCGTTGATGCAAGACCAGGTCTCGGCGCTGCAACAACTGGGCATTCGCGCGGCCTACTTAAACTCGACTCTGTCTCGAGAAGACCATAATCGAGTTATGCGCGCAATCTACGATGGCGATTTGGACATGCTTTATGTCGCGCCCGAACGTCTGTTGCAGGAAAACACACTCGGGCGTCTAAGCGTGTGCCAAGTGTCGTTGATTGCGATCGATGAGGCACATTGTGTATCGCAGTGGGGGCATGATTTCCGGGTCGACTACCTCGGTCTGCATGTTTTACAGCACGCGTTTCCGAATGTCCCGAGGGTTGCGTTAACTGCAACCGCCGACGACCGAACGCGTGAAGAGATCATTAAACGCTTATCGTTGTTCAATCCGCGGGTATTTGTTAATAGCTTTGATCGCCCGAATATTCGCTATGTAGTACAAGAAAAGGGTGAGCCGAAAGCACAATTATTGAAATTTCTACAAGACTTCAAGAGCCAAGCTGGCATTGTCTATTGTATGTCGCGTAATCGGGTAGATGGCATCGCTGCTTGGTTATCGCAACGGGGCGTAAAAGCGTTGCCATACCACGCGGGCTTGAGCACGGAAGAGCGCGCGCAAAACCAGCACCGTTTCTTGCGTGAGGACGGTGTTGTGATGGTTGCGACTATTGCCTTTGGTATGGGTATTGATAAGCCCGATGTACGTTTTGTCGCGCACCTAGATTTGCCTAAAAGCATGGAAGCGTATTATCAAGAGACTGGTCGCGCTGGTCGCGATGGTTTAGCCAGCGTTGCGTGGATGGTGTATGGCCTGCAAGACGTTATGCGTATTGTCAAAATGGTGCAAGACTCTAACGCCGATGAGCAATTCAAGCGTGTTGAACGCAATAAAATAGAGAGCCTGCTTGGCTGGTGCGAGACCAACACTTGCCGCCGCAGAGCCTTACTTAGGTATTTTGGTGAAGAGCGTGATCAAACCTGTGGCAATTGCGATATATGCTTGAACCCACCCAAGACTTGGGACGCGACAGAGGCTGCACAAAAGCTCTTATCTAATATTTATCGTACTGGCCAGCGCTTTGGTTCAGGTCACGTTATTGATGTGTTGCGTGGCAAAGATACTGCGAAAGTTAGGCAGTTCGGCCATCAAAGCGTTAGCACCTACGGTATCGGTGCGGATCGTAGCGATAAGCAGTGGCGTTCAATTATTCGGCAGTTGTTAGTGCAAAATTTCTTATTGGTCAATGAAGAGCAATACGGCGCTCTGCAACTGACTGAAAAGTCTCGCTCGATTCTCAAAGGCGATACCAAGATATTTTTGCGTGAAGAGCTTGTGGCCGACAAGCCCGTAAGAGAAAAACGCCGCCCGGTACAGGTAGATGAGGCTGATCAAGGCTTATGGGAAGCATTGAAGGCCTGTCGAAAATCATTGGCAGACGCATCGGGTGTGCCGCCGTTTCATATTTTTCACGACGCAACGTTGATGGAAATGATTCAGTATCGGCCAGGAAGCCAACATGACCTGCTAAGTATTAATGGTGTGGGGGCCGTTAAACTTGAAAAATTTGGTGATGATTTTTTAGCGGTTATCGAAGAGTATAGTTGACCAGCCGGTTAAGCGACTTGCCGAGAGGGCTGTCGTTAAAGCCTCAAATCGAGATTAAGTGACGAATTTGGTCTAGCCTGCTTTGCGCTTGTTCTTGCGTATAAGGTTGAGCCTCTAGCTTCCCCCAAACCGGCGATGGCCAGACAGGGTCTGATTCATAGCGCACCACATGGTGCAGATGCAGTTGCGGCACAAGGTTGCCCAGGGCCCCCGTGTTTAATTTGTCGCCGTTAAATTCGCGCATTAACCCGGCGCTTAATCGCATGGACTCCGCATGTAATTCTCGCTGATCTCGCGGCTCAAGCTCATACCATTCTCGAATGCCCTCACGTTGCGGCACTAGAATCACCCACGGTAGCGTGGCGTTATTCATCAGTAACACTTTGGAGAGTGATAGGCTTATAACTTCCAAGGTGTCGGCGGCGAGCTGAGGGTGCAGTTTGAACATGATTGTGTGCAAGGTATCACTTGGTAACAACGGAAGTTTGGTTATACTCAAGCGATGAGCCGATTACAACAAATCGTCGAGCAGATTGATGCTCAGAGCCAACCGCCCGTGCACTTGTGGGACCCTGAGTACGTGGGTAGTATCGATATAAATATTGATAACAATGGCGCATGGTTTCATGAGGGCGGGCTGATATCACGGGATAAATTAGTGTGCTTGTTTGCCAGTATTTTATGGTTTGAAAACGGTCAACACTATTTGGTCACGCCCGCTGAAAAGCTAGCGATTGATGTTGCTGACGTGCCTTTTCTAATTCATCAAATGGAACACGTGGATGACACTTGGGTGGCGGTGACGAACACGCATGATCAGATTATTATTGGCGATGAGAACCCCGTGGTGCTGCGCGAATTTAATGGGCAATGGTTGCCGTATATCAATGTGCGTTACGATTTATGGGCCAGAGTAAATCGCAGCGTTTACTACCAATGGGTAAGTGAGGCGGCTGAGGCTGCCGAAGATGAAACGGACTTATGGTTAAATAGTGCAGCGTATCGTTTTCGGGTTGGTTCGCTCTAGCTCGTTATCCGCTTTCTATTTTTATCTGTTTTGCTGTTCAAGTATTGCTTCTTTGGTTCGCTCATAGCTGCTGAAGCGCTCTGGGCTAATGGTGCCGTTCTCGACCGAGGTTCGGATTGCGCATCCTGGCTCTAGCTCATGCTGGCAGTTTCTGAACTTGCATTGCCCCAAACGTTCGGCGATTTCGATAAAACCATGTTGTAGCTGCAGCACATCGATATGCCACAAGCTGAAATCGCGAATGCCGGGTGAGTCAATCAACTGGCCGCCGCAAGGTAAGTGGAAAAGCTTGGCCTTGGTTGTGGTGTGGGTTCCTTCACGAGTGCTTGGTGATAAATCGCCGACCTCGAGCTTTGCGTTTGGCAGTAAGGTGTTGATAAAGGAGGATTTGCCAACGCCCGATTGTCCAACCACGATGCTGGTGCGTTGATCAACCAAGTTTGGCAGTTCGGCTAGATCTGGTGTTTGGTGCCGTGAGCTGATTATTTTTTGAGTTTTGTAGCCAAGCGCGTCATAGCGTTCGAGTAGTTTGCTAAGTGGCAATCGATTTTGCTCGTCTATTAGGTCCGCCTTGTTCAGTACAATCACCGGTCGCACGTTCATCAGCTCAGCGGCGACTAGATACCGATCGATTAGATTTGGTTGTGGCACCGGCTCGCAGGCGATAACAATCAGCATTTGATCGATATTGGCGGCCACCGCCTTTAAATTACCGAAATTATCAGGCCGCTCAAGAATACTGGTTCGCGCTATGCGGCTTTCAATAACGCCGGTTTGTTCTGAGCCCGCCCGCCAAATGACCTTGTCACCCGCCACAATCGTGCCAAGGTTGGTGCGTGAAACGCAGCGATGCACCGCGCCAGCATCATCCCCTTCTAACGCTTCTATCTCAAAGTGTTTGCTGTAGCGACAAATGACTAGACCGAGCTGCTCGCTGCTGAGCTCGCCTGATTGCACTTGACGACTTAGGTTGCGCGCCCGTTTTTGTGAACGTTGCTCGCGCTCTGATTGTATTTTCTCTGCTCGCCATGTTTGGCGTCGGTTCAGTTTGCGCTTGCTCATTATCTATATACGAGGGCGTTGAGGGGCGCCGGCATTGACTAATGCAAGTTTCTCCGCGCGACTTAGTTGTTTCAATTGGTGTTCTCGTTTACTTGCATGGGCTCTGTCTTCGCATGTCTCTTGATACGCCAAGCGTACTGGGCGCCGGGCACGGGTATAACGCGCCCCTTTCTTATTGTCGTTATTGTGTTCGTTCAACCTGCGTTTCACGTCGGTTGTGATCCCGGTGTACAGCGACTTATCGGCGCATTGCAGAATATATACTGTCCAACTCATTTGATTTGCAGTTTCTGGGCTTCAGTTTGCATATAGTTGGCTGAAATCAAGCCTTGCGAGGACATGAGGTAGGCAAAATGCTAATTAAATTTGCATTTAGCTCGCCGGTTTGTCGCGTTTGTCTCATTGTATGTCTCATTTTATAGCTAAGATGGATTAGGTTAGAAAGTGGCAACTTGTATAATAAATGTCACTTTTTGATTAACAAAAAAACATCAATGATGTATGTTAAGAGTCTTAAACGATATTAATAACAATAATTTAAGGTAATTAGTTAGCAAACTTGCTTAGATTGCTGCCTTTTTTGGGTTGGTGAATTTTAAGTTGTTCGCAAAATAGCCGCAAACACACAGCACTATGTCGGAAAATTCTACAGAAGCGGCAGATAATGCCAAAAAATCCTACTTAGGTCGGGTGATGGTCATCGATGATAGTAATACTATACGTATGACCGCTGAGACTATTCTCAAAAAAGAGGGGTACGAGGTTTTTACTGCAACTAATGGCTTTGAAGCCATGTCAGTAATCACGGATACCCGTCCAGATATTATTTTTGTAGACATTATGATGCCGCGTTTGGATGGCTATCAAACCTGCAAGCTAATTAAGAATAATAGTTATTTTAAGAATACACCGGTCATTATGTTGTCGAGTAAAGACAGCTTATTTGATCGTGCTAGAGGTCGTGTTGCTGGTTCAGAGCAGCATATTAATAAGCCCTTTACAAAGAGTGAGTTGCTCGAAGCGATTCACCGTTATGTTTAACGGGTTGATGTACCGAACCCATATCACCTGATTCCTGATTAAAGTTAGATAAAAAAACATGCCTAAAACCATACTTGTCGTCGACGATTCGAAAACTGATTTTCTCTACGTTAAGAATATTCTTGACCATGGCGGCTATAAGGTCGTGTATGCCCCGTCTGGAAAAGATGGCGTGGACACCGCGAAAGAGCTAAAGCCTGACTGTATCTTGATGGATGTGGTTATGCCTGAAATGAACGGCTTTCAGGCAACTAGAGCGATCTCTCGCCAAGCCGAAACTGCCGACATTCCAGTGCTTATGCTCAGTTCAAAGTCTCAGCAAACGGATAAGGTTTGGGCCGAGCGACAAGGTGCTACCGACTATTTAGTGAAACCGGCGAACCCTAAGTTATTGCTTAGCAAGCTTCGCGACCTGTTTGGACCTAACAGCTAAGTAATGACGACTACGCTAATTAATTAAAACACCAATAAAGAAAGATGATTGAAAACGCTCCATTTGCAATGCTCAGCTCTATACGCCAAGAAGCCTTGGCATTGGCTGAGCAAGGTCTAAGTTATTCGACTCAGTCGGCGGGCGTAAAGAATATTGCGTACATCGTAAATGGGGTCAATTTTTACTGTGATGCGAAAGACGTAAAAGAAGTGTCGACGTGTGAAAGCCTAATGGTCGTGCCGCAGACTAAGGCGTGGATGCGTGGCTTGATCAATTCCAAGGGCGTGTTGTACTCGGTTACTGACTTGAGTCTGTTCGCTGGTTTTGGAAGAGCGACACCACAGCAGAAGGGCCATTTATTGTTGCTTAATGACGCAAGTCAGCAAAGCGCTTTGTTAGTTAACCGAGTGATCGGTTTTCGATACTTCGAGGGTGAACAAGAATTTGACAACTTAGACGATCGACTAGAGCGGTTGGACGGTTTAAGTACATTTGTTGACACAGGGTTTAGCGCGGACGGCCAAGATTGGTTTCGTCTCGACGTGAGTAAGCTATTGTCTTCCGAACAGTTTCGAGAGGTTCAGTAGGCCACAAAGGTCTTCTGGCAATGTTGGCTGCAATGATATGGCCGGCAACACAATTAGAAAATCAAGTCACCGAAGCAACGAGAGTGACTTAAAGCATAGGTTTATAAAAGGTGGAAATATGAGCGATCCGAAAAACGCATTTGACGATGACATTCTCGATTTGGATGGAACCCCAGGAGATGAAGGTCTACAGGACCTATATGACGAATCCGACTTAGCGGATCTCGAAAATTTTGAAGGCTTAGATGACGATGTAGCCGCCGCCCCCGTTGCGAAGAAAAAGAGTAAAGGCGGGTCAAAATTTTGGTTGTTAATGACTTTGCTGGCGTTTGGTCTAGCGTTATTGATTGAGTTCTTGGTTGTACCAGCGGTAGACGTTCAAGTTCAGCGCGCGGACAACACCAGAGAAGCCATCTCTAAAGTCAATGTAAGTAATTTGGCTGCGGGTCAAGCGATGACTGAGGTCGGGCGCTTCGAGCCTGTTGAGCGTTCGATTTCAGATGCCGAAGGGGCGGTTAACGCGGTAGTGGCGGATGCGGGTATCAATGGCGCAACGGCTAAGCTGTTGTTTGGTAATGAGGCGTCTGATGCGAAAGTGACCAGCGCATGGGCTGACTACAAGGCCGCGTCGGAACAGTTCCAGGCTAACGGCAAAGACGTTACCGACGTAAAGCAAATGCTATTTGCGATGAACGGTCGCTTAGGGCGCGCCGTTGGTGATTCGGTAGTGTTCGTAGAATCAGTGGCCAAGGAAGGGCGAAATAAAGCATCGAGCGCATCCAAAGACAAATACTTATTTCTAACGTCAGAGGCATCAAACTTAAACGGTATTTTAAGTCGCTTAGGTGGTTCAACCAGTGCGTATTTCACGCCTGATGCAAACTTACAGCAGTTAGCTGATGGGCAAAATGGGTTGATGGTGCGTTTGCAGGAAACCTTGAACCGCATTGTGAGTAATTCAGCCGCGGTGGTGGGTACTGCGGCAGAGCCACTGCGTGCCCAATATTCTGATTTAGAGGCGCGTATACTTGAAATTGGTGATCGTGCCAGCGCGGTTGCTGAAGCTCGCACCGCTCTAAAGCAAATGCGCGACCAAGGCAGTGCGCTAAATGAAACCCTGCAAGCAGCCGGTAACCAAGGCGGCAATCTGTCACTGATTAAGAACTTGAGTATGGTGCTGCCGTTACTATTAGCCGCATTCGGCGCCTTTAGTTTATGGCGCTATGCACAAGCGCAGTCAGCCAACATGGTGCAATACGACGCTGGTTTGGAAGAAACACTGGCCGAACAACAAGAGTCTATTCTAAAGTTGCTCGACGAAATGAGCGCGCTGGCCGATGGTGACTTAACGGTTGAAGCCGAGGTGACGGATCAGATTACTGGCGCGATTGCCGACTCGGTTAATTTCGCGGTAATCGAGATGCGCGAGCTAGTATCGCAAATTAACCGCGCCTCAATCGAGGTGGCGAATGAATCAGAGCAAGCGGTAAGTAACGCTCAGTCGGTATCGAAATCGAATATCACTCAGGCCGAGCAAATCTCAGAAGCGGCTACCTTGATGCAGAAGGTGTCGACCGGTATGCGTGAGATGTCAGAGCAAGCGAATAGCTCCGCGAGCATGGCGACAGAGTCTCTGCACGCGGCATCTCAGGGCGCGCAAGCGGTGCGTGACACCATCGAAGGCATGGAAAATATGCGTGAACAGATTCAGGATACCTCTAAACGCATTAAGCGTCTGGGCGAATCGTCACAGCGCATTGGCGATATCGTAGCCTTGATTGATGACATCGCAGAACAAACCAATATCCTGTCTTTGAATGCGGCGATTCAAGCATCGATGGCGGGTGAAGCCGGGCGCGGTTTTGCGGTGGTATCGGATGAGGTGCAGAGCTTAGCCGAACGGTCTACGGAGGCAACTAAGAAAATTGCAGAACTGGTTACGACGATTCAAAACGATACTAATGACGCGGTATTGTCGATGGAAAAAGCAACGCAACAAGTGGTGTCGGGTACTAAGGTTGCTGATTCCGCGGGTAGCGCGCTGGCCGAAATCGAAAACGTGTCGCAGCGTTTGTCATCATTGGTAGAGGGCATTTCGCGCGGTTCAAACGAGCAAGCAGAAACGGTAATCAAAGTATCTGAACAGGTTGCCTTGGTAAGTGATTCTTCCACCGATACATCACGCAAAGCACAAGAGTCAGCTAACTCGATTGCAAAATTGCTCGAGTTAGCGAAAGATCTTGAAACGTCGGTATCACGATTTAAGCTACCTGCGAGCTAGAGCTAGCCAGCGACGATAACTGAGCGACTGATAAGTAAGACTCATACAGCGAACGAGTACCGAGAGCAGATATGGCAATCTATTCCAATATAGATATTGAAACCTTTAAATGGGTTAAAGGCGAAGTAGAGCTCACGCTCGACAGCGCAAGTGGCGAGTTGCAGAAATTTGTTGCATCTTCCGAGAAAGAAAACTTATACGTTTTAACTAACCATCTGCATCAAGTAGTTGGTTCACTACAGATGTTGGAAATGAAGGCGCTTTCTTCGTTGATGATGGAAAGTGAGCTATTGGTAGAAGACTTTAGTGCGGCTGACTCAACGATTGGCAAATCCACCTTTGTCGTATTGCTTGACAGTGCGTTCGCCGCTTTAAGAGCGACGTTCTCACGAATTGAGAATGGCCTACCTGAAAATCCTATCGACGTGGTCGAGCTGATTAACCAAATTCGCTCTACGCGCGGATTAGCCGGTATCGAGATCTCGTCGTTGTTCTCGCCAATGATCGAAGTTTTCCCTGAGGTTGATTCGAGTCGCGCCTTAAAAGACAGTGTTTATATTGAACGCGCTAAAGCATTGCGCGGCTACTATCAAACCTTCCTGTTAAATTGGTTGCGTGACGCCGATGACGCGGCGATCGACAAACTGGGTTTAGTCGTCGACAAATTGTTACAAATGAGTACCTTTGGTTCGGTTGCGCGTTTGTGGTGGGTGGCGGCTGCGTATATTGATTACGTAAAGCACAACGACGTTGCTAATAAGTCGGCGCACAGTCGAATTTTTCGACAGATTGATGACCGTTTTCGCGAACTGGAAACTCAAGGCGAGTCAGCGCTGGTTCGCGACCCGGCTGATGAGTTGATCAAAATCATGCTGTTCTACGTTGGTGTGGGTGAGAAACGCACTGAGCGAATGGACGAAATAGTTGACGCATTTAAACTGCAAGAATATTTTCCTGCGCTTAAGTTAGACGAAGATGCGGTCGACTTTTATCAGCTTGAAGCAAACCTCACTGAGTTGGCCGACGGCTCTGATTTGCCGTTGACACTGATACGGCAATTAGTGACCGCCTATTTTGAAAATGAGCAAACTGATACCAGTGGCCTGAACGATATTCTTGCACAGCTGGAAATTGTAGAGGCTGCCACCGGTAAGAAAGATACGGGTATTTTGCATGACATTGCAGGACAGTCTACCGAGCTAATTCGTGGAATGCGCCGTGGTTTAGTGGCGCGCGATGATGATACTGGTTTTCATCTGGCATCGGCTTTGATGTTTGTTGAGAACAGCCTGAATAACCCAACGGATGTTGATGCTAATTGGTTGCAGAACGGCAAGTTGAAGCGTCAAGCGTTAATCGCTTTAAACAATCAAGAAGAATTAAGCGATTCCTTAGATGGTGCTCATCTATCGGGTAGTGAGCGTCAAGCATTGCTAGACGTGGTTGGGGCCGAGGTAGAAGAGAACCTCAAAGACATAGAAGCAAAGTTAGAAGCCTTTGCCCACGATCCGTCTCGTGTAGAGTCGCTTGCTGGCATAGATGGCAAGATTCGCCAAGTACGCGGCGCGCTGCAAGTGCTCGGTGAGCAAAAAGTTGGGCTACTACTGAAAATGGCCGAAGAGCAATTTGTTGCACTGGAAACCGGTAAAGCCGAAGCAACGCCTGAGCTCGCCGAAGCGTTAGCGATCGCAATCGGCACCATGGAAGAGTACGTGAAAGGCTTACAAGCGAATCGTACGGGAATGGACTACTTATTGGATCGCAGTATTACCGATCTAGAGGTGGCAGTTGGTAAAACAGTATCTCGCGATGATGTGGAAGATCTGCTTGATAGCGCTTCCGATTCATTGTTCTCGTGGTTGGGCAATCAGTCTGATTTCGATTTGTTTACCAATTTGAAATCCAGTTTGCGCGATCTTATGATTCTTGCCAAGAAAACCAGACTGAGCGAAGTGCAGCATCTGGTAAAAGAGCAAGAACGTTTGGTTGACGTTATCTCGCAAGAGCCCGCGTTCTTGACTGACAATATTACTGCCAATCTACAGAACAATATGGTCAGCATTACTGAGCATATTATTGAACTGTACGGAACCGAAGAAACTAAAGAAGAAGCCGCAAGTGATGCTGAGCTGGCGTATCGAAAATCAGCGATCGAGGCGGCCGAAGACGATGATGCTGTGCGGTTCCATGATGAGATGGACATCGCCGAGTTGGATGACGAGCTGGTTGGCGAAATCGCCGAAGCTGAGCAGAGCCCTGACAAGCTTAGTTCCACCGAGATTGGTAAGTTGGCTGCCGCCGAGCAACGTGCCGCCCCAGAAGTGGACGAAGCCATTTTTGAAGTGTTTATCGAAGAAAGCGTTGAAGTACTTGGCGAAGCCAATATTCAGTATGAGATTCTTAAAGCTGACTTAAGTGACCGCACCGCTTTGCGCGAGTTGCGGCGGGCGTTCCACACGTTAAAAGGCAGTGCTCGAATGGTTGGTTTGAATGACGCGGGTGAAGTCGCTTGGCTGTCTGAGTCATTATTTAACTATGTTCTAGATACCGAAAAGCCGCTCAGTCTTGGCACGCTCGGCTTCGCTCGTGAAGCCTTAGATGAATTCCAGGTTCAAGTGGACAACCGTTACGCTGAACAGCACTTGATCGATACCGCGGCTTGGGGTGCAAAAGCTGAACATGTGAACAAAGATGGCGATGTTGCCGAGCAAGGCTCGTTAGACGAAGCCAGCACGGCTGCAGTCGCCGCTACCACTATTGCAGCGGCTGCCGTTGCGAGCGCTATCGCCTCATCCGAAGACGATGCTGCAGCTGATTCAGAATTAACAAGCTCTGGAGGTGACCATGAGTTAGAAGCCGGGTTGCTTAATGAGGATCAAGCATTAGAGACTTCTGAGCCTGTTGACAGTGACGATACCGTTGACAGTGAAGATATTGCTGACAGTGAAGATATTGTTGACAGTGAAGGTACCGTTGATAGCGCAGATACCGTCGATATCAACCAAGAAGTTGACTTAGGTGTTAGTGATGAGTCTGAGCTTGATGAGCCGCGAGAACACGATGTCGATGACTCGATCATAGAGGAAGCGTCGTTCATTACCTTAGAAGGTGAAGAGCTGACTTTAGAGGATTCTCCAACACCGGAATCAGACGATGTCTCATCACAAGAGCTCGAGCTTGAAGAGCCGGTTGTTGAAGACATGGAGTTAGCCGACTTTGTTGAAGACCAGCCGGAACAGTCTGACGATGATGACGGCGAGATTGAAGAATTCAGCCTTAGCTCAGATTCAATAACCATTGGTTTTGATGATCTTGAGCTTGAAGAGCTTGATGCTGAAACTTCGCCCAGTTCGGAGAACGCTGGCAACACAGCGCCAAACGACGATAAGTTGGCCGAAATGCTCGAGATGAATTCAGAGAGCAGTATTATCGAGTTCGCCAGTGAGCTTGTCTTAGAAGAAGATTCTGTTATGGAATTCTCCAATGAGGAATTAAGCGAACATATTGTAGGTGGCGATGATGATGCTGAACTAGAACCTCAAAGTGTGACTTCGTCGCTTATTAACGACCCCGAAGTGCGCCAAGTTTTCGTTAGTGAAGCTGAAGAAAAGCTCGCGATGATCGCCACTGAGCTGGCTAAAGATGACGTGTCATTCAGCCCCGAAGCGCCGCTTTCAATCGCTATTCACACCTTGCTTGGTAATGCGCGAACATTAGATCTAAAAGACATTGCTTCTGCGTATGAGTGTGCTGAAGACCTGTGCCAGGCCAAACAGCAAAACGCGTCGAGTATTACCGACGCTGAGCGCGAACAAATTACGTCCCTGGTCGCTGAGAGCGCGAAAGGCTTAGAGAATCGGAGCGAAGAGTTTCCATTTTATGACTGGGATCTCGACGCGTTTGAAGCGGTCGTGCTTAAGCTCAAAGAATCTCTTGACAGCGAATTGAACACTAAAATTAACGAAGCTGCAGAAGCCGCTTCGATTAATGAGGAAACGCTAGCTGAATTTAACCTGGATGATCTAGACGACATTGAACTTGAGTTTGATGACGGCGATCTCAGTGAGATAGAGCTGGTTGAGTTGGATTCGGACGTTGTCGAAGACGCAGATGGCGTTGACGGTATTGATGACGATGAAGTGGTTAATGACGTCGAAGATATCGATGACGATGAAAGTGACTCTGAGCCAGTAGTGGCTGAGAGTGATGCGGAACGCGTGGCTGCAGTTTTCGATGGTTTGGACCCGATTGACGATTTGGTCGACGAAGCAAGTGATACCCAACCTTTTGAAGAAACCGATGTCGATGAGCAAACGCTTGTGGTCGAAGACGATGATTTGACGAGCTTGGAGTTGTCATTGTCGGCTTTTAACGATGACGACGTGGTCGACGAAGCAAGCGATATCGATGCAGACCAAGATAGCGCTGCAGATCCAGCAGAAGCTGAAAAAGGTGCTGCGGCAATAAGCAGCCTAATTCCAGATGATTTAACTGACTTATTAGAAGACGATGTGCTTTCCTTTGAGTCAGGTGGAATTTTCGATTTTGATGAATCCGAGCCAGAGCCAGAGCCAGAGCCAGAGCCAGAGCCAGAGCCAGAGCCAGAGCCAGAGCCGATAGCGGCTGAAGATGATATTAGTGCAGAATTACGCGGTATCTTTGTTGAGGAGCTGCGAGGTTTGCACCATGAGCTTGACGACGAAGTCGCCAAGCTTTCTAATCTCGGTGAAATGGCGCCTGCTATGGCCAATATAATGCGTCACTTACACACCATTAAAGGTAGTTCCTTAATGGCAGAGGCGAATGAATTAGGCGATCTTACTCACCATGCTGAGAGCTTTTTAGAAAGTAATTTTATCCGTAACGAGGACGATTTACGCAATGTGCGCAAGACGCTCGAACATTATGTAGATGCCGTCGATACCGCGTCTAGCGCCTATCAGTCTAGTGCGACGTTTACCGCACCTGCTGATTTGCTCGCAGAACTTGGCGTAGATGTGATGCCTGCTGAGTCCATGCCGTCAGCGCCGATTGCCAAACCTGAGGTGGTAATCGAGGCGGTAGAGGAATCACAGCTCAGCAATTTTGATATTAGCGAGACCTTGACTGAGATTACCGCCCAAGTGAACGAGATTACCGAATCGTGGAAATCCGCTCGAGGCTGGAAGAAAATTCAGCCACAGCTATCAGAGCAAATAACGTCGCTTCAAAATCTGTGTGACGAAAGTGATGGCGTACTCGAGGAAGTTTTGCCGCTGGTTAACCGAGCTAATTCTTACGTAGACGAGTTGGCCGTCAGTTCTGCCGCCGAATTTAAAGCGGCGAAGCCTTTGCTTGAAGAAACCTTTGACGTGATTATCAGTAGCGCCAGTAGTGTGTCGTCGGGCGGCAAAGTAGAAGATTATAGTGTCTTAATGGAGCAGTTAGTAAGTGCAGCGTCTAGTGCGACAGAGCAAGGTAACGTTGCCGCTGTTGATGACAATGCCAAAGACCCATTAGCGTCGGCCGCTACGGTTGAAGCCACCATCTTCGTGCCAGGCTCAACTGAAATAAGCGAAGCTGAACAACAAGACCTAAATCGTCAAGAGCAGGCGGCAAAAGACCGTGCTGCGGCGTTAAGAATTCGTACCGATACGCTTGATAGTTTGACCAACTTTGTAGGTGATGCCAGTATGAACCGCTCGCAAATGCGTGAAGACGTCGTTTCGATTAAGTCGGTAGTTGATGAGCTTTACAGCAATGTGCAGCGTTTCGGAACGCAATTGCGTGAGTTAGAAATTGAGGCAGACAGTAAGATCACCTCTAGAACCAACCAAAGCGTGTCAGCCGAACGCGGTGATGAGTTTGATCCGCTGGAACTCGATCGCTATACCAAGTTGCAACAATTATCGCGGGGCTTAGCTGAGAACTTGGACGAGCTTGGTGATATCCAAACCTCACTCAGTAATTTCGTCTATAAGGCGGAAACGTCGCTGCAGAAACAAGAGCGTTTGAATCGCGAACTGCAAGACGAGATTATGCAGGTACGGTTAGTGTCTTTTGGTGGTATTGGGGCGCAGCTACGTCAAGTCGTGCGACGCACCTCTCGCGAACTTAAAAAAGACGTAGAGCTCACTCTAGTAGGCGCTGATGTGCGTTTAGATAAAACGATCCTAGACGGCGTGGTGCCCGCTATTGAGCACATGTTACGTAATGCAGTGGATCATGGCATTGAAACGCCAGCTGATCGTAAGAAAGCGGGTAAGCCTGCGACCGGTAAAGTCACGATTGAATGCCGCCAAGTGGCGCGCGAGATTATGATTTCGGTGCGTGATGACGGCGTTGGTCTGAACTTAGAGAAAATTCGTACGAAAGCGATTGAAGATAAGCTGCTTGCTGAAGACCAGCCGTTGAACCCTGAGGATATGCTTATGTATATCTCGCAAAGTGGTTTCAGCACGGCGTCTAAGTTAACTCAAATTTCTGGTCGTGGTGTGGGTATGGACGTTGTTCAGTCTACTTTGCGACGCATGAGTGGAAGCATTGCCTATGACGTAGAAAACGAGAGTGTAGGCTCGCACTTTATGATTCGCCTGCCGTTGTCGCTAGCGGTCTCGAGTGCGATGTTTGTGCGTTCGGGCGGCGAGGCTTTTGCAATATCTGCGCGTACTATTGAACGTATTATCAACGTCGAAGCGGATGAGTTGATTGGTTATTTGAAAGCTGAGAAACCTCGTATGGAAGTCAGTGGTCAAAGCTATGCCTTGATTGACCTGGCCGATTACTTGGGGTACCAGTCGTCGCTCTCAATGCTCACCGGTAAGCAGTCGGTGATTCTAGTAAATGCGGGTGTTCAAAACATTGCGGTAATCGTTGAAGAGCTGCAAGATACTCAAGAAATTGTGGTCAAAAACCTTGGTGAGCATTTAGGTCGAATCCCAATTTACGCGGGTGCAACAATACGAGCCGACGGCTCGGTAGTGCTATTGCTTGATTTAGTCGGCATCTCTTACTACGAATCTTTTGTATCGATACCAGACCAAAATGCGGCTGCGCTAGCGCAATCCATTCCAACGGTTATGGTCGTGGACGACTCGCTGACAGTACGTAAGTCCGCGGAGCGAGATATTACCGGTCTAGGTATCAACTCAGTATTGGCGAAAGACGGCTTAGATGCACAAGTGCAGCTTAATCAAGATGCGCCGGATATGATCTTGCTGGATATTGAGATGCCGCGGATGGACGGTTTTGAACTGCTTGAATGGGTCAAATCGAATAACGATTTGAAGCACATTCCTGTGGTAATGATCTCGTCGCGAGCTACCGAGAAGTACATCGACAAAGCGACGTCTTTAGGGTGTAGCGCGTTCTTAGGCAAACCTTATTTACTCGAGAATTTAGTGCAGGTGTTTAATCAATACCTCAAGCTAGACACGCCGATTGAGCTCGACTAGATTACTGCTAGCATCGCTGACTCATCGTTTTGAACAATAACTAACACATAAAAAGCCGACATTTACGCATGGAAACACTCGATTGTTATATTTTGCCATCTTCTCCGCTGTCAATTTTATTGCCAGTTGAGAGTGTGTCGGAGGTTATTGCGCAACCGCAAATTGACACAATGGATTCAGCCCCAGCTAAATGGATGAAAGGTCACGTCAACTGGCGAAATCAACGTTTGCCAGTGCTGTCATACGCTGGCTTGCACGACTCAGATTTAGATGAATCTGGTGCTGCCAAACCTATTCTGGTGGTTCTTAATCCAATTCCAAATGCTGCGCGAAAATCGTATTCGGGGTTACTGTGTTACGGCGACGTTAGGCGTATTACGGTTGAACCAAACCTTGAATTTAGCGAGTTGTCCGAAGGGTTGGATAAGCGTTATGTCGAAGCGGTCGTTAAAGTCGGTGATGCGAACTTTGTTATCCCTAAACTAGTTGCGCTTGGCGTGGCACTCTCTTATTTCTAGCCTGCCGGTTCTTTTGGCTGAGGGCTTTTTAATATTTGGCTGAAGGCTCTTTAATTTTTGGCTGAGGGCTCACACTTTTGAAATTGTTATCGCAGAGCTTGGATGTACGGCGATAAAAACGTAAAAAATCTCTCGTCGACCAAGGCACGCAAAAACAAATTTGCTATATTACGGCCTACCTTAAGTAGGCTGCACATGATCGACTGTCGTTTGGATTGAAAATTGCCGGCCGCCAATATTAAACCACCGATCAAGGAGCTGCTTCATGCCTTCGACCAACCGTCAACAACTTGCTAACGCCATCCGCGTGCTTAGTGCCGATGCTGTACAACAAGCTAATTCTGGCCATCCGGGTGCACCAATGGGCATGGCTGATATTGCCGAAGTGTTGTGGAATGACTTCTTAAGTCACAACCCTGATAACCCAACGTGGTACAACCGCGATCGTTTCGTATTGTCTAATGGCCATGGCTCAATGCTCATCTACTCATTATTGCACCTCAGCGGCTATGATGTGAGCGCCGAAGACATCCGAAATTTTCGTCAATTGCATTCTAAAACGCCGGGTCATCCTGAATATGGTTATACCCCGGGGGTTGAGACGACGACCGGCCCCTTAGGTCAAGGTATTGCCAACGCGATTGGTTTCGCGATCGCCGAGCAAACGCTCGCCGCACAATTTAACACCGCCGATCACCGTATTGTTGATCACCACACGTATGTCTTTATGGGCGATGGTTGCATGATGGAGGGCATCTCACACGAAGCCTGCTCATTAGCCGGGACATTAGGTCTAGGCAAGCTGATCGCGTTTTGGGATGACAACGGTATTTCTATTGATGGTGAAGTAGAGGGCTGGTTCACTGATGACACACCGGCGCGATTCGCGGCCTATGGTTGGCACGTGATTGCTAATGTAGACGGTCATGATGCAACGGCATTGCAGTCGGCTATAGAAAAAGCGCAAGCTGAAACCTCAAAGCCGACCCTGATTTGTTGCAAGACTGTTATCGGCAAAGGCTCTCCAAATAAAGAAGGCACAGAAAACTGTCATGGTTCGCCGTTGGGCGTCGACGAAATAAGCCTAGTGCGCGAGGGTCTAGGCTGGGATGCGGCGCCATTTGAGGTACCCGCCGATATTAAGCAAGCGTGGGATGCAAGTGCAAAAGGCCGACAAGCGGAACAGGAATGGCAAACGTTATTTGATGCATATCAAGCTGCAAATCCGGAAAAAGCCGCCGAATTCATGCGCCGTATGAATGGCGAGCTGCCAGACAATTGGGCTGATGAAAGCGCTAAATTGGTTGCGCGGGCTGACGCTGATGCAGCCACCTTAGCAACTCGTAAAGCGAGTTTGCAATCACTTAACCAGTTAGGCCCGATGTTGCCGGAATTGATTGGTGGTTCGGCCGATTTAGCCGGCTCGAACTATACAATATGGAGCGGTTCTAAGGGCATTAGTGCGAACGACGCAAGTGGTAACTACCTCTACTTCGGCGTGCGTGAGTTTGCCATGGCGGCCATTTCGAATGGCATCGCACTACATGGCGGTTTTAAAGCTTATGGTGGTACGTTTTTAGTTTTCGCGGATTACATGCGCAATGGCATGCGGATGTCGGCTTTGATGAAACAACCCGTCATCTATGTATTAACGCATGACTCGATTGGTTTAGGCGAAGATGGCCCAACCCACCAACCGGTTGAGCATTGTGCCAGTTTACGATTGATTCCCAACATGTCTCTATGGCGTCCTTGCGATGCGGTTGAATCATTGGTTGCGTGGAAGGTCGCGATAGAAGCTCAAGACAAGCCGAGCAGCCTGGTGTTCTCACGCCAAAATTTGCCGCACCAAGTTCGCGATGCGCAGCAACTCGCAAATATTGAGAAAGGCGGCTACGTACTAAAAGACTCGGTCGGTACCCCTGACGTGATCTTAATCGCTACGGGTTCGGAGGTCGCTCTGGCGATGGATGCGTGTGACGAATTAGTAAAAAAAGGACAGGCCGTGCGCGTTGTGTCTATGCCTTCGACGGATTGCTTTGACTCTCAAGATGCTGATTATAAAGAAAGCGTGCTGCCCGCTGCAGTTACTAAGCGTGTAGCGCTCGAGGCTGGAGTTAGCGACTACTGGTATAAATACGTCGGCTTGCACGGCGCGATTATCGGCATGACAAGCTTTGGCGAATCAGCTCCGGCTGATCAGCTATTTGAACATTTCGGTTTCACCGTCGAGAATGTGATTAACGTTGTCGAAAAACTCTGAACCTATCGAGCTCTAGGAATAAGCCATGACTGTATTGCGTATGCAAGACCTTGATCTTGCTGACCAGCGAGTGTTGATTCGTCAAGATTTGAATGTTCCGTTAAAAGACGGAGGCGTTAGCAACGATGCTCGTATTCGAGCGTCATTAGCAACAATAAAATTGGCATTAAAAAAAGGTGCCAAAGTTATGCTGATGTCGCACTTGGGTCGTCCGAGCGAAGGTGAATATGACCAAAGCTTGTCCTTGGCGCCAGTCGCCGAAAATTTGAGCGAACATTTGAAGGTTAATGTTCGGCTTGAACGCGACTGGTTAGACGGTATTGAACTAATGGCTGGTGAGATCGTGTTATGTGAAAATGTGCGGTTTAACGTGGGCGAAAAAGCCGATGATGAGGCCTTAGCGAAACGCATGGCTGCGCTGTGCGATGTGTTTGTAATGGATGCATTTGGCACCGCCCACCGGGCGCAAGCCTCAACGCATGGCGTCGCAAAGTTCGCGCCGCTCGCCTGCGCGGGCCCTTTACTAAGTAATGAACTTGACGCATTAGCAAAAGCTTTAGATAAGCCCGCTCGGCCTATTGTTGCGATTGTTGGCGGTTCTAAAGTATCAACTAAGTTGACCGTGCTCGATGCCTTGTCTGAAAAAGTCGACCAGTTAATCGTCGGTGGTGGTATCGCGAATACCTTCATTGCGGCGGCGGGTCATGGCGTGGGTAAGTCTCTATGTGAACATGATTTGATTGAGGATGCTAAGCAGCTAAGCGCAAAAGCTAAGGCTACCGACGGCGACATTCCGCTACCCACCGATGTGGTTTGTGGCAAAGAGTTTTCGCAAACCGCAGTCGCTGTTACTAAGAATGTTAGCGAAGTCGAAGAAGGCGATATGATATTTGATATTGGCCCGGACACTGCGGCTCAGTTCGCCGAGTTACTTAAAGGCGCGGGCACCATCGTTTGGAATGGGCCTGTCGGTGTGTTTGAGTTTAATCAGTTTGGGGAAGGTACTAAAGCGCTCGCGCACGCAATTGCAGAGTCCTCGGCATTTTCGGTAGCGGGTGGTGGCGATACGGTCGCAGCTATTGATAAATATGGTGTCGCCGATAATATTTCTTATATTTCCACCGGTGGTGGCGCATTTTTAGAATTTCTTGAAGGAAAGCCCCTGCCGGCTGTCGAGGTGCTGAAGTCGCGCGTAAAATAGGCCAATAAATCAAAGTATTAGCGTTAGCTCTTGAACAATTGCATGTAATTTGTCCAGTATTGGCGCAAGAAAATGTAAATTCTCCGATTTGCGTGTCAAGGAGATTGATTGCTTTCGCTAAGTCGTTCAAAATTAAAGAAATTCCGACTAAAGTCCCCTATATTTATGTTTCGGGAAGCGTAAATTGTGATTTGGTTGGCTAAAAAAATTTGATGGTGGCAGACACCACATCATTATTTACTGGATTCTTGCAAACACTAACGCGAGAGTTCGTACGAGGGTATCAATGGGGTTTTTACACATAAGCGAATCTACTCACGGAGAGCAGGTAAGCGACAATAATAATATTGGCTTTGCGATTCGCGGTTTGGGCGAGCGTGATCAGAGCTCTGCTTGGTTTCGGAATATGCTTGGCGCGCTAGTCGCCGGTGTTTTGCTGTTATTTAGCTCGGTTGGAAAAGTACATGCGCTCGGCGTAGGCGCGGCGGAAACTGATTCCTATATTGGCCAACGTCTGTCGGTCAGCATTCCGCTGTTCAACGTGTCCAATCCAAATGCGCTCAGTATTAATTTTTCCTCGCCGCAGTTTGGTAGAGAAGGTCAGTCTGTTGTACAAGCAGAGCTTGATCGATCGAATTCGCAACTGTCTATTAGACTTACCTCTAACTCGGTCGTTAACGAGCCCTACTTAGAATTTAGCTTGGAACTCAACGATGGTGGCAGCGCGTTCAACAAGGATTTTACGGTGTTACTCGACCTTGAACCTGGTGGCGCATCGCAGAGTGCTCAGGCCAACGTTTCAAGTACCTTCGCTGGCGCGTCAGATGATTTTTCGGTAAGTAATCTCACTGATGAGGGCGGCGCCAGCAGCGACCTTATGGGGCCGTATGACTATGCGCAGGCCGGCCGTATCCCTGCCAGGTTTGGAGCAGTGCTTGACGGCCAATCATTGTGGCGAGTTGCGCGCCGGATTAATGGCGCTATGGGTGTGTCGCGCAGTCAAATGATTTGGGCGTTATATCAAGCCAACCCAGGTGCATTCACCGCTAAAAGCGTGCAGAGCCTTAAGGCGGGCTCGTTTTTGACGATTCCTGACGAGTCGGTAGTCAAGCAAGTTAGTCACGAGCAAGCCAAGGCAAATTTGAGAGCTTTGTCGAGTGCAGACTCAACCAGGGTTGTGGCTGAGTCCAGCGCTATTGATACCAGTGCGCTGGCAGAATTTTCCGAGACAGACTCGGATGACGGTGCGGCCTCGGGAAGCGCGGCTGAGCAAGTTCAGGCGAACCCTTTCCAGGTTACCAGCGTTGGTGAGTTAGGCGCTCCGCTTGATGCGGACAGTTCCAAGCAAGCTCAAGAGATTATCGTTTCTCTCACTGAGACTGTTGGTAATTTATCGCAACAATTGATTCGAAAAGATGGCCAAATTGAGTCGCTAGAAGCCCAAGTCGCAGAGCTGAAGTCGTTCATAAGTGACGATGCTAATCTGACTCTCTCGACGGATGTGTCGGCCCCCGATAGCGGTGCAAACTTGGGTGGGGAAGTCTCTGAACAAGTTTCGGAAGTTGCCCTGCAAAACCCGGTGACCGAGTCGGGCGCGGTCGATGCCGCTAACGATGCCAGTGTTGTTACCACGGTGGCCGAAAATACACGTGCCGCGCTCAGCGAAGCGAGACCAATTTGGCATTGGCTTTTGCTCGCATTTGCTTTGTTGCTGATTGTTGCTCTCTTTTTAAGAACAAGAATAGCAGAGCTATGGCGCTCACTTAACCTATTTGGCTCAGATGATCGAGTAGAGTTTAACGATCAGGTCGCGGTTGAAATGCCGAAAGTTTATTCACGCGATCAAGCCGCGTTCGATTCGGCACCAACTCCGCCATTTCAACCCGTAAGCGCTAATGCACAAAGCGGTGATGGCAATGCTAGCAAAGATTATTCTAAGTTAGTCGCGGTAGAAAAGACCGACCCAGAAGGTTCATTGGCGGGTATTAGTTACTCTGAGTTGGGTGACGACGATGGGTCTTTTGAGCCGAATGACGTATTAGAGTTCGTGACGGAGGAGTCTGGCGAAGTCAGTGTTGAGGTCGAGGATGAAGATTTAAGTTTTGATGATCGTTTCAATAGCTTGCTTGAAGACAATGACTTTGATTTTGCTCGCGAGCTATTAGATTTTGCGCGCTATAATGAGATAAATGATGAGCGCTATCATTTTGAGCGCCTTCGTTTATTCGAAAAAATGCGTGATGAAGACGGGTTTTATCAATATTATTATGAAATTGAAGAGCAAATTCCGAGCTTCCCGCAGACCGTACAAACTGAAATTTCGCAACTAGTGGTGCAACTCGCACATCACTAGTGCCGGCGTTTGCACCGATCTTGGGGGCGAACGCTGCCGTACTGATTCTTGGTTCTATGCCGGGCCAAATGTCATTAACAGAGTCACAATATTACGCCCACCCAAGAAATAGCTTTTGGTGGTTAATGTCGCAAATCTACGGCTTTGATGAAGACCTTAGTTATGCTCAAAAGACCGACGTTATGCGCGACAACAGCGTGGCAGTGTGGGACGTTTTACACGATTGTCAGCGTCCTGGGAGCTTAGACTCCGCGATTGTGAAGAGCACTGAAGTTGTTAACGACTTTGAGCTCTTTTTTGTGCAGCACCCTGAGCTGCGCCTAGTTATCTTTAACGGGGCCGCCGCGGAAAAAATTTTTCACCGTCATTGTGCGGACCTTGTTCGGGATAATAGTGAACTCATCGATTGGCACCGTTGCCCCTCTACGAGCCCAGCGCACGCCAGCGTCAGTGCTCAACAAAAGCTTAGTGCATGGCGCCAAGCGCTGGCAATTTAACGTCTCGAAATACCATAAGTCATGTCAAAGAAAGCCAAGTTTTGGGAGCATAAAACGCTCTTCGAAATGTCTCCAAGTGAATGGGAGAGCATTTGTGATGGTTGTGCTAAATGTTGCCTCACGCAACTGCAAGATGACGAAACGGAAAAACTGGTGTTCACCGATGTCGCCTGTGATTTGCTCGATGATGAAGGTTGCCGATGTACCGACTATTCAAACCGTTCAAAGCGAGTACCAAGTTGCATGACAATGAACGCAAGCAATGTTGAGGAGGCTGCAGCCTTTGCGCCACCGACCTGTTCTTATCGTTTATTACTTGAGGGAAAGCCACTTCCAAGTTGGCATCACTTAAATTCTGGAAGTAATCAGACGGTTCACCAACACGGCCAATCAGTTCGACACCGAGTGCGCTTCCAGCGAGATATTCAAGAAGATGATATTCAAGACTATATTGTCGAGTGGCCAGCATTAATTTCGATTCATGAAACAGAATCCTAACCCAGTTTATTGTTTGGAAAAGGCTTACCGTATACGCATCCTTTGACTAAAAAATGTAAGTGCTATTGATGCGTGAATAGGCTTTTAAGAATGCGTAAACCTAAATGTACACCATCGTGTATACTGGCCCAGTCCGATTTGGGTTGTAAATCAGGCAGGGGTAGTTGACTAGGTAAAACTAATAAATAATAAGGTTGGCGACTTGTCGCATCGTTAGTGTTTATTTTTTGCTTAGCTTTTACGCTGCTAAATCATTAGTGACTAGCGAAAAATGAAATTGTAGTAGAACAAGAGATCCGCGTGGAGCGTAACCAGTGATAAGAACGCGTTGGTATTGGGTAGGTTTAATTGGGTGTGCGGCGTTATTGGCCATCGCATATTTTTATTTTCAACGTCAGTTGGGATTGCCGCCATGCCCCTTGTGCATGTTTCAACGTGCTTGCTTAGTCGCGGTTGCATTCTTTTGTCTACTAGGGATTATTATTCGCCCCAAAAAGGTGGGGTCTAAGCTGCTCGCCTTCGGCGCTTCTCTGGCAAGTCTTCTAGGCTTGGCAATCGCTGGACGTCAGGTCTGGTTGCAGCACTTGCCGGCTGATCAAGTGCCTGAGTGTGGCCCAGATTTAGCGTTTATGCTCGACGCTTTTCCATTGATGGAAACCATTCAAACTGTACTCTCGGGCAGTGGCGAATGTGCCGAGGTTCTATGGCGTTTTCTCGGTTTGAGTATGCCTGAATGGATGGTGCTGGTGTTCACCATTATGCTGTTACTGTGCGTTCGATTATTATTCAGCAAAGAGCGCAACTATTTTTCTGGCGCGTTAGGGCGCTAACTTTTCAAGCCGTTGCTTTAAGCAATATAGAAGATCAAGCCCCCGTTACTACGTTCCCTCAGCTTACGCAACGTTTAGTATTGAGTTACTTGTCTACAGCCCGAGTTACTCTATAATCTCTAACTACTAAGTTCGTGGAATCTGTGGCCATTAGCCAGAGATTCATTCACGTTATAGATACAGTAAGAGAGAAATTTGTCATGTCAGCACCACATATTAAAGCCAACGCAGCGAGCACGACCAGTCAGTCTAAGGCAACGCGCAAAGTGCGACGGGGTACTGCGCCGGTACTCCGCAAGGCGGCGTTAATGGTCGGCGCTATGTGCCTGACGCTCAGCAATGCTCAAGCCCAGCAAGTTGCGTTGCTAGATTCGGGTGTAGACCCTGACCGGGGTTTCAATATTGCTCCAGGCTTTAATCACTTTCTCGATAACGATGACACGACTGATCAATCAGACCGCGAAGGTGAGGGTCATGGAACTGTCTCAGTGCGGGTAGCGTCGGAATCCTTCACCGGAGAAATTGTGCCTTTGGTGGTAACCGATGGCGATCTAACGCGCCAGAACGAAGGCCAGGTTCGAGTTGCTCGTAACGCGGCGCTGGCCGATGCGTTACAGCGAGACAGCGTGCGAGTAGTCGGCATTACCTGGGGCACTCAAGGTGTGGTGGATACTGCGTCTCCGCTAATTGCTGATCTTTCACGTGCAAATAAAGTGGTGGCAATCATGGCTGGAAACGACGTTGCTGCCAACCCGAATGCACTCTCACGCGCTAGTTTTAATTCAACCGGAGTGGTTATCGTCGGTGCTACTGATGGTGAAGGTGTGTTGTTGCCTGAATCGAATCGGGCCGGTGTGACCGCAAATAAATACGTTGCGTTGAATGGCTTGCCATCGCCTTCGGCTGAGTCTGGCGGCACCTCGTGGGCGGCCGCACGACTTTCGGGTATCGCGGGTGCGGTGTTGTTACAGAACCCGAATTTGACCGCAGCGCAGGTCGTTGATGTAATTTTGGAGTCGGCTGAAGACGCAGGCGCAACCGGGGTTGACGATGAATACGGCCGCGGTATTATTCGCAACGCGCAGCAAGTGCTGGACAATGCGATTGGCACGCCAACCGTGCCGACTGAGCCAACACCACCTCCAGTTACCCCGCCCAGCACTGACGGCGGCGGTGGTGGTGGTGGTGCTGGTGGTGTGCTGCTACTTGGAGGAGCCTTAGCGGGTGCCTTATTGCTCACGCGTAAACCAAAGACTAAGCTTGAAAAAACCTTGGTATTGGATGCCTACGGACGAACGTTTCAAACAGACCTTACGCAAAGCATTGAAGTTAATGATGGTACTTTGCATTTAAATCAGTTTTTTCATTCATTTACACAACAGGCGGATAGTAAATTCGCTGCCAGTCAGTTTCGCATTCCGAGCCTGCGTACTGAGGTCGCCTTTCAAGCTGCTTCTCTAAGCGACCCGCGCATTGACTTTATTGAATATTTCGCGACACCGGGCGATGCTGGTATTGAACCCAGGCAAAATACCGTGTCGTTTTCAGTGGCCAGCCAACTGACGCAGAAAGTAGCATTGACCAGTGCATACAATGTAAACCCGGACCAAGAGTTTGGTGGAGCCCGTGATTTGGCTGCGAACGCTGCGTTTGGTAAAAGTGCATTTTTATCGGGCCAATCCTTCGGCTCGGTATTGTCTGGCTTTAGCTCACAGGCCAATACGTCCAGTTTCACTTATCGGCCCAGCAACGCGTCAAAAGCATCAATTAAGTTGGGCTTGGTCTCAATTGATGAATCTGAGCGCTTTAATCAAGACTCCCTCTCAACGATTGTTGAAGGTAGTTACCAATTGAATGATAACGCTGGAGTGTCTTTGCAGTTTGGCCAAATTGAAGAGAAAGGCAGTGTGCTCGGCGGTGGTGGTGGGGGCGTGTTCGGCGTCGACAACGCAGTGACTTATGCTATTAATCTTTCGGGAAATCTAAAGGTTGCTCAGAAGTTCTCGATTGTTGGCAATTATGGGCTGGGGCATACCTCGGTAGAGTCATCGCAAAGCAGCCTCTTAAAAGATTTTTCAGGTCTGCGTAGTGATTGGTATAGCTTGGGCTTGATTGGTAATAATGTGTTTCGCGCTAAGGATCAGCTTGGCTTTGCTTTCTCGCAACCACTGAAAATTCAGTCCGGTGAGGTTGATTATTCAATACCGGTTGGGCGTTTGGCCGATACCAGTATCGGCTTTGATACTGAACGGGTTAATCTTTCTGACACCAATGCGACTGAGCGCAACCTTGAAGCCTACTACCGAACTATGTTGAGCGACAAGATTGAGCTAGGTGGTTTCGTTTCGTATCGGAACAACCCTAACCATGTGCGCGACGACGGATATGAATCTATCGTTATGGCAACGATTCGCTTCTGGAAATAGTTCAATACCTTGTTGGCCCTCGCTTTATATCATGAGGGCTGGCTGCTCATTCAATACACCCCTTTATTTCACTAGCGGTATTCCACTAGACGTATTGCAATATTTTTCTGACGCGACAGGACTGACTTATTATTGTAAGTTACTGTGCTAGTTCGCGATTAGCGGAAATATTCGAGAGATACATGATAAATAGTCCCCGATGAAAACCTTGAAGCTTTATAACACTGAAACCAAACGCAAAGCGGAATTCGTTCCGATGAACCCGGACAACGTAACGATGTATGTGTGTGGTCCAACGGTTTGGAATCATGCGCACATTGGTAACTATCGCCCTCCCGTCGTCTTTGACGTGTTGGCGAGGGTGCTTCGCTCGCAATTCCCAAAGGTAACGTACGCGCGTAATATTACCGACATTGATGACAAAATTAATTTGGCGGCTGAAAAAGAGGGCGTTGATATCTCGGTTATCTCTGAGCGTTTTACTAAGGCTTACCACGACGGTCTTGATGCCTTAGGTGTGTTGCCACCCGATATCGAACCGAAGGTTACCGAGCACGTTGCCGAGATTCACCAGAAGATCGACGCGTTAATTGAGCGTGGACACGCTTATGAAGCAGAGGGTCATGTACTCTTTGATGTGCCTTCCTACCAGGGCTATGGCGAGCTGTCTAAGCGTGACCCTGAAGAGTTATTAGCGGGGGCACGTATCGATATTGCTTCTTATAAAAAAAGTGATGGCGACTTTGTTTTGTGGAAGCCATCAAGTGATGATCAGCCGGGTTGGGATAGCCCATGGGGTCGGGGTAGGCCGGGTTGGCACATCGAATGTACCGCAATGGCTGCTGCACATTTGGGCGAAACCATCGATATTCATGGTGGCGGGCACGACTTAGTGTTTCCACATCACGAGAATGAGCGCGCTCAAAGTACCTGCGCACATGGCACTAAGTTCGTGAATTATTGGCTGCATAACGGCTTCGTTAATGTCAATAAAGAGAAAATGTCAAAATCAATTGGCAACGTCTTGTTGGTTCGTGACTTGTTAAACGATGCGCCCGGCGAGGCGATTCGCTATGTCTTGTTGTCGGCGCACTATCGCGCACCGCTAGATTGGAGTGACGATGTTCTGCTGCAGGCTAATAGCAGCTTAGATCGGCTTTATGGTGCCTTACGCAAGATGCAGAATGTGGTTGTGCCAAACGATATTGGCAATCAAATTCCTAGCGGTTTTGCTGAGGCGATGTTTGACGATCTAAATACGCCCAAGGCATTAGCCGAATTGTTCTCTCTCTCTAAGCAAGCTAATACCAGTGTTTCGAAAGACGAGCAGGTTAAATTAAAGGCAGCGCTTATCCAAAGTGGCGAGTGGCTAGGCTTGTTACAGCAAGATCCGGAAACTTGGTTTTCGGGTGACGGTGACACTGATGAAGCGGCGGAAATTGAGCAGCTCATCGTCGAGCGCGCGCGAGCTAAGGTTGATAAAAATTGGGTGCGCGCGGACGAGATCAGAGCGATTTTAGCCGACAAAAGAGTTGTGCTAGAAGACGGCGCTGATGGCACGACCTGGCGTATAGAGAGATAAGATCATGGCGAACAATATTGCGCAGCTTCAAGCTGAATTAGTAGATGAATTTGAGATCTTCGACGACTGGATGTCGCGCTACGAATACGTTATCGATTTAGGCCGACAACTCCCTGAGTTCCCGGATGACTGGCGGACCGAAGAGAATAAAATTCAAGGCTGTCAGTCGCAGGTCTGGTTGCACATGCAGTTGCAAGATGGAAAAGTACATATAGACGGTATGAGTGACGCTGCGATTGTGTCAGGACTGGTGGCGATTGTGTTGCGTGTTTACTCGGGTCAAACCCCGCAAGACATTCTCGATACGAAGCCCGATTTTATTAATGATATTGGTTTTAATGACCACCTTAGTCCCACTCGGAGTAATGGTTTGCATTCTATGTTGCGCACAATATATCAGCGTGCAGGCCAGTATCTATGAGTTCTTTAGAATGGTCGTGGTCGCACATCAATGGTTTAGCGTTGATTGTTAAAGTAGACCGAAAACAATTGTAAACCTCCTGTTAGAAAGAAGTAGTAAGGTGAAACGGTCTGTATAATTGACACACAGTCAATCTAACGACTTATACGAGGTTTGCCATGAAACAAATTATCGGCAGTGCATCATCTTTAGCCTTGGTTGCGGGGCCTAGCTCAGGGACCAAAAAGTCATCAGCAAGAGCGCATTCTTGGGTGACGGTTATTGACCCCAGAAACCATCGCTCTTTGCTTCAAGCGTGTGATGATTGCGGCGTGGTTAAATCTGAGAATTCGGTCATTCGCAACTGCGGCGCAGCAAGCGGACAGGCGTTATTGTCAGATTCTTTGAGTGTTGCGACGCGCATAGCAATTTAACTATCGCGTGCAAAACACACAAGATGGTCGGCCTCGATAGACACGCCGATCACGTCGCCTACTTCATAGTCATCGTGACTAGGAACCAAACTCATTAGGGTGTCGCCGCCTTCTATTAACAATGTATAGAGTGTCTGCGCGCCTTTAAACGCTTTGCGTGTTACCTGTCCACGGATTGGACTCTCTGGATGATATTTAACATCGTCAGGACGAATTAATAAGTCGATGTCTTGACCGAAATTTTCCGGGCCACTTTGCATGTTGATTGTCTCGCCACGAATTTCGCCAAAGTTGGTTACCACAACGTTGTCGCCAACTATTTTCCCGGGCACGAAAACTCCATCGCCGATAAAGTTCGCAACAAAGCGACTATTGGGCGCATGATATAAGTTGAACGAGCTATCCCACTGAATTAGCTCGCCGTTTGACATCACGCCAATGCGATCACCCAGCGCGAACGCATCGTGTTGATCATGGGTAACCATAATCGCGGTCATACCAAGCTCTTGGAGTAAGGCTCGAACTTCATAGCCCAAGCTCTCGCGCAGTTCAGAGTCCAAGTTTGAAAATGGTTCGTCCATCAGCAATAACTTAGGCTGTGGTGCGATGGCCCTTGCCAGTGCCGCGCGTTGGTTTTGTCCGCCTGATAGCTCATGCGGGTATTGTTGCCGGTGGTCGGCTAGACCTACCAATTCTAATAAGCTTGAGACTCTCTGTTCGCGTTCTTGACTGCCGAGTTTGTTAAGACCAAAGCCAACGTTGTCGGCAATGTTTAAGTGTGGAAAAAGAGCATGGTCTTGGAACACCATGCCGACATTGCGCAGTTCAGGCGAGACCAAATCACGGGTGCTGGATATGAGGTTGCCAGCCAGTGCGATCGATCCTGAGACGATACTTTGAAAACCGCTTATCGCCCTTAAAATAGTTGTTTTACCGCACCCGCTGGGGCCGAGCAAACACGCTAGTTCGCCCTCTTGTAAGTTAAAGCTTACGTCTCTGACTACTGTACCCTTGTCGTCATAAGTAGCGCTTACATGATCGAGCTGCAAAAAATTATCCACGGTGTTTCCCTTTGTCCCCATGTGGCTGCTATATCAGCAGCAGCTCGAGTAACGCCTTTTGCGCATGCAGGCGGTTCTCGGCTTCTTGAAACACGGCACTCTGAGGTCCGTCGATAACTGATGCACTGACTTCGACGCCGCGGTATGCCGGTAAGCAATGCATAAAAATTGCGTCTTTGTTGGCCAGCCCCATAAGGGCATCGTTCACTTGATACTCGGCGAATGCGCGTTCGCGTTCTGCTTTCTCTTGTTCTTGCCCCATGCTTGCCCATGTATCAGTCACGACTACATCGGCCTGCGTTACCGCGTCGCGGGCGTTAGCAAATACGCTGACGTTATTCGTGTTGGGTGCTAAAAACTCGGCAACAGGCTCAAAGCCTTGAGGTGTTGCAACGTTAAGCGTGAAGTCAAAAATTCGTGCCGCGTTCATGAAAGAATTGCAGACATTATTGCCGTCACCAATCCAGGCGATAGTTGCACCTTGAATATCACCGCGCAGCTCTCGCAGCGTCTGTAAGTCGGCCAACAGTTGGCAAGGGTGGTAGTCGTCGGTTAGACCGTTAATCACCGGCGCGCTAGAGTTGCGGGCCAGGGTTTGGGCAATTGCGTGCTCGGAGGTGCGAATCATTATGCCGTCGGTCATGCTCGATACAACTTTGGCCGTGTCTTCAATCGCTTCGCCTCGTCCTAATTGGCTGTCGTTTGGACTCAGATTTAAAGCGCCACCACCGAGCTGTCGCATGCCAACTTCAAAGCTCACACGCGTGCGCGTCGATGATTTACTAAAGATCATCGCCAGCGTTTTGTTTTTAAGCGGTTCGTAAATTGCGCCTTGTTTGACTAAGGCTTTGAGTTCAATCGCGCGCTCAATTAAGCCGAGTAAGGTCGACTTTGGTAAGTCATCGAGAGTCAGGAAATGTTGTACAGGCATGGGGTAACGGTTTCGGTTAGTTAGGTCTTATAGGCTACTGACTACGTCATGAATGGTCTGCGCGATTTGTCTAAGCTGTTCTTCGTTTAGCATAACGGACGGCAGCATTCGTATAACTTTGCCGCCGCCAGTGACGTTTACAATTAAGCCTGACGCCAAAAACTTTACCGCAAGATCCGGGTAAACCTTGTCAAGTTCAACGGCTAGCATTAAGCCTCGACCGCGAATGTCCACAACCGACGCTAACGCACCTAATTGTTGTTGCAGTTGTTGCTGTAACGCTGAGCCCAAAATCTCTGCCTGTGACAGCAGGTCATCTTGTTCAATAATATCGATCACGGTTCGCGCTATGTGGCTAGCAAAGGGGTTGCCACCAAACGTAGTGCCATGTGAGCCGGGGCTAATAAGCTCGGCTGCGATACCGCGGGCTGCACACGCACCGATCGGAATTCCATTACCTAAGGCTTTAGCACTGGTAATGACATCTGGCAAAATGTTTTCGTGTTGAAACCCAAACCATTTACCGGTGCGGCCCATGCCTGCCTGAATTTCATCGAGCATTAGCAGCCAGCCATTTTCATCGCAGATTTTTCTAAGTTCGGTTAAGTAGCCATCGTCGGGCAGTACTATTCCAGCTTCGCCTTGTATCGGCTCGATTAGAATCGCGACCACGTTGGTATTGTTGGCATGCGCTTGAATTGCCGCCACATCGTTGTACGGCACATGTATGAAATCTTCCAGCAAAGGCGCGAACCCTTTTTTGATCGCTTCGTTACCGGTGGCCGATAGCGTCGCCATGGTGCGTCCGTGGAACGACTGCTCGGCTGTAATTACGATCGGCGAATCAATGCCCTTGCTGCGGGCGTAGAGCCGAGAGATCTTGATTGCGGCCTCATTGGCCTCCGCACCGGAGTTACCAAAAAATACTTTTTCCATACCTGAGATAGCACAAAATTTTTCGCCTAACGCCAACTGTTCGGGTATGTGAAACAGGTTGCTGGTGTGCAAGATGGTATTCGCTTGTTCAGTAATTGCCGCGCTGACCTTGGGGTGACAATGGCCTAAGAAGGTCACGGCGATGCCTCCCAGCGCATCGATATACTCTTTGCCCTTTGAGTCCCACAGTCGCGCGCCGTCGCCGCGCACAAAGCTGATCGGTAGCCGTGCATACGCATTCATTAATGCGGTTTTAGGAGCGTTGCTTGCGGGCTCACCACGGAGCCTATTAAAAAGTCGTTGCAGCATGAGTATTCAGTGGTAAATCGGGTTTTATAACAGAGAAACAAAAAGCGCCCATAAGGCGCTTTTCCAAATGACTTAAGCACGTACTTAAGTCAGTGGTTTAAGTCTATTAGGTTGGTCAAAGTTTGACAAACCTAATAGCGCATTATTTTACTGTCTTAGACAAAGTGCAAAACCAGTGCCAGCACTGCGGTTAACGCAAGGCTGCAGTGAATTACACCCATCACCGACGCCATCGGGCCTTGTTTACCAAACAGCGCATTGATTTCAAGTGCAACGACAATGACCAGTGCCACCCATAGACCTGTATCAACGCCATCGGCAAGGTGCTTTTTATGAGCTGAGGCTAACATGAAGTAGGCCATTGGGGCTGAGAACAACACGTTGGTTCGTGATGCAAGTAGCGCTTTTGCGCCCGCCGCTGGTCCGTCACCTTCTTTCATGCCTAGTGCAATCTGTTGCGCAGGCCAAATCACCAGCCACACATTTAGGAACATAAAAGTTCCCAGCAACGCGCCGACCATTATGTAGTCATTGGCGGTGAACGTTGAGCCTAAGTAGCTAATTAGATAAAGGCCGGTTAAGAAGGTGAACATTGCGCCCCATCGAAACCACCACAACGCGCTTGGCGCAAGTTTGGCTTTGGCGTCCGCTAATCCCTCAGGCGTGGCGCTTTTGAAGTATCCGCCTTGTACAAAGTTGAAATAATACAGCATGCCGATCCAGGTAATGCCGAACAGTAAGTGGCCCCATCGGGCTATAAAGTTAATTTCTTCCATCATCTTTTACCTTTGATTTTATATTGTTTTAGTGAGTTGGATTCTAGCTATTAAACACATGTGATTCCCCTTGTTGACTCGTTTATACACCTTTTTATACGTTTTGACACTTATGTTTTGTTGCCAATGCTGCGCCAAACCTTGACCTTTGAGAGCTAAAACAAGACACTACGCGCTCTAAAAGTTTCCCTTTTTTCATGTGCCTATGTCCGATATTAAAAAAGTTGTATTAGCCTACTCAGGCGGTTTAGATACCTCCATTATTCTTAAGTGGTTGCAGGAAGAATACGACTGCGAAGTTGTTACCTTTACCGCTGACATTGGTCAAGGTGAGGAGGTAGAACCAGCGCGCGCCAAAGCTGAAGCTATGGGTGTTAAGAGCATCTATATCGATGATCTGCGCGAAGAATTTGCACGTGACTATGTTTACCCAATGATGCGTGCAAACGCGTTGTATGAGGGTGAGTACCGCTTGGGGACCTCGATTGCCCGTCCGCTTATCGCTAAGCGTCTAATTGAAATTGCTAATGAAACGGGTGCCGATGCGATCTCGCACGGTGCGACTGGCAAAGGGAATGACCAAGTTCGGTTTGAGCTTGGTGCGTATGCACTGCGACCTGATATCAAAATTATTGCTCCTTGGCGTGAGTGGGATTTAAATTCGCGCGATAAGTTACTCGGCTACGCTGACCAACACGGCATCAGCGTCGAGAAAAAAGCCGATGGCAAGTCCCTTTATTCGATGGACGCCAATTTACTGCACATCTCTTATGAAGGCGGTATTTTAGAAGACCCTTGGGCCGAAGCAGAAGAGGAGATGTGGCGTTGGTCCGTGGCACCTGAAGCCGCACCGGACCAAGCGCAATACCTGGAACTCGATTTTGATCACGGTGATATCGTGGCAATTAATGGCGATGCGATGAGCCCCGCCGATGTAATGGCTTGGCTTAATAAAGTGGGTGGCGAGCACGGTATTGGACGTGATGATATTGTCGAAAACCGCTATGTTGGTATGAAGTCACGCGGTTGTTATGAAACCCCCGCTGGGACCATCATGTTACGGGCCCATCGAGCGATGGAGTCTTTGACCTTAGATCGCGAAGTTGCGCATCTCAAAGACGAGCTGATGCCCAAGTATGCTGAATTGATTTACAACGGTTATTGGTGGAGCCCGGAGCGTGAAATGCTGCAAACGATGATTGATGAGTCTCAGAAGCACGTAAATGGCACAGTGCGGGTCAAACTTTATAAAGGCATGGTCTCAATAGTCGGGCGCAAATCAGAAAAAGATTCCTTGTTCGACGAACGTATTGCAACCTTCGAAGATGATGATGGCGCCTATAATCAAGCTGATGCAGAGGGCTTTATCAAGTTGAACGCATTGCGCTTGCGTATCGGCGCTAAACGCTCAAGCTAGAGTGACGACTGGGCCGCGCGATAACCCTGGTGTGTCAATTATTGTGCCGCTGCTCAATGAGTCGGCGGTGGTCAAGGATCTGATTGCACACTTAACCCAGCTTATCGAGCAAGACGATGCGCTTCAACCAGAGGTTATTATCGTCGATGGAGGCAGTCATGATGGCACGTGCGGTGACATTGAGGCTGCCGGCTTGACGCTTATCCACAGCGATGCTGGGCGAGCCACGCAAATGAATGCTGGGGCGGCAGTCGCGAGTCAACCGCTGCTGCTATTTCTGCACGCTGATACGCGGTTGCCCGAGAATTATTTTAGTGAATTGCAGCGCGCGGACGCATGGGGTCGCTTTGATGTTCGTTTTGACGTCGCATCACCGACTATGAAGATGGTCGCAGGGTTCATGAACGCGCGATCGAGAATAACCGGCGTGGCAACGGGTGATCAGGTGTTGTTCGTTGACGCGCGCGTATTCTCGGCTATAGGCGGGTTTCCTGTGATCCCACTAATGGAAGACGTAGCAATTAGTAAGACCCTTAGGCAATTGCACGCACCATACTGCTCACGCGTGAAAGTGACGACCAGCGCGCGACGGTGGCAACAACATGGTGTTTTTAAAACGATATTGAAAATGTGGTGGTATCGTCTGGCATTCTTCTTTGGCGTATCGCCAAACTCGCTCGCGAGGGGGTATTACGATGTGCGCTGATATTCCGCTGTTACTGTTCGCTAAAGCACCGGTTGCGGGCAAAGTGAAGACTCGTCTGACCTCTCATTGCAGTGCTCAGCAGGCTGCAGATATTGCGAAAATTTTGATGCAGGCTTCTATTGAGAAAGCGCTCCAAGCGTGGCCGGGTCAAGTTTATTTGAGTGTATGGCTTGATAGTGAACATCCATTCTTCGCGCAAATGTTAGCGCGTTACCCAATAAAAATGAGCCAACAATGCGACGGCGACTTAGGCGAGAAAATGCGCAATGCCCTAGCTTCTTTTGGTTATCCGGCGGCAGTTATGGGCTGCGATGCGCCACAAGTCGAGGGGTCTAACCTAGAGAATGCCTATGAATTACTGAAAGAAGGCCAAGCAGTTATTGGCCCAGCCGACGATGGTGGCTATTATCTTCTGGGCTTGACCAACGACGCTGACAGTTTGTTCTCTGACATGCCGTGGGGTACTGACCAAGTATTACAAAAAACGCTAAATGCGGCGGCCGCTTCCGAGCTGAGTTTGCACCAGCTCGAGGCTTTGAACGATGTAGATGAGTGGAGCGACTTATTATCAGTGGCGAAGTCCCAGCCAGAATTGTTAGCGTACCTAGAGAAGCATAAGCTTAACTGAGCTGAGTCAGCGAAGAATCGTTTGGCTATGCGTCGGCGAGAATAAACTTGAGTGCTACGCCGTTGTTGCAGTAACGCAATCCAGTCGGTGCAGGGCCGTCTTCGAACACGTGTCCCTGATGGCCGCCGCAGCGCGCGCAGTGATATTCTGTGCGTGGCAGAATCAATTTAAAATCTCTTTTGGTTTTAATTCGACCATCGATTGTGTCGAAAAAGCTCGGCCACCCCGTGCCTGAGTCGAATTTTTGCGATGAATTAAATAGCACTAGGTCGCAGCCTGCGCAGGCGAAGTCGCCGTCGCGTTTCTCGTCGTTTAACGGGCTGGTGAATGGTCGCTCTGTACCTTCTGTGCGTAATACGTAGTAAGCTTCTTCGCTTAAACGTTTTTGCCATTCGCTTTTATCTAGTTCAAATGCTTCAATCGTCGCGGGGTTGGGGTCGAGCGTTAAGGGTTTGGTCATACCGGTGTCCTGAGCTAATTCGCGCGTTTGCGTGATAGCATTGTTTTGGTCGGCCGCACGTAACAAGCCAATACCGCCGGCCAGTCCCAGTGCAGAGATTGAGAGAAGTTTTCGTCTGTTTAGTTTCATAATTTTGACGTTAAGTAGTTCGTAGTCTAGCAAACACACTGTGATTGCCTTTAGTTACTACTAGAGACCGCTGTGGGTGGCGAGAACTTACTGACAATATGCTACCCTATTCGCGTTTCCGCAAGGTTTGAAAATAAAGTAATTCCTTACCAGTTTATGTCTATTTTTTTGGTTTATAAATAGAATACGGATTGATAGCAAGAGTAGAAATAGAAAGAGTAGAAATAGAAAGTGCAGAAAACTCCTCTTACCGCGTTCTTGGCGCCACGGTATTGGCCGACATGGTTTAGCTTGGGCGTATTGCGAGTGATGTCTCTTTTGCCAATGCCATTAATTTCAATGGTCGGGCAATTTGTTGGCCTCTTATTTTATGTCTTGGGTGTGTCACGCAGGCAGATCGCGTTTAAAAATATCAGTGTTTGCTTTCCCGAGTTATCGGTCGCTGAGCGCAAGAGAATAAATCGCAAACACTTTTTATATGTCGGTCAGTCAGTGTTCGCGTCACCAATGCATTTCTGGATATCACGTGCGCGCTTCAACCGCAGAGTCACCATTAAAGGTCGTGAACACTATGATGCTGCGCTGGCCTCCGGACGGAATATTATTGTTCTTGCACCACATTTCTCAGCGTTAGATGTAGCGGGCTATCTATTGGCGCAAGAACGACCTATGTTGTCGATGTATCAGTACGCCAAGAATGGATTAATTGATGAAGTAGTTAAACGCGGTCGTTGTCGTTACGGTGGGCAGCTTGTAGAGCGTAAAGAGCCGATGCGCAATTTGATTCGAGCAATTCGTAAAGGCCAGCCGTTTTACTATTTGCCAGACCAAGATGCAGGTCGTAAAGGCGTTTTCGTGCCGTTCTTTCACGAACAAGCCGCGACCTATTCGGTGCTTGGCAAGTTTGCAAAAATGACTGACGCGCTCGTAATTCCGTGCCGCACCATTGCCAAGCCGTGGGGCCTTGGCTACGAAGTGAGCCTGGGTGAGCCACTGGAAGATTTTCCACTTGACGATGAACTGCGCGATACCCAAAGAATGAACCGTGAAATCGAAAGCTTAATCCGAGCTCATCCCGAACAGTATTTTTGGGTGCACAAGCGTTTTAAGACTCGACCGCCCGACGAAATGTACAATGGTGTTAAATTTTATAAATAAACTTTTATTTCCCTAGGCCTTGGGGTAATGTCGAACGACACCGCAACCACGCGGGTGTGAAGCGGCTCGTTGTTTTAGGTGATTGAGTCGCTGAGGTCAAATTCAGGTATTGCCGTAACCGAGATTGAAGTGTAGTTAACGCTGCAACCTCGGTAATAAATTCGGTAAGAGTTCGACAAACTAAAACTAACCACGACTACCAATTTTTGGGAGATGAGCAATGAGCAAGCGCGATGATTTGATTGCCAAGTACGCCGGCGATCTAGAGAAGAAGTGTAATATGAAACCTGACATGAAGTTGTTAACCGCGGTAACCATTGGTTGCGGGCCATCAATTTATAATGCCGATGCTTGCACAGTGTCTGCCGGTGATCCAAAGGAACTAGATCGAGTTAAGAAAAACTTTTTGATTAAGAAGTTGGGCTTAAAAGATTCTCCAAAATTAGACGAAGGTATTCAAGCTGTAATTGACACCTATGGTCGCTCAAATCGAAATAAATACCGTGCGGTCGTTTACTACATGCTGACCAAGCATTTCAAAAAGAGTTCAGTTTATAAGTGAGTTTAAACTGAACTATTAGTTGAACTATTAGTTTCTTAGAAAAAGTCGCAATTGCGGCTTTTTTTATGTCTGTCGTGGATACCGATAGCGCGACCATGTAACCACCCTGCGCGCGCTGTAATTCGAGTCTTAGTGATCTATATTTATGGTCAAATTAGTCGCGCCAAAACGTAGTAGTGAAAAGCACTAACAAAGTAAACAACTCTAAGCGGCCCAACAACATAGCAAACGCCAAAATCCATTTCGCGGTATCGTTAATGTTGGCATAGTTGTTGGCAACCTCAGCCAAGCCGGGGCCGAGATTATTCAGGCAGGCTGCAGCGGCAGAGAAGGCGGTTATCCAATCGAGTCCGACAGCGCTGAGCGCAAAGCCGGTGAGCGCAAATGACAATATATACATCGAGAAAAAAGCAGTCACTGTATTAATGACTTTTTCGCTTATTACTTGTCCGCCGGTTTTGATTGAGAGCACCGCATTTGGATGAACTAAACGCACAATTTCTTTGCGGCCTTGTTTGTACATAAGCTGAATGCGCATCACTTTAATGCCTCCGGCCGTTGAGCCTGCGCAGCCTCCCATAAAGCTAAAAAGTATAAGTAAGACTGGCAGCGCGCCAGGCCACCATGCAAACCCGCTTGAGGTAAAACCTGTGGTGGTTATTACTGATACGAGGTGAAATAGCCCCTGGCGCACCGCCAGCGCATTCGAAGCGTAGATACTTTGACTGATCAACAAACCAACCACTAAGATCGCGACCAAGAAAATGATACTCAAGAAAAATCGGTATTCGCTATCACGGAGATAAGGTTTAATCGAACGGTTGCGCCATGCGAGAAAATGTAGGGAGAAATTGGCAGAGGCGATTAACATAAACACGATCGCTACAATTTCAATGGCGGCACTGTTGAAGTGCCCCAAGCTGGAATCGTGCGTTGAGAAACCGCCAATCGCAACGGTGGAAAACGCGTGACCGATCGCGTCAAACAAATTCATACCGGCGAGCAAATAGGCCAGCATACAAATGACGGTTAGGCCGAGATAGATATACCAAAGCGCCTTAGCACTTTCCGTGATGCGCGGTGTTAGTTTGCTGTCCTTCATGGGGCCCGGCGTTTCCGCGCGGTAGAGCTGCATGCCGCCGACGCCAAGCATCGGCATGATGGCGACTGCTAATACAACAATACCCATGCCGCCGAGCCACTGGAGTTGTTGCCGGTAATAAAGAATTGATCTCGGCAGCGAATCTAGATTGGTGAGAATTGTGCCGCCGGTGGTAGTAAGGCCCGACATTGATTCGAAAAACGCATCGGTTACGCTCAGCGAGTAATTACTGGAAAAAATAAACGGTAGCGCACCGAAAGTGGCCAAAACGGTCCAAAACAATACGACGACCAAAAAACCATCGCGGTAGCGCAAGTCACGCTGGCTCTTGCGCACCGGAGCCCACATGAGCAAACCAGTCAGCAAAGTGACGGAGAACGAGATCATGAATGGGAAACTATTACCGTCTGCATAGAGCAGAGATACCATTAATGGCGTTAAGTGGGTAACGCTGAAAATAATCAGCAATACACCCAATATTTTTAGAACCGTTTGATAGTGCATTGCTCAGTAGGCTTTGATATATCCGGCGCTAGATAAACGTCACGGCAACTTGGAAAAGCGCTTCTACGTCGGCGATGCATGACTTGTTGTCCATGAAAATAATGACGTGGTCTTCCGGTTCGATGACCGTTTCTGCGTTAGGGATGATTACTTTTTCGCTGCGAACAATTGCGCCAACGCCAGTGCCGGACGGAAAGGGTATTTCTCGCACACCTCTGCCGATTACCTTTGATGAGTCAGCGTCACCATGCGCGATGGCTTCTATGGCTTCTGCACGCCCACGTCGTAATGAGTGAACGGCAACCACATCACCGCGTCGAATGTGCGCCAGTACGCTGCCAATAGTAGCGATACGCGGAGAGATAATCACGTCGATGTCGCGGTGCTCTAGGTGTTCGACATAGGCTGGCTTGTTGACTAAGGCCATCACTCGTTTCGCGCCCAGCTGTTTGGCTAAATTAGCCGACAGAATATTGATTTCGTCTTTTTCAGTGACGGCGCAAAATACGTCGGCCGCTTCAATGTTTTCTTGCAGTAATAGGCTCGCGTCGGCCGCATCGCCCTTAAGAACAATAGTGTTGTCAACAGACTCGGCAATCTTTTCGGCGCGCTTGGAATTAAATTCGATGAGTTTTACGCTGTAGCCTTTACGGTCAAGCTCGCGCGCGAGATTTAAGCCGATGTTGCCGCCCCCCGCGATAAAAATGCGCTTAGTCTTATCGCTTGTACCGCGCATCTCCTTCATTACTTGTCGTATATGTTCGCGGGCTGCAACAAAAAAGACTTCGTCATTGGTCTTGATGATGGTGTCGGATTTCGGCGTTATGGTCACACCATCGCGATAGATCGCGGCAACCCGGGTCTCAATGCCGGGCATATGTTCTTTAAGTTCTTCCAGCGGGCAGTCTATTAGCGCTCCGCCAGCCACCGCCTTGACACCAACCAATTGCACCAGGCCATCGGCAAAGTCCAAGACTTGTAGTGCGCCTGGAAATTCGATCAAGCGCGTTATGTGGTCGCGAACGATTTTTTCGGGCGAGATAACCACATCAACTTTAAAACCGGTTTCGGAGTTAAACAATTCAGGGTTGGTTAGATATTCTTTGGAGCGCAGACGTGCAATCTTAGTCGGGGTAGAGAAGAACGTTTCCGCGATCTGACAGGCCACAAGGTTGACTTGGTCATTATTGGTCACGGCTAAGATTAATGACGCGTCTTCGGCCCCCGCGACCCTAAGTACCGACGGGTGCGCAGCACTGCCCGCAACCGTGCGGATATCCAAACGATTTTGCAGTTGCAATAAAATAGCCTTGTCCACATCAACGATAGTCACGTCGTTCTCTTCGCCAACCAGAACCTCGGCGATCGAAACTCCAACTTGGCTTGCGCCTAGAATAAGTATTTTCATGAGACTGGTCTGTTGCTTACTTGCTAATTAGTTGCTTAACTTGAGTTGCTTAGCACCCGTTACTTAGCATCGCGGGCGTTGATATCAAGATTCTTTAGCTTGCGATACAAGTGTGTTCTCTCTAGACCTACTTTTTTTGCTAGCCGACTCACGTTACCCTCTACGTTCGCCAAATGATGGGTGAGATACGCGCGCTCGAATTCTTCTTTAGCTGTGCGCATATCGCTGGCAAAATATTCGGGTAAGCTTGACGACTTTTTGTGCATATCGACATCGCCACCAAGCGCAACATTTACTTTGTCGCTATTAATCTCTTGGCCACTATTGAGTACCACTAAACGTTGTAAAACGTTTTGCAGCTGGCGCACATTGCCAGGCCACTTATAGGTTTTTAATAGCGCGAGTGCGTCGTCGGTGATTGACGGTGTTTCTAGCTGATTCTTGGTTGCGATATCTTCAACAAATAAGGTGATCAGCTCCGGCAAGTCTTGGCGCCGTTCTCTAAGCGACGGAACCTGAATCGGGATCACATTGAGCCGATAATACAAGTCTTCACTGAAGGCGTCTTCATTGACGGCTTTTTGCGGATTACCACTTGTGGTTACGATAACTCGCACATCTAATTCGATGTATTCATTGCCACCGAGACGCAAAAACTGACGTTCTTGCAAAGCGCTTAGAAGTTTGTTTTGAGTTTCTAAATTTAGCCCCAGCACTTCGTTAATAAACAGCGTGCCCCCTTTCGCTTCTTCAAAGCGACCTAGTACCACTTTACCATCAACCTCACTCCCAAAGAGCGCTTGCGCGACCCCATCAGATGGCATGGCGGCGAGGTTTAGTTCGACAAACGCTGCGTTTGCTCGAGGGCTATTCTCGTGTACTTTTTGCGCGACCAGCCGCTTGCCCGTGCCTGATTCTCCGGTGATAAAAACCCAGCTATCAGTAGGGCCGAGGAGTTGTATGTGGCGTAATAACTCGCGACTGGCGTCACTGTTCGAAATCATTGGCGAATGATTTTGTAAGCGCGACTTTAAGCGCTTATTTTCTTCGCGCAGTGACGCGTTTTCTAAACCACGCTCAACACTCAAGAGTAATTTGCCAGTTGACAGTGGCTTCTCTAGAAAATCGTAGGCACCTAGCTTGACGGCCTCAACTGCGTTTTCTACAGTGCCGTGGCCTGAAATCATGACCACCGGGGTGTCGCCGAGTGTTTGACTCTCAACCCAACTCTTGAGGACGGAAATGCCGTCTTCTTTGGGCATCCAAATGTCAAGTAATACCAGGTTGGGTTGGTCTTCTCTAAAGCGCAGGCGGGCTTGATCTGCATTTTCAGCGACGCTTACAGAATAGCCTTCGTCTTGCAAAATATCTTGCAGAATCTGACGAATATCAGGCTCGTCGTCGACGACTAATATGTGTTGCCGATCGGGCGTGTTTGATCCGGTATTAGAGGTGTTTTGAGACATGCCGAGAGTAGAAGTGTGGTGATGTCCGTTTAGATGAGTTTTTCGCTGTCGCCAGCGTCGTTCGAATGTAAACTATTTTGCGCGCGATTACCACGATAGGTTTGCATCGCGTTGATCGGTAGGCGCAGGTGCATTGCCGTGCCCCCAAGGTCACCATCGCGCGTCCAAACCGACCCGCTGTGTTCCTCGACGATACGTTTTACGATCGCCAAACCCAGGCCCGACCCCTTCGCTTTAGAGCTCACGTAGGGGTCAAACAGCGAGTTACGAATGTCACTTGGAATACCCGAACCGTTATCTTCGACAACCAGATCGATGTACTGCCCAGTAACCTTGGCAGCAAGGTAGGTCCTGATCGTTAATTTGGGTAGTTCGACATTTTCGAGCGCGTGGTTGGCATTGATAACCAGGTTGTTCAGAACTTGGCGCAAGGCTGACGCGTTGGCCTTGATGTCGGGCAGTCTTGTATCTAATTGCAGGTCGACCTCTATTTTTTGTAAATTAGAGACATGCAGTTCAATGACGTCGCGCACCAGTTGGTTTATGTTAAGTGGCGCTAACTTAGCTCTTACCGGTTGCGCATAGCTCGAGAATGCGTTGACCATTTCTTTCATTGATTCAACTTGTTGAACAATTGTGCGTGTGCTGCGGTCAAGGGTTTCAAGTAATTCACCATCTACCTGGTCTTGGAATTTCTTTTTAATTCTCTCGGCAGACAGTTGAATCGGCGTTAGCGGGTTTTTGATTTCGTGTGCAAGCCGTCTTGCAACTTCGCCCCACGCGGCATCGCGTTGTGCTTGAATCAAGTTTGTGACGTCGTCAAATACCACAACATAGGTCTCGAGTGGCGTGGCGGATAAATCTTCGGATGAAAATAGGTCGTTACTTCGATGTAAGAGAGTGCCACGAATAATCAACATTTGACGCCCGTGTTCGCCGAGTAATGTTATTTCTTCTTGCCAGGTTGCCTGTGTCGATTTTATGCCCGCGTCCAACAGCTCAAAGAACTGCTTGGCATGATGGTCTTGTCGCGCTAGTTGCTCGGTCGACTGTCCCACTAAGGAGTCTCGGCTTAGGCCCAAAATATCGGTGGCCGCGCTGTTACAAATTTGCAGTCGATGGTCCTGATTAAACGAGAATACTCCTGATGAAAGGTTGGTGAGTACCGCTTCTAAGTAGCCTTTTTGCTGCTCGGTTTCTGTCTGACTGGCAAGGGCCGCTAGTTGCGCGTCCTTAATCTTGTTGCTCATGTTATTGAACGAGCGAGTTAAGATCCCCAGTTCGTCGGAGCTAGTGATCGGGAGGTGTGAGCCATAATCACCTTCCGCAATTTTTTGTGTGCCAGCGGCCAAGTTTGAAATTGGTGCTACCATGCGGCGCGATAAGTACACCGCGGTTAGAATAGAAAACAGTAAGCTGGCGAGGGAAATCAAACTCAAGGTCACAATTAAACTGAATTTTAACGGGCCTCTAGCAAACACCATTTGTGCGTACTGATTGCTGGCGGTTTCAACACTGCTCGCTAAAGTGGCATAGCGCAGCGGTAGAACTTTAATCGCTTGTAAGCCGTAAAACTCACGGCCTAGCTCGTTGACTCGAATCGGCGCGACCACTCTAAATTGTTGCATCGTCTGAGATATCGGCTCGATCAATGCATAGGTTTGGTTCAGTCGTAACTCGGTAAATACTTCATCACCGGGCGTATCAGGCAAAATGGTGGCTTCGTCGATGCTCGAAAAGGCAAGGACTCGGCCGTCGTCGGTGTACAGTGATAATTCAGAGTAACCTTCAAGCTCGCGAATTTCGTCCAAGGTTCTTAGCAATTCACTTGATGGTACATTTTGGCGCAGATTTTTGGCGTAATCCTCTACGTCGGAAATAATTTCTTCTTTGATGCCTTCAAGTGCACTTTTACTCAAAAGCAGAGAGTCTTTTACGGTTTGCTCAATTCGCACGTCAAACCAAGTGTCCACGCCTTTGTTTAAGAATTGAATCGAGAAAAAATAAATCAAAGAAAACGGGATAATGGTCAGGAAGAAAAAAATTACAACGATTTTCGCTGTCAATTTCGACCCAATTTCATTGCGGCGGTATTGCACGAATAAGCTGTAGACGTTCGAAATTAGAAAGAACACCAGCACGCCAATTCCCGCGCTACCGAGCAGAGTTATCCAAAACTGCAGTTCGCCAGAAGCATCGTCATTGAGCGAGCGCGCTATCAAAAAGCACAAGGTAAATAGCATGACCGCGCAGACACCGATTACCGGCCCGGGTGAAGATATTCGTTTAACTAACGCGCGGATTTCCATGAGGTCCAGCCGGAATCTAAATCCCACTCTTTCGTGATAAAGGCGCTTAAGCGTAAAGGCCCAGGCAGTTCGGTTTTACTCAAGCGAAGGCGCATTGCGTGAGGGTCGTCGCTGTGCTCATCTTGAACATGATACTCCAAAAATAAATCCATGGATCGCTTTGCTATATAGCTCATGCTTTCGTATTTTGAGCTAAAAATTCGCGGTGCGAGCCGCCCTTTGTGCTGCACCAAATACCGATTGGACAGCGCGTGCCGGGTGACTACAAATCGATGGCTTTTTACTTGCTCGGCCCAGGTGAAGAACAGGAAACGGTCAATATGCGCAAATTCGCATTCGAAAGTCAGTGAAATGCCGCCATCAATCGCATCTTCTACTTCTTTCGCTAGGATGATTTTTATGCCGTTTTCGTCGTGGCTGATGCCATAAGCAAACGCAGCATTAGGCGTTATGAAATAAAATAGGAACAATGCGCTCAGCATGATACGGGGCATCGCCAACGTGTTTACGGTCGCCGTGGCTATCGCTTTGGAGGTCAACCTTATGTGTGTGTTTTTTGTATTAGGCAATAGTAGAAACCGTCCATCCCATGCACGCCTGGCAGTGTTTGTGCGCCATGAGCGAGGGCAATTGCAGTGGGGTGCTCAATGGGTAGCAGCATAGCATCGTTTGTGCGGGCTAGAAACTGCTCGACTTGCTTCTCGTTTTCACGTGGCAAGATTGAACAGGTCATATACAGCAGTTGCCCGTCAGTTTTAAGGGATTTCCACAGTTCGTCGAGCAGCGCAGCTTGTATTTTTTGCAAGCTGTCAATGTCGTCAACACGGCGATGGTGCTTGATGTCAGGATGGCGTCGAATGACACCTAGGCCGCTGCAGGGCGCGTCGATAAGAATACGTTCATAACCTTCCAGCGGAACAGCCCAACTGGGCTTGATGCTTGCATCTGCGACGAAAACCTCGGCGTTCAATTGTAGTCGAGCAAGCGTGCCATGAAGTTGTTCGCAACGTCGCTCAGAAATGTCTAATGCGTGCATAGATAAATTGTTATCGCACCTCTCAAGCAAGTGCGCTGTCTTACCGCCTGGCGCTGCACACGCATCCAACACTCGCATGCCCGGCGTCGGCGCAAGCAAGTCGGCACTGATTTGCGCCGCTGTGTCCTGCACTGAGCAGGCACCAGTATCAAAGTGTGGCAGTGCGCTAACAGCGCAAGGCGTTTCCAATATTAGACCATCATCTGTGTGTGGGTCAGCGAGTGCTGAGATACCTTCTTTTTTAAGTAAGTCTAAATATTCATCACGGCTATATTGCCGTCGATTTACCCGCAGGCACATCGGTGGACGATGGTTATTAGCTTCAAAGATTGCGTTGGCGTGTGCAGGCCACGCCTCGCTGATCTCGCGGCGCATCCACTCAGGATGGGTAATTACGTTGATGTTGTCGAGTTCGCAGCCATCACGTAAATAGTTGCGCAAACACCCATTCACCACGTTTTTTGCCCATTGCTTATCTAACTGTTTACACGCTGAAACTGTTTCGCCAACCGCCGCGTGATCGGCGGTTTCTAAGTGCCGGAGTTGATATAAACCAACCAATAATACAAAGTGGATTACGCGGTCTTTGTTGCGAATCGGCGTGCGTAGCAGCGTTGCAGCAACGGCGTCTAACTCACCGTACCAACGGCATACACCATAAACCAGCTCTTGGATAAATCCGCGATTTTGAGGGCTAAACTCGTTGGTTTCGAAAAAGCCAGCGATCGCGATATCAAGCGATTGGCCTTTATCGATGATTTGCCAACTTATTTTGGCTGCAGCAGCTCGACTGTTGAGGCGTTTTGCCATTAGCCGTGCCCCAGTTTTTCGCCGACGCCAAGACCATAGCCATTTTTAAACTCGCGATACGAAAGCGGCTTGCTGCCGTCACGTTGCAGAATCTCTAGGCGCAATAAATCGCTGCCACAGGCGACGTCGATTCCGCCATCATTTACGTTAACGATTGTGCCAGGGACAAGCGCATGATCTTGTTCGATAACGCGTGCCTGCCAGACTCGAATACGGGTCTCGCCGTGATGTGTTTGGCTGACCGGCCAGGGGATAAATGCGCGCAACTGCTGGTGTAATTGTTGTGCAGTTTTTTGCCAGTTTAGCTCGGCGTCGCTCTTACTAATTTTCTTGGCGTAGGTCGACTTCGAATCATTTTGTGCTTGAGGTTCTAATGTTGGGTCTTGCGTTAACTTGGCGAGCACATCGCATATGCCGACTGCGCCGAGCTGGGCTAGGGTGTCGTGCAAGCTAGCTGAGGTATCACTGCTCGCGATTCTTGTTCTCAACATTTGGAAAACGGGTCCGGTATCCAAACCTAAGGCCATCTGCATGATGCTAACGCCAGTTTCTTGGTCGCCAGCTTCAATCGCGCGCTGAATTGGCGCAGCACCACGCCAGCGAGGCAGCAATGAAGCGTGAATATTTAGGCACCCTAGTCGAGGGGTGTCTAAGATTGCTTGCGGAAGCAGCATGCCGTAGGCAACCACAACCATTATGTCGGCTTTGAAGGAAGCAATATGCTCTGCATGGTCTTTTAGACTAGTCGGCTGAAATACTTCTATATCGTGCTCTAGTGCAACTGTCTTGACGGCGGGTGGGGTTAGCTTTTTGCCGCGCCCGGCTTTACGATCAGGTTGAGTAAACACCGCAACAACGTCATGTTGGGCGATCAGTGCTTTGAGTGGGGTGACCGCAAATTCCGGCGTTCCGGCAAAAATTATTCTCATGGGCGTCTGCTGTTAGTCTGCAGCGCGAGCGCGTTTTATCAATTTCTTTTTGACGCGTTCTTGCTTTAAACGTGACAAATAGTCTACGAATACTTTGCCTGCGAGGTGATCCATCTCATGCTGAATGCAAACCGCGAGTAGGCCGTCCGCGTCTAGTTCATAGATTTCGCCCTGTTCGTCTAACGCGGTTATTTTGATGCGCTCGGCGCGTTTAACCGGCGCGTAATACTCGGGCACCGACAAGCAGCCTTCGTCGTACACCTGCTCGCCGTCGTGTTCGATTATCGTAGGGTTAATCAGTACGCGCAATTCGTCACGGTTTTCAGACAAATCCATAACCACGACCTGTTTGTGCACGTTAACTTGGGTTGCGGCTAAGCCGATGCCGTTCGCGTTGTACATAGTTTGTGTCATGTCCTTGACCAGTTGGCGAACGCTGTCATCAACGTTCGTTACGGGCTTGGCGACGGTTCTGAGGCGTTCATCGGGGTAAACGAGAATTTCTAAAATAGCCATTTGTCGGCAATATTCCTAAATTTTGATTACAGTTTCGTGTAAAAATAACGTAAACTGCATTCTACATAGTTTGCGTAACATACTAAATAAGCTCTATTATTTGTTTTTCGTTGGCCGTAATTACAGTAACTGGTAGAACGGTTGCTTGGACAACTGAGTCGTTTTTGTCGGTCTTGGGAAGTGCGTCGAATATCCGCCTTTTGCTTTAGGCTGATGATCGGCTCCGGTTAACGGTTTATATAAGGGTAAATTTAGTAAGGTAAATAAAAGAAGTACTTAAAAAGATGTTTATCTCTTGAAGGCGTATTATGCTCGATAAGCTAAACACTTGCTATGACTTGAGAATGACCGAAAATTAAGTATGAGAGAGCGCCTACTTGGCCTGACCAGACTAATGACAATAATTAAATCAACTATGAAATCTCAAAGACAGAAATCTCAAAGACGAACACTCATTCACTACGTTTTGACGCACTCATATTTAAACCGGCTTAAGCGCACTATCTCCGTGTCGTGTCTGGCGTTGCTTCTTACTCTAGGGGTAGGCTCGAGCAGTTTGGCTGCGGACGAATTGACGCGTTCTGCACTGAACGATACTTTTCCTGACCGCTATACTGTGGTCAAGGGCGATACTTTGTGGGACATCTCGGGCAAGTTCTTGCGCGACCCGTGGCGCTGGCCCGAGGTATGGCAAGGCAACCCACAGGTAGAAAATCCGGATTTGATTTACCCAGGCGATGTATTGGTGATGACCTTTGTTAATGGCCGGCCAGTGTTAAAGGCTTTGCGCCGTGAAACCGTTAAGTTGTCTCCCATCGCGCGTGCCAGTTCATACGGTGATGCGATCCCGCTGATCGATCCGGCCGCTATCTCGGCTTATATCAACGCGCCCCTAGTGACCAACGAGGATGAAATGAATACGGCGGGCTATATTGTTGACGGCATTGATAATCGCCTTGTCTTCGGCAAGTATGATCAATTTTATGCTCGCAAAATAGAAGGCGCGCCTTTGCCTGGTGATACGTTTCGCTTGTTTCGACCTGGCCGTCACTTTGTTGACCCGACGAGTAGAGAAAGCTTAGGTTATGAAGCGGTACACGTAGGGGATGCGAACATGCTTAAGCCTGGAGACCCGGCACGTTTGACCATTACTCGCAGCTACGACGATGTAAATGTTCGTGATCGCTTACGCCCAATTCAACAGTCTGAAGCGTTGCCGTTTTTCGCGCCCAAAGCGCCGGATAATGAAAATGTGCGCGGCGTAATATTAGATACGCCGAACAAAGCCACTGAATTAGGCGCTTTGTCGGTTGTTGCAATAACGCTAGGTGAACGTGAGGGCATCCGGTCTGGCGATGTCTTGCGGGTTAGAAGTCAGCAAGTTAAAAAGGACGACCCCGTAACCGGCGACGCGTATTTTATCCCCGAAGAAAATGTCGGCTTAGCGTTGGTGTTTCGTACCTTTGAAAAGGTGAGCTACGCCTTAATCACTGATTCGAGCCGTCAAATTTTACCTGGTGACGTATTAGTTAGTCCGGAAGCCAAGTAATTAGCGAGCAGATTATGTAGAATCAAGTAACCCCGCTCTTTATTTGGGCGGGGTTAACTATATAGTTGGCCAAGGAGGGTCATAAGCAATGACGAAGGAATTGTCGAGCGCGCCGACCGCGCATATAAGTATACGACCGAATAAATCGCACTCAGGTAGCGTGAGCGCCGAGGCTCTTGGCGCGTGGTGTCGTTTAATTCGAGATCGTCGTTGGGGCGACGCTCAAAAGCGCGCGCTGTTACTGCACTTCGGATCACCTCAGGAAATACTCGGTGCCAGCCCCGCTGACTTGAACGCTGTGGTGGGTGTAAGGCCACCGACGAAAGAGCCCAATCTAGAATCGGGTTTTTTAGACGCAATGGTTGCGGCTGATCTGCGTTGGCTGGCGCATGCTGATCATCATTTGATCAGCATTAATTGCCGCGCCTACCCGGCGTTACTAAAACAGATAGTCGATCCGCCGATCGCGCTCTTTGCAATTGGCAATCTCGCACTACTTAGTGAGCCGCAAATCGCTATTGTGGGTTCGCGGCGACCAACGCCGGTGGGCGCGCAAGTGGCGCGCAGGATCGCAGGCGATTTATCGAAACTGGGTATCGTGATCACCAGCGGTATGGCGTTGGGCATTGACGGTATTGCCCATTCTGCCTGTGTCGAGCAAGGCGAGGCGAGTATTGCTGTGCTCGGCAGCGGTTTGGATATTATTTATCCGGCACGCAATAGAAAATTGTTTGAGAAGTTGACCGCCTACGGACTGATTTTGTCGGAGTACCCATTAGGCGTGCCGCCGGACCGCTACACCTTTCCGAAACGCAATCGCATTGTCAGTGGTTTGTCGTATGGTGTGGTAATTGTTGAGGCGGCGGAGCGCAGTGGCACCCTTATTACCGCGCGCCTTAGTTTAGAACACAATCGCGAGTTGATGGTGGTCCCTGGGTCGGCCCTTAGCAGTCAGTATGAGGGGTCACACCGCTTAATTCGAGACGGCGCGTGTATCGTGTCGTCAGCGCCGGATGTTGTGCGGCAACTTGGCTTAGAGCTGTCTGGTCATTTAGATCTAAGGCGTTCTGGCGTGGAGAATGCTCATTCGGGCGCCGGTTCGAAAGGGCAACGGTCTGCCTCCGAAAGCGTTTTGCTGAGCTATATTGGTGCAGAGTCCACGCCGATGGACGACATAATCCGTGGCAGTGGATTGACGGCGGCGGAAGTTTCATCCATTCTATTAGCATTGGAGTTGGACGGGGCGATCGCAATCGCGAGCGACGGTGGTTATGTGAATCTTGCATAAATACAAACCCTTTATTATTCAAATTACTACAACTCCTAACATTACAACAATCTTGTATTTGTTGATGCGCACGCGGTTGTTGATACGCACGCGGCGCGACCAATAAGCAAGCGGTGCTGTCGATAAGCAAGCAGTGCGAGTTAAAAAAATTAGCCACTCATGGGGTAGGAATGAAAGAAGATATGCTGGAAGTGCTGATTTACCTCTTTGAAAATTACATCATTGACGGCGACTCCTTTGAGCCTGGGCAAGATGAGCTAGCCAAAGAACTTATTGGCGCGGGTTTTCCTGATGAAGAGGTCGATAAAGCCTTTGTATGGTTGGAAGATTTATTGGATATCTGTGAGCAGGAACAGGACCAAATAGAATGGCAACCTCAAGCCCTTAGTTCCGTGCGGCATTACACGCGTGAAGAGTCAGCGCGCTTGAAATTGGATGGTCAGTCGTTACTAATACGCTTGGTAAACGCGGGATTATTAGATCAGTTCGCACGTGAAGCCGTAATCGACAGGGTCATGGCGTTGGACTCTGCGGATGTCAATTTAGATCATATTAAGTGGGTCGTATTAATGGTGCTTAGCAATCAACCGGGTTTCTCTGAGATAGCGGAGTGGGCTGAAGTGATGGTTGCTGATGACCTGGTTCCGGTCATGCATTAGCGCGTTATCTCGTTCTTAGCAAACTCACTAACCCTTGCTCGAGTAGGGAATAATGTGGATACTCTGCGCCAACCGATCGTCATTACAACGTTTGTTCGTCGATATTGCTTAACGTTAGCGTATTGAAACCGAGCAACAATAGAAAATTAACAAACTCATGGGCAAGTCTTTAGTCATCGTCGAGTCGCCAGCAAAGGCCAAAACGATTAATAAATATCTCGGCAACGACTTCATCGTGAAATCCAGCGTTGGTCATATTCGTGATTTACCGACCAGTGGCGGTGAAAAAAAACCTGTGGACGCTAAAGAGCGCGCTCGACAAGCGGCGATTACACGCAAGCTTTCGCCCGAAGAAAAGGTAATTCACCGACAAAAAAAGAGCAAAGAGCAGCTAATCAAACGCATGGGCATCAACCCAGAAAAGGATTGGCAAGCGCGCTATGAAATTCTGCCCGGAAAAGAAAAAGTCGTTGATGAGCTCGTTAAACTTGCTAAAGACGCTGACATAATCTATCTCGCGACGGATATGGACAGAGAGGGTGAGGCGATTGCTTGGCACCTCCAAGAAGCGATTGGCGGTGACCCAGCCCGTTATCGACGTGTGGTTTTCAACGAAATCACAAAGACGGCTATTCAAGCTGCTTTTGAAAAGCCCGGGCCAGTTGATATGGCGAGGGTGCAAGCCCAGCAAGCTCGTCGCTTTCTTGATCGAGTTGTGGGGTATATGGTGTCGCCCTTGCTATGGGCAAAAATTGCTCGAGGGCTGTCAGCCGGGCGAGTCCAGTCTGTCGCATTACGCCTAGTGGTTGAGCGAGAGCGAGAGATTCGAGCGTTTATCCCGGTCGAGTATTGGGATTTATTTGCCGACCTTAAAACGCAAGCTAAAGATATTGTAAATTTTGAAGTGCTTAAATATAAAGGCGAAAACTTCAAGCCGGTTACCAAAGAAGACACCGATGTGGCGATAGAAAGTCTGGGTTCGGCCGACTTCAAAATCTCCGACATAAAAGAGCGGCCAACATCGACTAAGCCCACAGCCCCTTATATTACTTCTACTCTGCAGCAAGCCGCGAGTACGCGCCTAGGCTTTGGGGTAAAGAAAACGATGATGCTCGCGCAACGTTTGTACGAAGCGGGCTACATTACCTACATGCGTACTGACTCTACCAACTTGAGTAAAGACGCGGTGGCTGATTGTCGCGGCTATATTGATAAGGAGTTCGGTAAGAAATACCTGCCCGACGCGGCCATATCTTACTCGAGCAAAGAGGGTGCGCAAGAGGCGCATGAGGCCATTCGCCCCTCTGACGTGAACGTTAAACCAACCCAAATTAGCAATGTTGATCGTGATGCCGAACGCCTCTACGCGTTGATTTGGCGACAGTTCGTTGCCTGTCAAATGGTGCCTGCGCGGTTCTTGAGTACCAGTGTGGTAATCAATGCGAATGATTATGAGCTTCGGACTCGCGGCCGCGTCGTTGTGTTCGACGGTTATCAGCGAGTGCAGCCAGCGATGTCTAAAAAGGACGACGATGGCGTATTACCAGCGATGAAGATTGGCGACGTTTTAGGTTTGGAAAAGCTCAAGCCGACACAGCACTTTACTAAGCCGCCAGCACGTTATACCGAAGCGAGCTTGGTGAAAGAGTTAGAAAAACGCGGCATCGGCAGGCCGTCGACCTATGCCGCTATTATCTCGACGATTCAAGACCGTGGTTATGTAAACGTCGAGAAGCGACGGTTTTACGCTCAGAAAATGGGCGATATTGTGACCGAGCGATTGGTCGAAAGCTTTACCGAGCTGATGGACTATAGTTTTACAGCGACGATGGAAGATCGTCTCGATGATGTCGCTAAGGGTCGTATGCAGTGGCGCGAGCTGCTTGATCAATTTTACGCGGATTTTTCCGAGACCTTGTTAAAAGCTCAGAACGACGACGATGGCGGCATGCGACCAAACAGCCCCACCGAGACAGATATCGAATGCACCACCTGCGGGCGACCGATGCAAATTCGCACCGGCAGCACGGGTGTGTTTTTAGGGTGTTCAGGCTATGCGCTGCCACCTAAAGAGCGATGTAAGTCGACGATGAATCTAGTGCCGGGCGAAGAAGCGGTTAATGTTGACGAAGACGACGAGGCGGAAGCCAAGCTGCTAATTAACAAGCATCATTGCTCGATTTGCAACACTGCGATGGACAGCTATTTGCTCGACGAAGCTCGTAAGTTGCACATTTGTGGCAACAACCCCGATTGTTCTGGCTTTGAGGTTGAGGCTGGCGCGTTCAAAATAAAGGGTTATGAAGGCCCGGTGCTCGACTGTGATAAGTGTGGCAGCGAGATGCAACTAAAAAATGGCCGTTTCGGCAAGTACTTCGGTTGCACCAGTGATGATTGTAAGAACACACGAAAGTTACTGCGAAATGGCGAAGCTGCGCCACCGAAGATGGACCCAGTGCAAATGCCGGAGTTGCGGTGTTTAAAAGTTGACGATCACTATGTGTTGCGTGATGGCGCTTCAGGCATGTTTTTAGCGGCCAGTGGTTTTCCTAAAAATCGAGAGACACGTGCACCTTTAGTGGCTGAAATTCTGCCCCACAAAGATGAGATTGACCCCAAGTACAATTTCTTATTCAGTGCCCCGGTGGCCGACGAAGATGGCTTGCCGACGATTATTCGCTACAGCCGTAAAACCAAAGAAATTTACGTGCAGTCTGAAGAGGACGGCAAAGCCACTGGTTGGAAAGCGTTCTACGAAGGTGGTAAGTGGGTAGTCAGTGGCACGAAAACCGTCAAGAAAAAAGTCAGCAAGAAAAAGGCTAAGAAGAAAGTAAGCAAAAAGAAAGCAAAGAAAAAGGCTGCAAAAAAGATTAGTAAAAAATAGAGAGTCTGTTGATCTGGCAGCCAACCGAGTGGGTCTCTATTTTTCAACTCGACTATGAGAGGCGTGTACCGCCGGCGCGACCTTTAGAACAATCCTTCGGTGTCTTCATTTTCGCCCAAAATTCGTGTTTTTTGGTCCAGCTCATCAATCGGTTCTGGCTCAGAGTCGTCTAAGACGTCTTCAAGGCTTTGCTCAAGAGTCTCGAGATCAATGCCCATTTCAAGCTCGGCGTTCATATCGCTCAGCATTTGATACTCAGGCGTTAGCTCATCGATTACAAAGTACTCAGGCGTCGCGTCAGGGTCTATCTCGTCAGTTTCACGGCCAGTATCTCGATTGACAAAGCCTTCTTGAATGTACCCAGGGAGTTCAGTCGAGTCTTCTGGAACGCCGTCCAACCCCGTCTTCATATAGTCCACCCAGATCGGCAATGCTGTTAGGCTGCCGGCTTCACCACGCCCCATGGTTGTGGGGTTATCGAAGCCGACCCATACGGTGGTGGCAACTTTCGAATTAAAACCAGTAAACCAAGCGTCAACATAATCATTCGTTGTGCCAGTTTTACCCGCCAAGTCTTGGCGGTTTAACGCCAGCGCTTTTCTGGCCGTGCCGCGCCGTACTACATCCTTCATCATGCTAACGGTTAAGAAATTATTAGCGTGAGTCATGACCCTAGGGGCGCTATAACGTTGGTTCGTCGCGTTAACGTTGTCGGTGTTTGGTTCCTCAATTTTGTCACTTACGACGTTCTCCGTGTCTTCAGCTGCGGGGGCAGAAAGGTCGTCGTCATTGCCTTCTAAAGGTTCAATTTCGGGGAGAAATTCGGCGTAGCATTCATCGCAAAATTCTGGTTGTGCTGCTTGATAGATCACCTCGCCATTGCGATCAGTGATGCGTTCAATAAAGTACGGCTTGATACGGTAGCCTCCATTCGCAAGTATGCTATAGGCGCTAAGGACATCAAGTGGTGTGGCGCCGCCCGACCCTAAGGCCATTGTCAGCGTGGCTGAAAAGCGATTCATATCGATGCCAAAGCGCTGCACATAATCACGCGCAAACGGAATACCAATCGCTCTCAACAAGCGAATTGATACCAAGTTCATTGATTTGGCCAAGGCTTCGCGCATCCGAGTGGGGCCAAAAAATTTGCCGCTGTAATTTTCCGGTCGCCAAACCGTGCCGTGGGCTGGGTCGGTAATCACGATTGGCGCGCCGCTGATTAAGCTGGCCGGTGTAAAGCCCTTGTCGAGCGAGGCTGAATAGATAAACGGTTTAATGTTTGACCCGGGCTGGCGGATTGATTGGATCGCGCGATTGTATTTATTTAAGAAAAAATCATAGCCGCCAATCAGCGATAAAATTCGTCCGCTGTCAGGCTCCATTGATATTAGCGCACCACCGACCGACGGTATTTGCGATAGTCGCCATTGGTCTTGTGCTCTATCATCAGCGCCATCAACTGGTTGAATATATACGATGTCTCCGGGTCTAACGACTTCGGTCATTGACTTAACTGGGTCACCGACTAGGTTTGCAGTTTTATGTCGCTTGGCCCATTTGGATGTGTTGATTGAGAGGGTGATTGTGCCTACATCGCTTTGCCATGCGAGTGCAGAGTCGTCATTGCTTTCAAGCACGAGGGCTGGGCGTTGTTCTTGGCTGCTCGGGTAAGCGCTCAGAATTTGCTCATAGGCTGCATCAAAGCTGCTGTCTGCGCGCGTATCACTGCTTTGCTCTGCAAGCTCGAGCTCGAGTTGCTCTGGTTTGATTTTAGCCAGATCAACGGTTCCGATTGGTCCGCGAAACCCGTGGCGGCGATCGTAGCTTCGCAGTCCAGCTCGCAACGCCTTCTCGCCCGCGACTTGTTGCGTTGACAGGATGGTGGTGTAGACGTTCAGCCCCTGCCAATAGGCGTCTTCGCCGTATTGTTCGGTTAGTTGTGCACGCACCATTTCGGCAATATGCGGCGCAACCAACTCGGCGCTTGTGCTGTGTTTCTGGGCGGACACCGCTTCGACAATCGCCGTTTCATATTGTTGTTCGGAAATTTTCTCCAGCTCTTTTAGACGCCCCAGCACATAATTTCGGCGCACCTTTGCTCTGACTGGGTTGCGTAGCGGGTTGTAGCTTGATGGTGCCTTGGGTAGCCCCGCAAGCATTGCTATTTGTGCCGTTGAAAGTTCTTCTAAGTGTTTGCCGTAGTAGACATCGGCCGCTGCGCCAAATCCATAGGCTCGATGACCTAGAAAAATTTTATTTAAATAGAGCGATAAGATTTCGTTTTTGGTAAGAATTTCCTCGAGCCGTATGGCGAGCAAAACCTCTTTAAGTTTGCGGGCGTAGGTCTTGTCTCGAGTTAAGAAGAAGTTACGAGCCACCTGCATAGTAATGGTGCTGGCGCCTTGGCCCGAGTTGCCAGTGCGGAAATTCGAAATAGCGGCACGGATCAAGCCTTTGAAATCGATCCCGCCATGATCAAAAAAACCATCGTCTTCACTGGCTAAAACCGCATCAATTAATAGTTGCGGCGTCTCATCGTAGGTGATTGGTTTGCGACGTTCGTTGCCAAATTCCGATATTAGGAGGTTATCGGCCGAGAAAACACGCAACGGGACCTTGAGTTCGACACCCTTAATGCCTTGTGCATCTGGCAATTCGCGGCTGAATTGCACGATGGTAAAGCCGACGGTCAAGAAGCCGACCATAAATGCGCCGCTCACTAAGGTTGTAAGCGATAACAGCAGTTGGTGTTTTTTCAAAGTGGGGAATCTAAAGCGTTAGTCAAAATCGATAATATATTAAATATGGAATTTCCTAAACAGAAATGTGGCATTTATGCTCAGGGTTGGTTAGACTCCTAAGGTAAGAAATTATAATAATGATATAAATAGCGGTTTTTATGGAGGTTTCTTGAAACTGTTTACCAAAAAATCTAAAGCGGTTGTGGGCATTGATATCGGGACGCACTCGATAAAATTGGTGGAACTCGCTGGATCAAAAGCAAACCCTAAAGTTGTGGCGTGGTCGATTATTCCACTCCCGGCGGGTGCTTTTTCCGAGAATGCGATAACCAACCCAGAGTTAGTCGCAGATGCGCTAAATGAAGCGATCTTAAAGTCGGGCACCAAAGCCGAGGCTGCGGCCGTGGCTGTTTCGTCGAGTCATGCAATTACGAAAGTGCTTGGCATGCCGTCCGAGATCAGCGAATTTGAAATGGAAGAGCAGATTAGTATCGAAGCTTTACATTTTATCCCGTACCCGATTGATGAAGTTAATCTCGACTTCGAAGTGATTGGCCCGTCCGCAAGCAACGACCAAGAAAACGACGTGTTATTGGTTGCCTGTCGGCGTAGCATCGTTGATGACTATATTGATTTGATCGAAGGCTCTGGTATGGCGCTTGAATACGTCGATATCGACACCTACGCGCTTGAGCGGGTTTATCGCTCGCAAAACACTCTGGGTTCAAACTCAGATGAGCCTGTGGCTGTATTCGACATCGGTTCGTCGAGTAGTCACTTAATGGTGTTGGACGACAATAGGGTACTTTACTCGCGTCATCAGAACTTCGGTGCGGCGCAATTGATTAAATTGATTCGCAAAGAGTACGGAGTGTCTGCGGATGAGGCCGAAGAGATTCTTGCGTCGTCTCAACCGCCGGGTGATTTCTTAACGGCCGTTCAAGAGCCATACGTAGAAATGCTGCGCCAGGAAGTCAGTCGTGCGCTGCAATTCTTCTATTCGTCTAGTTCGTTTTCTAATATCGATAGTGTTGTGCTCACCGGTGCCAGCTGCGCTTTGGCGGGCTTAGCTGGCGATCTTGAAGTCAAGCTTCGTTCTAAGGTAACGGTCATGAACCCGGTAGCAAATGCAAACGTACAAACGCGCAGAGAAGCCATCGCTGCGGCATCGCCTGCATTAGCGATTGCATATGGACTCTCATTGCGGGGGCTTAACTAATGGCTAATATTAATTTACTACCTTGGCGCGAGGCTCAACGCAACGAGCGCAACCGCGAAACGTTGATCATGTGTGCTGCCATGTGGATTGTCGCATGCGGTATAGTGTTTGCTGGCAAGCTGTTTATGGATGGTCGTATTGAGCATCAACAGGCCAGAAACGCGTACGTGCAATCGGAAATAAACGCCTTATCCAAAGTCATTAAAGAAATCGAAGATTTGAAGGACAAGCGAGATGCGCTTCTGGCTCGCATGGAAGTAATTCAAAATCTGCAAAAGAACCGGTCTCAAATCGTACATGTTTTTGACGACTTGGCTAAGAAATTACCGAAAGGCGTGTTTTACGATACCATCACTAAAACCGAAAACAATTTCAGTATCCGAGGTAAAGCTCAGTCTAATGCCCGAGTGTCGGCGTTGATGCGCAGCTTGGACGCTTCTGAGTGGTTTGATAATGCAAACTTGAGGGTGGTGGACGTTGTTGACGAAAACGGTACATCCGTAAGTCAATTCAACATGCTCGTTAAAGAAGAAAAGAGAAAAGGCGAACAAGATACTGTTGATCAGGTTCAATAAGAGAATAATATGGGACTAATTGAAGAATTAAATGGCATCGACATAAACGATCCCGCGTCATGGACTCGACGTGTGAAACTGTTGATGGCGGGGTTGCTGTGCATCGTTATTTTCGGAGCTGGCTACTATTTTGTTATCAAAGATCAGCAGGCTGCGCTGAAAACTGAGCAAAATAAAGAGCCCGGGTTAAAGCAAACCTTTAAAGAAAAAAAGGCGTTAGCGATTAACCTTGATGCGTATAAACAGCAAATGGTAGAAGCTGAGGAGACATTCGGTGTTTTACTCAAGCAGCTTCCAAACGAAAGTGAAATACCAGATCTGTTGATTGATATGACGCAAGTGGGTTTGTCTAGAGGCTTACAATTCCAGCAGATCAAGCCCGGCAGTAACGTAGCGAAAGATTTTTACGCAGAGAAAAACGTTAATATTGTGGCAAATGGCTCCTACGAGCAAATAGCGGGTTTTGTTAGCGACATTGCAGCTTTACCCCGAATAATAAACGTCTCGAATTTTTCTTTAGAGCGTCTGTCTGATGACAATGAGAATTTGAAGTTTGAAGCGACTACAAAAACCTATCATTATTTGGAGGAATCATATGTTGAAGACTCGGAATAAAACGTCAGTGGCTCGAAACTTGCTGCTCGCAGGTGGGGTTTGTTTCGCTCTGATGGGGTGCCAAGATAGTCAAATGAGTGATCTCCGTGAGTTTGTTGAGACTGCTTATCAAGATGAAAAGCCCAAAATTGATCCATTACCTGAAATCCAGCCTTTCAAGGCGTTTGCGTATGTGTCAGAGGAAGAGGCCGACCCGTTTAGTTTTGAAAATATTGTCAGTAATCGTGACGAAGCGTCGGGTGCTGCTACGAGTAAACGGCCAGATACTAATCGAGTAAAAGACCCGCTAGAGGATTTTCCTCTAGACGCGTTGAGAATGGTTGGCACCTTGACCCAAGAGGGTGTGCCGTGGGTGATTGTTAAAACAACCCAAGGCACAGCGCATTTGGCGTCGCTGGGTAACTATATGGGCCAAAATGATGGGAAAATTACGCAAATTGTTCCTGATGAACAAAAAGTGATTTTGGAAGAGACCGTCGCAGATCCAGCTGGTCGCTGGGTAACACGTGACGTAGAAATAACAATAGATGAACAATAACGATTCAGGAAGCAACACTATGAAAGCAACTAAACTACCAACGCGCTTCTTCCAGCAATGCGCCACGATGTTGGCTCTGGTGCTAGTTAGCGTCGGCCCGTTTCACGCTGTCAACGCGCAAGAGGTTAATTTAACCAATGTTGTGTTCAGCAAGTTGAGCGGCGACAACATTCAAATAGACCTAATAACCGATGGCACGCTTCCTGAGCCTGGCAGCTTTAGCACTGATACTCCGGCTAGAATTGCGTTAGATTTTTTCGGTCTTAAGAGCCAATTAGAGAACCCTCGCACCTTGGTTAAGGCTGGTAAGGTTGACAGTGTGCTGGCGGTAGAAACGGCTGACAGAACGCGCATGATCATCAACCTTTACGGCACCGCGCGCTACAGTCTAACGCCGACTGATACCGGATATTCGGTGACGGTTTTCAATACTGAATCTGACGACAGTCCGGTTAAGACGCCAACGCCATTTGCGACTCGTACTGAAATACAGTCTTCTGTGGAAGTGCAAAATGTTGATTTTCGTCGTTCTGAAGCCGGTGGCGGCAAGTTAACGGTTGATTTAAGTGATGACAGCGTCACCGTCGATACGCGGCAGCGAGATGGTGAGATTATTGTCGACTTTCTTGGCGTGAGTGTGCCTGAAGAGCTTGAGAAGAGATTGGATGTTATCGATTTCGCTACACCGGTTAGAACTGTTGATGCGTTTCAAAATTCAGAAAACGTAAGAATGGTTATCGTGCCCCAGGGCAAATACCAGCACCTTTCGTTTCAGTCGGGCAATCGCTACACATTAATCGTAGATCCGATAATCGAGACAGAAGAAGATAAGCGAAACGAGGAAGACGCAGACCTAGGCTTTGAAGGAGAACGCCTATCTATTAACTTCCAAAAGATCGATGTTCGATCGGCATTAGCGATTATTGCCGACTTCACCGGCATTAATTTTGTAACCAGTGATTCAGTTCAAGGTGAGATCACCATTAACTTGAAAGACGTACCTTGGGATCAAGCGTTAGACGTTATTTTGAGAACCAAAGGCTTAGCAAAGCGCCAAACCGGTAATGTTATTTGGGTAGCGCCAAGCGAAGAAATACAAACAGCAGAAGCAGAAGAGCTGCGTGCACAAGCCACAATAGAAGAGTTTGCGCCGTTATCGACTGAGGTGATTAGAATTAATTACGCTCGGGCAGAAGATATTTCTGAGGTGATTAAGTCGGTTAAAGTCGTGCGCCAAGGAAACGTATCGTCGACTGTTGGCCTTGGTGGGAATAACCAGAATTCACTGAACGTGACTGAAACCGACAAGAACTCGTTGTTGAGTGCGCGCGGAAGCGTCACGGTTGATGAGCGAACCAATAGTTTGCTAGTGCAAGATGTCGCGGAAAAAATTAAGCAACTCAGAGTGGTGATCGCCAAGTTAGATAAGCCCGTTAGGCAAGTGCTAATTGAAACTCGTATTGTGGAAGCGAACGATGATTTTAGCCGCGAACTCGGCGCGCGTTTGGGTTTTCAACGCATCACCGAAAATGCCCGATTCCCTGGCGCAAATGGCTCAAATATTGGCGAGTTTGTTGGTAGTGGTACGACCGAGGGCTTGACTACAATTCAAAACTCTCAAGTTGACGAAGAGCCTGGTTTAATATTTGATTCATCGCGAGGGACTCCCGGCGGTCTCGCAGTCGATCTTGGGGCCCAGGGAATTGCCGGTCAAAACGCTGCGTCTTATGCTTTTGATATCTTTCGCGCTGGCACCGGCTTCGCGCACCTGATAACGCTAGAGCTGTCTGCGCTGGAAGCTGACGGGCGAGGCCGAATCGTTGCGAGTCCGCGCTTGCTTACCTCAAATCAAAGGGAAGCCAGAATAAGCCAAGGTGCTGAGATATTTATTCCGGTTGCTGGTGGCGTTGGTGGTCAAGGTCAGTTGGAGCGGGTTGATGCTGAGTTGACGCTCATCGTTACTCCGCAAATCACACCGGATGATCGCGTCATTCTCGACGTTCAAATCAACCAAGACGACATCATCTCAGTTGCTCCTAGCGTAATCGGTACTAAGCAAATTGAAACTCAAGTGCTTGCAGATAATGGCGAGACTGTGGTGATCGGCGGTATTTTTCAGCAAGAAGATCGAGAAGGTGAAGTGAAAGTTCCGGTGCTTGGTAATATTCCTGTGTTAGGGCGTCTTTTTAAGAGAAAGTCGAAGGAAGCCAATCGCACCGAGTTGTTAATTTTCTTGACGCCAAAAATCATCAGCCCGAAATTGAATTTGGGATAAACGCCCCTACATAGGGTGTTACGGCAAAAGCAGGGGCCTAGTCCCTGCTTTTGTGATTTAAGGGCGGTGGCTTTCGTTCATTTTTGAGCCGTGTTTCAGTTCCGCTCCGTTACTCATACTAAGACTAAAAAGAATGCAAAATTTGATTCTCATTGGGCCCATGGGCTCTGGAAAGACTACCGTTGGCAAACAGTTAGCGAAACGTACACGAATGGATTTCGTTGATTCTGACCATATGATTGAAGATCGTTGCGGCGTTTCTATTGCCACAATCTTTGATATCGAAGGCGAGGATGGTTTTCGTAAGCGAGAAACAAAAATGCTCGCGGAATTATGCGAGCGCTCAGGCGTTGTGTTGGCCACCGGCGGTGGTGCTATTACCAGTGAGGAGAACCGAATATTATTGCGCAAGGGTTTTGTCGTCTATTTAAAGACATCAATCGAAACCCAATTAGCAAGAACTCAGAAGAATCAAAACCGACCATTACTGGAAAACGTGGATGCTGAGAGCAAGCTAACCGAATTAATGGAAGAGCGTGGCGACTTATACGAGCAAGAGGCCGATTTGGTCGTAATGTCTGGTGACCGAGTTGTTTCGAAAGTCGTAGAAGAGATTATGGAAGCGCTCGAAAAGTAGTTGGAACCTAGCTTCGCGCGCCGTTTTTCATGATAACGACCTAATTTTTATCATTTTCACCTAATAGTGACTTGTTTCGCCGTGTTTTGAGATAGTGACATATTTGCCTCAAAATAGTATAATTCGCGTCCTTTTTCGCTCTGGCTAACAAATTTAGTCGAGACGCAACCTACTCATTGGCAGTATGCCAATGACTCCCCTCCCAATGAGGAAGAGACTCGAGCCGAAAAGCTCATCGATAATCTAGATGGTTCTTTAGCCATATTCTGCCATCCGGCGGGATAGGTAGGAGAGCGATTGGTGTTTTATAGAGCTTGTCGTGAGTACATTTTCTGTTTGCTAGCAGTTGTGTTGCAACGAGCGTTGAAATCGGAGGCAGAGACACCGTTCTCGCTTCTTCCACTGCGGCATTGATACTCGATTCCGCAAGTTTTGTAGGAAAACGACGTGACTAATATGTATCACAGCGACGGCGGTTTATACCGGCCTGAATTCGAAAAAGACAATTGCGGTTTTGGTCTTATCGCGCAAATGGACGGTAAACCAAGTCATTGGCTAATCGGTACCGCGATCAGCGCGCTTGCGCGCTTGACGCACCGTGGTGCTGTGGCAGCTGATGGTAAAACCGGCGATGGCTGCGGCTTACTAATGGCAATGCCCAAAACGTTTATGCAAAAGGCGGCCGACCAAGCTGGTTTTACGCTCAGCAAGCAATTCGCCAGTGGTCTCGTTTTTCTAAGTCGTGATAGCGAGAAACAGCAGTACGCGACCAACGTGCTTAACCAGAAGCTCGAAGAACAAGGTCTATTGATCGGTGGCTGGCGTAAGTTACCGTTGGACCAATCGGCCCTAGGTGATCAAGCGAAAGCCTCGCAGCCCGAAATTCAACAGCTTTTTATTAACTCACCGGCTTTATTGAGTGAGCATGATTTTGAGCGCCGTTTGTTCCTTGCCCGTCGAAAAGCTGAGCAAGAGATTGCTGCCGTCGATGACGAATTCTACATCCCAAGTCTGTCGTGCAAAGTAATTTTGTATAAAGGTTTGGTCATGCCAGAGTATCTGCCAGTCTTCTATAAAGACCTGAATGACGAAGATATGGCATCGTCACTGTGTTTGTTTCACCAGCGCTTCTCTACCAATACCTTACCGCAATGGCGTTTGGCGCAACCATTTCGCTACTTAGCACACAATGGTGAAATCAACACTGTGCAAGGCAATCGTAACTGGGCGATCGCGCGCGGTAACAAATTATCGTCATCGCACTTTCCGAACTTGAATGAAGCGGCTCCGTTTGTAAACACGTCGGGCTCTGACTCAATGAGCCTCGATAATATGCTTGAAGTGCTGTTGATGGGCGGCATGGATATTTTTAAATCTATGCAAACCTTGGTTCCACCTGCGTGGCAGAACGCCGAGCACATCGACCCAGATTTAAAAGCGTTTTACCGGTTTCAGGCAATTCACGCTGAACCGTGGGATGGCCCGGCCGGAATCGTACTAACCGACGGGCGCTATGCGTCTTGCAGTTTAGATAGAAATGGCTTGCGCCCAGCGCGTTATGTGATTACTAAGGATCGAGTAATTACCCTCGCGTCCGAAGTTGGGGTTTACGACTATGAACAAGCCGATGTCGTCGACAAAGGGCGTTTAAAGCCTGGTCAGATGATGGCAGTGGACACTCACACTGGCCAAATTATCATGCCCAATGATGTGCATGAACGCATCAAAAGTGAACACCCTTATAAGCAGTGGCTTAAAGACAATGTGATGCGTCTCAAATCGCAATTGACTGAGGAAGAAGCCTCGGTATCGCTAAATGCGGCGTCACTAAAAATTTATCAAAAGCTCTTCCAAGTAACCAATGAGGAGCGCACCGATGTAATTCGAGTGTTAGCCGAGTCGGCACAAGAAGCGACCGGTTCTATGGGCGACGATACACCAATGGCGGTATTGTCGTTGCGCCATCGGATGTTAAGCGATTATTTTCGTCAGCAGTTTGCGCAGGTAACCAACCCGCCGATCGACCCGTTGCGCGAACAAATTGTCATGTCATTGGAAACCTATTTTGGTACCGAGAGCAGCTTGTTCGAACCGCATGAGGGCATGGCAAAAGCAATTGTGGTTGACTCGCCGTTGTTGTCAACCGGCAAATATCATCGTTTGCTCGCGAACGATGACCCGGATTTTGCGCACCACACCATCGACATTACCTTTGCCAAAGGCACACGCTTAGAAGCGCGTATCACCGAAATTTGTGACGAAGCCGAAGCGGCGGTTCGAGGCTCGGGCCGAATTATCGTTTTATCTGATCGTAATATTTCTAAAGAGCGCATGCCGGTCCAAGCGTTACTCGCCACCGGCGCCGTGCATCATCGCTTAACCCAATCAGGCTTGCGCTGTAACGCCAACATTATTGTTGACACCGGTAGCGCCCGTGACTCGCATCAATTTGCTGTGCTGATCGGTTATGGCGCAACCGCTATTCATCCGTATCTTGCGTATGAAAGCATTGCTGAGATGCAGCGCGACAAGCAAATTAAAGGTGATATTAATGTTCTGCTGCGTCAGTACCGCAAGGGCATTAACAAAGGCCTGTATAAAATCATCTCTAAGATGGGTATCTCGACCATTCACAGCTATCGTGGATCTCAGCTGTTCGAAGCCGTTGGTTTGTCGACAGCGGTGGTTGACTTATGTTTTAAAGGCACCACCAGTCGTATCCAAGGCGCGGGTTTTAGTGATTTAGAAAATGATCAACGCGTATTGTTAGCCTACGCGTGGGACCCGCAAACCAGCCTTGAACAAGGCGGCTTGCTTAAATTTATTCACGGCGGTGAGTACCACGCCTATAACCCCGACGTAGTGCGCACGATGCACGCCGCGGTCGAAAGCGGTGACTTTGCGTTGTATCGCGATTACGCTGACACGGTTAACAACCGCAAGCCGATGGTGTTGCGTGACCTTTTGGCGCTGCGCGACGACGTCGAACCCGTATCAATCGATGACGTTGAACCGTGGCAAGACATCGTGCTGCGCTTCGACAGCGCTGGGATGTCGTTAGGTGCGTTGTCACCCGAAGCGCATGAATCTTTAGCGCAAGCGATGAACGAGTTAGGTGGTCGTTCCAATTCGGGTGAGGGCGGTGAAGATGCCGCGCGTTATGGCACGCCTAAAATGTCTAAAATTAAACAAGTAGCCTCCGGTCGCTTTGGGGTTACGCCGCACTACTTGGTTAACGCAGAAGTGCTGCAAATCAAAGTGGCACAAGGCGCAAAGCCGGGTGAGGGCGGTCAATTGCCCGGCCACAAAGTTAACGAGCTAATTGCGCGTTTGCGGCATTCACGGCCGGGCGTCGCGTTAATATCGCCTCCACCACACCATGACATTTACTCAATCGAAGATTTAGCACAGCTTATCTTTGACTTGAAACAAGTTAACCCCAGAGCCTTGGTCTCGGTAAAATTAGTAGCCGAAGCTGGTGTTGGCACCATTGCCGCGGGTGTGGCAAAAGCCTACGCCGACCTGATTACCATCTCAGGTTACGATGGTGGCACCGGCGCCAGCCCATTAACCTCGGTGCGCTATGCAGGCTCACCTTGGGAGCTTGGTCTCACTGAAGCGCATCAAACACTGCGCGCGAATGACCTGCGCGATAAAGTACGATTGCAAACTGACGGCGGTCTAAAAACCGGTCTTGACGTGATTAAAGCCGCTATTTTAGGAGCTGAAAGTTTCGGCTTTGGTACTGGCCCAATGGTGGCGTTGGGGTGTAAGTATTTACGCATTTGTCATTTGAACAATTGTGCGACAGGTGTTGCAACTCAACACAACGTGCTGCGACAAAAACACTATGTCGGCACGGTCGAACGCGCGGTGAACTATTTTAAATTTATCGCAATGGAAACCCGTGAATGGATGGCGAAATTGGGTGTAACTCAATTAACCGATCTGATTGGTCGCACCGACTTATTGGTAATGCTCGAAGGCGAAACCGATAAGCATCGCAACTTAGATCTATCTGAAATTTTATCTGACGGCAATGTGCCTGCCGAAAAGCCACAATTTTGTGTTGAGCCTAAGAATGAACCGTATGACAAAGGTGAGTTAGCGGAACAAATGGTGCGCGACATGTTGCCCGCAATCAACAATAAAAGCGGCGGCACGTTTGACTACCAAGTGAAGAATATTCACCGCTCTATTGGCGCTCGTCTATCTGGCGAAATCGCACTTGCCTATGGTTTAGAAGGTTTATCTGACGCACCTCTAACCCTTAACCTTACCGGCACGGCGGGTCAGAGTTTTGGTGTTTGGAACGCGAACGGTTTGAACATGAATTTAGCGGGCGACGCGAACGACTACGTTGCTAAGGGCATGTCTGGCGGTACTATTGCCATCTATCCGGCGAAAGACGCAGAATTCGTCGCCAATGATTGCACCATCATTGGTAACACCTGTTTATACGGTGCTACGGGTGGCGAGCTGTTCGCTGCGGGTAAAGCCGGTGAACGCTTCGCGGTGCGCAATTCAGGCGCGTATTCGGTTGTTGAAGGCTTAGGCGACCATGGGTGCGAGTACATGACCGGCGGTGCGGTTTGCGTATTGGGTGAAACCGGGGTCAACTTCGGCGCGGGTATGACCGGCGGTGTGGCATTCGTGTTAGACGAAGATCGCACGTTTATTGACCGTTATAACCACGAGCTAATTGACACGTACCGCCTAATGCCAGAAGCCATGGAGTCTTATGCGCTCTTTCTGCAAACCATGGTAGAGCGTCACGTCGCGGCAACCAATAGCGCGCGTGGTAAAGAAATTTTAGAAGATTTCGCCGACTATCTGCCACGATTTTGGATGATTAAACCCAAAGCCAGTGATCTTGAGACGTTAATCGAGTCGCTACGAGCGGCGGCCTAAGGACTTATTATGAGTAATGATTTTCAATTTTTAGACCTGCCACGACAAGACCCTGAAAAAGTACCGGCGCGCGAGCGCAGTAAAGAGTTCAAAGAAATCTACGGTCAATACGAAGCCGATCAGGCGGCAGCTCAATCAGAGCGTTGCTTGGAATGCGGCAATCCGTATTGCGAATGGAAGTGTCCGGTCCACAACTTTATTCCAAATTGGTTGAAGCTGGTGGCTGAAGGCAATCTATTTGAAGCGGCTGAGTTGTCGCATCAAACGAACTCCTTGCCCGAAGTGTGTGGGCGCATCTGTCCGCAAGACCGCTTGTGCGAAGGCGCGTGTACTTTAAACGACGGCTTTGGCGCGGTAACCATTGGTTCGGTTGAGAAATACATCACCGACGAAGCACTTAAGCAAGGCTGGCGTCCAGATATGTCGCACGTCACCTGGACTGATAAGAAAGTAGCCATTATCGGTGCCGGCCCTGCGGGTCTAGGGTGTGCTGATATTTTGGTACGCAATGGCGTCAAACCCGTGGTGTTCGATAAGTACCCTGAGATTGGCGGTTTGCTGACCTTTGGTATTCCACCGTTCAAGTTAGAGAAAGAGGTGGTGCAAACGCGCCGCACTATCTTAGAAGAGATGGGCGTCGAGTTCGTCTTGAATACGGAAATTGGCAACGATATTCAATTTCAGAGTTTACTCGATGATTACGACGCCGTGTTCCTTGGCATGGGCACTTACACCTATATGAAAGGTGGCTTTGTCGGTGAAGACCTTGACGGCGTTCACGAAGCATTGCCGTTTCTTGTTTCGAACATTAATCGACTCATGGGCTTTGAAAAAGACGCACTCGACTTTGTCGACATGAGCGGCAGAAAAGTAGTGGTATTGGGCGGCGGTGATACGGCAATGGATTGTGTGCGAACCTCGGTGCGCCAAGGCGGCACCAAGGTTACCTGTGCATACCGTCGTGATGAAGCCAATATGCCCGGTTCAATGCGCGAGGTGGCGAACGCTAAAGAAGAGGGCGTCGAGTTTTTATGGAACCGTCAGCCAATTGAAATTGTTGGTGAGAACGGTAACGTGACCGGGGTTAAATTAGCCACGACACAGTTAGGCGAGCCCGATGAACGTGGGCGTAGAAGCCCTGAGGTAGTGCCAGGTTCTGAAGAGGTAATTGATGCAGACGACGTGATTGTGGCCTTTGGTTTTCGTCCAAGCCCAGCTGCGTGGTTCACTGATTACAATATTGACATTAACGATTGGGGTGGTGTGCAAACAAGCAGCGATTTAGCGCTTAAATTTCAAACCACTAACCCCAAGGTTTTTGCCGGTGGCGATATGGTCCGCGGTTCAGATTTGGTGGTCACCGCCGTATTTGAAGGTCGCGAGGCGGCTCAGGGTATATTGAATTATTTGAATAAACACTGAGTGCTGTTCATTTGCAGTCCTAGCTGTTTTGCCCGACGACTCGTATGGTAATTCGGCTTCGCCGCAGGAGTTTTAAAAAGCCGCTGATTTCAGCGGCTTTTTGGGTTTTAGTGTTCACCCATCGACTGGCTCTGCCTGTATAATCTGACGCTATGACTCAGATGAAAAACGATTTATACCTACGCGCGCTCAAGGGCGAGAAAGTTGAACGCACGCCCATTTGGGTGATGCGACAAGCAGGCCGATACCTGCCTGAGTATCGCGCGGTCCGCAAACAAGCCGGTGATTTTCTTACCTTGTGTAAAACCCCAGAGTTAGCCTGCGAAGTAACCATGCAGCCGATCGACCGCTTTGGGTTAGACGCGGCAATTTTGTTCTCTGATATTCTTACAATTCCGGACGCGATGGGCTTAGAGTTGGTGCTTGAAGAAGGCATTGGCCCGGTTTTTAACAAGCCGGTTCGCACCGTTGCAGAAATAAACAAACTGGGTGTTCCCGATGCCGAGCAAGATCTAGGCTATGTGATGGACGCGGTGCGCGTCATTCGCAAAGAGCTTGATGGCCGAGTGCCGTTAATCGGCTTTACTGGCAGCCCCTGGACCCTCGCCAGCTATATGGTTGAAGGCAGTGGCAGTAAAGAGTTTCGCCGCATCAAGGGCTTAATGTTTGAATCCCCTGCGGCCGCGCGCACCTTACTTCAAGTCGTTACCGACAGCGTGATCACCTACCTCAAAGCCCAGGTGGCTGCCGGCGCGCAAAGCTTAATGGTGTTCGATACCTGGGGTGGCATGCTATCCACCGCCAACTATCAAACGTTTTCGCTGGCGTATATGCAGCAAATTGTAGACGCACTCAAAACCGATGAGGTCACCAAAGACACGCCGGTGGTGTTGTTCACTAAAGGCGGTGGCCAATGGTTAGAGATGATGGCCGACACCGGGTGTGATGGCCTAGGTTTGGACTGGACGGTTGATTTGGCCAACGCGAAAGCGCGAGTCGGTGATAGAGTGGTGTTGCAAGGCAACATGGACCCAGTTGTGATGAACACCGGCGAGTCACAAGTGCGCGACAACGCTATGTTAGTGCTTGAAGCGTATGGCAATCATAGCGGCTCCGACAAAGGCCACATATTTAATCTTGGTCACGGCATACAACCCTTTGCGCAACCCGATAACATGCAAGCCCTGGTTACGACTGTGCAAAGCCAAAGTGGGCAGTTTCACTCTAAATGATAAATTTTGACCGCGTAGAAGGCGATATTTTTCTCGGCAGCGCGCCACAGAGCAGTGTCGACGTCGCGCGGTTAAAGCAAATGAAAATCTCGGCTGTTCTGTCATTACAGAGTGATCAAGATTTTAAGTCTCATCGAATTGATTGGGCTAAGCTCGAAAGCGCTTACCAATACAACGACATCGCCATACAACGCTTTGGAATCATTGATTTTGATGAGACTGACTTAGGCAATAAACTAGCCGACCCGGTGCGCGCGTTAAATTCGCTACTCAAGGCTGGGCATAGAGTTTACGTGCATTGCAACGCTGGAGTATGCCGGGCGCCCGCAACCGTGCTGGCTTATCTGTGTCACTATCGAGGCATGAGCACTGAGCACGGGCTTGACTACATTCGCCGTCATCGGCCACAAGCCCACCCTTATATTAGTGCAGTCGACAAAGCCCTAGTAGAGTTAGCAAGCGACTGATAGCAGCACGGCAGGAAAGCTTCTATTAGCTTTTTATTCGTATCTCGCAGTAGACGCTATCGCGGCGTCACGTGCATACATACGGTCGCGATAGTCCAGATAGTTACTCGGCACTTTAAATTTGAACCGGTCAGCCCAGTTAAAGGTTTGCGCCAGCAATATGTCAGCGAAGCTAAACTCATTACCCAATACAAACTCATTAATTGACACCAGTTTTGCAAGCGCGTTCAAGGCTTTATCAAACTCCCACTGCGCCGTTGCCAAAACCTCGGGCACTCGGTGTTCTTCGGGTATCGCAAACTTATGTTTGCCGGTGGTCCAAAGTGGCTGCTCTAATTCAGATAACACAAAAAAGGCTAACTCGTCGTATTTCGCACGACCGTGCAAGTCTTCAGGAATAAATTTGCGTACCGAAATTGAATTGATATAACTCAAGATAGCCGCGCTTTCGGTCAACACGAAGTCATCGTGTTTTAAACTTGGCACCTTGCCTTGCGGATTAATCGCTAAATAATCTGGCGACTTAGCGCCATTACTGCCCGTGCCACTCAAATCCAGTGACACAAATTCGTGTTCTAAACCGGCTTCGGCCAAGGCCCATAAACAACGAAACGAGCGTGACGGGCCGATACCATAAAGTGTGATTGTCAAAATACTAATCCAATAAATTATTTTCGTTTAAGAAGTCTAGAATAATATCCCGAATTATAGGCTGGGTGACAGCCGTTGGGTGTAGGCCATCAGCTTGAATGTAACCGGGCTCGGTAAAGAACTCTTCGCGGTAAAAATCGATAAACGGCAGGTTGTAGCTCTTTGACAAATCCACAAAAATTGATCTAAATTTATCGATATGGCGCGGTCCGTAATTCGGTGGCAATGAAATTCCTGCCAGCACGACCTCAGCGCCACTGTCCTTGGACATTTCAATCATCGCGCTTAAATTCTCGTGCAGGCCTGTGAGTGACAAACCTTGCAGGCCGTCGTTAGCGCCCAATTCTAATAACACCAGGTCGGGCTGAAACTCTTCAAGTGTTAATCTAAAGCGCGCTCGCCCGCCACCCGATGTTTCACCTGAGATACTGGCATTGGTTACGGTGTGTTCGTCGCCCAAAGATTCCTCAAGTAAATGCGCCCAGCCTTGCTTGAGTTCCATGCCATACGCAGCACTTAGGCTATCGCCGAAAACTAAGATATGTTTGGCGTGAGCATGTGGTGCCACTAATAGGCTAACAAGAAGTGCTAAAACGGCCAAATTATTAGAAAAGGTGAACTTGCTTTTCAATCGATTAGGTATCATGAAGTGAATGCCAGTGACGCGCGGTCTTATACGTTAGAGATTAGGCGCAAGCGCCACTCGCCGTTACTTTATCACAGCCGAACTTAAGGCCTAATTAACACCCGTTAAGACACACTATTAGTATGACCGAAACCATTCTCCGCGCGCAAAATGTCAGTAAACATGTGCGCACCGCTGACCATCAGCTGACTATTCTAAACGATGTCTCACTTGATATAGCCAGCGGCCAAAGCGTCGCGATTGTTGGCCCCTCGGGGGCGGGTAAATCAACCTTACTTGGGCTGTTAGCCGGTTTAGATACCCCGAGTGTCGGAAAAATTTGGCTGGGTGAGCATGAGATTACCGCGACCAACGAAGAGGGGCGTGCGGCGATACGCGCAAAAATGGTCGGCTTCGTGTTTCAAACCTTCCAGTTACTCGGAAGTCTAACCGCGCTGGAGAACGTTTCTTTACCGATGGAGCTCTCTGGCCAGACTGACGCGCGCCTTAAAGCAACTGAATTTCTGGGGAAAGTCGGTTTAGCGCAGCGTGTCACGCACTACCCAAAACAACTGTCAGGTGGCGAGCAACAACGGGTGGCACTCGCGCGCGCATTCGCTTGTTCGCCGAAGATACTATTTGCGGACGAGCCCACGGGTAACCTAGACCAAGCCACCGGCCAAAAAATCAGCGATTTATTGTTTGAACTCAACCAACAAAGTGATACCACCTTAATCTTAGTGACGCACGAACAACGACTCGCCGAGCGCTGTCAGCAAATAATCACCATTGATGACGGGCGTGTGGTAAGCCAAACATGAGGCTGATCGATATTAAGTTGCTGTGGCGTGACTGGCGTGGTGGGCAGCTGAATCTAGTGATCTCGGCCTTGGTGTTGGCAGTAATGGTGGTGACCGCGGTCAGCCTATTTGCGGATCGGGTCGAGCGCGGACTAAACCAGCAAATTAGTAGTTTTTTAGCGTCTGACTTAGCGGTGCGCGGTGGCATCGAAATCAGCGAAGAGTACCGAAGCAAAGCGCTAGAGTTAGGTTTAAATACCGCTGACACCGCCAGCTTCAGGTCAATGGTCTTCGCCGGCCAGAATAACCACCTGGCATCCGTAAAGGCGGTCAGTCGTGCCTATCCGTTGCGCGGCGAGATTGAATTAAGCGATGACCTTAGCGTTGGCAATCCGATGTTAAAGTCAAATGGGCCTGCCTCGGGTGAAGCTTGGATTGAAGCGCGAGTCTTTAATTTACTCGATATAGAAATTGGCGATAAGATCGAGGTTGGCTACTTATCGCTCACGGTAAGCAATTTAATTGTTAACGAGCCCGATCGTGGCTCTGGCTTTGGCGCCGCCGGCGGGCGGGTGATGATTAGCCTAGAAGACTTGCCCGCATCGCAATTGGTGCGCCCCGGCAGCCGCATTGGCTATCGTTTGTTAATGAGCGGTGACAATCAAGCCATCCGCGCTTACCAAGACTGGTATCAACAGCGCGAACAGGCCTTAAAGAAAAGCAGCGAAATAAAACACTTTCGCTTAGTCACGCCTGAGAACGCCGAAGAGCAATTGGCTGACACTATGCAGCGCGGCCGAGCTTTTCTCTTACTAAGTGGCACCATCGGCGTATTGCTCGCTGGGCTTGCGATGGCGCTTGCCAGTCAACGCTATGCCAGCCGGTTAACTGACCAAGTCGCCTTAATGAAAGCGTGGGGGCAATCAAGCGGCGCTATTCGTCGCAGCCAATTCACACGGCTGTTTTTAATCGCCGCAACCTCAACCTTGATCGGTATGTTACTTGGCTGGCTGTCACACTATCTTTTGCTTGAAGTTGCCAAAGGGCTGCTCAACGTTGAATTGCCTGGCCCGAGTTCGCGTCCGTGGATCGTCGCGATGATCACAGGTTTTGTTTGCGTGCTCGGTTTTGCGTTACCGGCGCTATGGCACCTGCCCACCATCGCACCGCTGCGGGTGTTGCGTCGAGATTTGCCTGACTCCTTATTAGGGCAGGGCAAGCGCCTGGCGATTGGCATCACGGCCCTACTTATTCTGACGTATTGGTATAGCGAAAGCTTAGTCACGTCGCTTTTGTTCCTCGGCGCGTTATTCGCCTTATTCGGAATCTGCGCATTAATCGCGCTGCAGTTTTTAAAGCTGGTTCAGGGCTTTGGTAGCTGGCGTGGCAGCTTTACCCGCTTGGGCTTGGCTAACCTCTGGCGTCGACGCGGCCAAACCTTGGTGCAACTGGTTGGTTTTTCGACAACCTTAATGTTGTTGTTAATTGTGACTGGCATGCGCACCAATTTGATCGCTGAATGGCAAGCTCAATTGCCTGACGATACACCGTCACACTTTGTTTATAACGTGGCCGACAACGAAGTCCAATCCGTTAAGCAATTACTGAAGAAGGCTGAGGTTGGTACCACTGATTGGTACCCCATGGTGCGCGGTCGTTTGGTTGCAATCAATGGCGAGGCCATCAGCCGTGAGCGCATGGCCCAATCAGACGGCCTAAGCCGCGAAGTGAACTTTACTCAAACCACCGAACTGCCGGTCGAAAATAATGTGATTGATGGCTCGTGGTGGCAAGCGCCGCCGACCGGTCTAGAGTTTTCAATGGAAGAGCGCGTCGCGGCCGAAATCGGCGTCGGCGTTGGCGACGTAATCGAGTTTAGTATTGGCGGGCTTAAATTTGACGCAAGGCTGGCGAGCACCCGCAGCGTCAACTGGCAAAGCATGACGCCTAACTTTTACGTTGTGTTCTACCCCGGCGCACTCGACAAATACGCGCCCAATTGGGTGACCGCCGTGCGCGCGGCCAAAACCGTCGCGGCCGAACGCGGCGCCCTAGTAAAGCAAGCGCCCTTTGTTAGCAGTATGGTTCGAGAATTCCCCACCGCAGTGGTCATCGAACTGGGCGACATTATCGGTCGTATTCGCGACGTAATTAATCGCGTCACTCAAGGCTTAGAGCTAATCTTGCTGTTAGTGCTGCTTTGCGGTGCGTTGGTATTATTTGCCGCAATCGGGGTGTCCTATGACGAACGCCTAAGAGAGAACGCCATTTTAAGAACCCTAGGCAGTTCAAAGAAAATTATCGTCGGTGCGCTCACCGTGGAATACGCCACGCTTGGTGCAATCGCCGGAGTAATTGCTGGTGCCGGTGCTGAGGTCGTGTTGTATTTCGTACAAAAAAATGTGTTTGATCTAGTGCCGCAATGGCATCCAAGTCTTTGGTTGCTCGGCATAGTCTCGGGCACGCTGCTGATCACCGTGCTCGGCTTGTTACGCAGTAAAGACATTATCAGTGTGCCGCCATTGCAGTCGCTAAGACAGCTTGGTTGATTTGTTTTACACTGTTCACTGATATGAAAGCCATCAGCATGACATTCGCGTTAACGCTACTGCCGACTATTTGCGCTGCGCAAAACGCCAGCATAATCGGGCGTGATTCCTTTGGCCAGGAATGCTATCGCGCCTCGCAGGTCGCGGCGGTTAGTAAAAACACCAATCAGGCCGCTTTACTCTCATGTAACCTCGCCATTGAAGAGGGGCAACTTACACCAAGTGATCTAGTGGCCTCGTATGTAAACCGAGGCGTGGTTTACATGGCCATGGGCAAGCCGCGGCGCGCCCTAAAAGACTTAAATCATGCTTTGTCGCTAAACCAAGACACCGGTGAGGCTTACGTTAATCGCGGTAACTTATGGTTTATGGCTCAGAAGCTGCCGAACGCAATTGCTGACTATGATCTGGCGTTAAAACTCGGCATCAAACAAACCCACGTCGCCTACTTAAACCGAGGGATTGCGCGAGAAAGCTTAGGTTACCTACAATACGCTAAAGAAGACTACCTAGCAGCCCTGGCATTGATCGATAATTGGCCAGAAACGAGCAGGCGCCTCGCGCGCGTAGACGAAAAAATACGCAAGCAAGCAAAACCCAATGGCTGAGCGTTGGCGCTGCACTAATTGACGTGACCCAAGCACCAAAAAAAATACAAAAAGAAGTAGAGCTATGGCTTAGTAGCGTTGTTATTGGCCTGAATCTTTGCCCGTTCGCGCAACGCGAATATAAGCGTAATAGCATTCGTTTTAAAACGTCTGAGGCAAAAGACGAACAAGAAATCGTGCGCGATCTAGTGGTTGAATTATCACTGCTCAATAAGCGCGACGACATAGAGACCACGATGTTGATTCTGCCCAATGCACTCAACGACTTTCTGCACTTTAATGACTTTCTTGGGTTTGCTGAAGACTTGCTGCAAGAAATGAAACTAGAGGGCGTGTTTCAACTTGCAAGCTTTCACCCCGATTATCAATTCGCTGGAACACACCCCGACGACGCTGAAAATTACACCAACCGCGCACCGCACCCAATTTTGCATATCTTAAGAGAGGCCAGCTTGGCAGAGGCGATAGAACAACACCCTGAACCCGCGCAGATTCCTGATGACAATATTCGCCTAATGCAGTCGCTCGGCAGCCGTCATATGCAAGCGCTGCTTCAAGCCTGTCGTTTGAATGATGACTGAGCGGTATTCTTTCGGTCTCTGGGCGCTTGTCGCGTTAGTGGTTGGCAATGCCGTGGGTGCCGGCATTTACACGACGTCTGGCTTTTCACTCGCCGCCCTAGGTTCTCGAGAATGGGTGATTCTTGCCTGGTTTATCGCCGGCTTAATCGCGCTGTGTGGTGCGCTAAGCTATGGCATGTTGGTGCAGGGCATTACTGAATCAGGCGGCGAATATTTATATTTATCTCGAACAATTCACCCGCTGGCCGGTTTCATTGCCGGCTGGACATCTTTACTTGCCGGTTTTCCAGGCGCGATTGCCTTCTCGGCCACAGCGCTTGAAACCTACGCCGCTTCGGCGCTACCGAGTCTAGCTAATTTGCCCAGCGATTCACTGGCGATCACCGTCATCGTTTTTGCAGGCTTGATTCACATCGTTCGAGTTAAGTCTGGCGCTAAAACTCACGAAGCGATTGTCGCAATAATGCTAGTGATTTTGCTTGTTGTGATTATTTGGTCTGGTTGGCAATTCAGCACATCAGCCAACTTACCGGTGCAAGATCAAGAACCGCTGGCTCGCTTTAGTATCTTTACATTCGCCAACAGTTTGGTGTGGATATCACTCAGCTATTCGGGCTTTAACGCCGCAGCGTATATCGCCGGTGAAGTGAAAGACGCCAAGCGCGTTGTGCCTAAAGGCATGGTGATCGGCACGCTGGTGACAATGGTCTTATGTGTCGCGGTTAATGCCATCATGCTCTACGGAGCTGACCCCGCAGTGATCGTCGGCCAAGCCGATATCGCTGCTCGAGCGGCCAACGCGATGGGCGGCAGCACCGGGCAAACAATTGTCGAGATTGTTATCGCTATTTCGCTGTTAACGTCGATAACCGCGATGGTGCTTGCTGGCCCTAGAGTCTACGCAAAAATGGCGGAAGACGGCGCACTGCCTAACATGTTCTCAGCCAAAGCTGGCGAGCCACCGCGCATGTCTATTGTTTTACAAGTGCTCACCGCCATCGCGCTTGTGTTGATTACCGACTTACGAGATTTGTTGTCATACCTCGGCTTTACGCTGTCCCTGTGTTTAGCCTTAGCGGTAAGCAGCCTGTTTTTGCGCGCCGACAAACCCACCTCAACCTGGTATCCAATTGCGCCACTCGCGTTTGTAGCATGCACCGTTATATTCGCCGTGCTGTCGGGCATAAACGAACCCAAACAATTCTACGCCGCCGCGCTAACGGTGCTGATCGGCACCACTGCCTACCTAATTCATCGAAAAAGGTCTCGCCATGAAGAAAGTAATACTACTCGTCACTCTGTTGTTGATTAGCGGTTGCGTATCGCTGATTACCCCAAAGGTAGAAGCCGAACTACTCAAACTCAAAGCCGGGCAATACTCGCTTGATAAAACCCACGGTACGCTGCTGTTTAAAATTCAGCACCTCGGCCTGTCGACCTACGTCGGTCGTTTTAACGCCTTCGATGCGAATTTAGAGTTTGACCCCAACAATATTGCCGCCGCTAGACTGAGCGCGATTATCGACATCGATTCACTCGACATCAACGACCCAGGTTTAAAAGACGACCTAATGGGCCGCTCATGGTTTCACCAAAAAGAGTTCCCACAAGCAAGCTTCACCAGCACCTCAGTCAAGCCGATTTCTGAATCAGACTTCGAATTCACCGGCAATCTAAGCTGGCGCGGCGTGGTAAAGCCTATTACCGTAAACGCTACTTTTCACGGCGGCGCCAATAATATTCTCACCGGCAAATACACCCTGGGTTTTTCAGCTAAAGGCTCGTTCTCACGCTCTGATTTTGGAATGGATAAATATGTGCCACTCGTAGGCGACGAGGTTGTGATCGAGGCTTATGCTGAGTTTTTGAGGAATTAATGTTGAATAATTTTATGATAAATGTGGTTTTAAAATTACATTTGTCATAAATTTTCACTATGTTTTAAACATACCCCTACTAAAGCTCAAGGATGCGTAATGTTTAAAAAAGCCCCCCTTTTATTTTTACTAAGTATTTTTGTTTTATCTCCTGTTTGGGCTCAAGAAGCTGAATGGGTCCGCGTCGAGCCTGATATCGGGCCGTGGAACTATCATGTTATGTACGGTAGTGGCTATGTGAAGATAACTGAAGCAGAGTTTGATGCAGGGCTTCTTGCTTTTTTAAATACAATAGACCGATGTACCCCTACTGTAATCGTGGATAGAGGGACTTGGGTGGAGGGCAATTATTGTGGATTTATTGATGTTCGATCGAGAAGTAGTGCGGCGCAGGCATACCCTTTTTAAGGGCAACCTTATATCGCAAAAATTCTTGGCTAACGATAAGCTATTTGATGCCCAACAAGAACGCTTAGACGACGATATTGCTTGCTGGCGAGAGCGTTTAACCAGCACTTCTTGGTTTATGAAAATCGTTAACGAATGTATTACGCCTCGAGGGAACGGAGAACTTGCCCCCTCTATTTTCCTCTGTCTTAATCAGTACACTCCGACTTGGAGCGCACTGATTAATACGGACACTTTATAATGGGGTAATCTCCCGGAGTGTCAAATGACCAAACGAACAACGTATAGTAAGGAATTTAAACTTGAAGCGCTAAGACAATTAAAGCTTGGAGATAGGCCTGGGACCGAGATCGCACGAGACCTAGGTATTCGGAGGAATCTATTGTACAAGTGGCAAGAGCAGCTTTTGGATCACGGTGATGGCGCGTTCCAAGGCTCTGGCCGTCGACCATCGAATCAATCGGATGAGCTCGCTAAGGTTAAGAAAGAACTTGCCGAAGTAAAAATGGAACGAGATATTTTAAAAAAGGCGGCGTACTTTGCTCGCGACCTAACGTGAAGTATGCCTTTATAAAAAGTGTTCAAACTGAGTTCTCTGTATTCCATTTATGTCGAGTTTCACACGCGAGCCGCTCAGGCTTCTATGCCTGGCGGGGTCGACCAGAGAGTCGAATGTTAATCCGTCATCGCGATCTTGCAAGTCAAATTAAACGCATCCATGTGGTCAAAACAATCAGACCTATGGCGTTGTTAAATGCTGGAAAGCGCTCAAGGGCGAGGGGATTGTTTGTGGCCGAGATCAAGTCGGCAGGATCGGGCGCAAGAACAACATTTACAGTAAGCGTCGTCGCCGATTCGTTGTGACTACCCAGTCTAAACAAGGGCATGAGGCCGCACCAAATATTCTTAATAGAGAGTTCAAAGTAGCGTCATCGAACGTTGCCTAGGTCGGTGACGTGACCTTTATCGAAACCCGCAAAGGTTGGCTATATCTGGCCGTATTAATCGACTTGTACTCGCGCAAGGTCGTTGGTTGCTCGATGAGGAATCGCAACAACTCAGCGTTGGTTAAAGGCTGCCTAGAAATGGCCATTGAACATCGAAAACCGGGGTTGGGATTGATGCATCATACCGATCGTGGATCAACCTATACCTCAGAAAAATATCGTACAGTGTTAGTCCGCAACGGCATGATATCGAGCATGAGTCGTAAAGGTAATTGTTGGGATAATGCTGTTTCAGAAAGCTTCTTCGGCAATCTTAAGAATGAACTCACCCATTGGAAAAAATATCAAGATCGTGACCAAGCAAGAGCTGATATATTCTGATACATAGAAATGTTTCCTGGATAATGACTTCTACGTTGGAACTGAGGACGCTAAGATTTACTGGAGTGAAAATATTTTAGATGAATTACCTAGAATCACTTTGGTGCCAATCATCGACCTTATTTTGAATGATGAAACCACTCCTATCCCAGAACCTGAATAGGTCAGAACCCTACCTTTTTTCTAATTACATCAGCCATTACTAACATTTCGGTAGGTGCACGATTGTCAGTGAGTAACATTCCTTCATCAAAATCGCCAGCCAACGAAGTGCCAAACATAGGGGCTTGATTAGCAGCTACAGTGATCGTATTGCTTGCATTCTGGCCAGTTTCGACTAGGTATTGAAAATCATGCTTCAATGTCTTTAAGAGACTGGCCGCCAAATATGACTCAGAAGGGTAGCCCCTCACGTTAATTGCATACATTCCGCGATCAGATAATTTGCTCTTAACCAACTTATTGAACTCAACCGTGGTCATGTGAGAGGGGATATTTTTATATCCTCTGAAAGCATCATTAAAAATCAGATCATATTTTTTGTCTAAAGAGCGAAGAACATTACGACCATCGCCAGTATATACATTAACTGAGTCGTCTAGCTCCATATACTCATAACCGTACTTCACAACATCAGGGTCTAGCTCGATCACATCAACCTCAGCGTTAGGAAATATCTTTTTGAAGTATCGAGGCGTTGAGAATGCACCACCACCAATGACTAAAACAGAATCCAATTCCTCAACATCTTTGGCTAACTTAGTCACGCCTGGTAAATATGATGTAACACTACCTACTGTTGAAATACCTTCCAACGTACTGTCTAGGTAAATATAACGAGACACTTGGCCGCGAGCTTCGGTCTCCGTAATTTTAATACGATGGTAGCCATTACTGTAATCGACTAAATGGTTTTCATTTTGCAATTTTCCACCAGTAAGCCAGCCAATTAGTAGAGTAGTTACCAGCCCTCCTAACCCCAACATCTTTGGGCGGTACAGAATTAGGGCGATAAAAAATAAAGCACTACCCGTTAACAGAGTGCCGCTTATTCCCAGAAGCGGTAACAGCACATAGCCAGTCAATATAACGCCTGTAATACTTCCTATTGTAGACACAGAAAAGCATTTCCCCGATGCTGCTCCGGATGATTCGCTATATGTAGATACTGCCATAGGCACCACAGCCGCATTTAAAAACGTAGGGATAAGGGCAAACAGAACCGATGTAACTAAAGGCCCAATAATTAAGTTAAGGCCTGATAAAGCTTCAACGATACGACTACCAGCCAGCGCGATCAGTATTGTCCAAATAGCAGAACTCAGACCGAAGATGATTATTAAACGAGGTGTATCTTTCCTCTCAGAAATTCGCCCCCCAAAATAGTATCCAACCGTCATTGATACGAGTACTACGCTGATAATCGCAGTCCATGAAAAGAGTGTGTTTCCATAAGCCGGGGCTATCAAACGTGGAATTGAAAATTCAACGATCATCGTTAAAGCACCGAGCGTAAATAGTATGTATTTCATAGGTTTCTTAGCATTTCTATATTCCAGTCAATTGTTGCATAAAGGGTCATTTATGCAACTTTAAATCTAATCATATAAGTCAAAGGCTTACATGTTGCAAAAATTTGTTGCAAAATACTTGAATGATTTACGGTTACGCAAGAGTATCTACAGCAGAGCAAAACACAGACTCCCAACGAGATGCGCTCAATTCTGTAGGTTGTGAAGAAATAATTACGGATAAGGTATCTGGCGCAGCAGAGAAGCGACCACGACTTGAGACTTTATTAAAGAGACTCAAGAAAGGAGATACATTGATCGTGTCTAGATTAGACAGGCTAGGGCGTTCATTGTCTCATTTGATCGAGATAATGAACCGCCTAGAATGTCAGGGTGTGGCGTTTAAATCACTTTCAGAAAGTATCGATACAAGCACCGCTGGCGGTCGTCTTATATTTCACATGATGGGCGCCCTGGCAGAGTTTGAACGATCATTGATAACTGAGCGGACGCAAGCAGGATTACAAGCCGCAAAATCGCGTGGTGTACGCCTTGGCCGTCCACGATCTTTAACTGCATCACAGATCAAGCACGCAGCTAAATTGATCGATAATGGTGAGAATATGGCCAATGTGGCGCACTCATTCGGAATTGATCGCACAACTTTATGGCGAGCCTTGAGCCGTGCGCCCAAGCCAAATACTACGTAGAATCACCATTATGTTAAATTAAATAGTCAACCATTTTGATTAGGAAAGTAAAGAAAGAAAAAGAGTAAAGGGGTCAGGTCTTGCCTTTTGCCTTTCGAGATAATTGGTGCTATTTTGGCTCTAGATAGAGTATTAGGAGGTTTCTAATGGCGAGACCATTAAGGTTGGAATTCGCGGGCGCGCTTTACCATGTAACGGCGAGGGGAGACCGGCAAGAGAAAATTTACGAGAGCTCTGGTGACCGGTTGGCGTTTCTAGAGGTTTTAGGGGATGTGTGTGAAACCTGCAACTGGGTGTGTCATGCGTACTGCTTAATGGATAATCACTATCATTTAGTAATTGAGACACCTGATGCGAACCTGTCGCGAGGAATGCGACAGCTTAATGGTATTTATACTCAGAAGTTTAACCGCGCTCATAACCGCGTAGGTCATTGTTTTCAGGGTCGCTATAAAGCGATTCACGTTGACAAAGAAAGTTATCTCTTAGAACTATCGCGTTACTTGGTTCTAAACCCCGTG
>CALIVT010000008.1 GCA_938048185.1 uncultured Arenicella sp.
CGAGAAGACTGAACTCAGAGCGCAAATGGCCGAAAGGAACTTCGCTCATTTTAAGGAACATTACAGCTGGGGCGTCACCCAGAGCCAACTAGACAAAGTTTATCAGGCGCTTTTGGCCTAACTTCTGGCTAGACCAAACGCCTATAGGCGCGGAGCGTACGTGAGCACCGAGCACGTTTTTAACGACGCTCAGCGATCAACAGCGGCCGCCAAAAACAAAATTTTAGTGTTGGTGACCACCTGGGCCGTGCACATGTTTATGCTCAACCTCTTCCGCCGTGGCGTCGCGAATCTCGGCAATGCTGACGTGAAAGTGTAATTCCTTGCCCGCTAGGGGATGATTGCCATCAACGGTAACGGTGGTGTCGTCCATGCCGGTAACCACGACCGGCACTGGGCCTTGCTCGGTTTCGGCTTGAAAGCGCATGCCAACTTCCACTTTGTCGATTTCTTCACCAAATGCTTCTTTGGGAACGGTTTGAACCAATGCGTCAACTGGCATGCCATAGCCCTTTTCAGGTGCGACCACTGCGTCTACCGTATCGCCAACGGTCTTACCGAGTAGCTGCTCTTCCAGACCAACAATGATATTACCGGCGCCGTGCAGATACACTAGCGGGTCTTGGCCTTTGGAAGAGTCTAGAACTTCGCCGCTGGCGTCTTTTAGCTCGTAGTGCATGGTGACAACGGAATTTAATTTAATCATGGTTTATCTCGAAAATGAAAGTACTCACCGCAAGCAGCGAGGTATATTTTTACACACTAAAATCTATACCGTAGCGGGCCACGGTGAATTTAATCCTCGCATGCGATTTAAAGTCGAGACGGATTATGCCCGCAGCGTTGACGAAATTAAATGATTGAATGACTAGAAAGTGGGTTTCTGAAAACTAGAAGAGAGGTTTTCAAAGGAAGATACTGAGAAGCGCCTAAACCGAGTTACCAAAATGGGTATAAAGGTAACTCGGCATTAGACATTTATCCCTACCATTCGACCTCAAGCTCTAGACCCTACTCTATTCACTTAAGGCTATAAAAAATTTCAAGGCTCCTTGGAAAAGGCCTAACCGTGTATTAAATGGGTAAAATACATCGGTTAGGCTATACCCCACCACAACACCTTAAGCTTTGGACCCTACTCTACTCACTTAAGGCTAACAGAGATCTTGTGTTGCCTTGAAATGTATTTAACCCCATAGCCAGCCAGTCACACAACTCGTTTTTAATTCTTTTACAATCAACAAAAAACGAACGTAAATCATTGATATAAAAAACTTATTTTTTATGACAATTAGTGACAACACCGTGCAATTCGTGTCAATGCCATGACAATTTACGGTTTGCGAAAACTAGTGGCGTGACTGACGAGAATTATGAGCTTTCTTAGCTTTATGATGGTTAACAGGCTGTTGTGGCACGCTCAAGCACTTAGGAATAGACTTTAAGCCCGACCTTGAGAAATCTTGTTTGATCGCGGCCGTTAACATTTCAGGCTCAATCGCGAGCACCGCAATGCCGATATCAAACACCAAATCGTACAACCGTAATAGTGATATCTTATGAGTCTGACCCGTTTTTATATACAGTGCCTCAACAAATTGAGAAAAACGTTCAAACGGTGCGTCAGACAATAATAGTATTAGGCTCGCCTTGAAGCGGCCTGAGTTACCGATTAAATCCCAATACCGTGCGAAGCGATTTACAAACTGGACATTCGAATAGTTGACCGTGTCACTGCTTAAGATGCTAAACGGCGGATTAGGGTTAAAAACCAGCTGATGCTGTTCAGTATGTCGAATAATTGGCGAACCCTTTAAACGCTTTAAAATGCCCACCTGAACCTCATGTGGGTTGAGTGCGTATAGTTGGTTAAAACTACTCGCAAAGCTCTCTAGGCTCTCACCAGGCAGGCCAAAGATTAGATCAGCGTGAATATAGGCCTGCGTATTCTCACGGATCCATGTCAGGTTTGTCTTTGCCTGCTGGTTATCTTGTCGCCGGCTAATACGTGCTTGCACCTCGGGATTAAAGGTTTGAATGCCAATTTCAAACTGCAGACTGCCTGCGGGAAATTTAACAATCATCTCCTTCAAGGCCTCAGGCAAGTGGTCTGGCACCACCTCGAAATGCAAGAACAAGTCGTCACTCATGCGTTCAAGGAAGAATTCAAGAATGCGCAGGCTATTCTTAATCTTTAAATTAAAGGTACGATCAACGAACTTAAAATGCCGCGCGCCGCGCGCATGCAAAATATCCATTTGTTCAAGGAATTTATCTAAATCAAAAGGCCAGGCTGTTTTGTCCAAAGCCGATAAGCAGAACTCACATTTAAAGGGGCAGCCCCGCGACGCTTCTACATACAACACTCTATTGCGAATATCGTCATCGCTATAAAGGTGATACGGCATCGCAATATGTTCTAGCTTAGGCTGAATTCCTGTAATGATCTTATCGTCAGGTGCTTGCTTTTCATCCAAACCAGACAGCAGTTCCCTAAAACTGGTCTCGCCCCAACCAGTAATCACATAGTCGGCCAATTTAACTATCTTCTGATCAGTATTCTCATAACTAACTTCAGGGCCACCAAGCACCACCACAAGCTCAGGCGCGACGGCTTTAAGCAGCGCCACCACCCGTTCGGTTTGAACGCTGTTCCAAATGTACACACCAAAGCCAACCACGTTCGGCTGACTGCTTAGAATGTTCTCAACGACATCTTCGGGACGAGACTCTAAGGTGAACTCTTGAATTTCACAGCGCTCAGCATAGTCACCAAGATTCGCTTTCAAATAGCGCAGGCCGAACGCGCTGTGGATATAGCGTGCGTTTAAGGTCGCCAACACAATGTCGGCTTGAGGTATAGCGGTTGAATTAGCGAGCATGAGCGAGTTGGGTTAGTACAAAGCCTGCGGCAACAAAGGCGAAGCTGCCGGTAACATGGGTGATTGACCCCATACCGCCAGCGCAATTTAACGCGTTGCTAGCCCGGTCATTGCCATCAGAGACCGGGCGTTGTGGCGTGACACCGCCAGCGCCATCAGGGTAAACCAGTTGCTCGTCGGAATACACACATGGCACACCAAAACTGCGTTTTACATTTCGAGCAAAGCCGTAGTCTTGACGTAACAGCTTACGCGTTCTGGCGAGCAGCACATCTTGCTGAGTACGACTTAAGTCACATTGTTTAATCTTACTGGGGTCGACTTGCCCACCTGCACCGCCAACCGTTAAGATCTTAATCTTGGCTTGCCGACAGTAATGTATCAGCGCGGCTTTGGTTCTGAAATCATCAATGCAATCAATAACGTAGTCAACATTTGACGCGATGAGTTGGCTCATATTGCTCGCACTAATAAACTCATCAATTACCGTTACCGTACAGTTTGGGTTGATCTGCGTAATACGCTCGTGCATAACCAAGGCTTTATCACGACCAATTGTGTCTGACGCGGCAACCAATTGCCTGTTTATATTGGATTCCGCAACCATATCCATATCAATCAAGGTAATCGCGCCTATCGCACTGCGCGCCAGGCTCTCAGCCACCCACGAGCCGACACCGCCAATGCCAATAACGCACACATGCGATTTTGCTAAGCGTGCCAAACCGGCGTCGCCATAGAGCCTAGCAATACCTCCAAAACGCCGGGCCAAATCCGCAGGCTCTAACCCTGTAGGGTGCGGATCAATCATTTTGCTGGTTTCGTTCACATTCCGACTCATGTTTGCAAGGCATTAAAATACGTTACTATTAATAGATGATAGACACACATTGTCATTTAGACTTCGAAGCGTTTGACCATGATCGCACAGCGGTGCTCGACAACTGCGAGAAAAACGGTGTGCACAACATTATCGTGCCCGCTGTCACTGCGCAGACCTTTGCTAGAACAATCGCCATTTGTGAAAATCATGCGCAACTGCATTTAGCGCTGGGTTTACACCCAATATTTATTGACCAGCATCAGCCGCAGCATTTAGTTCAACTGGACGAGCAATTAAGCCAACACCCTGTCATCGCGGTGGGCGAAATTGGCTTAGACTACTATCGCAAGCAGCTCGACAAAGACAAGCAAAATGCGTTCTTCACTAAGCAGTTGATTATAGCAAAGCAGCACGGCTTACCCGTGATTATTCACAACCGCAAAGCGCATGACGAATGCCTAGCGCTGTTGGCGCAAATACAACCCGTCGGCGGCATTATTCACGCGTTTAACGGCAGCATTCAGCAAGCTGAGAAATACATAGAGCTCGGGTTTTTACTCGGGTTTGGAGGCATGTTGACCTTTGACCGGTCCGCTAAGTTGAAAACACTTGCAAAGAAAATTCCACTGTCGTCTATTGTGTTAGAAACTGATGCGCCAGACATGGCTCCAGAACAGCATCGGGGCGAACGCAACAGCCCAGAATATTTACCATTTGTGCAGACCGCACTCGCTAACATAAAAGGGGTTGATAGAGACGAGGTGGCACAAACCACATCGGGCAACGCTCAGCGCGTATTTAACCTGCCGTTGTCTACTCAGCACTAAGGCGAACTGTGTAAAATAGTGACGCTGCACGCTACACTTATGAAACAATCTATAGACTGAGCGAAACGCTTAAAAAACCGCACTAGCCAACGCCCTAACATCGCATTCGCACCTCACTATGAAAAATACGCTTTCCGCCGCCGTTATCTTAATTGGTAACGAATTGCTCTCTGGTAGCATCGAAGATAGAAATCTGGCACACATTGCCAAAACGTTGGAGGTAAAAGGCATCCGAGTGCGTGAAACTCGAATCATCCCGGACATCGAGAGCGAAATCGTTGCGGCCGTAAACACGCTGCGCGCCAAGTACGACTATGTATTCACCACAGGCGGCATAGGGCCGACCCACGACGACATCACCTCTGACTCAATCGCTGCCGCCTTTGGCATCCCCAATGTCTTACAGCAAGACGTCTTCGACATCATTAAAGGCTACTTGGATAACAAAAACATAGAATTCACCGCCGCAGCACAACGCATGGCCTATGCACCCGAAGGCGCTGAAATCATTAAAACCGAACACTCAATTGTGCCTGGCTACCGTATCGACAACGTGTTTGTGATGGCCGGGGTGCCACGCATTATGCGGCAAATGCTCGAAGGCGTAATCGCACACCTTAAGACCGGCGTTACAATTCATAACGCCGCGGTTCACGCCAATGTCGGCGAAGGAGAAATAGCCGCAGCGCTCGAGTTAATTCAAAATGCCCACCCCGATATCGATATCGGCAGTTACCCACAAGACACAGACTCGGTGATTAGTCAGTACCGCGTGATCTTTGTGGTAAAAGGCACCGACCTCACTGAGATCGACACAACCTGTAATGAAATTTTAGCTGCCTGCCAAACCGGACGCTATGAGGCAATAAAAATCTAATCCAACTTAAAGGCGTGCTTATAGTCTTTTGCAAGGCTTTGGTCTTGTGCAGGCTTTCTTAGTATCAAATTGCCAATGGCTAACACATCCATTTCAGTACCCATAAAACAGTTGAAGGCGTCTTCAGGTGTACACACTATGGGTTCACCGCGCACGTTGAAGCTGGTGTTAACCACCACCGGGCATTGACCTATTTTGTCGAACTCGGAAATCAACCCGTGATAAAGCGGATTGGTCTCTTGATGCACGGTTTGAATACGGGCCGAATAATCAACGTGCGTAATAGCAGGAATATCCGAGCGACTAATATTAAGTTTGTCGATACCAAAAAGTTGCTCTTGTTCAGCACTCATGCTGTGGCATTTTTCTTTTTTAACCTTATCGACCAACAACATATAGGGGCTGTCGCCGCTCAACTCGAACCACTCGTCCACTTTTTCGCGTAAAACTGAGGGCGCGAATGGTCTAAAGGATTCGCGATATTTAATTTTCAAGTTTAGTGTTTTCTGCATCGCTTCTGAGCGCGGGTCACCCAAAATAGAGCGCCCGCCTAATGCACGCGGGCCAAACTCCATGCGCCCTTGAAACCAGCCGACTACATTTTGATCCGCTAAGGCTTGTGCAGCTTGGCTTAGCATCTGTGCTTGTGAATATTCTTCGAACACCGCGCCAATGGCCGTTAAGCGCTGTTTAATTTCGTCCGTTTCATACTGACAGCCTAAATAAGAGCCTCGCATATTGTCCGCGGGCTTCACCGTTCGCGGCAAGTCATGCACCAAGTGCGCAACCGCTTGCGCAGCACCTAAGGCGCCACCCGCATCACCTGCCGCCGGTTGAATCCAGACATTATCAAAGTGACCCGCACGCAGAATTTTGCCATTGGCGACACAATTCAATGCCACACCGCCCGCTAAGCATAAATTACGAATACCCGTTTCTTTGGCCAGTGATTCGGTTAACTTCAGAACAATGATTTCCGTCACAGCTTGAACTGACGCGGCAATGTCCATGTGAAATTGCTCTAGCTCTTCTTCGTCAGGCTTGCGCGCTGGCCGGCCGAATAAATCGTCGAACTTCTTATTGGTCATGGTTAAGCCAGTACAATAATTGAAGTAGGTCTGATCTAAGCGGTACGAGCCATCGTCCTTTACGTCGATTAAATTGTCGAGAATGATCTGAGTGTATTTGGGCTCACCATACGGTGCCAGCCCCATTACCTTATACTCACCAGAGTTCACCCGAAAACCCGTGTAATACGTAAACGCCGAATACAGCAAGCCCAAGGAGTGGGGAAAATGAATCTCTTTTACTATTTCAAGCTTATTGCCACGACCAATCGCAACCGATGTTGTAACCCACTCGCCGACACCGTCAAGCGTGAGTACCACCGCTTCTTCAAATGGTGAGGGATAGAACGCGCTCGCGGCATGACTTAAATGATGTTCAGAAAACTTGAGCTTAGCGTCCCAGTCTATCTCCTTACCAGCACTCGATGGGAAGCGCGCCATCATCTCGCGAATAATTTTCTTTTGAAATAATTTCTCCTTCACCCACAATGGCAACGCAGACTTAAAAGACATAAAGCCCCTTGGTGCAAAGCTCACGTAGGTTTCTAATAGGCGTTCAAACTTTATAAACGGTTTTTCAAAGAACACCACATTGTCGATCTGATCTATCGTCAAACCGGCTTCTTTAACGCAATATTCAACCGCATTAATCGGGAAGGCGGCATCATGTTTAACGCGGGTAAAGCGCTCTTCTTGCGCCGCCGCAATAATATGCTCACCATCAATAATGGCCGCCGCGCTGTCGTGATAGAACGCGGAAATTCCCAAAATAATCATATTAGCAACGCTTAGAACAAGGTATAGATAAAAGGCGCCAACGCAGACCCTTGTGCGAAAACAACTAAGCCGCCAATCAACAAACTGAAGACGATAATAGGCAATAGCCAAAATTTCTTGCGCGCTTTCATAAAACGCCAGAGTTCTTTAAGTAAATCCATAGTCGGTCGAGGTAGATAAAGTCGGTAAATATAGCGGGTAACATCGCGGCGCACAGCGCTTTGTATAAATTAGATACTAAAATTGATTGTCGAAACTGTCTTTAGTCACACTATCTTGGTCGCGTTCAATCCAATAACTGCTCGCACTTGCATCAAACTTACGACGCATTGGGTCTTTACCCAAGAGCTTTAAAATTACTGCGGTCGGCAGCACGGTCAAAAAGAAAATCAACCCCATCAAAATCGGGTTGATGACTTTATGCATCAGCTGACCAAATTGCGCCCACAAGCGGTTAAGTGGCGCGAGTACCGCTGGAAACACTAGGGCGGGCAACGCCCATGCGCCGGCAACAATCAAGGCCCACTGACGATACTCGCCCCCAAACAGCATAGGAAAGAGCGCGATCACACAAAAAATGCCGCTGAATATTAGCCCAAAAACACGATTATCTAACGGTTTAGGTTGGTCTGAATGAGTACTCACTGGGTGCTAGCTTCGTTAGTTTGATTATACTGGCGGATAGTATCAACAATCGCTTCCACTATCATGTAAGAACCTTGAGAATTCACATGGCAGCAATTATCGATATAAATAGGCCCCTCTATGTCTTTATAGAGAAAGGTCAGGTCAGAGGTGTGAACGCCTTGCTCTTCTAACCAACGCTGCTGCTGTTTTAAAAACGGGTAGCCTAATTTATACCATGCCCCGTAACCGGAATTTGCGGCCCCCATGGCAATCGACCTCTCTTGAGGGTTCATTAAAGGCTTTGCCCCTTCAATGTATTGATTCGGCTGAATAAAGTGAAAGAACTTTGCACCCTGCACCTCAGCGACGCCATGCGCCAAGTGATTACTTCTGGCCCAAATTTCAGCAGTGTACTCAACCAAGTTTGACCAGTCAGAAAAATCGTAATCTGGACCAAGTTTCTCAAATGAAGGCGGTGCGTCTTGGTCACCCTCACCTATTGCAGCCGCAATGTCGACACTCAATTGCGCGCTCTGCGCTTGATAACGCGAATGCTTGATTCGCCAGAGTAAATTTGACAATGGGCTGGTGCGAAAAACAGGCTTACTCATCAGCCTAGCCCACCCAGTATGTCGGCTCTCTAAGTTTATTTTTTTCGCTTGAAGGTTGATCGCGTCCGCGCTAATCGTATTCGCTATTCGATGATTCCAAGAGCGAGGAAAGCTTGGATGGATTTTATTCCACTTATACTCGGAGGCGGCAACCGCAACATCATTAAAACCATCAAGCGAGATAACAATATCGTACTCGGCACCAAGCGAGTAGAAGTAGTTCAGCATCATTAGTGGTTGTGGTTGACGGTACCCTCCTGCTGCCATCACATGTACGATAACGCGTCGCCCCTTATATTCAGGAAGGCCCGCCAGTAAACGCTCATACGCTTGCGGAACCGAGCCATTAACCGTTCCAACCGCCACGGACCCGCCCAGTAGCGCAACATTAAGCGTGTCGGCGCTGCGCTTAGGTAATGGCGCATCAGCCGGTGACTTTATGCGTTGATAACATTTCCGAGCCGCAGCCGGTGAGGTCTTATCGCAAGGTTCGAGTACTCGAGTTCCTTCGGTGATGTAGCCCAAGTAAGGGTGCAGTATTTCCTTAGAAAAAGTACGCCCGTGATTGTTAACCTTAGCGTCCGCAGGCGTACCCGTGAACACCGCACCATTGGCTATGTCATTAATCGTTGTGACGCGCTCTAACTGCGAGTTGCCAGCGTCATACTCGCCATATTTAAGGCGGTAAAACCCATACGCAATGACTTCAATAAAGAGATAATTTATGCCGATCAAGACGACATAGAAGGATAGCTTTTTGATAACGAATTACCTTTAAATGGTCAAGCTTGATTATAGAACAAAATACTGAGGTGGCGAACATCATCGCCGTCTAAAACAAGCCTCAACGTGGTCGTCAACCAACCCCGCAGCCTGCATAAAGGCGTAGCAAATTGTGCTGCCGGTAAATTTAAAGCCGAGCTTCTTTAACGACTTGCTCATTGCGTCTGATTCGGGTGTTGTCGCCGGCACATCGTTAAGTGATTTGGGCGAATTAACCTTAGTCTCGCCATCAACGAATGACCATAGGTAATCGGAAAAACTCGGGCCTTGCCCGGCGTCGGCCTTAGCCTGCATCTCAAGATAGATTTGTGCGTTAACGATAAAGGCATTCACCTTGAGCTTATTGCGAATAATGCCTGGGTCAGCGAGTAGACGCTCTCTTTTTACTTGCGAATATTTGGCTATCTTTACTGGGTCGAACCCGTCAAACACTTTTCGATAGTGTTCACGCTTACGCAGCACGGTCAACCAACTTAAACCCGCTTGGGCGCCTTCGAGCAGAAGCATTTCGAATAATTTACGATCGTCTCGAATGGGCACACCCCATTCTTCGTCGTGATAGCGTTCATATTGCTCATCGCCTTCACACCAATTACAGCGACTTGTCATTTCTCATCCCCGCTTGTCATTTCTCATCCCCTCTTGTCATTTCTCATCCCCTCTAAGCGCCAATACCTTTTCGTGTAATACCACACGGCTTGCTTGCTCAGGAGCCACCGGCGAGTCCGCAACCACCGTAAGGCGCTTCATAAACGCACTGGGTAGGCCGCTTAGCGCTTTGCCGCGCTTGCGGCTCGACCAAGTTCCCCACATACCGCGAAGCGCTAAGGGCACAACCGGCACTGGCGTTCGTTTGATGATTTCGTCGACCCCGGGTTGAAATTTATTCATCTCGCCATCTCGGGTAATACCGCCCTCGGGAAAAATCACGACTAAATGACCCGCCTCGAGTTCTTCGGCAACTTTATCAAACGCGGCTTGTACTAACTCCGGGCGTTCGCGGCGGTTGCCAATCGGTATGCTCTTCAACCATTTGAATAAATAGCCCACCACCGGTAATTCGTAAAAGCCATACCACATCACAAAACGAGCAGGCCGAGGTAACACACTTAACAAGATAACTGGGTCGAAAAAACTAACGTGGTTACACACGATCAACGCCGGGCCTTCCGACGGAATCTTGTCTAAATCCTGCTTTTTTACTCGGTATACGCTGTGAACCAATAGCCAACTTAGCAAACGCAGAAAATGTTCAGGAATCTGCGAGAAAATATAAATGGCCATAATGGCATTCAAAACCGCGGCGATCTTAAATATTTGTAGAACATTAAAGTCCAGCGCTAAAAGGGCCGCCGCCATCGCGCCCGCAATCACCATAAAAATTGCGTTGAAAATATTATTAACAGCAATCGTTCGTGAACGATGAGCCTTGTCACTGTACATCTGCATGAACGCGTACAGTGGCACGATAAAAAGCCCCGAACTGAACGCGATCATGGTTAGGTTTACCACCACCCACCAGGCACCAGGCACCGCAATAATTTCGCTCAAGGTGCGAAGCTGGTCCACAAGCTCAATGTCAGTGCGCCCGAGCTGCCAAGTGAAAAAGCTAATACCAATTGCGCCAAATGGAACCAAGCCCATTTCAACGCGACCGCGCGAGAAAATTGAACACGCATAGGACCCCAAACCAATCCCTAGCGAGAATGTCGCTAACAACAGCGTCGCGACATTGCGGTCACCCGCTAATACATTTTTCGCAAACAGCGGAAACTGAGTCAATACGATTGCGCCAAAAAACCAGAACCACGAGTTCGCCAATATACTCATGAACACGGGTTTGTTTTTGCGTGTTTGGCTGACGATGCGCTGGGTGCTGCGCCAGATATTAAACGAGACAACCAGTTCCGGCGCAGCCGCTGGTGCACTAGGAATAGACCGTGAGGTAAACCATCCTAAAACGGCAAAGCCAATAATGGTTACCATCAACGTGTATTGATAATCAGGGCTGCCAAGCGCCCCACCTAATATGGTTCCGAGCAGGATCGCAATAAATGTACCTGCTTCCACGTAGGCGTTGGCATTCAGCAATTCGTCGTTGCTGACATGCTGGGGCAATATACTGTATTTAATTGGCCCAAAGAACGCCGATTGTGAACCAAGCGCAAACAGAATCGCTAACATGCCGTAAACAGATTCGAAATAAAGCGCGACACTGCCTAATATCATGATGACGATTTCGGCAATTTTAATGTAGCGAATCAGCGTTGCTTTTTCATATTTATCGGCCAATTGACCAGCAATAGCGCCGAATACGAAAAACGGGAAAATAAATGCCACCAACGCCGCATTAATAATAAGAGCACCATCTTGATTATTCTTGGCTAAGAAATACGTGACCAGAATTGCAAACGCGTTACGATAAATATTATCGTTAAAAGCACCCAAAAATTGAGTACAAAAATACGGCAAAAAGCGTCTTTCGGTGATTAAATGCTTCGCCATAGTGCACGGTTCCCGCAATTTCTAATACTGGCTGGTCTATAATTATTTTTCACAAGAAAAAGAGTACCACAAACGCCTCCAATTATTTGCCATGCCATCACTAGAAGTTGACTTCCTAATTATCGGGCAAGGCTTAGCGGGGTCGCTGCTGGCTTTTGAACTGTTGCAACGCGAGCAAAAAGTGATGGTGATTGATAACCAGCATATCGGCAGTTCAAGCCAGGTCGCCGCAGGCATCATAAACCCGATCACTGGCCATCGGCTGAACTTAGCTGAGGGCTTCGTAGCAAACCTCGATTGTGCGAAAGACACCTATCGGCGACTCGAACAGGTGATGAAGTCTCCGATATTTCGCAACATTGAACAGCATCGCTTACTCAAAAATGCCGGGCAAGCAAGCTATTTCGCGAAACGTCAAAGTGAACCCGCGTATCAGCAGTTTTTAACGCGCGCTGAGCAGTCAGAGTTCGTTCAAACTGAACACGGCGTCGCTACGGTAATGCAGACAGCAGTCGTGGATACTAGCCGGTTATTGAAAGAAACCAAAACGTGGCTCCAAAGTATTAATGCGTATCGCGAGCAAGCTCTTAACTACCAAACCCTATCATTCGAGCATAATAGAATTAGCATTAAGGGCGTAAAAGCAAGAAAGGTCATATTCTGCGAAGGCTACCAAGCAATAAACAACCCGTGGTTGAACGACCTGCCTTTTAAATTATCTAAAGGCGAAATACTAACGCTTAAGAACCAACATGCGAACGACACGATGTTGAATTGGGGCAATTGGTATCTTCCTCAAGCTAACGGTTACGCCAAACTGGGTTCGAACTACGCGTGGGGAGATACAACTCAGACTTGCTCAAACGAGTTAAGAGAAAAATTGCTCACTAGCCTAGAGCACGCGACGCGAATTAATGGTTCAGTGACCAAACACGAAGTCGGCATACGCCCCACCACTAAGTTTCGCACTCCATTTATTGGCCCAATTTCAAGCTTAAAAAATGCATACTGTTTCAACGGCTTTGGCAGCAAAGGGTGTTTAACCATTCCTCTGAACGCGATCAATTTATCTAACCATCTTGTACGTGACACCCCCTTAGCACCCGAGGTTACGCAATGGCTCTAACCGAAGACGCGCACCGCCTAGTCCAGGACCACTTCACAAACAAGGATAAAACGCTCGCGATTGACGCGACCTGCGGCAACGGCTATGACACCGAGTTTCTCTATGCGCTTGGCTTTAGAAAAATATACGCATTTGACGTTCAAAAAACCGCCATTAGTGCGGCGCGAAAGAAGTTGCACGCGGACGCGATGAGTGTGGTTGAATTTGTATTAGCTGGACACGAGTCCATGCGGGAGTTCGTTAGAGAACCCGTCGATTGCATCATGTTTAACTTTGGCTACTTGCCTACCGGCGACAAGAACATTACAACGAATGCCGAAACAAGCATCAGCGCACTTGAAGGCGCGAAAGGCTTACTCAAATGTGGCGGCGCACTGTCGCTGATGTGTTACCCCGGCCACCCCGCTGGCGCACTTGAGACACAAGCGATCAAAGACTGGTTTCTTAGCCTTGGTGACGATTGGTCAATTGAAACTCATCTCGCGAAATCACCCAAACCAAGCGCACCAATTTTATTTCTACTAAAGCGAGCAAACTCATGAACTGGGCAGAGCGCATCATCTGCATGACAGAAGAAACAGTTGAAACGCTCTACTTACTCGAGGAGCATGAGCGCATTGCAGGGATTTCTGGTTTTACAGTTCGACCTTCACAAGCCAGAAAAGTTAAGCCAAAGGTGCTCTTCGAAGAGTGGTATCAATCGCTAGATTTATATGGACATAAAAAAGAGAGCTTCAGGTTGTGGCATGCAGAGGTTATCTCCCCAAATTAATACGTCTTTATTCCGCTACTTTTATACAGACAATTAAATTTTAAACTTGTCCATCTTTATCTAAGCAATGCCTGAAGGCCAATTAAAAACGGTTATAAGACTCGTTTAAGCTGCGCTTCTGTTACCCATAACGCTAAGATTACAATCCAAAAATAACGGTCTTACCGTCCGGCAGAGGCACCACGAAGAATGAGCTACCGCCAGCCGTGGGGCTTTCACTCGATTCGTAAGCCCCAATATCACAGGCCTCGCCAATAGGGCGGGGTTCGCCACGTTGATCCAGGTTATTGATCGGTTCGGCGGCACAAATAGTATTATCGCCGATATCAATAGCTGGGCTGTTCATCGCTAAGGCGTGAGTTGGCGTCGAGCCGCCATTATCGGCCAAGGGCAATAAAATATCGTCCAATGCCGCAGGTTGAGTGCCGTCGGATGTGGCTAGAATAAGACTAGTTGGTAGTGTGATAGGGGGGAAGAAAGCCAGCGACTCCTCAGTGGTAGAACGGCTATCCCCTACCAGATTGCGCCCTAAAAAGGTATTAACACCATTATTTGTATTAATAATATCGGCCGCCATGGGCGCCTCACCACCCGTAATAATGCTGTTGCTCAGTGAGAACGTAGGTTCCCTCATAGCAAGATTACCACCCCAAACTTGTGCGCTATTATCAGCCAGAGTACTATTCACAATAGACACCTCATTTCTGAAGAAGGCCCTTAATCCGCCACCACTCTCTGCTGCACTATTCCCTGAGATCGTACTATTATTAAGAAATACGCTGACCAAGCTGTAAGCATTTATGCCACCACCATCACCGACACTACTCACATTACCAGTTACAGCACTGTCATTAAGCGATAGTACTTGTGAACCTCCGTTGGCGTAAATACCGCCGCCCGACGTTGCACTATTACCTGATAATGTTGTTCGATTGAGCTCTAGATGTACGGGGGAGTACCTTACGTTTATCCCACCACCTTCCTCACCAGAACTATTGCCTGAAATAGTACTATCATTGATCGTGAGAAAGGTGTTTTCACTCCCGCCCCCGCCCCCGCCCCTAAAATAAACCCCACCAGCTCTTTCCATGGCACGATTATCTAAGATTTGAACATTATCGAAGGTATGCCTAGCTATGCTAGTTACAGCAATTCCGCCTGTTCGGCCGTCTGATACATTATTAGCGATGGTGCTGTCTTTAATATAAACAACGTCATTACGAGAATCGGAAAAAATGCCGCCGCCCCCAAGACCCGCACTATTGCTTGATACTGCACTTTCGCGCAAGGTTAAGGGCCCGGTTGACCAAATGCCACCACCACCGCCACTAGCACCAAAACTGCTACTTCGAGAGATATTGTTGATCACTTGGCTGTTGGTCATTATTAGACCGCCGGATGTAAAGATACCGCCGCCATTACCACCTGATTGATTGCCAGAAATCACCGAGCTTTTATCAATCGTAAATCGAGATACGTCGTCTGCATTTCTCGCAGCAATGCCGCCGCCTCGGTAGCTTGATGTATTATCCGACACCGTCGTGTCACTGAGTGACAGCGAACCATTACTTGACCAAATCCCGCCGCCTTCCTGTTCAGCGCTGTTACCAGATATCACGCTATTGGTAGCCAATATTGTGGCACGGCCTTGCCCATGAAGCCCACCACCATTACCGGTGGCAAGCCTATTTGTTCCTAAGCCCTGTGCGCTGTTACCAGTGATGGAGCTGTTCTCGATAGACAGTGTGGCTTTGCTACTGACAACAAAAATCCCCCCGCCGTTGTCGCCTGCTGTATTGCCCGACACACTACTGTCAACCAATCTTACATTAGACTCGCCAGCAATAAAAATACCACCTCCATCATCCAAGGCCGTATTGCCTGATATTGTGCTATTTGTGACGGTCAAATCCGCGTAAGCCACGCTAATACCAGCCCCTCCCTCATGGGAATTAGGGTTAGTATCAGTGTCACCCGTGCTGCCGCCCGAAATAGTCAGATTGTCGATCGAAACCGTTGATAGAATTACATTGAATATCCCATCGTTGCCCAACCCGGTGATGGACACCGGCTCACCCCCAGGGTTTATCGACACGTCTTGAGTGATTTGTATGTGTGGGGCATCAATACCGCTAATGCTTGGCACACTAAATTCGATTATATCGTTGTCTCCTAACGTGCCATTAGCCACACACCCTTGCGTATTGGGGTTCGTACCTATAGAGCTGACTAGTAATACGGCCTCACGTAAGGTACACCCAACGCCCGCATCGCCACCATTATCTACCGTAACGGTTGCTGCTGTAGCAGCGTTAACCGACAGCGCTTGAAGTACACTAATTGCGATGAGCCTTTTTTTAAACGAATAAGAACTGTTCATAGTTTTTAAGTAAAAAAATATCCTGTTAGAAACGAAAAAGGGAATAATGCATTTCGTCTCAAACACAGTATTTGTTGCGGGCGATAAACCGATGTATTTAACGATTAAAATTCAGGCGGTTGATTCGGGGGCATTTTGCTTCTTATTGCACATCGACCTATGGCAATTAAGCAGGGGTTTAGCTTATGAAATCAGTCACGCGACCACAACTACGTATATCCGTAGGTATTCAAAGAAAACGCGTAAAGAAAATCGTATAGATAAATAATGGCTAGGGCGGTGGCCTTTATAGTGCTCGGCCGATCAACCATCTGTGTTGTTAGCTTTGGAGAAAAGCTAAGCTAAAAGGCACAGGAATACCTTTTTCTATCAAAAGTGCTATAAGGTTAATAAACCTTGCTTAAGTGCGGTTACAAGAGCTGCTGCCATGTTTTTGGCATCCATTTTCTTAAGTATATTTCTCGAATGAAAGTCAATGGTGTGTATGGACGCATCTAACTTATCAGCGATCTCTTGGCGCCCTATACCCGTGGAGACCCATTTCAACACTTCTCGCTCTCTAAGCGTTAAAGACACCGTTTGGGTAACTTGGTTCGATTGCACCAACGATAAAAAGCACAAGTGAAAATGATAAGAGGCGACGTTCATTATATCGAAATCTTGCGCTCTCGGTGAGTCTGACGCTTGGCTAGACGAAGCGATCGTTACGCCTTTAATTCCCGCTGGCCCGTGAATAGATATAGACGCACCGCTGTACATTTTCGCTTCCTGCGCTTCTAGAAATATTCTTTTTTGAACAGACGATAGATCATCTCTTTTCTCGATATTTCCCCATTTATAGATACCCTGATTGGCTCTTAATAAATGTGTTGTTTTATCAACTTCTAAATAGGCATTCTCACGATAATGCTCAACCCAGCCATTAAGCATATTGTGACTAACGAGCCCAAGCTCGGCATCAGTCGCAAATTCGTTATGGCCACTGGTGATTGCATACGTTAGTTGATCAAACCCATACCCATCAAGCAATTTGGAATACAAAGAAAATAGTTTATCCACACTACTTGCGGCTCTACCCTGGTGCAGAAATTCTTCTAGTCTGGAGTTCATGAGAACATTATAAACATGCTTGGAATACCACTAAAAGCTTTAAATCAGCATGCCGATATCAATTCTAGATCAATGAAAAAATTGCTTTTCGTTTTGTCTGGCAGTATCTTTCTTGCGCAATAATTACTAAACACTTTGCTCGCCAAAAAAGCTCAATAACTATTTCTAATTAAGCTAGTACCTCTAAGCTACAATAAAGTTAAATCACAATGATACCTCCCCATCTATGAACTGGCCAAAACGCATCATCTGCATGACAGAAGAAACAGTTGAAACGCTCTACTTACTCGGGGAGCAAGAGCGCATTGCAGGGATTTCTGGTTTTACCGTTCGACCGCCACAAGCCAGAAAAGAGAAGCCGAAAGTGTCTGCATTTATCAGCGCCAAAATACCTAAAATACTCGATTTAGAGCCTGACTTGGTTTTAGGCTTTTCAGACCTCCAAGCCGACATCGCCGCCGAGCTGATAAAACATGGAATCGAGGTCTATATTTTTAACCATAGGACGGTTCACGGAATTCTGCGAATGATTCGCACAGTTGGAAGATTAGTTGACGCGTCTGATAAAGCGGATGCTCTTGCCGCCTCATACGAAGCAAGAATTGAGGCGATCAAGGATGAAACATCGACCTGGAAAGTACGGCCAAAGGTATTCTTCGAAGAATGGTACGACCCGATTATAAGTGGGATCGGGTGGGTCAGCGAGCTTATAGAAATCGCTGGCGGCATTGACTGCTATGCTGAGAACGCAAAGCATCAAGGCGGTAAAGAAAGAATCATTGCCGATCCACTCGAGGTCGTAGAACGAACGCCGGACATTGTCATCGGCTCATGGTGTGGAAAGCGCTTTCATCCGCATAAGGTAGGAGAACGCGAAGGATGGGCAAATGTTCCAGCGGTGATAAACAAAGAAGTTTACGAAATAAAATCCGCAGTGATTCTTCAGCCGGGGCCAGCGGCTCTAACCGAAGGTCTAGATCAATTATTCGAAATAACAAAGAGGTGGCACGATCGTTTTAGCTAGCCGTTTGCCCCGAGAGGTGAAACCACCGATATCAGCAAACTCGATACAGTTAGTGAATGGACTGAGTTAGCGTCTATCAGATCAGTTATTTGAGGTACGATAAGAGTAGGCAAGCAGCCCAGTAAACAGAAACCAGGCCCTACTATAATTCTAGGTCGAGTGCCGAATGCACTGGCACATTATTCTTAAACCCGGGTTTGTTTATCTTCAAACACGTGAATTCAGGCGCATCATAATTCACTTCAATAGGCATAGAGTTTAGAGACTCAGGGCCGACCTCATCACCGCTGTTTACGATCTCGGTTGCAGTCTGAGTATCGGTGAAGTCGTACACTTTCAAACTGCAGCCAAGCACTTCTCCACTGACCGTATAGACCGCTTTGTAATCACGCCCAGCCTCTAAGCCAACGTTTGCGATCGACGAACAACTTTTTAGCTGTCGAAGCTTCTTTTGCTCAAACATCACTTGAAAGATGAAATTTTTGCTGGTGTCCACATCTAGGGCCTGAAATACATGGCGCCCCTTAACGCTTCGCTTTCTCAACAAGCGATCGGTTTTACCGCGCTTAGCACATTGCTCGTTTGCGTATTGAGTGATCTTATATTTGGTTCCGCGCGGCGCTACTGATTCGGCGATCACTTCAATGGTGAGGCTCGCGGAGGCCTGACTCTGAGCCACGCTGGGCGAGGCCACTAATAAGCATAGCGGCCCAGCTATTAACCAATTAAATACGCGCAACGCTTGTGTCATTGGTGACCGAAGTGCAGACCAATCATGATTGGGGGTTTGTATATACATTATTGTCGAGCATGCTACTTAGTATTCGTAGCGCACCAGTAGTCTGGTCTGAAATTGGCGGAAGCGCCTGAGTTATAACTCTTGAGTGTATAACCTAAGTATTCGAGCATGTTAGCGGCATAAAACTAAAATCTAGTAGGCTGGAAACCAGCCAGCAAGAACACCAATTTAGTTAAAATATAACGAGTCGACAACCCAGACCTTTACACAAAAACGGTACGGAGCGACCTTAGGAAGCCTGTCACGGAGTTGGTAAAAAAATTCTAAGAGTGAAATCAAAATCGGGCGCTTATGCTAACCAACTTTTCCAATAATGTAAATTAATGGACAGAATACTCAGTATTCAGCAGACATTTAGTCTAAACGATTTTTATAGGAATAAACCGGTGTACCGTTCTTAAACCCTTTTTTACCCACCTTTTTGCACGCGAATTCAGGCTTACTGTATGCCACTTCAATTAGCGTGCTAGCAGATTCTGCGGACCCCAGGCCAGCATCTCCAGAACCACTGATATCATAGATTTTTAGTTCACAACCAATAACCTCTTCAATCACCGTATAGAGCGCTTTATAGGTGTGGCCGGCTTCGGGCGCAAAATCGGCCATAACCGTACAGGCGCGAGTACCCTCTCGTCGCTTCTCATTGTAGGCTATTTGAAATACGAAATTAGAGCCAGTTTCAAGCGGTAGGCGCTCAAAGACATGCTTCTGCTTGGCGTATTTTTTCTCGAAAACTTTATCGCTCTTGCCCCGTTTTGCACAATTTTCATCAGCATAGTGAGTAATTTTATAGTTCTTGCCGCGATTAGCAGAGGTATCAGAATGCACCTCTATTAAAAGTGTGGCTGAGCCTTCCTGAGCGACGCTGTGCGTTGCCACTATTGCGCTAATGGCAAAAAAACAAAAGAAAACTGCCTTAACCAGCACTTTTATAGGGCTTAAAAAAACCCAAAACTTCTCAAAAGTTGTCATAATTCTCGAATACCCTACTACACTAATTATTCTAGCGGCTCACTACGAAGCGCCGTCTGATTACGATCAACCCTGTTTATTCTTGAGCCTTTGCAACGCTCGCTATCGAGTGCGACTCACTTTTGTCATACATCTTTACAATAGCCCATTTAGGCCCTAGTTTCCAGCACGCGCGGCAAAACAAAGACGTTGAAACGAGGTCGTGGAACCAAGAGGTACCAACATGAAAGTGAGCAAGCAAACAATAGTAAGAGCCGTATTCGCGAGCACCATAATTTTAGGTTTAGCGGTGTACCTCATAAACCCTAGTGGAACCGCGACCTACGACCCCAGAGCGCGAATTTTTGGTCACACTCTGATGCGTGCGACGGCGGGCTCGATGGTGCCAACAGTCCGCAGCGGCGACTATCTATTGATCAAAACGTTTGCTTATGCGTCCTCATCGCCACAGCGCGGCGATATTATCGCTTTTCGGTTTCCACCTAACCCAAAACAAACTTACCTCAAGCGTGTCGTTGGTATTGGAGGAGACTCTATAACCATCAAAAATCATCAAGTGATTCTTAATGGCGACCCGCTTACCGAGGACTTCACCGAACACACCTACCGGCGTGCACCTCGTCCCGAACAACGTTGGCAAGTGCCCCAAGGCTATTTATTCGTACTTGGAGATAATAGAGACAATAGTGCCGACAGTCGTCTGTGGGGCTTCGTCTCAGAGAGTGCAGTCGTCGGGAAGGTGCAGTCAGTTATCTACTCAGAAAGCAAAACCAAGGCCCGGTAACGCGCGCGCAAATCGGTCTTGCGCTCACAAAAAAACCTTTACGCAAACGAGTTGGTCGACAAACTACTCAACAATTTTAATCAACTGCCCGGGCGTGGGTTCGCCGCTTGGATAAAGGTCATTAATTAAACGAATCTGTGCTTCAGCGTAGCTGTCTAAATTCGACTGGCGTGCAAGCGAGGCAATAGTGTCGCCGCGCTTGGCGGTTACTAGCCTAATATTTCGACCTTCTGCTAACTTCAATTCGTTCGGCCGTAACTTTCGCACACTCTTGGTGGTATCAAAAAAAGTTTGACTGGGCAGTTCTGACTTACCTAAGCCGGTGATAATAAAAGCCTGATTACCGCGCGTAACCATACTAATTCGAGACCGTTGTTCACGTCCAGATTTAGGGTCGCGCACGGTACGTGTGCCTGAGACAGCTTGATCTTCGGACGTATCCACTCGCGGCCCTTGGACAAAACCTTGATATTTAGCACTCAAATACCTTGGGGCATCTACCGGTGGTGCAACTTGGTCCATTTCCATTTTAATAAGCTGCGAGCCGTCTGGCGATATCGCGCCGAGCACCGAGGTACTGTTTTGGACACGCCAGCCTTCGGGGAACTCAACATATAAGTTTAAGTCCTTATGATAGAACTTATTGCCGCGAGTAATACCTTGGCTCTCACTTTCACCAAACGCCATACCGTTTGTTAGGCGCAAAAAGCGACCATCATCGGGCACCGGTTTTGAGGTATCGCGGAATTTTTCTGCTGCTTTTATAACGCCTTGCAAACGCGTATCATTTTTAGGGTGAGTAGAAAATAAGCCATGATAACCTTGATACTCTCGTCCTTCGGCTCGGGCTTTCTCGCGCCCGAATAATTCTTGGTTTTTCAATAGTCCAATCACTTCGATCATGTCATCTGGGGCGTAGTTATTCTGGGCAATATACTCAGCGCCAAGGCGATCAGACTCAAGTTCTTGCTTGCGGCCGTAACCACTCATTAGCGCGCCTCCGAGCATTTGCGACGCTTGCAGCAATTCGCCGCTGCCGGTTCCCACCGCTACGGCCGCCGATGCGACGGTCGCTAACTGCTGTTGTGCAGCACGCTCGGCACCATGACGACCGGTTACGTGTCCAATTTCGTGCCCAACAACACCGGCAAGATGGGACTCTTTATTCATATAAGCCATGATACCGCGTGTTATGTAAACAAAGCCGCCGGGCAATGCGAACGCATTTACGTCAGGGCTATCAAGCAACGTAAACGTGAACGGTAAATCAGGCCTATGACTCTTCTTTGCCATACGCTGACCAATATCATTCAAATAGCGCTGCAATTCTGGGTCATCATAGACTTGGTATTGCTTTAAGATCTCTTGGTGATATTTCTTACCGGCATTGATCTCCCAATTTTCAGACATCGCGAAACCAGTCCGACCGGTAACTGGGTCGGTGGCGCAGCCTTGCAGACCTAACAATAAGCTCGCGAGTAGGGCAATACGGATGGCAGTTTTAGGAAAAAGCATAATAAAAATCTCTATAGGTATTTTATTTAAACGGCGCGAGTAACATTTGATCAACACGGTCACACTGATCGGTGCTGTTTTCTAGGCCAATAGGCATCGATTCATGCGCGTTTTTTGGATTAGCAGTATAAGTATCAAACAGCTTGTCCCACCAAATAATGAAAAAACCATAATTGGTATTCTGTTCGGCTACGATAATAGAATGGTGTGCGCGGTGCACATCAGGCGTCGCAATAACTAAACGCAAGCTCGCGTCCAACCAAGTGGGCAGTCGCAAATTACTATGGTTAAACGCCGGACTAACAAACAAAAGTAACTCGAAAACAATCACCGCCAACACTGGCACGCCGATCATCACCACTAATATCACTTTGTAACCAAGCGACAACAGCAGCTCCAACGGGTGAAAGCGAATAGCAGTGGTCACATCCATATCTGTGTCGGCATGATGCACTTTGTGAAAACGCCAAAGAATTGGGAATTTATGAGTCGCAACATGCTGCCAATAAATCGCGAAATCGAGTAACACGACACAAACAAGTACGCTGATCGATAACGGAATTTCGAACAAATTCAGTAAACCGAGGTTTTCGCTAGCCACCCAATTTGCAACCCCGACTAAACTCAAAGGAACCAGCAAGCGCATGCAAACGGTATTCGCTAAAAACAAAAAGAAATTATGCTGTATGCGCCGCCAACCGCTTTTAGCAAGTTCACGACGCGGGGCCAGAGCCTGCAATATAAATAGCGTTAAAAAGGCGATAAGTGGTATTAAACTGATTACACTTGATTGGTTCATTGGTCAAACTACTCATCGTTTTCTCAGGCAATTAGCCACGTCGAGAAACATCTATTCAGAACAGCAACCTTACAGACATCATTGCACCGGCTGTTTAGCGGATCAGCTAGTGCGTGGCATCCTTCGCTGTTAGTGTTACTTCAATACTCGCTTACCTTCAACCCAAGCGATAAGAGGCTTCCACTCTTTCATGTCAGCTTGTGTCTCAGACATGGACATTTCGAAAATACCTACTCCGCTGTCGGCCGCCTTGACGTAATTTTGTGAATTGCGTAAAGCCCCTACAAACGGGATATCCAGCGCTTTTAAAAAATCGATTAGCGCACTGTAAGAGTGATAGTTTTTCTGTGTTCTATTCGCCACCACACCCATAATCGCAGTCGAGTTGGTCGCTTTGACTTTGCCAACAATATCAGCAATAAAAGACGCAGCAACCCGCATATCAATCGCGCTCGGCATAACCGGGATAATCACCACGTCAACCAAGGCAATGAGGCGCGCTACCTTTTTACTGTCTGTACGTGCTGGACAATCGTAAATAACTCGTTGAGTATCAGGTTCAGGGTATATCTTACCCTTGAGGCCGTTAAAACCCTGTATTGGGTTTTCATCCTTGGGACGAATACGTAACCAATCCATACTCGATTGCTGTGGGTCAAGATCAACCAAAGCAGTCGGCATGTCCCATACCGAATAATACGTCGCCAGGTTGGTCGCGATTGTCGTCTTACCGCAACCGCCTTTCGGGTTCACAACTAAAATTGAACGCATGTGTTCATCCTCGAGGGAAAATAGTTATTATTAGTGCTAGCAGCATACTATTTTTTGATTTTCTTGCCAAACAACTCCAAAACTAATAGCGTTAGCAAGATTACGGAGATCCTAGCTTGAACCAGACCATTTTAATCGTCGAAGACGAAAAAGAAATCGCCGACACCCTTACCTATGCACTCGCCTCAGAAGGTTTTACACCAATTTGGGTAGCATCGGTACAAGCCGCCCAAGTTGCGTTGATCGAAAACAACGTCAGCCTAGGCGTGTTGGATGTTGGCTTACCAGATGGTAATGGCTTTGAACTGCTGAAACTTATTAGACAAGCTGGTAACGAAATGCCCGTAATCTTCCTGACCGCGCGCAGCGAAGAGATAGACCGCATTGTCGGATTAGAGATCGGCGCCGATGATTATGTGGTAAAACCGTTCAGCCCGCGAGAAGTGGTAGCACGGGTGAAGGTCATTCTAAAACGAATGGCAAAGCCTGCCGACAGGCCAACAAACAAACCACAACGCGGCGCGTTCGAGCATAAGGCAGAGCAACGCAGCGTGTGGTATCAAGATAAAAACCTCGACCTTACACGCGCCGAGTACGAGTTGATGGTGACGTTTATCGCCCAACCCAATCGCGTGTTCTCACGCAGGCAGCTCATTGAGGCAATTTGGTCCAGTAATCACCCATCGGACGATCGCGCAATTGATACCCACATCAAAACCCTAAGAGCAAAGCTAAAGCCACTGAATCCTCACAAAGACTTCATCGTGACCCACCGTGGATTTGGTTACAGTCTTGAACTGTAGTAGTTAGTAAAAGTCTTGAACTGTCGCGAATAGTCACATTGAACTAGCGACTAAACGAAATTCCAATACGCAATGAAAATAAGTTACAGCCTGCGCGCCTTCGCGATTTACTTTGTCATCCTCGGCGCGTTAATTTGGTTTACTCTCGACAATGCAATTGAGCGACTCAACGACGGCATGCGTCAGTCCGCTGAGAGTGTTTTAGTTGACGTTGCGCAACTGCTAGCAAGCTTTATCGAAGACGAGGTAGCAGACGATGGAACCCTAACCACGACCCAACTTAAGCGCGTGTTTATCGACCTAAATCAGCGCGAATTTACCGCTCAAATTTACCAAGTAACCAAAAACTCGGTCGACTCACAAATTTACGTTACCGATGAAAAAGGAATCATCATTTACGACTCGACTGGTGAGCATGTTGGCGCCGATTATTCAAAGTGGCGCGATGTTGCCCTTACTCTTGAGGGTAAATACGGCGCGCGCACATCCTACATTAGCAAGCAACAAACTGAACCCGATGACCCTAAAGCGATGGTGATTGGCGCACCGATTCGTTATCAAGGTAAAACCATTGGTGTCGTCAGTGTTTTGAAGCCGATCGGTAGCCTTGAGGGGCATCTGCTAACTGAAAGCCAACAGCTCAAGAATTATGCCTTTTTGCTGCTTGGCCTCGCGTTAGTCCTGGGCTATCTATTGTCACTATGGTTTACTCATTCATTGAACCGTATTGCGAATTACGCGAACAATATGGCTGAAGGCAAAAAAGTACGCGCACCGATAATGCGTGACGTCCGCCTAACGCGCTTGTCTGACTCAATATCGAATCTGCGCTCGCAACTCGATGGTAAAGAGTATGTTGAGAATTATATTCACAGTCTGACACATGAACTCAAGACACCGATCACCAGCATCCGAGGCGCAGTTGAATTAATGAGCGAAGACATGCCTTCTTGCGACCGAGAGCGCTTTCTAAAGAACATAAGCACGTCGAATCAACGCATGTCGCTACTCGTAGAGCGCATGTTGTCGTTGGCCAAATTAGAAGCAACTACTGAACTTTTAAACGCCGAAGAATTTGATCTCGTGCCGACGATAAAACGCTTACTACAAGAGCGATCGACCATTATAGATGCCAAAAGCTTAACGCTTGGACTACCTCAGCAAAGCAGTTTTGACTGTCGTGGCGACCGAGTTCTTATCGGACAAGCGATTGCCAACTTGCTGGATAATGCCATTCGATTTTGCGAGCCCAAAGGTCGACTTGATATCAGCTTAGCCCGCGAGCCAGAAACGGTTGTTAGCATTTTCAATCAGGGGCAAGCCATCCCAGACTTCGCGTTAGAGAAATTGTACGACCGATTCTTTTCCTTACCACCGGCCACTGAAACTGAAAGTAAAAGCACCGGCCTTGGCCTGAGTTTTGTAAAGGAAATAATGAAACTACATAAAGGCTCGATCAAGGTGACTAATATCGCGCAGGGCGTACAAGCCAGCTTACGCTGGTAAGGCCACGAAACTAACTCTTGTCCAGTTTGTAGGTAAACATATAGCGTTGGCCCTCAGTCGCCACAGGCTTTGAATCAATAGTGCGAGCACGGTAGCGAAATTTAGTAATGGCTTTTAGTGATGAGCGCTCGAAATACCCCTTTGGCTCGGCCTCTAAAATATAAGGATCGTAGACCTCACCCGCCGCGCTCACGCTAAAACCAACGACGGCAAAACCTTCAATACCTCGAATTATCGCCCGGTTCGGATACTCAGGCGGAAAGCCCAATGCGATCACCAGTTGATTATCAGCGGGCAGCAAGCTGGTCCCGTCTCCCGGGCCCACTTCGGGCTCTACCCAAGGTGCCGCCTCGATAGCGTCGAGTTCCAAAGTCGCGACCGCGTCGACTGATGGCCGTTCGTCAATTAATTCTGGTGGTTTGGGTTTTACCGTGTCAACGATGACCTCTTCCTCTCGTGGGACGTAGGCAAAGTTGATGCTCGGCAACACCAAGCTTGATGACAATTGAGGCTCTTTCATATAGATCAGCGAGTACATAAAAGTGAATAAGGCGGCTGTGATAAGAAATGAATTTAGTAACGGCAAAGCAATCCTATGAAGTACCATAGCGGTCTCCTCCTAGCGTAAAAGTTTCGGTGTTTTAAGGTGTATTTCGACGTGCAATTTAGGCCACACGAAGCCTGAGTGGCGATCTTAGCCGGTATCAAACGTAGTCGGTGTGGTCGAGTCAAGCACCAAGGCTTCAAGCGTCAATGGCAAGGCGCAACGGTCGCAAACTTCCAACAACTTAGCGTATCGCTCGCGGGCGCTGTCAAACGTTCCGATTTCGACCATTGCGCTAATTTCCTGCATCGCATCATCAATTGCATTGCTGGCGGCAACTCGGCCTTGGCCAAAATCAAATTGCCCCTCTGCCAGCACTTCGCTAACGGCTGGCAAACTGAACTCCATCAAAATTCGGTCGCGTGACATTTTGCTCGGTGCTTCGTGCACTGAAAACAGTTCAGGCCGACTCACTAAATCCTTAACCTTCGTATTTTTGACCAATGCCTTGCGCGTTAAAAACGTGTCTCGCTCATATTCCAAATTATTCACTAAGGCTATGGCCGGTTCATTCGGCACGATCATTTGGCTCATACCAAAAAACAACGCGGCGGTCAGCGTTACCGCCAGCGATACCGTAACGAGCGCGCTAAACGGCAAACCAAATAGCGCGCGCAAAGAAAACGGGGCTACGCCCTCTTGCGTCGATACACGTTCGTGAGCGGCCTGTAAGATTTGTGTATCAAGGTCACTAGGCGATTGACTCACTTCTTCGGTAAGAGACGAAGCCGCCAATATAGTTCTTAATTGTTCTATTTGTTTCTCAGTCATGATGTTGCCTCCAAAGCGACTTTCAAATGGCGCGTGGCGTAGCGTAATCGACTCTTAACCGTTTCTTGTTTACTGCTGGTAATATCGGCAATCTCTGCGTGGCTAAAGCCTTCTATTTTCAGCAATATTGCCTCGGTCTGTTTAGGCGATAGTGACTCTAAAATGTTCAAAATTTGATTCAATTCAAATTCACGACTTGATTGGTCGTCACGTCTAAGGGCAGCCTCATTCAGCTCTTCAAATAGAACACCGGCGCTACGTCCATGTTTGCGCCAATGGTCTACTAGGCGGTTGTGCGCAATTCGAAACAACCATGTTTTGAATTTTGCGCTGGGTTGATACAAGCTCGCTTGATTAATAACCGCAATCCAAGCATCGTGAGCAAGCTCCTCGCAGATCGCCACACTGTCACACTGACGACGAAGAAACACTAACAATGGCGTTCTATGCCGACGATATAGCTCGTCAAAGGCGCGCGAGTTACCGTTGGCGTAGGCCTGAATGAGAGCCCGGTCGCGCATCAGTTTAGTTGTCCACCTCGTTATCAAAGCACTGCCTCGGTATTTTGTCTGGTTACTAGCTTAATCGATTGGCAAACGAAAATGGGGTTAAGAGACCATAAAAAAAGCATCGCCATTTGTTCGCCATTATTTACTCACACAGTCCACACACAAGAACACGGACTCCACATTGTTGCCCCATAGCCCACGTTCATAGTTACCTCGTAGGGAAGTTGTCTTACATGGACGTACTTTTTAACGCGAGAGAAAACCGCTTAACACTGGACTGACGAATGAAAAACTTACTCGTGGCGATAGGCCTACTCCTATTAATGAAAACAAGCCTGGCTGACACCAGCACCGGTGAACTAGAGCTGACTGACCGGGCGCAGCAACAAACACTCGCGCTACTGCTCGACACCGCTATTGTCGGCGAAGTTAACGGATTGCTCGCTAATATCACCGTTACGCAAAGCTTCAGAAATGAAAGTGATAATTGGGTAAACGGGCGCTATGTGTTCCCGCTACCAGAAGGCGCCGCTGTCGACAGTTTAAAGATAGAAATTGGCGAACGCGTCATTCTGGGTGTGGTCAAAGAAAAACAAGAAGCCATTAAGACGTTCGAAGAGGCAAAACGCCAGGGGAAGAAAGCAGGCTTGTTGCAGCAACACAGACCCAATTTGTTCAGCATGGCAGTCGCGAATATAGGCCCTCAGGAAAAGATAGTCGCGACAATTACCTTTATTGACAAAGTTCGCTATGAGAATGACACGTTCAGCCTAAGACTGCCCACCACCCTGACCCCTCGTTATATCCCAAACGCAGCAATAAAACTCAACGCAGAGCAGCAAGCTCAATTTGAAAATGAACTACGGAGTCAGCAAGATGTCGAAATTAGTAGCGGCATGGGTTGGGCGGCTAACAATACCCGCGTGGACGACGCTAATGATATTACACCGCCACAAACACACGGTGTCGATACTCAAGCATCTCACTATTTCAGTTTGGACCTGTCTATAAAGTCAGGCTTGGATCTACAACAAGTGAGCAGCGACAGCCATAAAATCGTATCGAACATGATCGAACGAGAAGTTAGCGTGAAGTTGGCTAACGGTTTAGAACCAATGAACGCAGACTTAACCTTAAGTTGGACACCAATCGTCGGCACCGCGCCTAAAGCCGCTATTTTCCAGCAGCAGCTAAAGGGCGATCATTTCAGCATGCTGATGCTTACTCCGCCCGCAGTTAGTGCCGCTTTATCATTGCCACGCGATGTGACGTTTATCGTCGATTCGTCGGGGTCGATGGCGGGCCAATCAATGGCCCAAGCTAAGCAGGCGCTGCGCGACGGCTTGGGTTATTTAACCGCCAGCGATCGTTTCAATATTGTCGACTTTGACAGCAGTTTCGCAACGCTTTTTTCGAGCAGTCAAGATGTTAACAGCAACACGCTGAACCAAGCGCGCACTATGATCAGTCGGCTTCACGCAGATGGCGGCACCGAGATGATCGGCGCGCTACGCTTTGCCTTGCAAAGCCCAAGTCAAAGCGGTTATCTGCGGCAAATTATATTTATTACCGACGGCTCAATCGGGAATGAGAAAGAATTGTTCAAGCTGATCAACACTCACCTCAATGACACACGCTTATTTACCATTGGCATAGGCAGCGCACCAAACTCCTTCTTTATGAACAAGGCCGCAAAGTTTGGGCGCGGCAGCTACACCTACATTAACGACGTCAATCAAGTGCAAGAAAAAATGGCTCGGCTGTTTACCAAGATCACCAAACCGGTGCTACGAGACTTAACGATTGAATGGCCGACGGAGGTAGAACAATATCCGACCAGGTTGCCAGACTTATACGCTGGCGAACCAATCACGGTATTGGTTAAATCAAAGGCTCCAATAAATAACGTAAAAGTGAGCGGTGCGATGCTCAACACTCCGTGGTCGCAAACGCTGAGCTTAAACACGAGCGGCAATTCAAATAGCAGCAACCTGGACACAGTTTGGGCTCGACAAAAGGTCGCGGACTTAATGGATAAATATCGCACGGCCGAACTCACAAAAGAGCAGGTGAAACCGGAAATTGTACGACTTGGCGTAGCGCATCAAATCTTAACGCAATTCACCGCATTCGTCGCGCTAGAACAGCAGCCCAGTAAGCCTGAGTTGGTTAAGGCAAAGCACAAGAGCGTGCCCAATCTTATGCCTAAGGGCAGCGCCATGGCCGCGCCAAACACCGCCACACCGGCAACATTGCTCAGCCTTCTTGGCGTAATGATGATCGCGCTAGGCACCCTAACAAGGCGTCTAACGCGCGCAAAGTCTTCCAATACGAAAGGCACTCGGAGGGTGGCAGCGTGAGCCGCGTGGTTACGACGCTGTTCCGGGCAGTGCAACATCGGTTCTTCACCACAACGCTCTTGGTAGGGGGCGCGCTCCTATTGAGTCAGGGGTTCTACATGGACGCCAAGGCCAAGTTAGCACAGGTCTTAATCGAGTTCTCTTGGCAACAGCGCGCCGCAGGTAGCCCGCCACCAAAACCGTGGTGGTGGGCTGACACGAAAGCCGTCGCGCGCTTAGAAGTGCCACGCCTAAACAAAACCGTGTATGTGATGCAAGACGGCTCAGGCGAATCCTTGGCGTTCGGGCCCGGTCACTTAAACGCAAGCGCGCAAATATCAAGTAATGGGCACGTCATGATTGCCGGTCATCGCGATTCTCACTTTGAATTTTTGCGTAATATACACGTGGGCGACGAACTTGCCACAACCAAGTTCGATGAGGTCAGCAAACGCTATGAAGTGAACGATGTTTATGTACTCGATACTCGTAAAGACGAATTGCAGCTTTACGACCAAGATGCACTGACCTTAATAACCTGTTACCCGTTTGACGACTTTATTCCAGGCGGGCCGTTGCGGTTGGTCGTCAACGCCAGCGCGATTTGATTAACCACACTCTAAACGCATAACGAAAATTTTCTCACTCTGGTCGAACAGCGATATGCCAAGCAACTATTCAGCCTGATCCAAGCTTTCGTTTACACCTTCTTCAGCGCTCTGGTTTAATTTCTCAATTGCGGCGACAAGTGACTCGATTAACTTCTGACCCGATTCTTGTTCTTCTTTTGATGCACTCTCGAGCCCTTGAGCAAATTTGTCGAGCTCTTGCATTAGGTCAGTACCGCTTTTAGCCATTTCTTTTGCTAAAGGCGACATCTCATCGCTTAGCTCCTCAATAGCTTTGGCAAGCTCTTCCTCGGTCACCGACATATCTGACATAGCAGCTTGCAGTTCTTGCTCGACAGACTTGATCGCCTCGCTGGCCGCGACCGCCATTTCCTTAACGCCTTCTTCGACTATCGCTTTATCTTCTTGGAATTGTTCGCCTTGCAGATAATTTTGAAAAGAATCAACGTACGCCGACACCTCACCCGAGCCAGCTTGAAACGCATCACCTATAGACCAAGCGACAAGTTCAAACATAGAGTTCAAGCCATCAAGCTCCTGACCGGCGGTTAAGCCAACATCCGAGGCCACGCCACTGACATGAATCTCTAGGGGGGCGCCGGGCTTAATTCTGTTCACCACGACTGCGGAGTCAGTGCTTATTTTTTTTGCAGCGTTCTCGTCAATCTCAAGCACCACGTGAGAACCCGGGTTAGTTTGAGTAACGCCAGTCACCTCACCTACAATTTTCTCTTCAAAGTAAACAGCCGTTCCTTCTTTGATATCTTGTGCACTACTAAACTTGGTTGATACTTCAACGCCACTATTACCGCATGCGCTCAGTACAAGCAGTAAAAACAAGACGAAAACAACTTTTATTGAATTGCTAACTTGCATAATTTTTCTCCCCAAAAAGTTAATAAAACACACCTTGCTTAAGCAAGCGATGCAGTTCATCGGGCCGATCAATAAAGACATTCCGGTTACCCTGAATTTTTTCAATCACGTCGTTGCGACGACCCTCTTCCTTGCTCGGAGGGTCCGCTCTATGCCACTGCTCTAATAGTATCGCTTGCCGCTTAAATAATTCCAGCCCTTGATCTTGATATTGATACGCCATGTAGAACATCGCTCTAGCCACTTCGCCTCGCTGCGATGGTGCCGGTTCGGCTACTCGTGCACGTGAATCTATCTCAAAGTCGCAGCGTTTTCCAAAGCGACGCTGCTCACCACTTATCTCACCAAAACGAAAGCTAGACCGACCTTGATTTACATCGCTTCGACTCGGATACAAATTATGTAAATCTCCTTCGATACGATTAAAGATGGCACTCTTCTTACGGCATTGTTTACGCTTGCCACAATTCAAACCATTCGTCGCCCACGACATCGGGAATACATGCTCAACGTTAAACCCTCGCCGATTCTGGCTATCAAATTTTTCACCGCAATATAGGGTCTTCCCACCATTTGGGTAAACTAATTGCCACAATAATGGGCGTGCAGTGTCGTAATCTTTTAGCGCGCGCGTGTTCTGAACTGCGCTATTGCGAACCTGCGAACTTGAAGCAGAACTTTCACTGTGCTGCGGCTCACATGCGCCCAACCAAATGATCGCGCAAAGAGCAAACAAGTTCACTGACTTAGTCATAATTTAGTCACGACTTATGCACGCCATGACCCGCGTACAAAGCATCGACGGTATCGGCAAAATATTGCATGATTTTCGGGCGTTTTATTTTTAGCGTTGGAGTAAGCAAGCCCGATTCGACGGTCCATTCTTCAGGGCAGATATGTACTTTTCGAATTTTAGCGTAGCCAGGGAAGTCATCCATTTGCTCTGAAATACACGTAATTAAATAGTCTTTTAAAGGCGCGGCGTCTAAATCGTTCATTGACCAACCTTTGTGCTCACACACTTGGCCGAGTAATTTTTCATTACACACAACTAAAGCGCTTAAGAACGATTTACCTTCGCCGACCACCATCACTTGCTCGAAAATAGGATTACGCACGATCGCGGCTTCAATATCGGGTGGCGGCACTTTCTCACCATTTGCCAGTACCAAAATATCTTTGATACGTCCAATAATTCGGAGAAAACCATCACTGCCTATCGCCGCTCTATCACCGGTGCGCAACCAACGCTCCTCACCCTCGACAACAATCGCCTTTTGTGTCGCGTCTTGGTTTTGCCAATAGCCTTGCATCACGTTATCTCCTTTAACCCAAAGCTCGTCGTTGTCCATGATTTTTACCTGCACGCCTCTTAGCAACATACCAATCGAATCAGGCCGATTTTGTGCCTTTGTGTTAACGCTCACTATCGGGCTGGACTCGGTTAAACCATAACCTTGTAATAGCGGCAAACCCAACGCTATAAACGTTTTAGCAACCTCTTGCGTAAGTGGTGCGCCACCGACAATCACATAGTCTAAATTGCCACCTAATTTCGCGCGCACAGTTTTGCCAACCAATGCATCAAACAAACCGGCAAACACTAAACTCGGGTGCCACGATTGCAATCCTTGTTGCACCTGAAAGCGACGCCAGCCGATGTTACTTGCGGTCTTAAATAACCACTGTTTTAAAGCGCTCTGCTCAGCCAAGCCAGAATGAATTTGGTTATGAACTCGTTCAAAAATCCGCGGCACCGAAATGATTACAGTCGGTTGCGTGTGCATTAAATCTTCGGAGAGCTGCTTGATTGACCGGTTGTAAAAGACACTCGCACCACTCATCATCGAAGCGTAGTAGCCAACAGTGCGCTCGAGAGTGTGTGACAATGGCAAAAACGAAAGCAATCTATCCGACGGTTTAAGCGCGACGCTGCGCATGCCGCTATAGGCATTAGACAACATATTTTTGTGCGAGAGCATGACGCCTTTGGGTCGCCCAGTCGTTCCTGATGTGTACACAATTGAGGCGAGGTCATCAGGGCCCGCAACGCCGCGTTCAAAATGCTGCCCGTGCTCGGGTAGCCAATCGTCGACGCTTTTCACCAACCCGCCAGTGTCACCGCTGAATACTAAAACCAATTCTACACACGCAGTGTCTTCGTCGGTTGCACTGACTTGTTGCCATAACTCACTCTGAGCAAACAACACGAGTTTCGAGCCGGAGTTGCCAATGACATAAGCTATGTTGTCTGCTCGATCTGCGGTATACAACGGCACAACTACCAAGCCCAAGCGCAAGGCTGCTTGATCAAAGACCACCCACTCAACACTGTTACGATAACAAATTGCGACTCGGTCTCCTTTCTCTAAGCCGCTCGCGCGAAACGCCACCTGCCAACGTTCAACTTGACTCGCCAGATGTGCCCAGGAATAGTCTTGCCAGCGTTGTAACTCGTCGTTATATTGAGTGTAAGCAATCTTGTTATTGCTGCGCCGTACGCGCTCGCGAAACAACTCGTCAAGCGTGCATGCTTCTTGCGTGTTAATGGTATCGAGGCTGGCATCAGCCGCTAACGCGTCGCGTGGGTATTGCGCAGGGAAATGTTCGTTATTTGTTGGGCTCACGGTACTCACGGATGTTGATAAACTGACAAATGTAGGGTTTCGAGTCAATGAATGAATTCATTAGGTCGCTCATGGCTCTTCTCTGGTTCGCTCATGGCTATATAGTATCTTGCCTGAGTAAAACGGTCACTCTTTTACCGAGAATGCTCATCTTATAGTAAGACTACCAGACCTTATCAATTACGGTCAGTTTATGCTAAATTACGTGACCTTTCGCGAGCAGCTTCTGGCCCCTTCATTGGGCTCGCGGCACTTTACGACAAAACGTTATTACCAAAGGCGGAATTATGCGACTCATTCTTCTTGGCGGCCCCGGTGCCGGTAAAGGCACTCAAGCCAGCTTTATTACTGAAAAATATGGCATTCCACAGATTTCCACAGGTGATATGTTGCGCGCTGCGGTCAAAGCTGGCACGCCTTTAGGGTTAGAAGCTAAGAAGATCATGGACGTTGGCGGGCTAATTTCGGACGAAATTATTACCGGCATGGTCAAAGAACGGGTTGCTATGAGCGACTGTGATGGCGGCTATTTATTAGACGGTTTCCCGCGCACTATCCCTCAAGCTGACGCAATGCGTGAGCTGGGTATTAATATAGATTACGTCGTTGAAATAAGCGTTGATGACGCTGAAATTATTAAACGCATGAGCGGCCGACGAGCACACTTAGCATCGGGCCGAACTTATCACTTAGTTTATAACCCGCCGAAACAAAGCGGCATTGATGATATTACCGGTGAACCACTGGTGCAGCGCGACGACGATAAAGAAGAGACCGTTAAGAAACGTCTAGATGTGTATCACGAACAGACAGAACCACTCATCGGCTACTATCGTGAATTCTCAGAGAGTAGCCAAACAATGGCCCCCAAATACGTCAAGGTCGAAGGCATAGGGTCAGTGGATGACATACGTGAGAAAGTGTTTACAGCACTTGAGAGCTAATCACGCCAACAAGTAAATAGCGACAATAAAAAGACGCCAACTGGCGTCTTTTTATTGTCCGCTCAAGACTGCTGAAAAAATACCCTACTAAAAAATTAAACAGCCTCAATGATCATCGCAATACCTTGCCCGCCACCGATGCATAAGGTAACCAAGCCGTATTTACCACCAACACGTTGAAGCTCATAAATGAGCTTCGTTAGTAACACGGCACCACTGGCACCAATCGGATGGCCTAGCGCAATAGCGCCGCCATTTGGGTTGGTTTTGTCATTTGGCAAATCAAGCTCTTTAGCAACTGATATAGCCTGTGCGGCAAATGCCTCATTCGATTCTATTACATCCATATCAGCGATGCTCAAACCTGCTTTATTCAGCGCAATCGTGCACGCACCCACTGGCCCAATACCCATAATTTCGTTTGGCACACCGCAACGACCATAAGACACCACACGCGCCATAGGCTTGAGGCTTTGCTTGCCTACCTGTTCGTCAGTGGCCAACACCAACATCGCGGCCCCATCGTTGATGCCCGATGCATTTCCCGCCGTGACCGTACCGCCCTCTTTGAAAACCGCTCGCAGACCTGCCAACGCATCAAGTGAACCGCCAGCACGAGGATGTTCGTCCGTGTCGAATACACTCGTGCCCTTACGTGTTTTTAGCTCGTAGGGAACAATTTGCTGCTCGAAGTAACCAGCCTCGATTGCGGCCACCGCGCGGTTCTGGCTTTGCAGCGCGAACTCGTCTTGTTGTTCGCGGCTGATTGAATATTTTTCGCTTAAGTTTTCAGCCGTTATGCCCATGTGACCGACACCAAAAGGGTCGGTTAAAGCACCGGTTAACTCATCTTGAATTTTGCCATCTCCCATCGCTTGACCCCATCGATTTGTGGTGAGCAAATGCGCCGCCGAACTCATACTTTCAGTACCACCGGCCACGGCAACGCCGACTTCGCCCAGTTGTAATTGCTGGGCCGCGAAAGTAACCGCCTCAAGCCCAGAGCCGCATAAGCGATTTAGGGTCAGAGATTGGGTATGCACGGGTAAGCCTGCGTTCAATGCAATACGGCGCGACATATAGGCGTCTTTAATATCAGTACGAATAACGTGGCCAACCACATTTGAACCGATACTCTCAAGCTCAACACCGCTGCGTGCAACTGCCTCTTTGGTGACTGCGGTACCAAGATCGGCGGGTGAAACACCCTTTAAACTGCCGCCAAAGCTACCGATTGCGGTGCGAGCCGCGCCTAAGATAAAAACGTCGTTTGTCATAGCTATACCCTGCCGCACTCGCGGCGAGACCGAAATCTCAAAAATCAAAGTTCATTTAATGCCAGAAAATTGGCGTGAACACGATCTTAACAAGTGACCAGGCCTTGCACCAGCTTACCGCGTGGCAATGCCTAACCATAACCAATATTCGTATATGTTATCGTCTACCCCATGCGCCAAACCTTCGTTTTTTACAGCCTACTCACAATCCTAGCTGCGACCGGGCTTTGGGGACTAATGCATTCGGGGGTTCTGAGTTCAAATAGTCAGCAAGAAAGTCACCCGCCTGCGTCAGCTGAAATTCCGACAACGAAAGAGACAGCGCGAGATAGTCGTGAGAACGTGCGCATCGATTCGCAGAACAGCGGGCCCGTGCAAACCAGCCATGAGATGGACGCGGATGATATTCAAGCCTTAATCCGGGCCGGAGGCTATCAACAAGCAGCAAACACAATAAACGAGCGCTATTCGCATCTGAGCAGCACCGATCTCGAACAACTTAAGCTGGAATTTCTTAAGCAAGTTGCTAGTGCGGGTGATGGCCAGCAGAAGAGTATTTTGATCGCGGCGAGTAGTGTATTCGACGAATTGAATACTTGGAAGTTACTCGCGAATATCGCCGCTAGAGAGGCCGATTGGCAACTTGCTTTCGACTCACAACTTAAAGCGAGTCAACTAGAAAACGACCCCATTGAGTTAAACGGTCTGCTAAAGCAACTGGTAATAAGCAGCAGCTACTTACGCTCAGCGTACGAAAAAAATGATGATCAACTGAGTATAAAAACACTGTATCAACAGTTAACGGATTTACATCCTCAGTTCGGTCGCTTCCAGCTTGAGTTAGCAAATTCGCATGCTCGCTTAGGAGATATTCAATCTGCTACGACGTTATACGATACCTTGAGCTACGACCCAGAATTTAGCGATATCGCTCAACAAGCGCTGGCCCGCATAGATGAGTCTCTTGCGGCGCCCTCGAAACCGGTCGCACGCACGCAACCACCAGAAGAGGCTCAGCGACGTAACGACATTGTGGTGCCGTTAATTGCGGCGGGTAGCTCGTTTCTGGTTGATACCGGGATTGACCGACAACGTAGCCGCTTGTTGCTCGACACAGGCGCGTCGATAACCGCGCTATCGAGCGCATTGATCGAACGTCTGGATTTGACTCCAACTGGTCAGTCTATTCGCCTGAGCACTGCCAATGGCTTGACTCGCGCTCGACTCTACAGAGTAAACAGATTGAGTCTTGGCCGACTTACCTTAAGAAACATGATCGTCGCCGAAATAGACCTCGGGCGACGCGGCAGCTTTGAGGGGCTTTTAGGCACCGATGCGCTCAATCAATTTAAGTCGCAATACAGTTACGTTATAGACAATCAAAAAAATGCACTAATTTTTCGAGCACGCTAACAGATCTGGACGCGCGCCAAATAAACTACTAGCTAACTAAACTATTATAAATCGGCCAGTAACCACTCATCCTCAAGCAACATAATCTCTTGCCAATCCTGTTCCTCGCTTTGCGTAAATGAGACGTTTTTATCCTCAGCAAACTCAATACCTGAACCAGCGATCAACAATGCTATCACGCAGCAAGCTGTAATTGGGGCGGCAAAACTAAAGCGGTGTAACCAACGTCTTCGAGCGCGCGGGGGTGGCGACGTACGACCCGCTACTTGTTGTGGCACGCACTCAGCCGCAGCGATAATCGACGCCTGCAACTTATTGGTGTCCGGCACTGGCGCGCGCGAATGATCAAGTTCGTCATTGTTAAACATTGGATACCTCGTCGGCTGTATGCGCACGTTCTGCCTGGTTTTTCAACGCGTTAATATGGTCAGTTAAATTCCGCTTTGCTCGCACTAACAAAGACTCGAGCGCTTTTACGCTCACACCAAGTATCTCAGCCGCCTGGCGTTGCGGAACTTCATTATATACAACCAAATTCAGCGCATCACGCTGCGAAATGGGTAGCGCACGAATACCGGATTCAACACACGACTGACGCCAAACCCGGGTTTGCTTTTCGTCCGCCAAAGTCTCTTCACTTAAACAGATCGGCAAGACTCGTTCAAACACTTCCGGCTCAGCACTGGTTTCTCTCGAACCTCGTCGGCGGCTATCGTGGCAAGCGTTAATGATCACACGATAAAACCAAGTCGTAAACTTCGCCTTATCTGCTTGCCAGAGTTGCGGGCGTTGCCAGAACTTCAAGAACGCATTTTGCACCACGTCCTCAGCGTCACCTTGGTGTTGCAGAGTTCGAAAAGCCAACGCGAAAAACTTATCAGTGTGTCGCGTCACAAGCTCGGCAAACGCGGCATGATTACCACTGGCAATAAACTCAGCCAATTGTAAATCACTTTTTTCCTGATAAGCGCTCACCCAACCTTACTCGGTAGTGGCGCGTTCCGAGCCACGTTGCTCACGACGCTCTTTGCGTTGCGCTCGGCGCTTCTCGCGCATTTGCTTATGAGCTTCGCGCCCTTCTTCTTTAGTAACGTAACCGTCAGCGTTTAGGTCCATCGCCTTGAAACGCTGCTCCGCATGCGCCAAAAACTCCGCCAAATCTAGCTGCTCGTCTTGATTCGCATCGGTGCGATCAAACATCTTCCCAATTTTACCTTTTATTTGGTCCTTGCCGCCGTGCTCGTGAGCGAAGGCTGGCGCACTCAACAAGATAGTGGCGCAGACAGACAAAGTTATAGCGTGTGACTGTTTCATGGTAACTCCTGATTGGTATTAATAAATATACTCTTAGTACGATTCGCTCGGGCATTTCCTGCGCGAATAATTATTCTAGCGCTGCAGATCGTAAAAACTCTGCAGGGAAAATAGACAGACAACTAGAAAACATCTGCAAATACTGATACTTTGTATTACGTAATGTCCAATATTTTTTATCTATCCGTAGCTCAAACACCACCACCTATCTCGTTTGACCTCACCTAAGCTCGCAGGAGGCATCATGAACTTCAATACCGTTTTCTTTTTTTTAGTAGTCGTAGCGTTAAGCGCAGCGTCGCAACCCATTACCGCCAAAGAAGACCAAGTAATGTATAACCTTTATGGCACCGCGCCATTGGGCACCAAGATGAGACCGGTCGAGGCGAAATCACCGATACCGTTCAACAAGAAGTACTCTCAGTTATCGCAACGGCAACAGAACATATTCCGCAGCTATTTTGAAGGCTTGAAAGCAAATGATATTCCCCCATTTCCTGAGAACGGACTTCAGGAAATATATAAGCCCCTTGTTGAAGGACACAAGAGAGTTGGCGGCGGGGGCGAACTTTTGGTTTTCACTGAAATTAATGAAGGGGGTGGCGTCAATAAAGTTATCGTGTACAAAAGCCCAAGCAAAGAATTAGCAGATTTAGCAACAACAATAATGTTTAACACGAAGTTCAAACCCGCTAGCTGTGACGGTGAGCCTTGTACGATGGAGTTTCCGTTCTTGTACGATGTACCTCAGCGTTTCAAACAAGTACGCACCTTAAACAAACAAGATTTCTACAAGCGAGATGACAATCGGCCTTAGCCTATAAGGCAATATGTGCTTAGCCAAACAGACTCGAACGTATACAGGCTAAAAAATTGATCATATTGTACGCCATCACGCTCGGAACCACCCGGTGATAGAATACCGGCTTGTCGCGGCGAACGGGGTTACAAACGAAACAGCGTGCTTTTGCGGAACGGAAAACATGTTTAACGCGTTAAAGGTCGGGAAGAACATCTCGCCGCTCGCCCCTTCCGTTTCAGGAAAAACGAGTGCTCCTCCCCAGTCGTTACGCCAACTTGGCGTGAGATTCAAGACATAGGCGGCTAGTCGGTTCTTTCCTTCTACGTTATCGTCATGCTCGTTTAGAAAATCGCCACATGAATACCTAGTGGCTTGCATATCGGCGAATTTAATAGCTGGATTTCCAGTAACTTTTCTCGCAAAATTTATTAACTCTGGTTGGTTTAAAAACTCGTAAAGTGCGTTAAAAAAATGACCTGGCAGCCGCTTTTGTAAGTATATATCGTAAATTGGGATAGCCGAGTAGCAATATTGAAACCCTGATTTGGCCTGCGCGTGTATGATATTAGTCAACGCATTTCTCTGATCTTGAGTCCAAGCCATAACTGCGGTGTAACTTAAGTCTTGATGTTGCCCGTTCTTATTCCAAGCTAGATTCCACTCAGTTTGCTCGGCTAAAACGCGATGAATCTGGAGCGCACTCTCGGTAGATAAAAAATCAGGAATATGCAGTCTACCAGCGTGTTTAAAGGCCCTCGCCAACGTGTCTGTATCTAAACTTTCAGAATTGAAGCTTAAATCAAATTCAGCGGGCGGCTTAAGGTCTGACATAATTACCTATTGATCTGGTTGTGCTCTTGAATGGTGCAGTATGAAATTAGCATTATCGAAACTTCAGGTCCAACGGCTTTAGCACTGCAAACTTAATAGTGTTCCGTTCAAACAACCGATCTCGAGTAAAAACCCAAAATATCGAAATTAAAAACATGAGAAAATGCGTAAGACCCCTGTAATATCTTGTACAACTATTCAATAGGCCGCTGCATATCTAAATGAAGATCAAACTTAACCCTGAACTTGACCTTGGATTTTTAAAGCAAGAATTTAAGAAGAACAATCGGCTGAGAATTCAAAACTTGGTAAGCTCGGAATCGGCTGAATATATTCTCGATGGTCTTAGGAATACAACCGCATGGCATTTGGTGCACACCGATGAGAATGCAAATCCTGTGCAAATAAGTCCCGCCGAACTAGAAAAAATGTCTCCGGGAACCTATGAGGGGATCATTAAAAAACTGCACATGGCCGCGCCATCAAGATATCAATTTATCTACAAATACTTCCCGATCATCGATGCCATCAACGACGGTCGCATAACCGAAGCATCAATGCTTTACCAGGTTGCGTCGTTTTTTAACGGAACCGAGTTTATGCGTTTCGCTCGTGAACTGACAGATACGCATTCTCTCGTTAAAGTTGATACCAAAGCCTCGCTGTACGAAGCAGGCCATTTCTTAAACGCGCACGATGATCGTGACCCAACGGACCTGGGCAATGGTGTGCGGCGCTTCGCGATAGTAGCTGGATACACTAAGAATTGGTCACCAAATTGGGGTGGGCAGACTAACTTCTTCACTGGCCCAAACGACGGCTCATTTGAAAGTTGGAACCCGGGCTTCAATACCTTAAGTATTTTCCGTGTTCCCACCTTGCATAACGTAAGTTATGTCGTACCGTACGCACCGCAGGGGCTGTACGGAATCACCGGCTGGTTAAGGGACGATGAAAACGTAAACCGTCCAGACCTTGACTAACATTGAACAATTCAGATTTACTATCGGCGTCGAATGAAGCGATCGCTAGCGGCGATAACGCACGCGGTTTGTTGGCTCTGCGAAAATTCAATCTCAACAATACTGATGATGCGGCCGCTTGGCACCGGCAAGCATTGCTTGAGGAGCAAATAGGCGATTGGAATAAAGCTGGACATGCTCACCATCAGTGTATCTCGCTCGCGCCAAACAATGTAATTGGCTATCTGTACTTAGGCGCGTGGCTCAAAGGGAACAATCAACTTGAGTGCGCGGCCGCCGCATTCTCTCTTGCACAGAGCATTGACCCGAACAGCCTTGCGTTGTGGCGATCGCCGGACATCTCAGACCCGACTCGAAAGCGCTCTCGCGCAGGCGATGAACTGTTGCGTCGCTTCCTGAGCGACCAGCATCGCACCTCGGTTGCAAATAGCCCTAAGACATCTCCGGTAGGCGACTCAATATGGACTCGAACACATGACAAGACGGTTAAGTTTAATGAGCCATTGTTTTCCCCAGAACTGTTTTTCATTCCCGGAGTTTATCGAAAGCCCATATACAAGGCTTCTGAGTTCACATGGGCGACTGGTCTAATTGAACAATTTGATTCGATAAAACTCGAGCTGGCTTCTGTATTAAATGAGAATGGCAACGAGGTATTACGCCCGTACCTGCCACAGGAACTCGTTGTAGATGGCGACTTGCAGGGGCTCGCGGGCTCGCTCAATTGGTCTGCTCTGGATCTCTACAAAGACGGCATACTAAATCAGAAGATCGCTGAGCGATTCCCTGTCACGTTGAGTGCGCTCGAGAAAATCCCCACGTATGGCTTAGACGAAACGCCGTTTGAGGTATTCTTCTCAATACTAAAGCCAGGGCAGACCATCGCGCCGCATTTCGGGCAATCAAACCATAGTTTAAACGTTCATTTACCAATCAAGGTTCCAGAACAATGCTATTTGTCTGTCGCGAATGAACGACATCAATGGGAGCCGGGCGAACTTCTTATATTCGACGATAGTTACCTACATTCGGCACATAACGAGAGTAAAGAAGCGCGAATTGTGCTGATTTTCTCAATTTGGCACCCGTCACTGAGTGCAAAAGAACAGGGCTTGGTTCAAAACTGCTTCAGAGTTCGAAAACAATGGCTTGATAGTCGGCTCGCTCTTCTTACTGAATCCAAGGCCGCTTTGTGCTAGGCGCTTAGCTACTTTAGTTTCGCTAATTCGGGGATAGCTAACTCATAGTTACGCCATCGATCAACCCGTTTATCAGCGATCGGCTGCCGAACTTCCATCTCACTAAACGTAAAACTCTGATTAATCGACTGATGAAACTCGAGATAGTCCTCGTTCCATGCAAAGCCGCAAAATTCCACAAGCTGCTTACCCACCGTCTTAGGGTATTGCACTAAGTCTTCATAGTTCAGATCGAGCACTCTATCGGAATTAAGAGATGCCCAATGCTTCATCAATCGCTCGCTTTGATTATAAAAATGTTCGAGGGATGACCACGATGTAGCGTAGTTATGACCTTCAGAAAACGCATGACAGTAAATCGACAAGCAAACATCCTTTATCGCGCGATGCATTTGTATCACCCTTGCTTCGGGAAACAGTTTCAGAATCAAGCCTACATTACGGAAGTTATGTGGCATTTTATCGGTAAAATATAAGGTCGAAATATCGGGTATTTTTTCTAGATAAGAACTGCGAAGTTGATGCCATTGTTCAGGTGAGATTTGATCGACGCTCGGCAACTTACCTGATCTCTGCCTGTATTGAAAATCCGTGGCAACAAACTCTATTGCTTCTAATTCCCCAGCATTAAATACGTCCGAGTTCTGACCCAGAATACGCTCGACTAAGGTAGTGCCGCTTCTCGGCACGCCGACGATAAAAATGGGTCGCAGATCTTCCCTTACCGTGTTTAGGGCTCCCGGCATACTCATCACTTGCTGACTAAATTGCTCGATGGTTTGATCAGTATATAACTCGTTACTCGACGAATCATAGGCGCCACTAGAACGAACCAAAAAGCTTTGCTGCACACCGTTTGCCCGCCTAAATGATTCCGCCGCTGCTTGGTAGTCTTTTAGACGTTCTTGCATCTGTGCCAGCGCGTAGTTCAGCAACGCTTGATGATGATGGTTTAACGCTAACACTTGCTCCTCTTTTGCCAGCTCTTGCGTCAAGGTTGCGATGTAACCCGACAGTTGACCCTCGCCCGCCAACTCAGACCTTATGTTCCACGCCTGTCCGTGGTTGGGCATCCGTTTTAAGACTTCATCTATCGCCTGATTGGCTTGTTCGTAATCTGCATTCAATCGATGAACTTTAGCCTTAAGCATATAGACCTCGGCACCATCCTCACCGAGTTCTAATGCCGAATCGATGGCTTTTGCGCACTGGTCAGGCAACTGGGCAATCAACAAGAGGTCCGAGAACCGAAGATAGTCGTTGGCATTCGGTGTCACAATCTCAAGATACTTTTCATAACTAGAAATAGCGGTCGTATAATCTCTATGGCTAGCAGCGGCAATAGACAATTCATTTAAGACAAGCGCGTCATTTGGGCGCTCCTTGCTAAGGCGCGTCAATACATTTATCGCTTCTTTCCAACGATTCAACGCGCCGTGCGCCTTCGCTAATAGCAGCTGATCCGCGGGCAATAAAGTGTTTAAACGCGCCAACATTTGAATTGCGGCGTTGGGTTCCTTCAACGAGAGAAAGACTTCGGCCAATTTTCCACAAAAAACTGGGTCGTCTCGGCAGTATTTTGACGCTCGTTGAAACGCTATTAGAGCCTCTATTTTCTGGCCAGCCAAACTTAAAGCATAACCATAGTTAAATGCAATATCCGCAGCTTCGGGCTCTAGAGAAGACGCACGCTCAAACGAAATCAATGCACGCTTTAAACGGTTCTTGTTCAACGCGATGGTGCCAAGACCATAGTGCGCTGACGCAGAGTTCTCGTCTAACGCGAGCGCCTCGAGATAGAGCCTCTCGGCCTGCTCGTATTCCCGCATAGAGAGCGCTGAATCAGCATTACTAATAATTTTTTCTACACTTTTATCCAAAATTGTTCCGTCACTAATATATTGAGTTACTCTCTAAAACCCGCCGACGCGATTTATCAAACTACGGATTAGGTGCGACGTTCAGCATCAACTAACCAACCCAGTAAATATTGGTCAGAGACGTCATCTGCGTAATAAGGGCAACAGGTCACCGCGTGCATACCGTGATGTTCAAGCGTTGCCGTGAAGTCGCCCATACTTTCTTCTGATTGTGCAACACCGATCATTTGAGAAAGACGCGCGTGTTCAGACCGCACCCGCAAATTCAACGTGGCTCCTAAATCGATTGCAGCCTTAGGGTCGACCGACATCTGAGCGACAATTTGATTTATTCCAGAAAACACCTGCCCGGATATCTTTTGCGTCAGCGATACGTCGCTTGCCTGATGCTCAGCCGCTTTTTGTTCTAAGGTTTTTAGTTCAATCTTACCTTTGAGAACACTTAATAGACATTCAATCAAACCATCGGGCTTAATCAACTCGGACATCTCGTGAAGGTTTGCCTTTGAGCTACGAACAATTTCACTGTCTGAATGATGTATTAGAAACCTTAACCTGCCACCAAGTTTCAACAAGGGCAATACCGCTAAGGATGTGGCCTGTAGTCCGGCATATTCTATTCCAAATTGACTGGTTAACGCGTCAAACGTTTGAGGCTCGAGCGAGAGCTGGTTAATATCCGTATTCGCAATAAACTCAACCGAACTCAATGCGCCGTGATCGCTCAAATGTTCTAGTGGAGCGATATCAGCTCGATCGACCCCTGATATTCGATGGTTTTTGTTATCCGCCAATAAAGCGTACGGCACAGCACCGTTGCCAGTAGCGAGATCAAGTATGCGACTCGCGGCTCCAAGTCCAGACGAGAAAGTCGACCATAACGTGTTTAACGCTTTCTGATCAACATCTTGATCCGCTGCAACACAGCTGTGCAAGCGATCTTGCGCCCAATAAAGCGACCATTCTATATTTTCATTTTTCATATTTTTCTGATTATAGGATGCTTAAATCACAACTCATCATATAGGAATCACATCAAACGGTGATGTTAAACGATACTCGTTAGCATCACCGTAAAAAGGGTACGTCCCGTGCCAAAAATACGACGGGAAGAGCACGACCGAGCCCTCAGTTGGGGCTATCGTTTTTATAACACATTGGCGATCACCGATAGGCAATGGGCTTTCCCCGAATTTTATAGCACCCGCTAAGGGATCCGAGCGCGTGTGCATGTTCGAGGGCAGCGAAATATAACAAGATGAGCTAATCCAACCTTGCGGGTGCACATGATTAACATGAAAACCATTTGCTTGTAACTTCACCGACCACGAACCAGAGAATTGAAAGCTATCTGTTTTTCTAGACAAAAACGGATGGGTACTATCGTCAGGCAATTCATTAATATAACGATTCAAAATACTACTAATACCGCTTACTAGCTCCTTTATCACTCGGCTTTTATCGTGAAACAGGCGCGGAGAAGTTTGAGTTCCCAGTCGCAATGTTTGCGTTAACGGTTGTCGTTGTGCGGTGTGTTGCTTTAACAGTACAGCGTTCAGCTTTTGGAGAAATTCTGAAAGAGAATGATAGCCTTGCGGAACCGGCAGCTGGTATTGTCGAATAAACTGATCGTAATTATTCAGCCAAGTCGCTCGCGGATCATCGCAAAAATTCCAAACCATGCCCTGAAGAGCCCACGTTAACTGACATTGAGGGAGGTCAGCGAATATTCGGTCAATCAACTTTTGAGCGTCTGCGTAACGCTCGAGAACAATACATACCTTCACTAGCTGTTGCGCGCGCTCAATTGAGAATTCGCGTTCGACTACCTCCGAAAAGGTGGCGTATGCCTGTTTATACTCATGGCGGTCGGCCTGCATTTTTGCTTCTAACTCACGCAAACGGACCGTCGGGCCAAAGGCAGAAAGCGCCTTATCCAATTCGGTTTGGGCTAGCTTTTGGTTGTTCGTGTTTAGTAGGTAAGAAACATAACTTACTCGTAACTCTTCATTGCTTGGGAATTTATTAATCGCGACCGCATAGCTTGCCCCGCCATCACCACCTCGATCAGCTTCCCACAAAATGCTATTTAAACCTTCGTGCGCATCTATATTTTCAGGGTACCTTTCAAGGTGATTGTTGAGTAAGCTGATTGCCTCATCTATTTGCCCTACTTCATTTAAGGTCATTGCTAGGCTTAATAAAACCTCTGCACGTTGAGAAACGTCGAGCGCTCGCCGATAAAAACTAATAGCCTCTGTTAACTCTTTACTCAAGTGATGAGTAAGTCCAAGGTTATACAACGCGTTTTGATGATCAGAATTTATTGCTATGACTTCGCGATATTTATTCTTAGCCAACTCTAATCGATTCGTTTTACGATAGCAGTTGCCAAGAGTAGTCAGAGCGACTAAGTCGCCCTTACTGAGGTTCAATACCTCTATCAGCCGCTGCTCAGCAGCATCAAAATTTCCGCTCGCGTAGTAGCAAAGCGCAAGGTTGCGAATCGCATCGAGGTAGGCATCTTGAAGACTAATTGCGCTCAAATAGTGCTTGATTGCGTGCTCAAATTCGCCACGGGATTTGAGCAGATTGGCAAAATTGTTCAGCACCTGTGGCTGCTTTGGATTTAGCGCTAACGAACGCTCAAAATATTTTATCGCGTTCTCCGGATCATCGATTTCCTTATACGCGAGCGCCGCTAAATGCACGACATCAGGCTGTCTAGGCCACTGCGCTACAAGTAACTCAAGTTCGTTTATTGCCGCTGGCGCTGATCCACTAAACACCACATTAGACAGTCTTTTGAGGGCCTCCTGTAGTGCCAATAAATCATTATTCACCATAGTAATTAGTTTGAACTATCTCGAAGAATAAAAAAACGGCAAGCCGAAGCTTGCCGTTTCTACTTTACCGAGTTTAGCGGTGCAGTCTATCGGAAACGATAGCGCGCACTCGCGAATACTCGTGGACCTAACAAGTCATACGTTGATGGGAAAGTATTAACCTGTTCAGCCGCATCACCAAGTGCTGTTGGCTCAGTGTCTAACACGTTATTCACACCAAAGTTAACTGAAAAATCATCACTAAAGCGATACGCCGCGTTTAGATCAAGATATACCTCAGAACTAACTTCAGGAACTACTAACGTTGAACGAGCTACACCGTCGCCTAACACTAGGTTCTCGTCTTCAGCAGAACTTAGGTATCGAACTAAGCCAGAGAAAGTCCAATCACCAGTTTCTAGCGTCATGCGAGTCGTCACGACCAGATCATTGCGAACCGAGTTATCGCAGGTTGAACCGAAAACACCAGCACACTCATTGACTGTATCGAGTCCCACAACCGGGGTTACGTCATAGTCAATAAGGTATGTACCGCGTAAATCCACCGAGAATGTCGAGCCTTCGCTGCCAATGCCAAAACCCAGCTCCTTGCTGTAATTTAAGCCTAAGTCGACACCTGAGGTTTCAATCGCACCGATATTTTCGTTTCCTGCAGTAACAAAGTTAACGTTACCGTCGCCGCGACGAGTGACCGCTTGACAGACAGGCGCTGAGATATCTTGAATTTGGTTGAAACAGATATCTAATACGTTGTTAACACCACCACCCAGCACACTAATCGCATCGTCAATTTCAATGCTGAAGTAATCTAAGGTGATGTCCAGGTTATCGGTCGGTTGAACAACCAAGCCAACGGTAAACGTGTCAGAACTCTCTTCGTCTAAGTTCGCATTGCCACCGAAGCGACCTTCAATCTGAGTATTAGTCTGACCAAATACACCAACTTGTCCCGCTGGAACACCCGTCGCTTCACACAACGCAACATCGGTTACACCGGGTTGAAAGCCACCCGCTGAACAGGGATCGGTTGCAGGTGGAAAGCCGTTGAAACTGCCAGAGAACAACTCACTTACGTTCGGTGCTCTAACCGCTTCTTGATAACCAATTCGAAGACTGGCCTTACTAATTGGCGCCCACGTTAACGCAGTCGCAAACGAGCTAACACCACCAATATTAGAATAGTCTGAATAGCGATAAGCGCCCCAGAAATCTAACTTCTCAACACCAGGACGGTCCGCAATTAACGGAGCAGAAAACTCTGCAAAAAGCTCGGTTACGTCATAACTACCTTCAGTTGGCTGGCCGGCATTGAAGCCAAGAACGTCACCGGTTGAAAGGAAGCTATCCGGTCTGAAGATTGATTCTTCTTTACGATATTCAGCGCCAACAACCAAGCCCATAGATTCAGAGGCTGACGGTAACGTACCTAACACACCCGAAACTGAGAATTGAGCAACCTGTTGCCTAACTTGGGTGAAGTTAGTTGCGCCAACGTTGATGAAATCTCTCGCAGCAGGTGTAATGCTACCCGCGCCAAAAATATTAAGTGGTACACACCCGTTTGACGGGTCTTGGCACGCAGAACCGTCATCGGTTACAAGCAGAGCCTGACGGAAACGCGAATCTGATGCGTCGTTATTTTGCAAACTTGTGCGCTCTAGGTTTGATCTCGAGTAGAAGCCATCGTATGACCAACTATCATTTAGATCACCCTTTAGACCCAACACGATTCTGCTTCCGTTGCGAGTATCTAAAACTTGTCTAGAACCATTTTCAACCAAACGACGACCAAGGAAACCGAGCGTAGCATTGTCATTGCCATTAACGACACCATCGCCGTTTGTATCGGTACGAATGCTGTTTAAGCCGCTTTGAACTGTGGGCGAGAAAAACGGGCTATCAGGGTTAATTGCAACGGTTGATAGAAATGCCGGAGTTGGTGCAAGTTCTTGATCGACCTCATTGTTAGTAAAGGTTAACTCGGTATAGAGCCTAGCTTTATCATTAAGATCGTAGTGCGCTAGTGACGAGATCAGAAAGCGCTCTTGAGGCAACTGCAAAAAGTTATCTGGCGCATAGTTAAAGCGGTCAGCTGGGTCTTGAAATGCGCGTGCGTCACCGCCGGGCTGAAAAGCCGCAACGTTCGCACCCGGTATGCCAGTGCCAACAACGAGCGTGCCCGGGATACCGGCTGAGCCACCAGGGGTCAGCATGCCATTGTTCTCGGTAAGCGCAACTGATGAGAAGTCACGCTCTCCAGCCAGCAATGCTTCACGCTTTGAATAACTGGTGTAGACCACCGCGTTACCACGGCCTTCGTCAAAATTACCACCAATGGTAAAGTCTAGATTGAATTTTTCAGCGTCGCCTTCAGAAGCAACATCATAAAGGGCAGTAATTTCTGCGCCTTCAAAATCATCGATAAGTTGAAAATTCACAACACCCGCAAGGGCATCAGAACCGTATACCGCTGACGCACCACCGGTTGTAACGTCTACCTGCTTAATCAAGGTTCCAGGAATTGAGTTTAAGTCAACAACACCGGTTTGCGTTGCAGGGATATAACGCCGGCCGTTTACTAAAACTAAGGTTCGGAAAGAACCTAGACCGCGTAAGTCGACCCGTGCAGTACCATCACCAGGGTTGTTCGAACTTGGGCCAAATGAGGGCAAAGTTTGAGGCAATTCAGCCAACTTTTGCTCTACGTTAAGGTTTCCTGATAAAAGGAACTCCTCAGAGCCAACAACAGACACGGGGCTAACTGCAGATAAGTCAGCGCGCTTGATGCGTGACCCGGTTACAACGATTTCGTCGAGGGACTCGGCTTCTTCTTGTGCAAATGCTGCGCCACTAAAGCCGCCAGCAAGCGCAGTAGCAGAACTGACTGCCAGCGCGATCACACTTTTTCTAAATGGGTTTTGATAATTCATTCTCTCTTTACCTCTAGTAATGTAAGGAATTATTTGAATTGAGCGTTAGGTAGTTTTAAGAACAACGAGACAAGCGCAAAAGCATCATTTTTCGCGAAAAACGAAAGTATGTGGTTTTTGCCGATTGAATCAGATCTTTGTCCATATAAAAGCAATCAGATCGCTTTAATTGAACGACTACGCGATCAGCGTCAAAGGTCACGTGGATAATCTTTGTTACCGAATTGTGTCGAGCTTATTACAAGCGTATTAATAAGACAACCTGTCGGTCTATCGAAAAGCACACAAAACAGAGGTTTATTCTGTTTTCATTTGCAATACAGAATAATATTCTATTGTTTGTTAATTAGTGATACGTGGTGTGTGAAAAACAACCAACATTGAATAAACACTACTTAACATCAGTCTACTAATTAACTTTCTATTTGCGGCACGGATTCAAGCAATGATTGGGTGTAGCGGTGCTGCGGGTTTGACCATAAATTCTCGGTTCGGTTTACCTCTAAAATACGCCCTCGCTGTAACACCATAACGCGGTCACAAAGCGACCTAACTACCGCTAAGTCGTGCGAGATAAACAGCATGCTCAAGCTGTGCTTTTCAACTAACTGGATTATCAATTCAAGTATTTGTTTTTGAATGGTCACGTCGAGCGCCGATACGGGTTCGTCGGCAATGATTAATTCTGGCCGAGTTGAGATAGCGCGGCCAATCGCGATTCGTTGTCGCTGCCCACCCGAGAACTCGTGTGGATACTTCCTGATTGCGGTTCGAGCGAGGCCCACATCATCCATCAGCGCGAGCACCTGATGCTCAATATTACTCCGCTTAGCCAAACCATGGTACAGCAGCGGTTCTGCCAAGGTATCAAACACCGTTCTTCTTGGATTTAACGATGCGTATGGGTCTTGAAAAATCATCTGCAGTTGCGGGCGCAGAAGTCGCATTTCTCGTTCACGCAAGCGAAGCAGCTCTCGACCGGCGAAATGCACTTGGCCTGAGTCAGCAGGCACCAACTTTAAGATACTGCGGCCGATAGTCGACTTCCCTGAACCAGACTCGCCGACCAAACCTAAGATCTCGTTCTTTTGTAGCTCGAACGAAACATCGTCCACCGCGGTCAACCGCTTACCAGAATTTCGATCAAGAAAACTAACGTTGAGTTTGCTAACCGCTAAAACAGTGCGGCTCTGGCTTAAGTCTTCGCTTGTTTTCTCACCCCTTGGCACTGCGGCAAGCAGCTGCTGGGTGTAAGCGTGCTGTGGCGAGCGAAAGATATTGCTGGTGGCATTGCGCTCAACCACCCGACCACCTTTCATTACCAACACTTTGTGCGCGAGGCCTCGCACTACCGCTAGGTCATGAGAGACAAAAATGACGGCTAAATCACGCGTCTTTTGCAGCTCTAAAATGAGGCTTAATATTTGCGCTTGAACCGTGACGTCTAAAGCGGTAGTCGGCTCATCGGCAATCAGCAGTTTCGGTTCCGTGATTAATGCCATCGCGATCATTACGCGTTGACGCATTCCACCTGAGAATTCGTGCGGGTAACTATTAAAGCGTTGCTCGGGGCGATCAATTCCGGTTTCGCGCATCAATTCAATCGCGCGATATTTCGCTTGGTGTCGAGTTTTTTGACGATTATAAACCAGAGGTTCAATAAGCTGCTCACCAATTGTTAGAAACGGGTTCAAGCATGTCATCGGGTCTTGAAAGATCATTGCGATATCAGTCCCCCGAATTGATTGCAGTTCGGCGGCACTCATGGCCAGCAGGTCGCGACCATCAAATAACGCCGTACCCGATTCAATTTTACCCGGAGGGCTGGGTACTAGCCCAAGCACACTATAGCAACACATCGATTTGCCGCTACCTGACTCGCCGACGATTGCGAGCACTTCGCCTTTTTTAAGTTCGAAGCTAACATCATCTACCGCCGTCGTTACGCCGTTGCGAGTGTGGAAGCTCGTGGTTAGATTGCGAACGCTTAACAGTGCCATAACCGGTTTAGTCCTTCGATACTCTAGGGTCGAGTGCATCGCGCAAACCATCGCCTAGAAAATTCAGCGCAAACAAGGTCAGTGATAGCGCCAAGCCAGGAAATATAAGTAACCATGGCGAGTCTTCCATCACGTTTGCACCGTGCGAAATAAGCAGCCCCCAAGACGATTGCGGGGGTTGAATGCCTAAGCCTAAGAAGCTTAGAAACGCTTCAAGCAACATGACTTGCGGCACGGTAAGCGTGGCGTAGACAATGATCGGCCCGAGGCTATTGGGCACCACGTGCTTAGCGAGAATATGCGGCGTTGATAGCCCCATGGCACGCGCGGCTTCTACAAACTCTTGATTACGAATACTTAGGACCTGCGCACGAACGATGCGCGCCATGGTTAACCATTCAACTGCGCCGATCGCCACAAACAACAGCAATACGCTGCGACCAAATACCACCATTAGTAGAATGATAAAAATAATAAACGGCAATGCGTAAAGCGCGTCGACAATGCGCATCATCACGGCATCAGTGCGCCCGCCTAAGTAACCGGCGATGGTGCCCCAGGTCACGCCGATAACGAGTGCGACGAAGGTCGCTATTAGACCAACTGCAAGCGAAACTCGGCCGCCATAAAGGACTCGAGTAAGCATGTCTCGACCAAATAAGTCGGTGCCAAACCAATGCGCGAACGAGGGTGGTGTTGCCCCAAGCTCTAAGTTTTGTTGTTCATAGCCATAAGGCGCGATCCAAGGCGCTAATAGCGCAATGACGATTAACACACTTAGAACAAGCAAGCCAAAAACAGCCAGTTTATTTTTCTTCAATCGGCGCCACGCATCAGCCCAAAGCGACGCGCCCGGCTCGGCGTCCATAATTACATTGCCAACCGTCATACAGACTGGCCGCGCAGTTGGTGTCGCAATTTGGGGTTCATCCAAGTTGCGAGCAAGTCTGACAGTAAGTTGAAAAAGATAATCAAGGTTGACAGAAAAATGGTGGTGCCAAGAATCATGGTGTAATCACGATTAAACGCAGCCTGAACATAGAAACGTCCTAAACCAGGAATTTGAAAAATCGTCTCAACGACGAACGAGCCTGCAAGCAGGCCCGCGAACGCAGGTCCAAGGAACGCGATGGTCGGAATCAACCCGCCGCGCAACGCGTGCTTAAAAACGACAACGCGCTCGGGCAGGCCTTTTGCCCGCGCGGTGCGAATATAATCTTGGCTCATAACGTCCAACATGCCGCCGCGAGTAAGCCTTGCCACGTAGGCCGCATACGCCGCGCCTAATGTGATCGAGGGCATAATTTTATCGCCCGGCAAATCACCCCAGCCCGATATCGGCAACCAGTTTAACCAGAACCCGAAGACCAATACCAAGAGCGGTCCGAGTAGAAACGTTGGCATGCAGATACCCAACATGGCTACCGACATTGGAATATAGTCCTGCGCGGTGTTCGGTTTTAGCGCCGCACACACGCCCGCTAACACACCCACGATAATCGCGACCAATAATGCATAGAGCGCAAGCTCCGCCGTCGCGGGTAAACCACTAAGAATCAAATCATGCACCGCCCAACCGGGATACTTAAACGACGGCCCCATATCCCCTCGTAGTAAATCGCCTAAATAATTCAAGTATTGCTGCCACATCGGCAAGTCCAGATTGTACTTAGCTTCCAGCGCGCGTTTAACCGCGGGAATTACCGGTTTATCCGCGTCAAAAGGCCCGCCAGGCGCTTGCCGAATTAGAAAAAACGTTGCTGTAATCACCGTAAATAATACGGGTATTGACTGCAATAAACGCACCAGTACGAAGCGCAACATTACTTTGGCTCCGCGCGCCAATCCGCGTCTAAGTAAACATAGCGCCAATTGTAATAGTTCATAATGTTGGGCGGCATACCGTTGACTGAGGGGTGTATGAAATGATGGCTCGAATAGGTATAAATCGGAATGAAGGGCATGTCGCTTATTAGCAATGTTTCGGCATCGTAAAAATGCTTGTAGCGGGCTTTTCGAGTTTTCGCACTGGGCGCATCTTTTAACACTAATTTGTCAAAGTTCGGGTTAGCCCAGCCGGTTCGGTTGATTCCGCTGTCAGAGACCCACATATCGAGGAAGGTGTTCGGATCGACATAGTCAGCAATCCAACTGCCGCGCGAAATTTCATAATTGCCAGTCGCTTCATCGTCAAGGTAGACCTTCCAATCCTTATTCTGTAATCGCACTTTAATGCCTAACTCTTTGTTCCACATTTGTTGTATAGCGATTGCAATCTTTCTATGTTGTTCGCTGCTGTTATATTGCAGCTCAATTTCAGGCAGGCCCTTACCGTTCGGGTAGCCCGCCTGGGCGAGTAAATTGCGCGCTGCACTCGGGTCATACGCAAACACTTGGGGCGGCTGATACCCGAGCAAGCCAGGAGGCACGATGCTGTAGGCAGGCGTAAACAAACCATTAAGCACGGTTCTAATTAAGGTCTCGCGGTCTATGCTCATCGCTAAGGCCTGCCGCACACGCTTGTCCTTCAAGTGTGGCTTTTTATTGTTGATACGATAAATATACGTACCGGCGTATGGCGCAATCGAAACATGGTGCGGCTTGTTTTCGTAATACCAAGGCAGGCGGTCAATCGAAGTTTCACTGGTGTAGTGCAGCTGACCCGCACGATACAGGCGCTCTTCATTCGGCCCTACCTCATATGGATAGAATACTATTTTGTTTAACCTAACCTTGTCAGCCCCCCAATAAGTTTGGCTTTTACGCACAATTAGATGCTTGTTCAAACGCCAATCATCCAGCTCGAACGGCCCATTAGTCACCATGTTTTGGGGCCGCGTCCAGCGCGTGTAAGACTCGTCCGGCTCACCCCATTTTTCGATCGTCGCACGGTGTACCGGAAAAGTAGAATAGTGATCAAGCAATTGCAAAAAATACGGTGTGGGGTTTGCCAGCTCTACGCGCAACGTAAAGTCATCTATGGCCGTCACCCCTACCTTAGAAAAATCCGAAACTTCACCATTAAAAAAACGTTCTGCATTCTTAATCGGGAAATACATAAACACATACTGGTTTCCCAGAGCTGGTTGCAGGCCACGCCACCACGACCAAACAAAATCGTGAGCGGTAACCGCATCGCCATTTGACCACTTGGCGTTTTGCCGTAAGCTAAAAGTATAAACTCGACCATCGTCACTGACCGTCCAAGACTCAGCAACACCGGGTTGAATTTCTAAGGTTGCAGGGTGTTTACTCACCAAACCTTCAAACAACGCTAAGACAATATAACTCTCGTTAACACCCGTAACTTGGTGCGGATCTAAGCCCTGCGGCTCTGCATTGTTGCCAATGTGCAACACTTGCGTGCGGTTGCCGCGTTCCACATTACTGTCACCTTGCACGCACGCCGTTACGCTAAAAACGATAAAGCTCGCGAACACGATCAGTCTAAACATAAGGATTTTTTCTTTAACTGTGATATTTTTGCCGGGTAATAAGGCGCACGTTGAAGTGCGCCAACTATCGACTATCGGACTGGACTCGTCAACCTACTCTCTTTTTTGAAAGAGTTTAGACATAAGATCAACGAGCGATTCCGAAGTCGTTTTTCTATATGTAGCAATACCCAAGAACTTCCAAAGGAAATTTTTATGACTGTATCAAGCGTAACCCCCGCTCGTGATCCGAACGAGAAAACCATTCTCGGGCATCCACGTGGGCTATTTATTTTATTCCTCACTGAAATGTGGGAGCGATTTTCGTACTACGGCATGCGTGGTCTGTTAATCGTCTACCTTACACAACATTTTTTATTCTCAGATGAAAAATCAAGCTTAATTTACGGCGCGTATACCGCGCTCGTTTATGTAATGACAATTATCGGCGGCTCTCTAGCAGATAGATATCTCGGGGCTCGCAAAGCCGTGACCTTCGGCGCGATTCTACTAGTGTTAGGTCATTTTGGCATGGCATTCGAGGGCAACGGGTCAACTCAAAACTTGAGCTATAACGGCAACACGTATCAAATCGAATTGGATGGCCGAGGCGGCGATGCTCGACAACAACTTGTAACACCTCAAGGTCGCTCGTACGTGAACTTTAGTGAAACAACCATGAGCATTGACGACGCGACTGCACTTGGATTACCTGCGGTCATTGATCGAAGTGACATCACCATGAGTGTCGAGCGCGAAGAAAAATACGTAAACATCCTCTATCTCTCACTGGCATTATTGATTGCTGGGGTCGGTTTTCTAAAAGCAAACATATCAACCATTGTTGGCTCGCTTTATGGGTTTGGTGATTCTCGCCGAGACTCAGGCTTTACGATTTTTTATATGGGCATCAACATGGGCGCCTTCCTAGCGTCAATCGCATGCGGTTACTTAGGCATTGTGCATGGCTGGAAATACGGGTTCGGTTTAGCTGGTTTTGGTATGTTGTTGGGTCTCGCTATTTTCCTATTTAACCAGAGCTGGTTAGAAGGCAAGGCTGAGCCACCTTCAATGGAAAAACTTAAAGAAAAAGTATTCTTATTCATCGATCGTGAAATGCTGTGTTACCTCATCGGCATCGGCATCATCGTCGTGTCGATGCTGTTAGTAATGAACGAAGAATTGGTGGGCGGTATCCTTGGCCCAATTGGCATAGTCATGCTTATATTTCTAGTTGGCTATTCATTTATGGCGCTACAAGGGGATGAGCGTTCGCGTATGTTGGCGGCCATCTATTTCGTGTTAGCGCAAATACCGTTCTGGGCTCTTTTTGAGCAAGCAGGCTCATCGCTGAATTTATTTACCACGCGTTTGGTTGATAGAGAAATATTAGGCTGGTCAGTGCCAGGCCCCGTTTTTCAATCGCTGAATGCGGGCTTTATTTTCATCTTTGCACCGCTCGTGGCGTGGCTTTGGATTTGGTTAGCGAAACGTAACCTCAACCCGTCGACACCCGTTAAATTTGCAATCGGCGTGGCGCTTGCCGGCCTTGGTTTTCTAGCGCTAGTCGCAGGTATGAAAGGCTCAGGGCTAGAGGGCTTCACTCCCGTCATTTTCATCTTCTTAATTTACTGGATTCATACCATGGGCGAGCTCTTTGTTTCACCAGTGGGTCTGTCGGTGGTCACTAAACTTGCGCCGGCTAAGATCGTTGGCATGACCATGGGTGCATGGTTTCTGTACTCCGGCTTATCAAACTACCTCGCTGGCGTGATAGCTCGAACCACCGGCGCTGAAACCATCGGCGGACAGATGACTAATGTAGCCGCAGCAAAAGCGGGCTATATAGAAGTTTATTCACAAGTTGGGTACATCGCGTTAGGTATCGCACTCGTAATGCTGATTATCTCTCCTGTTATTAAGAAAATGATGCGCGACGCTGATTAGGAGCATGACTATGAAAATCAAATCACTATTAATCGGCACCGCACTTTTTGTGTCGACGTCTTTTGTGGCATCAACGACTGTGTATGCAGATGGCCACGCTGAAAAGCAAGAAACCGCCAAAGAGTTTGTTGCTCGCATTCAAGAAGAAGGCCGAAAACTTGCAAAAGAAGTTGAAGCTGCTTACTGGGTGCGTAATACCTATATCACGCCAGACACCGCCGTATTAGCCGCCAAAGCAGGTGAGCGGTCATTGGCATTTGAAAGCTCAGTGGTCGAGCAAGCTAAGCGTTTTAAAGGCACCAAAATGGACGCCGAAACCGCGCGTGCCATTGAGTTGATGTTGCGCGGCTCGTCCGCCCCGGCGCCAAACGACCCTAAGCTTCAAGCTGAGCTCGCCCAGGTTTTGACCGATATGGAAGGCCAGTATGGCTCAGGCAAGTACTGTAACGAAAATGGCGAATGCCGCGAGCTGCAAGAGCTTGAAGCCGTTTTGGCCGAATCGCGTGACTACCAAGAACTGCTCGACGTTTGGCAAGGCTGGCGATCGGTTTCCCCGGCTTACCGCAAAACCTATCAGCGCTTTGTAGAGCTAGGCAATCAAGGCGCCCAGGACTCGGGCTATGAAAACCTCGCCGAAGCATGGAAGTCAGGATACGACATGGATACCGGCGAGTTCACAATTGAGGCGCGGCGTTTATGGGAACAGGTAAAACCATTTTATGAGGAGCTGCATTGCCATGTTCGTGCCAAATTAGGCGAGCAATACGGCACCGACAAGGTGCCGGCTGACGGCCCTATCCCAGCGCATTTATTGGGTAATATGTGGTCGCAAACGTGGGAAAATATTTACCCCATTATGGAGCCCTATAAAGGTGTTGCCTCGCTAGACGTGACTAAAGCACTCAAAGAGCAAGGTTATGATGAGTTGAAGATGACTAAGACAGCCGAAGGCTTCTTTACGTCATTAGGTCTGCCAGCCCTACCTGAGAGCTTTTATGAAAATTCCATGATCAAAAAACCACGTGATCGAAATGTGGTTTGCCACGCCAGCGCTTGGGATATGGATAACGGCAATGATCCGCGTATCAAGCAATGCGTCGAAATCACAGAAGAGCAGCTCAGCACCTTGCACCACGAACTAGGTCACATCTACTACTACATCATGTACAAAGGCCAGCCGCCGATATTCAAAGGCGGCGCGCACGATGGCTTTCATGAGGCAATTGGCGATACTATTGTGCTGTCAATGACGCCGAGCTACCTCAAAGAGAAAGGCTTGATCGACGAAGTTGTTGTGAGCGAAGAGGCAACGCTAAACAAGCAAATGAAGCTGGCCTTAGAGAAAATCGCGTTCCTACCCTTTGGTAAAATGATCGACGAATGGCGTTGGAAAGTTTTCTCAGGCGAAATAGCACCCGAAGACTACAACCAAGGCTGGTGGGATTTACGCACTGAATATCAAGGTATTAAACCGCCGCTAGCGCGCAGTGAAAAAGACTTTGATGCCGGTGCGAAGTACCACATTCCGGGCAACACGCCGTATACGCGCTACTTTTTGTCTTTCATTATGCAATTTCAATTCCACAAAGCATTGTGTGAAAAATCTGGACACAAAGGGCCGCTGCACGAGTGCTCAATTTACGACAATAAAGTTGCCGGTAAAGCCTTGGGCGATATGTTAACCATGGGTCAAAGTAAGCCTTGGCCCGATGCAATGGAAGCGCTAACCGGCCAACGTAAGATGGACGCCAGTGCGATCATTGATTACTTTGCGCCCTTGAACGCTTATTTAAAAGAGCAAAACGCAAACCGTCAATGCGGTTGGTAGAGGCTCGTTCTCACTCGCTGTTCGAAATAGCGAATTAATCGCTATTTCGGACGCAGCGAGAAACCTCGTGTGACTAGCCCTATCTAGTTGCACGCAAGTCTCGTTCTCTAACCGTTGATACACTATTTAATCTGAATCATGACCTTAATATCGGCCGCTCTACTTCTCTTTTTGGTAATGGACCCGCTGGGCAATATCCCGCTCTTCCTGACCGCACTTAAAAACGTTGCGCCTGCGCGCCGTTTAAAAGTCATTGTGCGCGAGTTATTTATTGCATTGACGGTGATGATTGTCTTCTTGTTTTCGGGTCAAGCGTTTCTCTCGGCGCTGCATATTTCAGAGCCAGCGTTAACGGCTACCGGTGGCGTAATCTTGTTCTTGATCGCTTTGAAAATGATCTTTCCGGCGGATAACTCAAATCATAAGCCGACCGAAGAAGAGCCTTTTATTGTGCCGCTCGCAATTCCCTATATAGCCGGGCCGTCGGCCTTAGCGACGCTGTTGTTAATCATGAACGGTGAACCTGAGCGTTGGCCAGAATGGCTGGCCGCGCTATTTGCGGCCTGGTTCGCGTCTGGTTTGATTTTAATCTGCGCTGGCCCATTGGCTAAGGTGCTTAGAAACAGAGGCTTGATTGCTATCGAGCGACTAATGGGAATGGTTCTGGTGGCGATTGCCATTCAAATGCTGATGAATGGCATCGCTCAATTTATCGAACAGATACGCGTGGCTTAGTCATTTACTTACTTAGCCATTTAACTACTTAGCCATTTAACTACTTAGCCATCAGTTTCAGGGGCATTTAAAAATTGCTCCGCTTACTCTCTATGGCTAAGCCTTCGCTTGCTCTTTTGCTGCCTCTTTAAGCGCTTTAACCGTTTGCTCGCCCAAGGCTTTATCAACCTTAGCTTGGGCTGCGTCTCTTTTGGCTTGCTCTGAGGAATCTACCGCTGATTTTTGCTCGGCTGGGGGCTGTTTATCTTTGTCCGCTGAGGGCTCTTTATCCGCTGAGGGCTCTTTATCCGCTGAGGGCTCTTTATCCGCTGAGGGCTCTTTATTCGCTGAGGGCTCTTTATCCGCTGAAGGCTCTTTGTCCGCTGAAGGCTCTTTGTCCGCTGAAGGCTCTTTGTCCGCTGAGGGCTCTTCTTTAGCGATAGGCTCCTTCTTTTCTATCTTAAGCTCGGTTTTCGACTCATCGGCAAGACCCGCCGCAACACTGTCGGGGCGACAAAGTGAGGTCGCTCCGACCGCTAAATGTTTGTATAAGTCTTGATATTGCTCGGTCATGTTTTGAAATTTCTTCGAGGTCGCCTCAAAGTGTTCCTCAACCTTATTTTGATAGTCTTGATATTCCTCTTTTATGCTCGATGGCGAGGCTGAGCCACTGCTAAGTTTGTTCCATAACAACAATAATAATGCCCCGCAGACTAGGCCGGCGACAAATACGAGGATAAATTGCAATAATTCTTGTTCCATGATGATCTCTATTTAGGTAATACTTAACGTTTCTAAGTTTAGCGCGGTTTGGTTACACTTGTTTGAATGGCAAGCTCAGATAAAGGTTAATAGTGATTACCGTTTGGAAATACAACACCTGGGCCCTACACATCGTTACTCTATAATGAATCTACTGGCTTTTCGGCTCATTTTTCGGCTATTGGTTGCGTAACCATCAATAGCCGCTTGTGAGTAGAAAGCAATAATCGCACGTTTTTTTAGTTCTAATTCAATTGATGTCTATGTTTAAACCACAGTTTACAAAATTTATAACTCCAAAGTGCTTTGCTTTGACGCGCTTTGCGTTGATCGGTCTGAGCATGACTATCGTAAGCAACCTTGCTTTTGCAGACGTCAAGCGCGTTCCCGATGCCGCGCTCACGATGGACAAAAACCTTAGTTACGACATCCACAGCACTCTTTATTTACTGCGCTTTGGTCACTACTTGCCCAAAGACTTGGACGATGACTATTCTTCCAGAATATTTGACTCGTACTTAAAAACCCTAGACCCGAATAAGGTTTATTTCACGCAAGCCGATATCTCGGAATTCGAGCCTTATCGAACTAAATTAGATGACCTGATCAAGAAGCGTGACGCAGAAATAGCGTTCGATATCTTCAAGCTGTTTCGTAAGCGCATGAGCGAGCGCACCGACTATATTCTCGAGCTAATCGATACCGACTTTGACTTTACCGAAAACGACACAATCAATATCGATCGAGACAGTTTCACGTGGGCGGAAGACGAGCGCGAGGTAAAGGACAAGTGGGCTAAGCGTATCAAGAACGACATGCTGCAAGGCCTGATGGCAAAAACCCCAGTCGCTGAAGTGCGCGAAAACTTAAAACGCCGCTACAACCGTCAGCACGATGTTATCTATCAATTAAAGGCCGATGAAGTTTTTGAATGGTTCATGAACTCGTTCACGCGAGACCATGGCCCGCACACGACTTATATGTCGCATGTTACTGCTGAGAACTTTGAAATCAGCATGTCCTTGCAATTGACGGGAATTGGCGCGGCACTGACAACCGACGAAGACTACACGGTTGTTAACCGCATTATAAAAGGTGGCCCAGCCGAGAAAAGCAAAGCCATACGAGCAGAAGACAAGATTGTGGCCGTTGGCCAAAAAGACGGCGAGATGATTAATGTAATCGGCTGGCGCTTGATGGACGTAGTGCAGATGATACGCGGCGATGTGGGCACCACCGTTCGACTTGATGTTCTGCCTGCTGACAATGCCCCTGGCTCGCCACCCGAGCGCCTAGAGCTCGTGCGAGATCTCATTCAACTTGAAGACCAGGCCGTTAAGCTTAGCCAGGTGGAAATTCCTGAAGGCGACCAGAAGCACAACTACTCGGTCATCAGTATTCCATCGTTCTACTCAAACGCGAATCAAGTACGTAATGGCGGCGGCAAATTAGTGGCCACTACGCACGACGTTGAAGAGTTGCTCAAAGAGGTTACTGCCTCAGACTCGGACGGTTTGATCCTCGATTTACGCGGCAACGGCGGCGGCTACCTTAACGAAGCCGTTAGCCTAACCGGTTTGTTTATCGACCAAGGCCCAGTCGTACAAGTTGTGTCCAAGCCAAACCGACGCCAAGTGCACCGAGATCGCGACACAAACGTGGCTTATGATGGCCCACTTGTCGTGTTGATTGACCGGTACAGCGCGTCAGCGTCTGAGATTTTTGCCGGTGCATTACAAGACTATGGTCGCGCTTTAATCGTCGGCGAACGCTCATTTGGCAAAGGCACAGTGCAGTACCCCCGGCCTTTGCGAGACGGTAACAATGCTCGTAAAAGCCAGATAAAATTCACCAACGCGCAATTTTTCAGAATCAGTGGCAGCTCGACACAGCACCGCGGAGTAATTCCTGATATTACGCTGAATTCCGGCAAAGAAGACACCGAATTTGGCGAGCGTTCGTACGACAATGCCCTGCCTTGGTCGACTACCGAACCAGCCAAATACCAGCCGGGCTCGTTTGCCGCGACCTTGATAAGCAAGTTGACACGCCAACATACAGAGCGCTCTGAATTGTCGCCAGCGTTCGGACTGTTGCGCAAGAACTCTGAGCGCATCATGTCGAATAAAAACGTCACACAACTGTCGTTAAACCTCGAAGAACGGCAAATTGAAAGTGACCAACGCGAGAAAGAGGCATTGGATAATTTAAACGCGTATCGCAAATCTCTAGGCTTGGAAGCGGTAACCGCCGAGACACGCAAAGACAACCCACTGCCGGGCGAAGACGAGCACTGGAATAGTGTTTATCACCAAGAAGCTGCGCATATTCTGCATGACTTCAATAAACTGTCGAACAAAGCAGTAATTACCAAGAATAGTGCGTCGACTCTGAACACAGCGAACTAGCTGAATTATACTGCATGGCCAAAGACAATTAAGGCAACCCTTATTGGCCATGCAAATAACATCACTGAACTCACTCATAGGCATATTTTTACTGCTCGCGAGCACACTTAGCCTGTCAAATACAGCGTCCACCACGGCCGCTTATTCGAACCATGTGTACGCTAAAAAAATCACCGTCGACAACGCTGCGAAATTAGTTCGTAAAGGACCTGATGCAATCGGCGGGATTGATGATTGGTTTATCACCAACGGAACACTGTGCGCAATTGTCTCCGGACTCGAGCATGAAGGGGAGTTTTCGGCCAAAGGCGGTTCGCTTGTCGATTTAGGTTTTTGTGGTCGCGCTGACGACCATTTCTCGTTTGCCCACGACTTACTCCAAGGCAACCGTAGACGCCCGCTAGACAGCAATAAGATCGAGATCGAGCAAAGTGCTGACTCAGCAACAATTGTGGTGCATGGCGAACGTGATGGCGCAACAATAATCACCCGCTACAGCCTGAGTCTAGAACACCCTACTGAACTGCATATAGAGAAGCGTTTGAGCGCTCAAGACGACTCAGATTTTAATTTTCTGTCACTGCTCAATTTCAACTATCACTCACTCGAGCCGTTTGTCTTTAATAGCAAAAACCTAGACTTGAGTGCCGGCTTCAAGGCCGAGGATTTTGTGTCACGCGGAATCAGCGCAATGGACGTTGCCGCGCGCGACGCCGACACGATCATTACTCTGAGCCCACCAAGCGCCGATCATGGAATAGCGTATGGCTGGCATTTGGCATCCGCGGAGCGCGTACAAGGCGATGAACGTTACTCGGTTCCACGCTTTGTGTTAGCCGATGACTCTTCTAACGTCATGATCGTTTTAACTGACACGTTTTATATCGGCGACGGTCAACGTATTGGCTGGCTGCAACTGCCTCAGTTTCCGCTGCTATCACTCGCTGAAGAAGCGAGTATCGAGACCAAAGAGATTATCTACGTTGGCAAGCGCGGAGATGTCGCCAGTATTACTGACCAGTTCTTTAGCGACGAGGCCTTGGTCACGGGGCGAATAATTGACGAAGCAGACTCGGCGATTCATATCCTCCAACAAAGCGGCGTGCCCTTGAGCCACGTACGGCCAAACTCTGACGGCACATTTAACTTTAGAGCCCCACAAGGCGAATACCAATTAATTGCCAACGGCAGTGCGAAACGCAGCACAAAAATTGACATCGAGCTTAACCAAAAATCACTCAACCTCGCGCCGTTAAGATTGCCTGCGCCCGCACGCGTTAAGCTGCCGCAAGGTGACGCCATGCGCTTAGTTTTTGTCGGCCTAAACGACACGCCGACACCCGACTTTAGTGATTGGCTCACAGGCTTTTCAGTTATGGAGGAAGACGGCGAACATTTCATTGATCCGGTATCGAATATATTCTTAGCCGGGATTGAAGGCGACCCGACTAGCGTAGAACTGGTACCCGGTGACTATCGGGTTTATGCGACTCGAGGGCCAGAGTTCTCACTGGAGAAACGCGAATTTTCAATTAAAGCCCAACAAACCGTAGACCTAGAAATCACAACGCCAATACGTGTTGTCGAAACACCGAAGTACATCGCTAGCGATTTACACGTGCATTCTGGCATTAGTTTCGACAATGCGTTTTCTGAGTCTGAACGCGTGCGCACCTTTGTTGCCGAGCACGGTGAAGTGATGGTGTCGAGCGAGCACGATGTGCCAGTTGACTACGCGCCTAGAATACGAGCAATGGGTGTAGACTCTAAGATTGTGTCCATTGCTGCTGCAGAAGTAACCAGCCTACTGCCGACCGAACTCAACCCATACACGAACGGGCACGCCAACTTCTTTCCATTTCCACCCGAAGAAAACGAATATCGCCGCGGCATGGTAAACCATGAAGACCAACGCTGGCGCGACGTCATTCATGCGATAAAGCAAAAGCACCCTGAGATTATTAGCCAACTTAATCACGCGCGCTTAACCCTAGAGCTGAGCGCAGAACTACCAAGCGACTGGCAGGAAATTGTTGATAACGGTCACTTTCTTGAGCACATGGGCAAAGCGGCACACCCCTACAACCCGACACAAGGCTTGCATTCACACCCGAACAATACCTTGATCGAGCCGCACGCACACACCGGCGTCCGAGATATTGATTTCGACCTTATCGAGGTCATCAATCCGGGCGGCGTACACAACGAAGAGCGTATTCAGGCATTACGCAAAGACTGGCTATCGTTTGTGAAACAAGGGGAAAAAATGGTCGCTACCGCCAATAGCGATTCACACCGAGCCAGCCAACAGGTTGCAGTGCCACGCACTATGGTGGCTATGAGTGATGACCGAGTAACCCATTTCAATCAACGTGAATTCCTACTCGCCTTAAAAAGTGGGAATGCGTATGGCACCACAGGCCCGATAATTTCAGTCTCCTTATCCGGAATGCAAATGGGCGAAACCTTTAGCGGCACGCGCGGACAACTCTCATTGGATATTCAGTCAGCCAAATGGATACCGTTGAGCGAAGTTAAGGTGCAGATAAACGGCGAAACGATAGACCAATACACGCTATCTAATAACGACCTAAAAGCCGGTACTAAGGATGATGAACAGAACAATCAGCACAGCCTATTGATACCACTGCAATTCGAACGAGACTCGTTTGTTACCATTGAAGTGTACGGCCCTGTCAGCGAAGACTATGCGCATGTGTACCCTCTGCTGCAGCCCTATGCCTTCAGTAACCCGATCTATGTCGATTTCGATAGTGATGGAAAATGGACGCCGCCAGGCTTGTAAATTGGCCATCGACGTCATGCTTAACTGAGAATTAGATTAGATGAATCTAAATTCGGTCGCCTTGAACCTTTGGAACGACTGTTTCTAGATCTTCGGTTTTTGATAGCTTAGATCGGGCGTTGCCTGACCTTCCATCATGATTCTCATCCAGTGCTGATGCTGCGCAATCCTCTTTGCTCGGCGCGAGGTTCGCGCATTTTGTTGGCCTCGCTCAACAACGGTTTGCACATCTTTAGACCCATTATTTTCCTTGTTGTCTAATGCCATAATATAGCCCCCAGCTAATTGCCCAGCATGTTTATAAGAAGATACTTCTCTAACCTTATTCCATGCTGAGCGAAGTGAAAAGCGACTTTACAAAAGTTAACCGTTCAATCGCTAGGCCCCATTCCAACGCTAATTAAACTTCGAATCGTTCTCTGCGTTAGCCAGCCCGTTGCGAGCCTTTTCAAAGCTGGAAAACAAACCACCCAATAGTTTATCTTGCAGCTTTTGCTTAATTTCCATCGATACTTCGAAGATATCAAATTCCTCAAGAGCGTTAATTAAATATTCGTCGCTGGTGATAAGCTCATCAACTAACTCTAATTCCAAGGCTTGTTTGCCATACCAATGCTCACCGGTAGAAACTTTATCAATATTTAACTTTGGCCGATGCTCGCCCACAAAATCGCGAAACAGCACATGCGTCTCTTGCAATTCAAGCTTCAATTTTTCACGTTCTTTCTCTCCATTTTCACCAAACATGGTGACCGTTCTTTTGTACTCACCCGCGGTATGTTGCTCCCAATCGACGCCAACTTTATCTAACAAACGGTGAAAATTCGGCAACTGCGCGAGCACCCCAATAGACCCTAAAATAGCAAACGGTGCAGCAACAATTTTATCGGCCACACAAGCCATCATATAGCCTCCGCTGGCCGCTACTTTATCGACTGAGATTGTAAACTTTAGCTTTGCATCTTTGATTCTCTGCAACTGAGACGCGGCTAAACCGTGTTCGTGCACTATGCCACCTGAGTTGTCTAAACGCATGAACACTTCGTCCTGAGGCTGCGCTACTGCTAGCACTGCGGTCACTTCATCACGCATTGTCTCTACTTCAGACGCTCGGATATCACCCTCGAAGTTGAGCACAAATAATTTAGGTCTCGGGGTAACCACTTTGGCGGACTTCTTTTCTTTCTTGCTGTCTTTGGCCTGCGACTTAAGGAAGGTTTTGAACTCCTTCTTATCCATCAAGGTTTGTAAAACGCTATTCTTAAGTTCGTTATATTTGTCGTTCAAACTGGTAATTTTCAGGCTCGGGCCATCGTCTTTTTTTCGACCACTACCAACAATAGCAATCACAAAAACGAGCGCCACAAGACCGGTCAAAACCTTGGCGATAAAGAGACCATACAAAAAGAAAAATTCAGACATAAGATAGCTAACAGAGTGTTCTTAAACAGCCGCGTATTATACCGAGGTCGCAAGTCTATGCACTATACACAATGCGTTTACTTGACATTTACTGTTGCTTAACTATATTGGGGGCACTTGTCGCTTACAAAGCTTGTTTTGAATGCAACTTTCACTCGACAAGCGATGGGAGCTCGCGCTTTATTTTCGATAAAATCAAGCGCAAAAAAATTGAATGCTAACTAATCTCAATATCAGAGAGAGGAATAAAATGGCCGCAGCTAAGTCTAAAAAGAAAGCAAAGAAAGTTGCCAAAAAGGCAGTTGTTAAAAAAACCACAGCAGCCGCTGTAAAGAAAAAAGCAGCCAAAAAAGTTGCTAAAAAGGTTGCTAAGAAAGTTACAAAAAAAGTAACTAAGAAAGCGGCCAAGAAAACCACTAAAAAAGTTGCTAAGAAAGCGGCCAAAAAAGTTGCTAAGAAAGTAGCTAAAAAGGTAACTAAGAAAAAGGCTACCAAAAAAGTCGCTAAGAAAGCAGCCAAAAAGGTAACCAAGAAAAAGGCTACTAAAAAAGTCGCTAAGAAAGCGGCCAAAAAGGTAACCAAGAAAAAGGCTGCTAAAAAAGTCGCTAAGAAAGCGGCTAAAAAGGTAAGCAAGAAAAAAGCCACTAAAAAAGTCGCCAAGAAAGCGGCTAAAAAGGTGACCAAGAAAAAGGCTGCTAAAAAAGTCGCTAAAAAAACGGCCAAAAAGGTAACTAAGAAAAAAGTCACTAAAAAAGTCGCCAAGAAAGCGGCCAAAAAGGTAGCTAAGAAAAAAGTCACCAAAAAAGTCGCTAAGAAAGCGGCCAAAAAGGTGGCTAAGAAAAAAGCCACTAAAAAAGTCGCTAAGAAAGCAGCTAAAAAAAAAGTAGCTAAAAAGGCCGGGCTAAGTATTCCCCGACCGTTTTAGGCAAATACTTTTCCGAAAAGCCACTGCCTAAGTGCAGTGGCTTTTTTTTGCGTATCGTAAATAGCCATAAAGAGAGCCTACGAAAACGAGCTGTGATACGATTCTGACCTACAGTTATATTCTTCATTATTAGCATATCTTCTCGTTAGAAGAACGGAGATTACGATGTCCAAAGCACTAGACGTTCCAAAAAGCCTAGAAACCGAGATTGATGACACGGCCGCGATAGCACGGTCAGTTTCGCACAGCGCGCTGGGCGAAACAGCCGAGACGCAGCTTCGCAAAAAGCTACTGCAACAATTAAAGGATCAGGATGCGATATTGGTATCGCATTATTACGTTGATGAAGACTTGCAAGACCTAGCGGAAGAAAGCGGTGGCACGGTGTCAGATTCTCTGGAGATGGCGCGTTACGCATTTGAACACGATGCAAGCACGATCGTCGTCGCGGGCGTTAGATTCATGGCCGAAACGTCAAAAATTCTTAGCCCAGAAAAGCGCGTTTTATTGCTCGACTCTGACGCTGAATGCTCTTTGGACATCGGTTGCCCGATCGACGAATTTTCGGCATTTTGTGATGAGCACTCAGATCGAACTGTTGTGGTGTATGCCAACACCAGCGCTGAAGTGAAGGCGCGCGCTGATTGGGTGGTCACCTCGTCAATCGCGCTAGAAATCTGCACCCACCTTAAAGAAAAAGGCGAAAAAATACTCTGGGGCCCGGATCGCTTCCTGGGCGGTTACATTCAAAAAGAAACCGGCGCTGATATGATCATGTGGCAAGGTTCGTGCATAGTGCACGAAGAGTTCAAAGCCGAACAACTGCTTACCATGAAACAAGAGCACCCCGACGCAGCGGTATTGGTTCACCCCGAGTCGCCGATGAGCGTTGTAGATTTAGCCGACGTGGTGGGTTCAACCAGTAAGATATTGAACGCGACGCGTGAGCTCCCAAATAAGAAATTTATCGTTGCGACTGAAGACGGAATCTTTCACAAAATGAAGCAATATTCACCAGATAAGGAATTTATTGCGGCACCAACCGCCGGAAATGGCGCAACGTGCAAGAGTTGTGCACAGTGTCCATGGATGAAGATGAACGACCTGCAGCGTTTGGAAAAAGTTCTCAACACCGGTGAGAATGAAATTTATATCGAAGAAGAGGTTCGCGCGAAAGCCGAGCGCTCGCTTAAACGTATGGTCGATTTTGCCAATGAGCACATCCGCCCCGGCATCAAGGTCACTGGTAACGCATAAGGTTTTCAACCAACGCTCAAATAAAGTTACCACCGACTGTGCAATAAATTTAGTAAGGGTCAGCGCTGATACCCTCGCTGCGCCACCGTGTTAATTCGCGTTTTTGCTTGTTTCTCGACGACAGTCACGCCTCTCCCCCTGTTGCACGATAGAATCAAGTTACGAGCACAGCCAGCACTAATCAACCTTTTGTTATGAGCTACTTTTCAAAATGAAATATCTAGGCACTGAACACGACATAAACAAGAGTACCGAGAAAACCGGAGTGTTGTTACTAAATCTCGGCACGCCCGAGCGGCCGGTTTGCCCTGGCCTGCGTAAGTATTTATCTGAATTTTTAATGGACCCAAGAGTCATCGAGCTGCCTTCGCTGCTCAGAGCAATTCTGGTTAAAGGCATCATAATTAATGTTCGCTCACACAAAAGCGCTGCGACCTATCGAGAAATTTGGACTGATGACGGATCGCCCTTGCTGATCAACAGCCTAAAGCTAGGCGAGAAAACCGCGGCCTTACTCGGCGAAGACTATGAAGTAGAAGTTGCGATGCGCTATGGCAAACCAAGCGTGCAAGATAAAATTACTGCGCTGCACGAAAAAGGCGTACGAAAAATCATCGCAATTCCTCTGTATCCGCAATACAGCGGTGCCACCAACGGCTCTACGTTCGACGCAATTGCAAAAGCATTAACCAAGCAAAGGTGGGTACCGAACCTGACGTTCGTGAGTGATTACTATCAACGAGACAGCTACATCAAAGCGGTTGGCGACTCAATACTGGCGCACTGGAACACCCACGGCCGCAATCAAAAATTAGTGCTCACATTTCACGGCATTCCGAAGAAATACATCACCCGCGGAGACCCCTACGAGGCTCAATGTAAAGACAGCGCGCAACGCATTGCCGATTATTTAGAACTAGGCGATGAAGACTGGATACTCGTATTTCAATCGCGCTTCGGCGCTGAAGAATGGCTGCAACCTTATTGCGATCAGACCCTCAAAAACCTGCCTACACAGGGCGTTAAATCGGTGGATATAATTTGCCCCGGATTTAGCGCTGACTGTCTGGAAACACTAGAGGAAATTGATCAAGAAAATAGAGAGTACTTTATTGATGCCGGTGGCGAAGGCTACGCCTATATTCCTTGTCTAAACGACTCCGCATCTCATGCTGAGCTAATGACCGAGATCGTACGTGATCAATAACACTGATCACCTTAAATGCTCTTGTAACACATCCTCTATAGTTTAAGCAGACTCATAAAACGCAAAACTCGCTTATTCGGCGCTTTGCTGTTTTAACAAATCAAGCTCTAGCTTACGCAGCTCTAATTGCCGATTATTCAACTCCAGCTTCCGTTGTTGATTCCGAATTAGCTCTGATTCAAGGGCGCGACGTTCGGCTTGCTCGACCAGTTGCGCCTGAGTCAATGTTGCCTCGCTACGCGACCTCACCGACTGTGCGGTGTTTTCAGGAATATCGCTGACACAAGCTTTACTGGCGGCACCGATACGATCCTCGTCACACTCGTCTGGCATACCGGCAACACACCATAGCGATGAACCGCTCGCCTTCTCGATATACCTAAGATCAGGTCGCACATTACACTTAATTTCAACGCTCATAAAACTCTTGCCGCTAGCATCTTGCTGCTTACCGAGGTTTTTAACTGAGTAGACTGGTTGAGTTTGACCAGCAATGGCAAATCCTGAGCCAAAAACTAACGAAAAAATCATAGCTGCCGAGCAGACATCAAACAAATTTCTTAACAACATATACATCTCGAACGAAAGGTTTGCCCGTTAACTGCTTGGTTACAGTTTTTTAGAATTAGCCTAGTAATGATACACAACTATCTCGGATTTTCCAGCAGAACTAAATGATGCAAGACAGTTAACGCCCCCCAGCAACCTCAATAAACGTACCCGCACTATAACTTGACTGCTCGGATACCAACCAAGCGATCGCGGCCGCCACTTCTTGCGGTTCGCCACCTCGTTGCATTGGCACGCTAGACTTTAGCCGCTCGACCCTTGCCGGCTCGCCACCATCGGCGTGCATAGTCGTGTAAATATAGCCGGGGCGAACCGCGTTTACTCTAATTCCATCGTCCGCGAGCTCTTTGGCTAGACCGATCGTCATCGTATCCAAAGCCCCTTTTGACGCCGCATAGTCAACGTATTCACCAGCGGCACCTAAACGAGCAGCAACCGAAGACACGTTAACAATCACGCCACCCGCTCCACCGGTGCGGGTGGACATCGCCTTGGCAGCGTATTTTGAACAGAGAAAGCTGCCGGTCACGTTCACGGCAAATATTCGATTAATTCGCTCCGCACTTAGCTCAGACAAGCGAGCTTGCTGAAATAGAATGCCCGCATTATTGATCAAAGCGTAAGGCGGGCCGAGTTCGAGTTCGACTTTAGCAAAAAGATGTTCAACTTGCTTTTCGTTCGAGACATCCGCTTGCACCGCGATCGCGCGGCCACCCACCGCCTCGATTTCAGCCACAACGGCCTGTGCCGCGACACTATTTGATAGGTAGTTAACGCAAACATCAAACCCTTGAGCGGCCAAAAATTTAGCCGTCGCGGCACCAATACCTCGGCTTGCGCCGGTAATGACCGCGACCTTAGGCACGTCTGATTTACGCTCCCCAGGATTGTCTTCGAGGCCGTTTGGCGATCGACAAGATCCAACCAAGTAACAAGCCAATCAGCACGGTGCCGCCACCTAAGACATACCAACGCTTAGCGCTTTGATCTTTGAGCACTTCGTTTTGAATACGAATATCATCCAGTTGCAACAAGAGCTGCTGCACCTCACTCTCTAACTTAGCGCTGCGTTGCGACAGATTAACCGCATCAGCGGACACTTCTTTAATACGTGTAAGCTCTTGAGAAGCTTGCTTGAATTGATTCGTCAATGTCAGGTTGCGTGTAATTAGCTCTTGATTTTCTTCTTGCGAGGTCGCCAGCAGGGCCTGCAGTTCACCGGGCTTGGAACGCAGTTTCTTCAATTGGCCTTCCAGATATTTTACTCGGCTGCGGCTCGACGGGTTTACACTTAGAAAGCGGGTTAATACATAACCAATTTTGCCGTCAGCGGTCTGCACCTGACTGTGACCATTACCAGCGTCCTCGCGTAACACCTCTAGGCGTTTACCACTGTTTAAAGAGTCAACAATTTTGTTCTGCACACTGGGGCCCGTTCGTAACATAACCTTAAAATCGTCGGTCACGTAACGTGTTTGCGCGTGCACACTCAAACCGAGCAAGTTAGTACAGATAAAAAGTAAGACAGCGGCGAATCGATAGTTATTCATTTAGTTGCCACGGCTGGCGATGCTTAAAGATGTAAGTAGCATTATAACCATGCGCGACCCACTACCGCATTTGTTAATCCAAATTTAAGTCTTTAAGTTTTCGAGTCAAGGTGTTGCGCCCCCAACCTAAAACCTTAGCCGCGTTCTGACGATGGCCTTGAGTATAATCAAGCGCGACCTTTAGCATGATGCTCTCAAAACGTTTCGATAAATCGTCGATTAAGTCATGCTCTCCCATATTCAACTTCTGTCGCACAAGCTTAGACAAGGCACTTTCCCAGTCTTGCGTAACGGCCTCTTGAGACGCGCCTAGAATTTCTTTTGGTAGGTCTTCAAGGCTGACGGATTTAGCAGGGGCCATTACCGTAATCCAGCGGCAAATATTCTCCAATTGGCGCACGTTACCAGGCCAATCGTATGACATCATTCGCGTTAGCGCCTCGCCGGACAGCACTTTCATTTCAACTTCTAACTCGTCGGCAGAGGTCCGCAAGAAACGCTTAGCCAGCAGTGGAATATCCTCAGTGCGCTCGCTCAACGACGGAATATCGATGCGAATAACGTTCAGGCGATGATACAAATCTTCGCGAAAATGGCCGGCCGCTACCTGCTTTTCTAGATTTCGGTTGGTGGCTGCGAGCACCCGCACATCGACCGAAACTAAATCGCGGCCGCCTACTCGATAGAAACGTCGATCAGACAAAACGCGTAACAGCCGAGTTTGCAAATCTGCGCTCATCTCGCCTATCTCATCTAAGAATAGAGTCCCACCGTCTGCTTGTTCAAACCGACCTTTACGTTGCGCTTGAGCACCAGTAAACGCGCCCTTCTCGTGCCCGAAAAGCTCGGACTCAAGTAGCTCTGCCGGTACGGCCGCGATATTGATCGCTACGAAGGCTTTATTTGCGCGCGGGCTATGCTGATGCAAGGCGTTAGCAACTAGCTCTTTCCCGGTTCCAGATTGGCCACAAACCATCACGTTAATATTCGACTTTGCCAACCGCCCGATTGCCCTAAACACCTCTTGCATGGCCGGCGCTTCACCGATGATGTTAACTTCGTCGTTGGGGTCATCCTCTAACTTAATTTCACCACCACCAGGTTCCACAGCTCGATGCACCAGACGCAGCGCCTCATCTAAATCAAACGGTTTAGGAAGGTATTCAAACGCACCGCTTTCATAGCTCGCAAGCGCGCTGTCTAAGTCAGTATGGGCAGTCATGATAATGACCGGAATGCCAACATGGTCGGCGCGTATGTTCTTCGCTAAGTCTAAGCCGCTCATACCAGGCATACGAATGTCGGTCATCAGCACATCGGGTGAATCATTACGTAATTGCGACAGTGCCGATTCAGCGTCTTCGAAATCACTTACGTCGAAGCCCTCAGCACGCAGCGAGCGCGCCAACACCCACCGAATCGATGAATCGTCGTCTACTATCCATACTTTATACATATTTACTCCAGGCGCTATGCACAGCTAGCTTTATGCCGAGGTTGATTCATCGCCGTTGATGTAGGGAAGGTAAATCGAGAAACAGGTTTTGCCGTGATAGTCTTCGAGCTTTACGACACCTTGATGCCGCTGAACTATCTCTTGCGTAATCGACAAGCCTAAACCAGTGCCTTCAGGCCTGCCGGTGACGAGTGGGTCAAATAAGTTATCCCGAAGGTCATTCAGAACACCGGGCCCGTTATCCCAAATTTTGATTCGTATCGCCTGCCGATGCACCACTTGGTTTAAGGTTACAAAGCGCTCAAAGTGCGTTATAAAACCGAGTTTTACTTTTGTTTGACCGTCTTGGGCCTCAATGCCATTGCCGACGATATTCAGCACAGCTTGTATTAGCTGCTCTTTGTCGACTCTTATCTCTGGCAAGGCAGGGTCATAGAAACGCTCGACCGAAATTGGCTGCTCGCCGCGAACCGAGACCAAATGCACCACATGTTCAAGGACTTCGTGAATATTGACGTACTGCGGCTTAAGTTGTTCGCGCGAGCCCATAACGCGGTCGACCAAGCGCGTAAGTCGATCGGCCTCTTTAATTAAAATGTCGGTCAACTCTTTTTGCGAAGGGTCATCAATCTCCCGATCAAGCAATTGTGCGGCACCGCGAATACCCCCCAAAGGGTTCTTAATTTCATGTGCAAGCCCACGCATCATTAAGCGAAAGGCTTGTTGGCGCTCAAGTTGATGCTTCTCTTTCATAAATCGCGAGATACGATTTATGACATTTAGCTCAATCAAAATAAACGGTTGCGCTATGGTTTCGCTGATCACGCCATCAGCGCCAGTAGCAATAGAATTGGTCGCAGAGGTACTCGATAGCGTCACATCCACCAACGACTCCCTGCCCATCACCACTAAAGAGACTTCGCGTACCGTGAACTGAGAATTGTTTTCAAAACACTCAGTGATGCATTTATCCAGGACAGAATTATCGATAAAGTCGCTGAGCGAACGACCAAGCATGTTTCGCCTACTCTGACAAAACAAGGTCTCTGCCGAGATGTTTACGAGTTCAAGCAGGCACTCGCGATTAATTACGATAACCGCACATTCTAGGCTTTCAATGAGTGTGGCCTGATTCAAAATAGTCCTATGAGTCGTCGAATTTAACCGCGTGCACCAAAACAGTGCACAGCATTTCAAAAAAACGCCCCGAGTTCTCGGGGCGTTCCTAGTACTTCTAAACTAACAGCTGTAAGACAATTGAAATTCGATTGGGTGTGTGTGCACACGCAACGCGTCAACTTCTTCTTGCTTAAGCTCTAAGTAACCGTCGATCGAGTCATCACTGAATACGCCACCGGCCTTCAAAAATTCACGATCGTTGTCAAGCGCTTCTAGAGCGTAATCCAAGCCCGCCGCAACGGTTGGGATTTTCGCTTGCTCAGCGGCTGGCAACTCATACAAATCTTCGTCAGCAGCATCACCTGGGTGAATCTTGTTTTGAATGCCGTCAAGGCCAGCCATTAGCATGGCAGTGAACGCCAAATAAGGATTGGCCGTTGAATCCGGGAAGCGAATTTCAATTCGACGACCTTTTGGATTCGAAACGTAAGGAATTCGGCATGATGCTGATCGGTTGCGAGCCGAGTAAGCCAAGAGCACAGGTGCTTCAAAGCCAGGAACTAAGCGCTTGTAGCTGTTAGTCGATGCATTTGCGAAAGCGTTGATTGCTTTGGCGTGCTTGAAGATACCACCAATATAATACAAAGCGGTTTCGCTCAAACCACCGTAGCCGTCGCCAGCGAACATGTTTTGACCGTCTTTAAAAATTGATTGATGCACGTGCATCCCTGAACCGTTGTCACCAACAATTGGCTTCGGCATGAAGGTCGCAGTCTTACCGAACATGTGTGCGGTGTTGTGCACTGCGTATTTAAAGATTTGCACTTCATCGGCTTTCTTAACCAAGGTGTTGAAGATCGTACCAATCTCACATTGGCCGCCCGTAGCAACCTCGTGATGATGCACTTCGGTCGGCACACCCATGGCTTCAGACGATTGGCACATGGCCGCACGTAAGTCATGCAATGAATCAACCGGAGGAACTGGAAAATAACCGCCTTTTAGGCCAGGGCGATGTCCCATGTTACCGCCTTCATACGGCTTTTCAGAGTTCCAGTACGCTTCTTGTGAATCAACTTCAAAAAACGAACCACGTGGCTCAGTTGAGAAACGCACATCGTCAAATACGAAAAATTCGTTTTCAGGACCAAAATACGCTGTGTCACCAATACCTGTCTCTTTTAGATAGGCTTCAGCACGCTTTGCAATTGAACGTGGGTCACGCTCATAGCCAGCCATCGTGCTTGGTTCGATGATGTCGCAACGAACGTTCAAAGTCTTATCTTGGAAAAATGGGTCAACCACAGCAGTATCTGCTTCAGGCATCAAAATCATGTCTGATTCGTTAATGCCCTTCCAACCGGCAACCGATGAACCATCAAACATCTTACCTTCAGTAAACGTGTCTTCGTCAACCACAGAAGTAGGTACGGTTACGTGTTGCTCTTTACCCCGTGTATCGGTAAAGCGAAAATCGATATACTTGATATCTTCATCTTTTATCTGTTTTAGTACGTCTGAAGCTGACATTACTTATTCCTCAATAACAATTGTTAAAATTAGTCGACCGCGCAAGGCACTGCAGTTTCGTTGAACAGTCAATATTAGTGGTTTGACCTAATGTCCGCGACCCAAATATTTAACGTTTTAATATCTGGACGTGCATCAAGTTCATGATCGGGTTCAGGCTTGCAATAAGCGCTACCCGATCAGCCAAAAGATGATAGCAAACTTTATGCCAACTTCTGTGTGCGCAAACTCCCTATTTTGGAGCAACAACGAGTGTTTCATAATGCACGGCCGCACCAAAATAAAGCAATTTAATTAGAATTGCACCAATAAAGTGCGCTACAAGTCAATTTCTAGCGTTTCTTTGACAATTTCCATAGCCGCGATGCTGGTCGACTCCTTGACCCCGGGCAGATTGAGCAACTCGCCCTCTAGCAAATCACGATACGCGGCCATATCTTTAATTCTTGCCTTTACTAAAAAATCGAAGCTCCCAGTTACCAGATAACACTCTTGCACAGAGGGCACTTTTTGTATCGCGCGGCGAAAGTCTTCAAACGTTTTCTTACTGGTGCGGTCTAGGCTAATTTGCACAAACACAACGAGGCCTTTATCCAATTGCCGAGCACTTAAGCGAGCAGAATAGCCCTTAATATAACCCGCAGCCTCAAGCTTGCGCACCCGGTCAATACACGGGGTCGTCGTCAACCCAACGCGTTTGCCTAGGTCAGTAAACGATATGCGCCCGTCTTGCTGCAACACATCTAAGATGTTTCGATCATATTTATCTAATTGATTCAGATTGTGCATGGTTTACCACTGTTTCTGCAGCCATTAACAGTAAATTTTACTGGTTAAATGCCATATTAAATTAAATTGGCGCGCCAATTTACTAAATATAAGTAAATTTAGCCTTAAAGGCTATCGAACTCAGCAGTATGATTTTGAAAATCAGTCATGTCACATCACAAGCGAGGAGTTTCAAGTGAAAATTGGTGTCCCGAAAGAAATAAAGAATCACGAGTATCGCGTCGGCTTAAGCCCTGCCAGCGCAAAAGAATTATTAGCCCATGGTCACGAGGTCAGCATAGAAACAGGTGCCGCAGCGGGCATTGGCTTGAGTGACGAAATCTACAGTGATATCGGCTGCAAAATTGCCAGCTCGCCAGAAGCGATTTTTGCTGAAAGCGACATGGTAATTAAGGTAAAAGAACCACAGCCAGGAGAATGCAAACAACTCAGTAAAGGCCAACTGCTATTCACGTACCTGCACCTTGCGCCTGACCCAGAACAAACCGCTGCGTTGTTAGACTCAGGCGTGACCGCAGTGGCTTATGAAACCGTGACCGGCCCAGGCAACTCATTACCATTACTCGCGCCTATGAGTGAAGTAGCCGGCCGTTTATCGGCGCAAGCAGGCGCACATTGCTTAGAACGCGCGCAAGGTGGCAGTGGCGTGTTAATGGGCGGTGTGCCGGGCACACAACCGGCAAACGTGTTTGTAATCGGCGGCGGTGTGGTCGGACAAAACGCCGCGTATATCGCCAAAGGCATGGGCGCGAATGTAACTATCGTCGACCGCTCGATTCCGCGCTTACGACAGCTAGACGTAGAGTTCGGAGGCCGAGTCACCTGCCTTTATTCAACCAAAGAAGCCATTGAAAAACATTGTGCCGACGCTGATCTCGTTATTGGGGCGGTATTACTGCCAGGCGCTAACGCACCTAAGCTGGTTACGCGTGAAATCATTAGGTCGATGAAAACAGGCTCAGTCATTGTCGACGTTGCCATCGACCAAGGCGGCTGTTTAGAGACATCTAAGGCAACCACGCACCAAGACCCAACGTTTGTGGTTGATGGTGTTGTGCATTACTGCGTGGCTAATATGCCGGGCGCAGTGCCGCAAACGTCTACTTACGCATTGAATAACGCGACCCTGCCGTTCTCACTTAGCATGGCTAATCAAGGTTGGCAGAAAGCCATGCAACAAGACCCATATTTATTAAATGGCTTGAATGTGCATGAAGGCAAGCTAACGTATAAAGCGGTTGCGCAAGCGCAAGGTCTGGACTTTGTAGAGCCTGCAAGTTTGCTCTAACCTTTTACAGACGGCACTGTCAGAGCCGTTGCTCAAAGCCATTTCTCAAAGCCCTTACTGACTTAGCCACTAGTGCGTGAGGGCTTTTTGACTGGCATCGTCGCCGCCTATAAACGTCTCAGACACACAAGATAGGCATACAAAACTAGGAACGCTCAAGCTAATTTACGCGTCATGAGTAGAAACAGTGCGCACCAGTAAAAGCTCAGACCGCTAATGCAAACTCAATAACATTTGTATGTCTCGACGACTCAGATCAATCACAATGTCTTTGTCAGTCCGAGCAAGTTCTTCAGCGGTCTCAATATAGACTTTCACGTGTGCCGCTATCTCTGAAGTCGACAGATAATAGAATGACGGATTGGTTCTATTTAGCTCGCTAACAATCTCGACAATTATTTTCTTTTGTTTCGAACTCTTTAAATCTTGGCGCTTTTCTTCCACGGTGAATATTTTCGAGTGAGTTGAACGTTATAGCAACAGCATAGACCGGATGTGTACAGTCGCCCTTCACACCCTAAAACTCTGCGTACGTCAGAGTTTGTTACCAAATAAACCTGTCGCCAAGCTTAAGCGCCAGCAAGAACACGATAGACGTTACCGCTAAATACCACCAACGGCCCGCAACGCAATAAAATAAGTTTCCAACAAGACTCCCCAGAATCGCAATGGAGTAACAAACGCCTAGCAAACTATCCATGCTTAGCACAGCAAGGCGCGGCCAATAAACAAGCAGCAATATCAAGCCGACAATACAGATGAGGCCTGCGAAAACTCTAGGGATGTATTGCTTCTCAATCATCTGAGCGGTGGGCTGTCGCGGCTAAGTTGGGGCACATGTCACATTTAAGCCAGTAAAGACTCGTTGACTTGAACCAGAAAATTAATAATAAGAGAAAACGCCTGTGGCGGGTAAACGCCTGTGGCTGAATAAACGCCTGTGGCTGAATAAACGCTGTGGCTGAATAAACGCTGTGGCGAATAAACGCTGTGGCGAATAAACGCTGTGGCGAATAAACGCTGTGGCGAATAAACGCTGTGGCTGAATAAACGCTGTGGCTAAATAAAGCTGTGGCTGAATAAAGCCAGAACTTACATGTCCGTCGCTCTAAGGTATTAAGCTCTCCTCAAACTCACGTATGAAAGTACGAAAATAAAAAGACTCGCTGTTATTATTATTGTTAGCGAGTCCTTTTATTTCCATGAGTCGTGCTATTAATTGCACTTTCCTCGCTCCTAGGCGACTTGGGCTAGACCAATGTCTGAAACGGAAATTACCTAAATATTACGTGCTTGTCTATCCTTTTATAACTTTTTGTTAAGACTGATATGAATGCAAGTAATATTGTAGACCAAATGTCTACTTATTTAGCCCGTTCTTTGCTTTAGCAACCCGCTATAAATGCATTGCATACTTGCCGCTAACGACTATAAGCGCTCGCAAAATTAAGCCTGCTCGCTATAATATCGGGTTCTAATTTCGGCGGTTAAGTCCGCTTTTTTATTGGCAATTCGGTTTGTCGATCGATTCGAGAGAATAGTTGAACAGCATGAGTAATGTATTAAGCTTCCAAGATATGATTCTGCGCTTGCAGCAATTTTGGGCGGATAACGGTTGTGTAATAATGCAACCGCTGGATATTGAAGTGGGCGCGGGTACGTTCCACTCCCCCACTTTTCTTGGTGCAATTGGCCCAGAGCCCTTAAATGCGGCCTACGTTCAGCCTTCACGGCGTCCGACCGATGGCCGCTATGGCGAGAACCCGAACCGCCTACAGCATTACTTTCAATACCAGGTTGTACTAAAACCGTCGCCCGACAACATTCAAGAACTGTACTTAGAATCCATGAAAGAGCTTGGCATAGATATGCTCAGCGACGACGTGCGTTTTGTTGAAGACAATTGGGAATCACCCACAATCGGGGCCTGGGGCTTGGGTTGGGAAGTTTGGTTAAACGGCATGGAAGTTACCCAGTTTACGTACTTCCAACAGGTTGGCGGCTTGGACTGCCGACCGGTTACCGGCGAGATAACCTATGGCTTAGAGCGAATCGCCCTGTACCTACAGGGGGTTGACAGCATTTACGACTTAAAATGGACCGATGGCTTCACTTACGGCGATATCTATCACCAAAATGAAGTAGAGCAATCTACCTACAATTTCGAGCACGCGAATGTCGAGGAGCTGTTTCACCAGTTCAACGCCTGCGAGACTGAAGCAAAATATTTGCTTGAACAAAAACTACCCTTACCGGCTTACGAGAAAATGCTAAAGGCGTCACACAGCTTCAATATGCTCGATGCACGTCACGCGATCGGCGTGACCGAGCGAGCGCGTTATATTGGTCGCATTCGAACCCTGGCAAAGGGTGTTGCGCAATCGTACTACGAATCTCGCGAGGCACTGGGTTTTCCGCGTGGTCGTTCAACCGACCAGTTGAGCAAGGTGAGCGCATGAACAATACCTTATTGATCGAACTGGGCACCGAAGAGTTGCCACCTAAAACGCTCAAGAAACTGAGTGATGCATTTAGCGCTGAGCTGTTAAAGGGTTTAGTAGATGCAGAGTTAATAGGTCAAGATGAGGCGAGCGCAGCGTCACCGTTTGCCTCGCCACGTCGCCTCGCACTTGCGGTGCCAAACGTTATTGCCGCACAGCCCGACCAAACCATTGAGCGTCGTGGACCCGCGATTCAGGCCGCGTTTAAAGACGATGGTGAACCGAGCCCTGCCGCAATGGGCTTCGCTAAATCCTGTGGCGTAGAAGTCGCTGAACTTGACCGATTAAAAACCGACAAAGGCGAATGGCTTAGCTATAACATCAATGAAACCGGTCAAACACTTGCCGACCTGGTACCCGCTATTATTGACCAAGCGATTAAGCGCCTGCCAATCGCCAAACGCATGCGCTGGGGCGACGGCACTGCCGAGTTTGTGCGCCCAGTTAAATGGCTTATTGTGATGCACGGCAGTGATGTACTGCCGGCAACCGTACTCGATATTAATTCAGGCAACACCACGCGCGGCCATCGTTTTCACAGCGACGGTGAATTCGTTATCGATACCGCGGATGCGTATGAACAGAGCCTACTAGAGCAAGGCCATGTTGTTGCTGATTTCGGCAAGCGACAGGCAATGATTTTAGATCAGGTTAACGCGGCTGCAGCCAGTGTCGGCGGCAAAATTGAAGACGACCAAGCGTTACTTGATGAAGTTACCGGCTTGGTAGAATACCCAACGGCCGTAATCGGTAGTTTTGATAAAAGCTTTTTGGAGGTGCCGCAGGAATGTTTAATATCGTCGATGCGTGACCACCAAAAATATTTCCATGTGGTCGACGGCCATGGAAAATTACAACCACACTTTATTACGCTCAGTAATATTCAAAGTAAAAACCCAGAGCAAGTGCGCACCGGCAACGAGAAAGTATTGCGTGCGCGGTTATCCGACGCACAATTTTTCTGGGTGACCGATCAGAAAACCAAACTGGCGGACCGCGTCGAACGACTCAGCAGTGTGATGTTCCATGCCAAGCTAGGCAGTGTGCTAGAAAAATCAAAGCGCATTGAAACATTGGCCGGACAACTCGCGACGAAGATGGGCGGTGATCAAGACATCGCCAAGCGCGGCGCACTCTTATCGAAAGCCGATTTAGTTTCGGACATGGTCGGTGAATTCGACGAACTGCAAGGCATTATGGGCCACTACTACGCTGATCGAGAAGGTGAAGCGAGTTTGGTAGGTGAATGCATTGAGCAACACTATTGGCCGAAATTCGCAGGCGACCAACTACCGTCAAGTATTGAAGCACAAGCCGTTGCGCTAGCCGATAAACTCGACAGCCTTGTCGGCATTTATGGTGCTGGTGAAGTGCCCACTGGCGACAAAGACCCATACGCACTGCGTCGGGCGGCCTTAAGTATTCTGCGCATTCTTATTGAACGGCATCACGGCTTTACTCTCTCAGAGCTGGTTTCAGCCTCAGCACAGGTTTATGCCGACGCGCAAAACATCGAGATTGACGCTGACACTCAAGCGGCGATTGTCGGCTTCGTGCGCGGCAGACTCACCGCGCTTTACCAGTCTCAAAACATTGCCACCAATACTATTAATGCGGTAATGGCCTGTGAGCCAGATAGCCCGCTCGATTTTGAGCAACGAGTAAAAGCCGTTAACGCGTTCAGTAAGGCAGCCGAGGCCACAGACCTAGCCGCCGCGAATAAACGTATTAGCAATATCCTAAAAAAACAAGACGGTGAGGTTAGTGCTGAGGTTGATCAAAGCGCATTCACACAAAGCGCGGAGAACGCACTGTTCGAGGCCATTCAAAGTATCGAAAGCGAGTGCATCACCTTGTTTGATGCGGGCGACTACCAGCAAGGTTTGGCTAAGCTTGCCAGCCTGCGCACCCCCGTCGATAGCTTTTTCGAACAGGTGATGGTTATGAGTGATGAGCCAGTCGAAAAACAAAATCGTTTAGCGCTGCTTAAGCGCATGCAAGGTCTGTTTTTGCGCGTTGCCGATATTGCTTTATTGCAAGCCTAACGGCTGCAAACTCAATTACACGCGACCCTAAATCTACGGCTCACAATAATGAAACTGGTTATCCTTGATAGAGACGGCGTTATCAATAAAGAGTCCGTCGACTTTATCAAAAGCCCCGACGAATGGAAGCCGATTAAAGGCAGCCTAGAGGCGATCGCCCGCATGTCGCAAGCAGGCTACGACGTGGCGGTTATCACCAATCAGTCCGGCATTGGCCGCGGCTTGTTCAGCGCGGACACACTAGGGCAGATCCACGTGCGCATGATTCAGCACGTGCAGCAGCACGGGGGCAAGATTCAAAGCATTCTATTCTGCCCCCATCACCCCAATGATAACTGCACATGCCGCAAGCCTTTAAGTGGAATGTACGAAGAACTAGCAAGCCGGCTTGGGGTTAATTATCATGGTGTATTCTCGGTTGGTGATTCGGTGCGAGACTTGCAAGCGGCTAAAAAAGCAGGCGCCAGACCCGTGTTAGTTAAAACCGGTAACGGCAAGAAAAGTTTAAAAGAAATTGGCAATAATAGCGAAATCGAGCTCGACGGCACCTTGGTGTTCGACGACCTAGCTGGGTTCGCGAACGCATTGCTAAAAGAAGAAATATAATAATTATGATTTACCTCCGTTCAATTTTATTCTACCTAGGAGAGGCCCTATCGACGATCCCATTTTTAGTGGTCTCGATCGCCGCGTTGTACACGCACCCCACACGACGCTCAAAACTCATTGCCGGGTGGGCTAAATTCGTTACTTGGTGGCTAAGAATAACGTGTGGGCTCTCACACAAAGTTGAAGGCTTAGAAAACATACCCGACCAGCCGTGTGTGTTCGCCTGCCAACATCAATCGACGTGGGAAACAATTACCACGCAAACATTTTTACCGCCACTTGCGTGGGTACTCAAAAAAGAATTGTTAAGCATTCCGGTGTTCGGTTTAGGCCTGCGCGCCACCGGCCCAATTGCGATTGATCGGTCTGATCAAAAAAATGCGCTAGATCAAGTGGTTGAGCAAGGCATTGAAAAATTCAAAGAAGGCCGCTACGTACTCATTTTTCCGCAAGGCACACGTACGCCGTACGGCCAATCGGGTCGCTACAAAAAGGGCGCTGCCAAACTGGCAATCGCGGCTGATAGAATGATTGTTCCTATCGCATTAGATGCTGGAAAATATTGGTCAAGCGAAAGCCTTTGGATCAAGCCCGGCGTGATTCGCTGTGTGTTCGGCAAACCGATTTCGGTGGCAGGAAAAGACGACGCCGAGCTTACTCGCGAAATACAAACCTGGATCGAATCACAAGGCTTATAACCAATCTTACCGTTCGGGCACGTCGGCGGCCAAGCACCTATGCCTCTGTTATAAAGCGTGGTGGCAATACTGAACACAACTAATTAGAGCTTCTACTATGACTGACTCCAAAACTGCTGACGAAGCAAAAGCGACTGTCCTCGACGACTCAGCCGTAACTGAATTAAGCAAGCAGCTACCCACTTTTTCAGACCTTTTACCACAGCAAGCCCAACCTTATTGGCAAGCAGTGCAGACTTACCCAATTATAGAAGCCCTGCTTATTTTGGCTATTTTTTGGGGCCTTGCGATGTTTATTCGCCGCTACGCAATCACGTTGATTAAGCGGCTAACCAGTAAAACCGTCACCGATATAGACGACCAAATAATTGAATCGCTGCGCAAGCCAATATTTAACGCTGTGTTGTGGTTTGGGTTAATCGTAGCAAGCAAATCAGCTGGCTTTGTAAATGGCGTGGCCGCATACATAACGCCGATCTCGTTATCGATGATTGTGTTGGCCATGTTACGCCTGGCCCTGAGCATTAGCAGCACATTGATAAACGCCAGCGCTCACGGCAACGCGCGCTTTCTGAAGATGGACATTCGCACCGCGCCGCTCGCAATTATCGCCAGTAAGATAGTCATATTATTGATTGGCGCCTACATTGTGCTAATGATTTGGGGCATCAATCCGGTCGGCTTGCTCGCCTCAGCTGGCATCGTGGGTATCGCGGTTGGTTTCGCTGCAAAAGACACACTCGCTAACTTATTTTCCGGCGTTTTCATTCTCGCTGACCGTCCCTACAAACTAGGCGACTACGTCAACTTAGAAAGCGGCGAGCGTGGCAAGGTGACTAATATTGGAATTCGAAGCACACGCCTGCTTACTCGTGACGACATCGAAATAACCATTCCGAATGGCGTAATTGGTAACGCCAAAATAGTCAATGAAAACGGCGGCGCACAGCACAAAATGCGCATACGAGTTAATGTGCAATGTGCTTACAACAGCAATCTCGAAAAGGTTGAAAAAGTGCTAAACGACGTCGCGGTGCAAGACGAAAACATCTGCGCTTACCCGGCGCCAAGGGTTCGCTATAAAACCTTCGGCGACAGCGGCATTAACCTACAACTCACTGGCTGGATCGAGGAGCCTGAAATTCGTGGGCGTACCATTCACGGCTTAATCAAAGCAATTCATCGAGCATTCGACGAACACAGTATTGAAATACCCTACCCGCACATGCAAATGATTCAGGCCAGTGACGAAGATGCTGGGCGTATTTACGGCGACAAAAATTAGACGCTGACCTGATATCAAGACTCGGCTCGCTATCAATAAAAAACGTGATAGAAAGCGCAACGGTCAGCTCTGATCTGAATACTTCAAACGTCAATCAGTCTCTATATTTGATAAAACATAAGTATGATTCGGGTCATTAAGCGCCCCGAAATCAGCAACCGCCTGTTCTACCTGTCGCAGCATTTTGTTCAAAGGCGAGATGCTGGTAGAGCTCTGATTAGATGCATTGATCGCGCCGGCCAACAGTTCCCGTACAATTTTCTCTTGAAACTTCTCTTCCTTTTCTATGTAGCTAACGACATAGTCGTCATCTAGATCAGCCAATTTAGCAGCGGCAGCAACCGCATCGTCAAGGCTCCCGAGGTTATCCACAAGCCCATGCTTATACGCGTCTTCGCCACTCCATACTCGCCCCTGGGCAACGTCGTTCACTTGCTCAGTGGTCATGCCTCGAGAATCTGCCACGCGTTGTAGAAACTCACGGTAGCCCTGTTCAACCATCGTTTGAATTGTGTCGCCTATCTCAGGTGGCAATTCGCGGTCCAGGCGAATGCCCGCGAGCGGCGCGGTGCTGATGCCATCGACTCGAATACCAAGGTGCTTGGCCAGCGGTTTCTGATAAGTGGGGATTATTCCAAAGATCCCAATCGACCCGGTAATGGTAGAAGGGTGTGCCCAAATCTGGTCTGACGAGGTACTGATCCAAAAGCCACCGGACGCCGCGACACTGCCCATTGACGCAATAACAGGCTTGCCGTCGGCTCGCGCTTTTTCAAGCTCTCGACGAATAACCTCAGAGGCAAACGCGCTGCCACCGCCTGAATCTACTCGAAGCACGATGGCCTTCACAGCATCGTCGTTACGCGCCTTGCGGATCAACGCCGCAGTCGAGTCACCACCAATAGTACCGGCCGGCTGTGTGCCGTCGAGAATAGTGCCACGGGCCACTACCACAGCGACTTTGTCGCCTTTAGCTTTGCGGCCGAAGCGATCACTCTTGATGGTTTTTAAATAATCGACCAATCCAACTTTATTGTAAGAATGGGTTTCGTCGTTCTCGCCAACTAGGCTAATGAGATACTGCCTCGCCTCTACTCGGCTTAGAGCCTGATCGGCTAAACCGAAATCCACCGCCGCTTTTGTAATGTCGCCATTCGCTTGCGCCACAAGCTTAGGAAATTCTTGAGCATATTGATTTAGGGCTTCGAGCTCTAAGCCCCGCGCAGCCGCAACGTCGTTCAGATATATTTGCCAAAGATCGCCTAGCCACTCTTCGTTTGCCGCTTTCGCGTACTCCGACATCTCGTCTCGCTGGTAAGGTTCAACCGCCGACTTGAACGTTCCGACTTTAAAAATGTGAACATCTAAACCAAGCTTATCAATGCCCTCTTTGTAATACATTCTGTATCGCCCAAAACCTTCGAGCGCGATGCCACCCATTTTATGCATGATTATCTCATCAGCATAAGCGGCTAGGTAATAAGCGTCTTGGCCATAGGAATCCGAAATGGCAATAACCTTCTTGCCACTCGACTTAAACTGGGTAATGGCGTTGGCAACATCTTGAAGCTTGGTTAATCGCGCACCGCTGAAAGAGTTTAAATTTAGTACCAAAACCTGCACCCGGTCATCGTCTGTTGCAGCATCAATGGCGTCGATAACGTCCTTAAGCAAAGTCTCTACAATTTTAACGCCACGTGCCTCATCGACCATCGCGTCGAATGTTTTAGCGGTAAGCTGTTCAACGAGTTGCCCGGTAGGTTTGATCACAAGCGCGGTTGTTTTAGCAATCTTAGGGGCGTCACTGCTAAAGAGCATTGACAATAGGGCTATTGCAATCAACAGAAAGAGCAGATTAATTGTCACCTTACGCGCTGAGTCAATGAAGCGCCACGCGCCTTTCACAAATTTTTTAAGTGGGTTTGTATCTCTATCCATTAGTAACTCTCTTTTGTTTTCGGTTAATGATATTCCAGCCTCCCAAACAACAGTGTAATTCTAGACCCAGCTCAAGCCGGCACCTCTAATGCTTACACGCTAACCTACAAATCAAGCTAAGAATTGCGTATCTATTTCTTATACTTAATGGCGTTGGCGTATTAGTCAACTTGCCGGGCCGAACTCTCGTCAATTATAGTTAACTGCGCGAACACCCATCGAATAAAGTTATTCGAAAAAGCGTGAACAAAAACGCCTTTCCGTTAACGCAACATTTTGCAGAGAAAACGTTCAAAACCCCTTATACGTCATAGCTTATGCCATCTGAGTGGCGTCGTATTTTCTCGAACAACAATACCTTTTGCTTCTAAGTCTAGCTGAACTGTTTTAGCCCACCACCCGGCGGTCTTGCCGTGTGGAAAGATACTTTCTGACAAATATTTCCTAACCTCAAGCTGAATTTCTTTCTGCGTGAGACCAGGAGATTTTCTCGGCAGCACCTTTAGAAATGACGACTTCATCTCATGATACTTAAGAGCATTTACGTTCGATGTGCGTCCAGGAGTATTTATATTTTCAACTTCAACCTTCTCCTCAGAATTCATTGTAATTTTCCTCTGTAATCAAAGCGCGCGAAGGGCTTTTTGCTATCCCAATATTTGCGGTTGTGATGCGATTTATGGACGCGCTATCCCGCGGAGCAACACTACTTCAGACTGAACTTTAGTTATTCTATTTTAGATTTATTTAGCATTTTTTTTGGATTTAGGTTTTCTTTTAATGAACGTATAAACCAATCTATAAGTTGTAAAAACCAGTGAGATTGTTATCGGTATAGTTGCCAACACATAGAGCGCTGCAACGGCCCCATAAGCCAAGTTGTAAAACCAGACCGCAAAAACCCAAAGAATAACCAGGAAGAACGCTTTAATAACCACAGTTTCCCAACTCGCATTCGAACCAGGTTTAAGAATTCTTAACGAAAACTGATTTAGTTTGAAAATTACAACAACTCCTTTCTAGACTCGAATACAACCTCTAGCGAATGGGCGCGCAAACCTGGGCGTCCATTCAACCCGGCTTCTTGTAAAAGAAGCAACGCTAGCCTCCTACCCAGAGATTAATAATTAATTTTTCGTTTTCAAAGCTACCAATCACCTGCCAACAACCCTCTTCTGAAAACTCGAATGTTGTACTCATTGAATCCCAAGGGTAATTATCCGAGCCTTCGTGTGCATTGGACGCACGAAAAAGAGCGGTCTCTTTCCCACTGCTAAGATTTCTCGCCGTGATAGTTAATTTATTGGCCGTTCCTGACTCCGCTTTATAACCTTTGTACCACCACCACGACTTATCTCTAAAGTTACGCTGAGGCCCCATGCCCTTCCAATGACCGTTCTGCGGGATCATCGTCGCTAACCTTTCAGAACCAAACCACCCATGATCGGTACCGGTCTTTAGGGCGCCAGTCGGATCAATTAGGTTCGGCGTGCTTACCACACAATCAATAGCGTAAACCTTCGGGGCAAAGAAGCAAAATGGGGCAAACACCATAAATGCTGAAAAAAATTTCAGCTGCATATAACGAGACTCTAGAAAAACAACTGTCTCAAGCATGCTAACCAAACCAATATTTTTTGCTTTCATGCACACCACTCTGCCAGTTTCACGCTCGGCTTGCAATGAGTCGAGCCTTTGATTCCTCATCACGCGGGTCCAATATAATTTCACACTATAGAGTTATTGGGACAATGCGACTCTTACTACACAAGGAATTTTATTGGGAGTTAAGGAATGACTCAAGCACGAAGCACACTCGTTTCGACGAGCGATATACCCTACTATCACTGCGTGTCTCGATGCGTTCGACGCGCTTTTTTATGTGGCTACGACACTCACTCACAGACTGATTACGAACACCGCCGCCAATGGCTTGAAGACAAGCTTTTTAGAACCGCTGATACCTTTTCGATCAAGCTGTGCGCCTACGCCGTGATGAGTAACCACTATCATGTCGTCGTTCATATTCACACCAACACCACTTGGAGTAAACGAGAAGTTCTACGCCGTTGGCATTCGCTGTTCAACGACACCTATTTATCCCAGAGTTTCTCAGCTGGCGAACCTCTGTTACCAGCCCAAATCGAAGTGCTTGATCAAGACATTGAAACTTGGCGTGAACGCTTATGTAGTCTATCTTGGTTTATGAAGGTCATGAATGAATCCATTGCCAGAAGAGCTAATTTAGAGGATAAATGCACTGGTCACTTTTCGGCAACTGCTCCTGCGTTACTCTACCTCCTGCATCCATGCAGTCGTGACTATCTGGAACTAGTTGATTGGACGGGTCGAATAGTTCGAGAAGATAAGCGAGGACAAATTGACTCATCTCTGCCACCAATTCTTAGGAGGCTTTCTCTTGACCGTGGTTCCTGGTTGATACTCACCACCCAATTCGAACGTCAGTTCGGTCAATGGGTAGGCTATGAGCATATCGTAAGGCAGATCTACACGGATCGACATTATCAACGAATACCTTCGACGAATAACTTGCTCTAACGACCCATTAAATAACGCCCTATTGTCTCAATCGCCAATGGCGAGTTCTCCGCTCGCCTTGAGTTTATTACACTCGCCTGTAGTTACGCTTTTCAATTGTCTGCTCGAAACTCTTAGTTAAACCTTTCTCATATAGTGCCTGTCCTTATTATTTGTTTTTTGATTTAACTTATCAGGCTTGTGATTTCAGCGGCTTAATGAATTGTTAAATAAAGTCAGTATAATCGGAGTAGGCAACTTCTCGTTTCAACCACTGGTTTTAAAGTGACAAATAAAAATACCTACCTGGCGAGCTTTGTCGCCTTTTTAATAATCGTGATTGGCACACTATGTTTAATTGTTCTTGAAAAGAAGTTTCAAGTAAACGATGTAATCCCATATAAACATGTAGAGATTAGTTACAACGAGAATAGTAAAACTGAGATCAGAGATCATGCCATTAAAATAGGAAAGGGAAAATTCCTATTGGCTGTCGATAATCCCGAAGATTTGAATTTAGCCCTTGAATTCGGTTCTACACATCAAATCAGTTATACGATCAAACCTTTATACCCAGACTGGATATGTAAGAGTGGATGGAATCAGGCTGTATTGTCGCTATCAACTGAAAGTTACAAGCAGGAATCGAAGCTTATTTTTGGGCAAGAACAAAAATTAGAAGCAAAAGCGTTGGTAGGTAAGCAGTTAAAAGTAGACTTTGTGAATGCTAAGCAAAGCAATTGTGGCAGGGCCGAAGTCGCATTTGAACGACAAAGCAGGCAAGATTTATTTATTTGGTTTTTTGTATCTGTTTGGTTTCTCATTTTTGCTGCAATTATTTATCTTCGTATTCCAATCCTTATTGGGGGAATGGGCGTAGCTATAAATCTGGTCTCTATTTTTGGTAACGCGACGCTAGATCATCTAGCTTTAGATTTATCAGTAAACTCACTAGTTCTTTCTTTGGCAGTAATCGCAGTATTAATAGCTATCTATCAGCTTAATATTCATCGTTTAGTGAGAGGTGGTTTATCTCTTGTCTTTTTAATTTTTATTTTGGCTTCGCCACTTTTTTATGTAGGCCACTACGTTCTATTTGATCAGCCTGTTATTAATGACACTGTGCATGCGCTTTGGCAATCAGATCCTCTAGAAGCCATTGAATTTTTAGAGTCAAATTTAAGCTTTTGGGCGTTAATTGGAACGGCCTTTTTAGTTGTTGGTAGCGTTTTTATACTTCGCTTAAAATACAGTCCTTTAAAGCCTATTTTGGGGCTCTTTTTTGGGCTTATTCTCTTGTTGCCTGCAATTGTTGTGTGTACTAAACAGAGTGCTCTTAACCCGATGTTTAGGATGTTTGTTGAGGGAACATCAGAGTATTTTCAAGAGCTAGAAGGCTTTAAAGAGTGGAGAAAACAACGTAATAACTTAGACTCAATACCGACCGCAACTGTTGATGATAAAAGTCGCACCACTATTTTAATGCTAGGAGAGTCGGCGAATAAAAACCATATGTCACTATATGGATATCCAAGAAAAACTACACCTAATGCCGATGAATTACGTAGTAACGGTCAACTTATCCGATTTAGTCGCGCCTACTCAAGTCATACTCATACGGGTAGAACAGTTTCCCACGCATTAACGCAAGCAGATCAATATACTGATTCGAGTTGGAAAACAGCTCCCTCTATTATTGACGTTGCAAAATCGGTAGATATTGAAACGATATGGATAAGTAACCAGCAAACTTTCGGAGCTTGGGATAATCAAGTGTCTGTTTTAGCACAAGATGCCGATTTTATAATTAGTAAGAATAAGCGTATTGGCACAGCTAAAGATGCTTATAAGTTTGATGGGGCCTTAATTCCAGCTGTAAAAAATGCGCTTGAAAGAGAAGCCGAGCAAAAATTTATTGTTTTACATTTACAAGGAAGTCACGCATCTTATTGCAGACGCTTTCCAGATGAACACAGCCCATTTGCTGGTGCTCAAATAGAGAAACACAATTTCGGAGGACTGTCGTGGCGACCGGATACTGGCCTTATAAACTGTTACGACAATAGTATTTATTACACAGACCATATTATCAAAGACATCATTGGTTTATTGCGCAAACAGGAAGAGCCCGCTTCTCTTCTTTATGTTGCTGATCATTCTGAGGACATCTTTGGAGGAAATGCTCATAATTCAGCCGCCTTTAAGTACAACATGACTGAAATCCCATTGTTCTTTTGGGCAAATAGTCATTGGAAGAACTTTTATTCAGAAAGTTGGAAAAATCTCTTATCGAATAGTCACAAGGTATTTACAAATGACCATATTTTCGAAACCTTAATCGGCTTATTCGGTATTAGTTCCAAGGAGGTAAATAAAGCTAATGATCTTAGCTCTAAAGACTATATGGCAGAGGAAAAGCCATTCACCCTTCTTGGGAATAAAAAATTGAATGCTAGTGAAAATCGGCGGTTTTGGCAGGATGGGAATTCATTAGATATTCAGTCAAGTGGTAAGTGTTCCAAGGTGCTTCCTCATCGAACGAATACTATTGGAAAAATCACATCGGCTTTGAATTCAGGGCTTTGCGGACTAGAGATAGACGTATTGTTGACTAAAGAAAAAGGTGAAAATTTTGTTTTCTCGGTCGGCCACGACCCTAAAACGCTAACAGGTTTAAGTTTAGATAGTCTCTTGAAGCTAATTTTGAACCGGCAAGTATCAAAAATATGGTTGGACATCAAAAATATTAATCAGAGTAATGTGCAAGATGTGCTGCTGAGACTTAATGAGCTTAACAATCAATATGCGTTAAAGTCTCGAACAATTATCGAGACCAGTCACTATGGAATAGAGTCAAGAATGTTGTCGGAAGCAGGGTACGAGTTGTCCTATTACTTGCCAACCGGTGAAGTACTGGAAGCCTTAGGCGCGAAAGGAGAAGGGGAAGTTGCTAGAAAAGAACTATCCAACGAATTAGTAAGGCGTATTAAGTCTATGCAACCAAAGGCAATCTCATTTGATTTAAAACTTTATGATTTTGTAAAAGGTTATCTAGAGAAAGAAATTCCAGAAGATCTTAGTTATCACACTTGGTTCCCAGATGACTTAAAACTATATACCCCGACTCTACTCAACGAGTTGAGGAAAAAAAGTTACTATAACGATTCCAGAGTTGAAACTATTCTTGTTCACTATCATTCTCAGTTTCATTATTAAGGCCTATTTCACTGTTTAATATAAACTGAATTAAGGGAGTTAGTAACGGTGCAGCGGATCCAAAACAAACCCGCTGTGTCGCAGCGTTATGATCGGACCCAAAGAAGAAATCATCTCCGATAAATCCTGCTCTGCTTATTTGCTGTGCGTTAGAAAAACTTAATTCTTCTGAGGTTAAGATAAAGTCGATACTGTCGTCTATTGGTATTGATTGATCCCCAAAGCTTGTATTCCTTCGCCACTCAGCTGGGGTAAATAATTTCCTAAAATTGTCGGAATAATCAAGAGAGGGAAACGTTCCCAAATCAGAAGTTAGATATTGAACCGGAACAGATGTCAGGTTTGCGTTGAGGTCACCCAGCATAATGATTGGCGCATTCTCTGTGTTAAGTAATGCGATTTCGGTAGCATAACGAACCGCTGCATCAATTCGGACTTGTATCGGGTCTGGAACTAAGAAATGCCCGTTTATAACAAAAATTTGAACGCCAGATCGAGTCTCCTTGAGCTTAGCCCAGTTAGCGTTTCTTCTGGCTCTGTTATTTTCAGTGAAGCTACCATTTTCGATTAGTTCAAATTTAGTTGGATTGAAAAATATCGAATGATAGGCATTTTCTCCACTTCTGATACTTATGGGGGCTTTAACGACTAAATAGTCAGGAAATCTAGCTTCTAAATCTTGTGCTTGAATAACATTGTCTTCTTGAAAACCGATGAGGTCGGGAGTTGTTTCTTGAATTACGTCAAAAACGAACTTCTTTCTTACTTCCCATGGATCATTTTCAGATTCGTATACGATATTTAAAATATTATAAGACATGACTTGCGCACAAAAAAAAGGATTTTTCTGCTGTGCATAACTGGTGTTGAACGATAAAACATAAACCGTCACCAAGGCTAGTATTCTTACTTTTCTCTTCATAAAATAGGCCAGAAAGCGCATTGTGTTTGTTCTTGTTAGGTTTCATTTTTTACGAGTTTTCAAAACTTAGGGAATAAATTTTCGAATTTGACTCATAAATCAACAATCTCCCATTTTTCTTTCCTTAGGGAGTACCTTTTTTTTGAGTCAAT
>CALIVT010000009.1 GCA_938048185.1 uncultured Arenicella sp.
AGCGGAGAATCGATGCGTAAGAAACTCAATAAACTTGACCCATCGTGAACACCTGAGGTACAAGATCAGTAACAACATGTTAAGAAATTTAGGTGTTCACCATGGCGCGGAATAGGTGTTCACGATGAACGGAATACGCACCCTGGCATACACCAAACGGTCATTTAGATATATTTGTGTTGACTGTAAATCGTTCGGAATATCTATCTTCTATAGTTAGCGCCTTCAAACATTATTACTTATTAGGAATACTTATGAATCTTGAATTGCTGCCCTATCTTTCAGAGCTAATTACAGTCGGTTTAGTAGCTACTTTCATGGCAATAAGTCCAGGCGCAGATTTTCTAATGGTGACGAGAAACAGTATTTTTCATGGCCGACTAGCTGGGTTGTATTCCTCATTGGGAGTGAGTTTAGCAATCTGGGTACATGTTGCTTACTCTATAGCTGGCCTCGCCATTATTATCGCCAACTCAATGCTTTTGTTCTCCATTATAAAATATTTAGGTGCCGCATATTTAATCTATATAGGGTGGAAAACTTTTAGCTCGAAACCAGACTCGGGAGTAATGACTGGAGTAGAAAATAAAAACCTGTCGAATTTTTCAGCATTTAAATTGGGTTTTATAACGAACGTATTAAATCCGAAAACTACGATCTTCTTTTTAAGTATATTTACGCAAGTTGTTGATCCACAAACACCATTATTGATACAACTTCTATATGGTGTAATTATCTCATTGGCGCATTTAATCTGGTTTAGTTCAGTGTCGATTTTTCTCAGTCAGCCAGCTCTACTAGAAAGATTTCAAACATATAGAAATACTATCGAAAAAACTCTTGGCTTCGTATTAATGGGGTTTGGCCTCAAAGTAGCGACGAGCAGCAATAGCTAGATCAAGCGAAACTCTTGCCTTTCGAGTTATTTAGTGAGCGGCCGTAATGGGCAACTTTTGCCCGTTCGGATTGATATAATTGAATGAGTCTTAAATACTCTAAGCCGACACTCACCCAACTAGACAATGGTCTGTCCCTGTTCTGTTCATAAATTTTAAAAGAGCATAATATGAAACGAATTTTAATTTCTCTCGTGTTGATTTTTAGCTTGCTAAGCACTGCTTACACTGGCTCCGCCCTAGCCCAAGAAGCAGCTGCCGAGACTGATTTGCGAACACCTTTGGAGTGCTATACTGCAAAAGACCTCGCGTGCTTGACGAGTCTTAAAGCACCGAATCCTTTTGCCGGTGATGAAAAAACCAAACAGCAAAATGCCGCCTATTATTACGAAGGCTTACTAATATTTGAGCAAGGCGGGGATAAAAATAGCGCTAAAAAGAGCCTGATGATTGCCATAGCGTTTGGTAATGATGAGCTCAAGGAAAAAGCGGAGTTGACTCTGAAAGAATGGTACGAAAAGGGCTCAGTAGAACTAGATAGCACTGAATGTGGCCAAATTAATTCGCAGAAGTGCCTATACGATTTAGCCGACAATAAAAATGACGCAAACGCGCAAGCTGTTATTGGTGCTTCATTGATAGAGAGTGACCCCAAGTCGGCAGTAGTGTATCTGCAAAAAGCAGCAAATCAAGGCCATAAATCGTCGCATTGCGTGTTATTAACTGGTGTGAGGGACGGCACTTTGGATACCGGTCAGACCTACCACGACGCGGTTGATCAGATGATGCAAGACTGTCGTTTAGCACCGGTTTTTAAACGGTTCTCAGCTGACTATCATAAGAAGTATTTAAAAAAGGCTGAACATAAAGCTTATGCGCACTCTGAATCAGGCCGCGCGTATTTTCAACATGATTACATTAGTGCCGACCTAGCGGCTCGTGCCGCGTTAGAGAGTTGTAATTCAACTGTTAAAAAAGAAGAATTGCCTTGCAAGGTCATTAAGATCGACAATAAATGGGTCAAAGACCCAACCCCAGCTGCTTTTCCTACCGGCCGAATGGGGGGCGAAGCATTAATCACTTATAAGGCAAGAGAGTCTTTTGCTGGCAAATACGCCCAAGACTCAAATACAAATAAAGTATTTGTGCATTCTGATTCGGGTGCTTGGTCGTGGAAGACATCGTCGAAAGATTCATTGGCCGAATTAACCAAAAAAGCACTGTCTCAATGCCAGTCACAAAGAATCAATATGAAAGGAAAGTATCAGTGCAGAGTTATTGATTATGTTGGTGAGTAGTGAGTAATTTTTACTAGCGTGCTTAGGAGACAGATCACATTCAAACAATGTCCGCTATGGGCAACTTTCACCCAGTCGCGTTGACTTAATTGAGTGGGTCTTCAATACTCGGAGCTGCCATTCAATGACCTTGCTCACATCCTATTTTTTGACACTATGTCATGAGTGTGTTCATTGCTTTTATGGCATGTAAGTTAGACGTTTCAATTTTTTGTAATACCGAAAAATGAGCGGTTAGCAAATAGTACATTCTGAGGAGAACATTATGGAATTTAAAAATGGATTGAGAGGTTTCTCTCGCTCGCTGGTTTGTAAAAGTGTTGGCATTATATTCACTTTTTTTGGTTCTACCTTCTACCTACATGCTGAGCCAACGGCTGAAGAATGGCATGACTATCTAATACAGGATACCTGCCGCGATTCACTGGGCAACCCAATTGAAGGAGACCCTTACAATAAAGATGAATGTCCCAATTCTTCGAACTTGAAGCCTGGCGAACGAGTCTTTGGGGGATTCAAGTTCTCTAATCAAGGTCGAGTTTATGGAATTTGGTCCTTGCCGCGTTTATCACCTAACGGTGAGGTTGGCTTTGTTCTTTTTGACTCAGCGTCAGAGGTACGTATTCCAAAGACCGGTGAGTTTGTGAAGTTTGAAAAAGGAATGTTCGATTTGGATGACCCTCATTGTAAAGTGCAAGGGAGTGAGTGTGAACAAGACGGAGATGTTGATATTGTTGATCTGGTAGAGGCTTATTGGGATAGTTCATCAAGTAATATTGTTTCCGTTATAGGAACAGCGCATGGTGGCAGTAGCGGATATATCGGGTTTACTAGCACCAGTACAACTGGTGCTCCGGAGCTGTCGGCCGATGGTTGGTTGCTTGGCCTAAGTGATCCCCTTGAAGGTGAGATTCGTCAGACAAATGACGCCGCCATATGGGTTTACGCGGACGAAATGAGCATTCTTCAGCCTTACCAAATTGCTAATGGATTGGAGAAAGATGTTTGTGGCCCTCCCTTGGGGCAGACATCGGAGGCCTGCAGAACCGGTTACAATTTATGGCTTAAGATAAGCGATCTGTATATGGGGGAAAATAAAACATTTAGAGATGTCATGCTGAGTATACATACCTTTAGCTACGAAGAGCTTACTCAGCAATGCAAGCATCTTGAGCTATTTCTTCACAGTAAGGAGTACGGCCTCATGAGTCACCAAGTTTGGAAAGTACCTGGGTGCTATCAACGTCATACTATCCCTGCGGTTGGTGATCAGGACGAGATTAAAAGTGATGTCACTAATATAGGCTGTGAAGAAATTCATAATGATGGAGATATTCAAAAGAATATGATTCACAGCCCTATGGCTATCAGAGTCGATGGTAAAGATGTTGTCTTGGAACGGGTTAACTGCGCTAGAGCGATTCATACTGCACTAGATTATGCGTATCATTTTGACCCTCGATCGTTTTCTCAACCATCGAAGCCAGACCCTAGTGTTTCCTATTCAAACACTAAAGTAGTTGACGAAGCGGGGTATGGTAACGTCCTGCTGGACGGGAATTTTTCTAGGGATAACACTGGTACTGCTTGGACATTTGTTAACGCACTGCATGTAGTTAGGACTCAGAACATAGTTGAGCCAGCGCCTCTAAACCAGGCCTTAGAGCTACACTGCTATTTTAAAGTAAAACCCAGTGACGATATAAGCTGCGAGAATTCATCGGTTTATCAAGACGTGAATATTAGCCTGCGAGCACCCGGAATGATCGGCAAAGAAGTAGATTTTGGTGTGCGGGTAGCACAGTTAGTGGATAGACCTCTTGGCGATGAAGCTAAGGGTACTGTTTACCTTTATCAGCTTGATCAAAATGGAGCTCTAATACCAGGTGCTGACATAGCTCAAGAGAGCTTTGTTATTGAAGCGATCGAGACGAATTGGCCAAATCCTGTAGGCAAGTTTGTTGAGTCTAGAACCAAGATTGATAGCAGAACTTCAACTATTCGTTTTCAAGTTTTTATCGATGAGAAATACCACGCTTATATGATAGATGACGCATTCGTTACACGCCGAGAGTAGATTCTTCGAATGGCTGTAAAGGGCAATTTGAAGACAAAGTTAAATGTCTCTGCCATACTCATAGCAGCCACTGTGGGCTTGAGACCTAATGGTTCATGCAATCTAAATTCAAGCATTAATAATTAATGCAACGAAAACACTCAGACCTGCATCATTGGTTTTATAGGAAATAAAAATTTGGTGTAAATAGTGACACGTACTTATATTTTAGTTGTTCTTCTCCTTTCCTCTATGACGAGCATAAGCTTCAGTCAAGATGAATTTCCAGTTCTTAAAGGCCCCTATCTTGGACAAAAACCACCAGGATTGACTCCTGAAGCTTTTGCTCCTGGGGTTGTTTCCACTGAAGAGCATTTTGAAACCGAAGTATTGTTTTTACCCAATATGAAGGAACTCTCGTTCACTCGGTCTGATCTAGACCGTACAGAGTCTAAATGGTTGGTTATGGAACACCGAGATAATAGATGGAGTAAAAAATCTATTGAACCAGTTGATATCGACAATTATAAAGAAAGGTTTAGTCCTAGGGTTTCGCAGATGACAAATCTTGAACCTTTTAAAGACATCCCTATTGAAGGATTCGCGGTATCTGCTAAAGAAACATATTATTTTTATACTTTAGATTTCAATGATGGGAGTGGGCATATGAGTTATTCACGCCTAGTCGACGGTAAGTATGAAGAGCCTAAAAAAATGAGCAAGGCGATTAATAGAGGAAAATATATTGCCCATCCGTTTATTGCTCCAGATGAATCATATTTGATGTGGGATGCTGAGAAAGACGGTGAAAACACCCCTGATATCTACATTAGTTTTCGAGATAAAGATGGCGCATGGGGAGAGGCAATTAATATGGGAGATAAAATAAACACCGCAGCCTATGAACAGCGCCCGAAAGTCACACCTGATGGGAAATATTTGTTCTTTTTGAGGGCTGATAAAAATGTTAGGAAAGATGGTAGCCATTATTGGATAGGTAATCCTCATTGGGTAGATGCGAAGGTCATTGAAACACTCAGACCCAAAGAATAAAACATATAACTATTTCAGTGTGTGCGACGCTAAGAGACGACCGACTTTCTGCTGGTGCTATCGAAAAACCCGAGTGACCGTTAAGGGCAAAACTCGGACAGTCAATATCAGGTAACACCTAAACTAAATTCATTAATTTGTAAGATCAAGTCTCAGTTTCCACACCTCACGCAATGACAAAAATCGCTACCAAACCCAAAAATATAGAACAGACACGTACGCGATTAGATCGAGTCGCCTGGGCGCTAGACAGTGTTATCCCATTACCCGGTGGCTTTAAACTCGGTTTGGACGGCTTGGTTGGCCTTATTCCGGTAATTGGCGATGGTGCCACGGCCTTGCTCTCAAGCTATATAATCGGTGAAGGTATTCGCATTGGCGCGCCGAAGTCGGTGATTCTAAAAATGCTCGGTAATTTATTGGTTGATACCTTGCTTGGCGCGATACCCGTGGTCGGCGATCTGTTTGATATTGCTAATCGTGCGAATCACAAAAATGTTGGATTGTTGCAAGAATATTTAGACGAACCGCAAGAGGTAGTGCAATCGAGCAGATTGTGGATTGCCTCTATTATTGTCGGTGTACTCGCCTTAATCGGCGGCGCATTGTGGGCGTCGGTACAGCTCGTTTCTTGGTTACTCAGCTTGATCTAACCAACCAATCTCACGCGCGGTCAACTCACCAATACGGGTTTGGCTTAGACGTTCTGCTACTTCGAACCGCGATCGACTCATTGGAATTGCCCGGCCCATTAGTTCCGCGTACGGCTGCGGCCAACGCGGGTTTTGCTTAGGCTTTACGTAACCTTGCGGGAATAAAGGCTGACCGGTTTGTAAGTCATATTTGTCGGTCGCGCCGAAAATATGCAGTAGTTCATGCGTCAAAATTACGTTATGCAAACGTTTGTCACCGCGCTCTGCGCGCACATTTATTAAACCTAACAAACCATTTCTCAGGCCAGTAGAGTGCGGTAACACCACATTCTGAGCTGGGCTTTGGTACATCACAAACAAGCGAATTTGGCTGTCTGAGTAATCACTTGACTGGTTCTGCCATGCCCACCATCGCAGTTTTAGTGACCACATGACTTGGCTGATAAATCCATTTTTAGCGCTGGGCAATGCAGGCGGAATCTCTGAGATCGGCGGTTCTAATGTAATCAGTAGCGCATTACTCAAATTTAGGCGATAGGGCCTAGCACTTTTTTCTAAGTAGTCGGCAATTTCCTCAAAGTCGCGTTCGTCTAAAGAGTCAACGAAGTCGCGCGTGCTGTCTTTATCATCTGCATAAACCGGAATTATTTTTATACTGCGTGCGCCGCTCCAATTTTTATTAATATTCTGCTGCATCAAATACGTGCCAAACACCGACATTAATACAAGCAATAAAACGACGACTCGTAAAACTTTGAACATGAGCTAAAGTTTACTCGCTAAGTAGCAGGTCAACTGTTGGCACCATCACTATCTTGTTCAGGTTTGGCTTGCTCACGTTTGGCTCGCTTAGATCGACCGTATTCCACCCGCGAATAATATCGCGCACCAAACGTCCTGAATCGGTTAATGCTGTTTCAGGCCAATTTCCTGAGGTGCTGGTGCCGGGCAAAATAACGGACGCGCCCTCTTGCTTATCATTCACCGCCCAATTTAAGTGTGAGATATTATTTTCAGCTAAAAACGACATCCATTTTTGCGTCTCATCTCGATCAACAGCGCCATCACCACTTGCGCTAACCGTGCCCCACTCTGTAACAAACAACGCGATGCCGTTATCCAGTGCTGTTTTGGCTCGATTACGCAACTCATCGCGATGAGTTCCTGCGTAGAAGTGCAGCGTATAAGCAAGATTGTCGTAGCCAAGTATGGGGTCATTCGACGCCTCGTCTACGCGTTGCGAGTAGAATGGGGTACCAACAATAATTAGGTTATCGGTCTCAGCGCGGATAACTGGAATCACCTTCTCGGCATACGCTTTAACGGTTGGCCACGATTCGGTTATCGGCTCATTGTAAATTTCAAAAATAACGTTGTTCGAGCCGCCATAGCGCTTTGCCATGTCACTGAAAAACTCGATAGCTTTAGCCTCGTTGTTCTCAGCAAAATGCGAGTGCCAATCGATAATTACATACAGATCTTCAGCAATCGCTGCATCTACTAGGGCAATTACACGATCTCTATTTGATTCAGGGTCATCAATAAAGCCTTCTGAATCTTCCACCCCCATTGCCGCGCGTAGAATAGTGGTGTTCCAATCTTGTTTTAACCACGCCACGGTAGCGCGATTGTAATAGCGCTCACCGCCGTAAAAATTATTGCTCCAAAAGAAACTATTCCCGGCTAAGCTGCCTTGCTTACCACCATAGAGAACTTGGTTGCCACTGGTAGTGATGGGCGGCAGAGCAAGGCCAAGCTGGGGCATTAAAAATGCCAATAAAAGTAACTTACGCATTGTTTAGGACTCTTTCCTTAGTGCTCTTTTGCACTTTTTTAATTTGCTCAAGACGAGCCTGATGAATCGCGGCTTGTATTTTCTTGCCATCACTTAGGCCCTCTGCAATTTCACCACCATTAACACTCTTGGCCGCTTGTTGACACTCTAAAAACAAAGCCGCTTGGGTGTAGTCGCGGTTTTCAAAGCCTGTACGTCCGCGAGCATCGGCAATGCAACTTAGTGCAATTTGCTGAGCACGTTGGTCGTCCATCAAGCTACGAGTTTTCTCAAGCATCGTTAATATGGTCTGTGGCCGAAGCTCAAACATTTTATGCATGTGCAAGTGATATTCGCAGACTGCAAGCGCTAAAGATTGAAATTTTCTCGGCACTCTTAGTCGCTCGCACAAGCCCTTTATGACCGGGATACCGCCACGTTCATGCCCTCGATGTGAGGGTAAAATGTCAGCGGGCGTGATCGCCTTACCCAAATCATGCACCAAGGCTGAAAAGCGCACAAGCGTGTCGTCGGTCAGTTTCGCCGCTTGCTCGATAACCATCAGAGTGTGGATACCCGTATCGATCTCGGGGTGGTATTTAGCGGTTTGAGGCACACCAAATAAGTCGTCAATTTCAGGCAAAACACGCGCCAATGCGCCACAGTCTCGCAACACCTGAAAGAAAATTTGCGGCGAATCAGTTTTTAGCGCTTTGTGCATTTCCGCCCATACGCGCTCAGGAACTAGAGCATCAACTTCACCATTGGCCACCATTTTCTTCATCAACGCGAGCGTCTCAGGCGCGATGCTAAAGCCGAATCGGGCGGCAAACCGAGCGGCGCGAAGAATACGCACCGGGTCTTCAAGAAAAGCGTCCGATACGTGGCGAATAATGCCCGCGGTTAGATCGGCTTGACCATTGTGTAAGTCAATTAAATTGCCATCGGGGTCTTGCGCCATGGCATTAATTGTCAAATCACGGCGTTCAAGGTCTTGCGCTAAAGTAATCTCACGCGATGCGTTGAATTGGAAGCCCTGATAACCCTTGGCGGTTTTACGTTCGGTGCGTGCCAAGGCGTATTCTTCCCCTGATTTTTTATCAATAAAAACGGGGAAGTCTTTGCCGACCGGCTCGTAGCCATTATCGACCATCATCTCGGGGGTCGCGCCGACCACGACCCAATCGCGATCAGGCGCTTCGACGCCCAATAGTCGATCTCTTACCGCACCACCTACTAGGTAAATTTGTACTGCAGAATCCATAACTTAAGATACGTTTAAGACACGCCGTAGCGATCTCTATACACTCTCATTCGTTCCAGGTTTTCTTCTTGGTCCGGCTGGTCCTTCAGATAATCGATCAAATTTGCGAGCGTCGCTATAGCGACAACTGGAATACCAAACTCGGCTTCAACTTGTTGAATAGCCGAATTTTCAGTTGGCTGCCCATCTTTTTGACCTTTCTCTTGGCGATCTAAAGCCAGGAACACCGCAGACGGTTTGGCGCCGGCAGCCAGAATCAATTCAAACGACTCGCGTACCGCCGTACCCGCGGTAATAACGTCGTCAATGATAGCAACGTCACCGACCAACTCAGCACCGACCATATTGCCGCCTTCACCGTGATCTTTGGCTTCTTTGCGGTTGAATGCGAACGGTACTTCCTTGCCGGTTGCGTCAGATAAGGCCATCGCCGTAGCGCACGATAAGGTAATGCCTTTATAGGCTGGACCAAATAAAACATCGAAGTCGAGATCCGCATTTTCAATACTACACGCGAAATAACGGCTGAATTGCAGCATTGTGGCGCCGCTATTAAACAGCCCGGTATTGAAAAAGTAGGGGCTGGTGCGGCCAGACTTTAACGTAAATTCACCAAAGCGCAAAACGCCGGTTTTTAGGGCAAACTCAATGAACTGTTCTTGATATGGAAGCATGCTAAGGGTCTAGTTTTATCATTTTAGTATTTTCGTTTTCCAGTATGATACTGACAGCGTAAATTTAAGCTATACGAAAACCAAATTTAATAATGAAAGTAATATCAGCAAATCTTAACGGAATTCGCGCTGCAGCGCGCAAAGGCTTTTACGAGTGGTTACCAAAGGTAGACGCCGACGTCATTTGCCTACAAGAGCTAAAAGCACAACCAGACCAAATAGAAGGCTTACCCTATCACCCTGAGGCCTATCACACATTTTTTCACGCAGCCCAGAAAAAGGGTTATTCCGGCGTAGGAATTTACTGCAAAGAAAAGCCTGACGCCGTGCACATTGGCCTAGGCAAGGGTTTTGAAGACGTCGACTCTGAAGGGCGCTACATTCAGGCTGACTTCGGCAACCTGAGTGTCGCATCGTTGTATATGCCGTCTGGCTCAAGCAAAGATGAACGTCAAGAATTCAAGATAGATATGATGGGCCGCTTTGAAGCTAAGCTTAAAGAACTAGCCGATTCTGGCCGCGATGTGATCATCTGCGGTGACTGGAATATTGTGCACAAAAAGCGCGACATCAAGAACTGGCGGGGAAATCAAAAGCGCTCGGGCTTCTTACCCGAAGAGCGGCAGTGGATGGATTGGCTGTATGGCGAAACCGAACCTGAATTAGAAGGCGGTCGTGGTGGCCATGCAGGCTTTCACGACGCATTTAGACTTATCAATGATGAAGATGAGCAATACACCTGGTGGTCAAACCGCGGCCAAGCATGGGCTAACAATACGGGGTGGCGGATTGACTACCATGTTATTAGCGAGAGTTTAAAGAATAAGGTTGTCGCCGGGTCGGACCTTATTTATAAGGATGAGCGCTTTTCCGATCACGCGCCCTTGGTTATTGAGTATGACCTCTAAACGCTGATGCTAAAACCACAACACGCTGCGCGAGAGCCAACCAACGAACTCAGGTGGTGGCAAGAAAAATCCGTTTGGATCCTATTGTTATTGGGCTTTTCTGCTGGAGTGCCTTATTTTTTGATCTTCGGCACTCTATCGCTCTGGCTTTTAGAAGCAGGCGTAGAGCGGTCCGCCGTCACGTTCTTCAGCTGGGCAGTGCTGGGGTATTCGTTCAAATTCGTTTGGGCACCGTTGGTCGATCGACTTCCTCTGCCCTTACTCACAAAGTTGTTTGGTCGGCGCCGAGGGTGGCTGTTGCTTGCGCAAGGAACCGTGATATTTTCGATCATGCTGATGGCAAGTATTGACCCCGCCAACTCACTTAGCTGGATGGCTCGCGGCGCGGTTTTATTGGGATTTGCTGCGGCGACACAAGACATTGTTATCGACGCCTACCGTATTGAAATTGCTGAGCCACGCTTACAAGCAATGTTGTCGTCGACGTATGTCGCAGGGTATCGCGTTGGCATGATAATGGCTGGCGCGGTTGCGCTCTCTCTTGCTCAGGAGCTTGGTAGCTCACAAGGGGCGTATTCATACGAAGCGTGGCGGCTCACCTACATTATTATGGCTGCTGTGATGGGGGTTGGTGTGTTAACAACTCTGGTAATAAAAGAGCCGAACGTTGACACTAGCATTGGTGAGCAGTACCAAACGGGTGACTATGTTTTATTTTTCGTCGTATTCTTGTTTTCGATACTGGCCTTAGTTCTGGTTTATTCATACTTCCCCCAAACGCCAAACCTGTTCTCTGAATTAACTCAAAAATTCTTTGCGTTCTTCTACGGTATCGCCAGAATGATGCTATCAATTCTGGCTGCGTATTTGACTGCGAAATGTTGCTCAGCGCTTGGCTTAGTGAACCCTGAACTGGTGCGCGAAAGCTACGTTGATCCAATTTCTGACTTTCTAAAGCGCTACGGAAAACTCGCCATCTGGGTCTTGCTGTTGGTTGGCTTGTATCGAATATCAGACATTGTGATGGGTGTAATCACCAACATTTTTTACGCCGAGATGGGCTACACCAAAAAGGAAATCGCCAGCATTACCAAAGTATTTGGAATTCTGGTGACAATCTTTGGGGCGTTTATGGGTGGACTATTAGCCATTCGAATCGGCGTTATGCGCGCGCTGATGTTCGGGGCAGTACTGGTCGCAGTAACCAATCTACTGTTTATGTGGCTTGCTCAAATTGACGGCGCTCACACGTATTTTGAGTTCTCGATACCACTTTGGTTTACCCACATCGATGTGGCATTACCAAGAGAGTTATTCATTGTCATTGTCATGGATAACCTCGCCCAAGGCTTCGCTATTGCGGCATTTATCGGATGGCTGTCGGCGCTCACAAACGTTTCGTTTACCGCAACACAATACGCGATTTTCAGTTCCCTGATGACTCTTATTCCGAAGCTGATTGGCGGTTACTCAGGCACCCTAGTTGAGAGTGTCGGCTATTCGAATTTCTTTCTATTTGCCAGTGCGCTGGGGATACCCGTCATTGCGCTAATTTACTACTTACAGAAACATCTAGAATTCAAAACCGCCAAAGTGAAGACCTAAACAAAATTAGCACTTGGATTCTGGCCAGTTCGATTCATCAACCCAGGTCATCGCCGCCACTTTAACCCTAATTGCGCAACGCAGCGACGACGTTAGCAACACCCTTTATGAGCAGTGCCACCCCAAACAGCGACACGGCAAATATGACGTAGCTTACAAGCCCGTATGTTGGTGCTGATGTCGCTTCGATATAGGTGATGGGCAGGCTTAATGTTAGCCAAAGAACGCCAAGATAAATAGAGGTGCGAGAACCCGTGCTTCGTGAACCTCTAAGCCGATACTCAATCACGATAGGCACTACTAGCGCCGGAAAAACCAGAGCAACTAGCCCATGATAGTCGCCGTCCTGCAAGGCACTGTACGCAATCGCAAAACTTAATAAGCAACCGCTCACCATTACTACCATAAATGAGAGAGACACCGTGCGTGCCCACGCCTTGCTCGATTCCGACTCGGCCCTAGGTCGCAGCCACAATGCAAGCTGCGTATACAGCGAGACGTAACCAAGACCGCCTAAGCAAAAGGCGAACACTAGGAACGTAACCAAGCCAGCGACATTGAGGCTTCGATCAAGAATCGAGTTTCTTGGATTATTCGGATCAACATACACGTTTGTCGTTTCGCCAGCCTGATACAAAGGCTCAAGTTTGCGGTAAAGACGAGAATTGTATTGCCCAGGGTTCGAGTCCGCCGACGTAATAAACGAGATTCGTGAATTACTATATGTCGTACCATTGACGGCATATTTATAAACGATTTTAAGTTTGTAACTGACGTCTTCGTATACACGGCCTTCATCATCCGTTCGCGTGCTGCGCTGAACATCGAGTTTCAAATTTGAGATGCTCGCGGGGTACGACTCCCAGTCTTTTGCTAGGTGCCAGCGCACAACGGTGCCAAAAACATTATGCCGAATTATCTCGCTGGCGAACCACACAAATGCACAGCAAATTAATAACCAAATATACTTGATCATTGTAATTTCACCGCTGAACCGGTTATAGGCACACAACGTGCGAAACCAATAGCCCGTAGTTCAGTCATGTGCTTTTCCCATTTCTATGTCTAATCTTATACACATGTTTGCTATTCTAAAGCGACCTTAAGCTCTGATCCTATTCAATTTTGAAAAAGCTAACGTTCGACAACCGTTTTACCCACGAGTTGCCTGCCGACCCACTTGATACCAACGCGCGTCGGCAGGTCCAAAACGCCTGTTTTTCGTGGGTGCAGCCGAGCCCGGTAAGCGCACCAAGTTTGGTTTCGTTCTCTAAAGAGACCGCAGAGCTGCTGGGCTTGAATGAAGACGACTGCCGTAGCAATGCGTTTCTAAACACGTTTTCAGGCAACCAACTACTTGATGGTATGCAGCCCTATGCTATGTGCTACGGCGGTCATCAGTTTGGTAATTGGGCCGGGCAACTGGGTGACGGACGGGCAATCAACCTCGGCGAATCACTGAATCAAGCGGGCCAGCATTGGGCGTTGCAATTAAAAGGCGCTGGGCCAACGCCGTACTCTCGAACAGCAGACGGGTTGGCGGTGCTGCGCTCTTCGGTTCGCGAGTATCTGTGCAGCGAGGCGATGCATCATTTAGGCGTTCCTACTACGCGTGCGTTAAGTCTTATTAATACTGGCGAGCAAGTCATGCGCGACATGCTCTACAACGGTAACGCAGCTTACGAACCAGGGGCGGTGGTTTGTAGAGTCAGCCCCAGCTTTTTACGATTTGGGAACTTTCAACTGTTTGCATCACGCAAGCAAATCGATGAGCTGCGGTTATTGCTAGATTTTACGATTAGACATCATTTTTCAACCCTATTAGACGACCATCAAGCCGGGTCGAAGGAGCTCTATCTGGCGTGGTTCAACGAGGTGTGCCAACGCACGGTTACAATGACGGTACACTGGATGCGCATCGGCTTTGTGCACGGCGTTATGAATACCGACAACATGTCGATACTCGGCTTAACCATAGACTACGGTCCTTATGGCTGGCTCGACAACTTTGACCCGGAGTGGACACCAAATACCACCGACGCCCAGAACCGTCGCTATCGCTATAGCCAGCAACCCAATATTGCGCTTTGGAACTGCTACCAACTCGCTAATAGCCTATATCCATTAATCGAAGATGCCGAGCCACTTGAAGCGATACTGAATAACTTTCAGGCGAGCTATCAAGATCAGTGGCGCGCGATGATGGCCTCGAAACTCGGGTTCAAGTCGCTGCAAGACGGCGACGAAGTTTTGTTCGAGCAACTCGAGACCTTACTAGCACGCGTCGAGACAGACATGACGATTTTCTACCGCTGCCTAGCGAGCAACAAGTTAACACTGGCCAGTTTTACACCGGCCTACTACCAAGATGACCTTCCGCAAGACTACCTTGATAGCTTACAAACATGGTTACACGACTATCAGGCCCGTTTAGATCAAGATAATCGCAGTGTCGCCGAGCGCCAGCGCGCCATGAACGCGGTGAACCCAAAGTACTTATTTCGGAATTATTTAGCACAGCAAGCAATTGATAAAGCCGAAGCCGGCGATTACTCAATGGTAAATCAATTGCTTGAGGTATTGCGCAAGCCTTACGACGAGCAGACGGAACACGCGCAATTCGCGCAGCGCCGCCCTGATTGGGCAAGAAGTAAGGTCGGCTGTTCAATGCTTTCATGCAGCAGTTAAACTATACTTAAGCCAGACATATTCAATCAGGCGTCAGCGCTCATGAACACCGAAAAAATCATTGTTACCCTTTTCGCCAAAGACCGGCCCGGCATTGTTAGAGCCTTGTCGGACACAGTGCTCACCCACAAAGGTAATTGGCTTGAGAGCAGCTTGTCACGCTTATGCGGGCAGTTCACCGGCATTGTTCATGTGGAAGTTGTCTCGTCCGACCGGGCTGCGCTTATTGCCGCCTTCGACGAGCTAAAGAGCGACGGAATTCACGTAACCGTGCAACAACACGATGGCGTCAAAGACGACGATCAAGAAGTAAACGGTTTGCAAATATTGATTGAGGCCAATGACCGCCCTGGTATTGTCAAGGAAATTACCGAGGCGCTCGCAGCGGAAAACGTTAACGTGGATAATATAGACACCGAAGTAGAAAGCGCCTCGATGGCGGGCTACCCGATTTTTCGCGCGCATCTATTCTTAGCCATGCCGGATGATTTGAGCGAAGATGACCTCGCGGATGTATTAGAAGGCGTGTCCGATGACGTGATGGTATCAATTCTAGAAGAATAAACGATTGGCTTAGCACACGGCTAAGACCGCTAGAGCTCGAACTAATAGTGATCTAGCGGGTCAATATCTAAGGTCCATCGCACTGAGCTGGCAAATTTCTTCGCCTGCGCGTCGGTCGCGAGAAAGTGCAGCCACTGCGCCAGGCATGCGTTCAGGCTAGAACGTTGGCTACTGCAGACTAGTAATTGGGCCCGGTACTTTCCGGCCCGGCGTTCCATTGGCGCAGGAATCGCGTCCATTATCCTTACCCCATCGTAGTTCACCATGTCGTCTTTGGCTTTGCGCAAAAATTGCAATGACTTAGCTTGATGCGCAGACTCACAACGCAATAGGGCAAAATAACCAAATGGCGGGAAGTTCGCCGCTTTACGCTCGTTTATCAATTGCTCGGCAAAACCATTGAAATCATGCGTAAGCACTTTGTCAAAAAATGAGTGCTCAGGAAACCGCGTCTGAATAAACACATGGCCGACATCGTCACGCCGACCCGCACGACCCGACACCTGAATAATTTGCTGAAAAAGATTTTCGCTGGCGCGAAAGTCGGTGCTATACAAACCTTGATCAGCCTCGAGAATTCCGACCATGCCAACATTCGGGAAGTCATGCCCTTTAGTGATTAGTTGCGTACCTAGCAAAATGTCCGCCTTACCGGAACGCGCCTGCTCTAGCAATTCGGCCAACTCACCTTTGCGGCGCGTACTATCACGGTCAATGCGCAACACCGTTGACTCAGGAAACCGCAATGCCAGCGCGTCTTCTACCCGCTGGGTTCCCTCGCCAACGTCCACCATTTCGGACGACTGGCAACTGCCACAATTGGTTTTTATCACGCCTTCGTAGCCACAATGATGGCAACGCAAACGGTTGGCCCGGCGATGCAATGTGAGGTGCGAATCACAGCGGTGGCATTTGGCCGCCTGCTTGCAATCTTTACAATACAACACTGGGGCGTAACCGCGACGGTTCAAAAACAACATAACTTGTTTCTTACGCTGCACGGTCATTTTAATAGCCTCGAGCATGCTAGGGCTTAAACCATCATTAGTCGCTTGTTGGTTCAGATCAATTAACTCGATCTTCGGCAAGCTAACTTTGCTGGCACGCTCAGTCAATCGAAACAACTTAAAACGCCCGTTGCTCGCATTCACATACGTTTCGATCGACGGCGTTGCCGAACCCAAAACAATTGGAATATTGTGTTGTTTAGCACGATAGATCGCCACATCACGTGCTTGGTATCGTACATTGTCCGTTTGTTTAAACGAGCCGTCGTGTTCTTCATCAATAATGACGATACCAAGGTCACTAAACTGACTGAACACCGCAGATCGTGTTCCCACTATGATCTTGGCATTGCCTTGGCGGGCATGCCACCAAGCTAAATGTCGCTCGGTGTCGTTCAAACCTGAATGCATCATTACCACTGGCGCCGAAAAGCGCTGCTCAATACGGTCAATCAGTTGTGGTGTTAGACCGATTTCTGGCACAAGCAACAGCGCTTGTTTACCCAGTGCAAGTACGTGATCAATCGCAGCAAAATAGACCTCAGTCTTACCACTGCCAGTGACACCATGTAATAAGGAGCAGGAAAAAACCTTATCATCGATTGCGTTGAACAAACCGCTTACTGCGTCTTGCTGTTGGCCAGTAAGCGTTAAGTCGGTTTCTATTTCTCGCGCATCTACCTTTAAAGTGCGCGCCGCCAAGGCCGGCTCGCTGACATATTCCTGAACCCAGCGTTTCTCGACCAGGGCGTTAACGGCTTGTCGCCAGCCTGAAGACGTTTCCTTAAAGTCGCTAGCGTCCAACAACGAGCTTTGCATAAAGCGTTTAATAATCGCCAATTGCAATGGCGCGCGATTCAACTCGTCAAGCGGGGAAGCACGACCGTGATCAGTGAGCACCCACGATTTTTTGTTCGCGGGCCTTAGCTCGCCACCTTGACGAATCAGGCTTGGTAGCGCGGTGCCGATGACTTCGCCGATAGGCGCTAAATAGTAACGCGATAGCCATTGCAGAGTGTGCCAAAGCGGCTCATCGAACAGGCTTATCTCGTCCAAAATTTCCAAGGCTTTTTTTAGTTTTGATTCGGGAAATTCGCTGCTGCTCTTAACCTCAGTAATAACGCCAACTAGCTTTCGTGTTCCGAACGGTACCTTTACCCGAGCCCCACGCACCGCTGTGGGGGAATCGTCAGGCACCAAGAAGTCAAACGTTTGGCGCAAAGGAACCGGCACCGCGACGCTAATAATATGGTCCGAACTGGCGATTTCGGGAAACAATGTATCAGCACCAACCATAAACTACGGCGTTCTTAGCGTGACGCCAGAAGCGCGGCGCAAGTTACCCACAAAGCCTGTGGATAACTTTGTTGATAAAACTTTTTTTCCGCGGCTCAGCATTGGTAGATATTGGCTTGGCACTTTTTGCCTATTTTTTGAGCAATCAATTTTTTTCAATAAAATCAATAATTTATGGTCAATTTAAATATTACAAACAGATTGCTTAAAAAAAAATCTGTAAAACTATTGACATAAAAAAATTGTGTATAAGTTAATTTTGAAGTCTAAAACCGCTAAAAGTAGAGAGTCTATTTTTATCAATAACTTAGCGATTACTATTGAATATCTTAATCAAGAAAGAGCCGTGACGGGCAGCTTATCTTAGGCTTAACTTTCCGGTCTATTATATGATAAAGCGTTGGCCGCTCGTCGGTTGATTTTAGAGCACACTCGGGTTTAGCCGGGCGCGCGAGCCTTGGCTATTTAACGGCTAGATTTTGCGCTACACTCTAGCCCAAACTTTGAAGCACCATTCGCATACACATTAAGAGTCACTCATGGGAAAAAAATTCACGGCCAAAAAAGCCGATAAATATGTTCTTTATCAACGCGCCGTGCAGTCCGCCGAACAAGATGTAGAATTCCTATTTGATACCTACAAATCGCTGAGAGGCAAAACTCCAAAACACTTTCGCGAAGACTTTTGCGGCACCTGTTTACTCTCAGGTTATTGGGCGAAGCTGGGCGACGACTTCACCACCGAATCGTACGACATTGACCCAGAACCGCTGCAGTGGGGCTTGGAAAACAATTTAAAACCACTTGGTAAAATCGCTGAACGAGTGGTTCAGTATGAAGAAGATGCGCGCAACCCAAGCCGCAAAGCGCCCGATGTACGTTGTGCACAAAACTTCTCTTATTGGATCTTCAAGCAACGTGCCGAAATGTTGGATTACTTCACTGGGGTTTACAACGATTTAGCCGATGACGGTATCTTTGTTTGCGATTTGCACGGCGGGCCCGAGAGCATGCAAGAGCTAGAAGAAGAAACCGAAATGGACGACGAAAGTTTTACCTACGTTTGGGACCAAGACTCAATAAACCCCATTACGGGTGAAGCTCGTTTGCATATCCACTTTCGCTTTCCAGATGGCAGTGAGATGCGCGACGCATTTACCTACGATTGGCGTTTATGGGGTTTGCCTGAACTACGCGATATTATGCTTGAAGCTGGCTTCGCGAGCGCCGATTGCTATTGGGAAGGCACCGATGAAGATGGCGAGAGTGGCGACGGTGTATTCACCAAGAGCGACCAAGGTGAAGCTTGCTTGTCATACGTTGCGTATTTAGTCGGCACAAAATAGGGCTTAACGATGGTTCGTTTCGCTATTCTGATCGTTATCATCACGTTACTGGTCTTAGCCAGAAAGTCGAAGCCAGCGGGCAATAAGTTAGGCCACGAAATTGTTGCGCTGCCAACACTAGAGTCTGAACCGAGCCGACTTAAAGTCGCGACGTTTAACATTCAAACCGGCAAGAACCTCAATGGTCGGCGTAATTTACGAGCCAGTGCAGATGTAGTTGCACAAGCCGACCTAGTCGGCATTCAAGAGGTATACGCACCCAGTCTAGCCAATCTAGCCGGCATTGGCTTAAGCCAAACCGAGAAGATCGCTACGCACGGGGGCTTTGGTTGGTTATTTTGCGCGACACGCCGACGGTGGTTACGCGAGCACCGTGGCAATGCCATATTAAGCCGTCTACCGATAGACCACTGGCAAGTTGAAATGCTGAGCGACGAATCCGGTAAGAGCTTCCGCAATATGACGGTTGCTAAGGTGCAGTGGCAGGGCGAGAGCTTTCACTTTATTAACACTCATCTGCATACCCGTGGCGGGCGCGAAGAACAGTTGCTTGAAGTGCTGCAGGCGTTCGCGAAGTACCCACGAGCAATTTTGTTAGGCGATTTCAATAGTCGCGCCACCACGCCAGCGCTTAGCAACGCGCTGAAGAATATAGACGTCACAGACGCGGTTAGTGCCGCTGGGCTCGACCTAAATAACCCTGAACGAATAGACTGGATTCTTACCAAGGGTTTTCGCGTAGAGGCGGGCGAAATGTTAGAAAAAGGCGTATCGGATCATCCGTATTACCAAGTCACTTTGTCTTATAAATAGTTAAAAACTGTCAGAACTACTCTATTAATTGCTAAGCCTATTGCATTCACACATGCATAGGGCTTAAATGTCGTTCAACATTTTGCTGGTTGGGCAATAGGTGCGCTAAAGCACACAAACCCTTATATAACGATTAATACACAGCCCAACGATTAACGAATACACAACCCAACTATAACAAGGTCAAAACTAGACCGAAGAAACTGGAGATAAGAAATGCTAAAAGAATTTAAAGAATTTGCGATGAAGGGTAACTTTGTCGATATGGCCGTTGGTATCGTTATTGGTGCTGCTTTTGGTACGATCGTAAAGTCGTTTGTTGACGACATGATTATGCCTTGGGTTGGGTACCTAACCGGCGGGGTCGATTTCAGTAATATGTTTATGGTGATCAGTGGTGGCGTTGAAGGCGTTACTTACCCTACCGTCGCGGCAGCAGCCGAAGCGGGTGCGGTGACTATGAACTACGGCTTGTTTATTAACGCAATGATTACGTTCGTTATCGTAGCGTTCGCGTTGTTTATGGTAATCAAGGGTATGAACGCCGCCAAAAAAGCGGAAGAGGAAGCCGAGGAAGCACCAGCAGGGCCTTCAGATGAAGCCGTTCTACTAGCTGAAATTCGCGATGCATTAAAAAAGTAAAACCAAACATGCAGTCGCACTAAAAGCCGCATCATCGGATGCGGCTTTTTTGTGTCTACAGATGCCCTAAAATCTGCCAGGCTTATTGGATTTAATGACCACAGTTTTCGCGGTTGGCGTGGAGAGCTTGCCGGGCGGCATACGCTATCAAGCAGCTTAAACTGATTGATCGCCAGCACTACCAAGCAATAGCGAAACGAGGCTAACGCCGATTCGCCAGGCCATCATTGCTCATCAACGTGCCTATTTGATTCGTCTCTAGAAAGTGCATTCCGCGATTAGCCATCTCGATTGCCGACGCTACGTCGTCAAGGTTGTACATAGCCCACTGCCAGCTACCACGCCAAAATTCAGCGTCTTTGAGTGGCAATAGTTCGGTGTCACAAAATAGAAAATCTGGCTTTAACTCTTCTAGGGTCTCTTTATGTTCAGCCTTCCAGGCTGGTAAAACCCAGCCCGTGCGCATAGACGAGATATTGCGCACATACTCGACCACTTCGTGATTAAACGAAATGATGACGCACTGCGATTCAACATCAGTACTCAAAATACGCTTGTGCACTTCATCTAAGAACACCGGAATGCCAAAGCGATCAATTGAGTCTTGCTTGATTTCGACGAAGGTTGTTACGTCGCTGTGCCGTGCTAACCACTTACAGTAACGTTTGAACGTGGTGAACTCATTGTCGGCAAACTCGTCTTCAAAACGCTGTGCGTATGATGCGCGCATGACTTTGAAATGTTTGGCCTTGGTATCTCGAATATCGGCATCAATTGCTGCCATGCGCATTAAGCTGGCGTCGTGATGCAACACGGGTACACGGTCAGCCGTTAACTGCAGATCAAGTTCCATATAACGCGCGCCATGTTGATAAGCGGCTTGGTAAGCAAGTAGCGTATTCTCTGGATAGCGCCCGGAATAGCCTCGATGTGCCACCAAAACCGGCGCTGGCCCTTGCAATTCAACCGTCTTCGTCATCTGCGTACCCTATGTTTCAACAAACGTAAACCCGTAGCTCGGACTGTAACCGCCCGTGTTATCCTCACTCTATCACTAACCGTGTCACGGCTTCTAGCCCCTTTTCAATTGTCAGAACAACCCCAGAATACCGTGAATACAGGCTCGCTAAATCAAGCCTACGCCGAGTTGTCGCCCGATGAAGTACTTAACAGCATCGAACGTTTTGGGTTCCAATGCGACGGGCGCTTATTAGCTCTCAACAGTTATGAAAACCGAGTCTACCGTGTGGGCTTAGACGAAGGTCACAGCATTGTAGCCAAATTCTATCGACCGGCGCGCTGGACTGACGACGCGATTTTAGAAGAACATGCGTACACCGAAGAACTCGCCGAACTGGAAATCCCGGTGGTCGCACCGATGCGTATCAATAACAGTACGCTTTTGCATACGGAGCACTTTCGAATTGCACTGTTTGAGAACCGCGGCGGACGCGCTCCCGACCTAGAAGACTTTGATCAATTAGAACAGATGGGCCGCTTTATGGGCCGCATCCACCGAGTTGGACAATCGCACTCATTCGATCACCGGCCTAGCTTGACCATCGACAGTTTTGGTTATCAAGCACGCGATTTTGTTATGGAAAACAACTTCATCCCCGCCGACCTGCTCGACGCGTACCAATCACTAACCGAACAATTGCTCACCGAAGCAGCGCAGTGTTACCAACGCGCAGGCGATAGTCGCATGATTCGCAGTCATGGTGACTGCCATCCAAGTAATATTTTATGGACGAGTGATGGGCCGCACATCGTTGATTTTGATGATGCGCGTATGGCACCTGCGGTGCAAGACCTGTGGATGTTTCTCGCCGGTGACCGCCCAGACAGAACCGCGGGTTTAGACGCGGTGCTGAGCGGGTATACCGAGTTCTGTGATTTTGATGCGCGCGAGCTGCATTTAATCGAGGCACTTAGAACGCTGCGCTTAATTCACTATTATGGTTGGCTTGCAAAACGTTGGAATGACCCGGCGTTTAAGATCGCGTTTCCTTGGTTTAACACTCAACGTTGTTGGGAAGACCATATTTTAAGTTTGCGCGAACAAGCTGCGCTATTACACGAAGAGCCACTGGTTTGGTTCGGTTAGTTCTGCGTTACGATACCCGTTATCGCAGGACCTCGAGCGCGTCCTTCCTGTTCACTTGTCTTAGGGTCTTGTAGGCTCGCCCTAAGCGGTCATATACCGCGCCGTTAGTCGGGTCAACAAAGCCACCATACCACTTAATATCACTTGCTAATTGAATAGGGTGCGCAATGCTAAACACGACGTCAATCCCGTCACGTTGAGTGGTAGCTGACAACACGCATACCTCGCTTTGCAATGCACAACCGGAATTCGGGTTGACGACCAACTCGCTAAGCTCGGCGAGTTGCGAACGCTGTGCGGGACTAAGACGCGTGACCCAAACTCGCGCACCAAGCGCTCGGCGCATCGCGGTCTCGCCAATCTGAACATCATCAAAAGCGACCTCAGATTGCGAGGTGAGCGACGGGCCACTTAGACTTCGAAATAAGACGAATACAAACGCGAACAAGGCAATGACGAGCATCGAACGTATAGTATTACCGAGCAATTCGCGCTTAGTCATGCCGTGCTCCAGCGGGTAGTTTGTGGCCGGTGTTCACCGCACGCCTTTAGTGGTCACTATTTCCAGTGACCAATCTACGTTTTCTGCCTGTGGGTCAACGTCATTAAAGCTTAAGTTCTGAATAACATTTTGCTGCGCCTTAGGCCCGAGTTGCATTGGGATATCACGCGCGACACGCTCTAGCTCGGTGCAGCCAGAGGCGTTACAGTTTGATGCAATCACGCGCATGTCGATTCGAGTAAGCGTGGCGGAGCTATGTTGATTTTCCAAACAAATCGACACATCGAAATTAGTCCTATAGGTGTGCTTGGCTGCCACACCACAAATACCAATATCAGCATTCGCTATTAACGACTTGGATTCACGTTTAGCGTAGCCATCAACGAGTAACACCGCTGCACATACAACGACCGCTGCAATACTAATCACTATTTTGCGAACCCGGTCAAAGCCCGAGGCAAACAATACCCACAACAAGAAACCGAAAACAATAAGAACAATTAACCTAATCACGCACTACCCCCGTAGCCTTGGTTTATAGGAATGGTCTCCTAGAATTAACTGGAATGATATCACTTCATGGCATACCATCATCACACGCCGATTATAAAAAAAACTGCGTGAAGCGCACTCTCTCCACCCTATGAGCATCGATAGACTGAATCACAAAGCCATCCTCAAAGCGATGTTTAAAGGCCAGCTTATTTCAGTAGCTGAAGCTAAGCGCATTGATTCAAACATCGTTGAAAGCGGCGTCGAAAGCGGCCATTTGCCAGCGCACCCCTTAGTCGCCATCGCACGCAACTTGCCTGAGCACCAAACCACCGGCGATAAAATGACGCTGGAAACGCTTTGCGAATGGTTCGCGAACGAAGTTGGTTTAGATTACTTCCATATCGATCCTCTAGCAATCGACATTGCCGCGGTCACTAAAGTAGTCGCATCACAGTTTTCGAAAAACCATGGTTTCCTAGCCGTAAAAGTGACGCCAGACACGGTAACCTTGGCCGTCAAAGATCCGTTAAATCTAGCGTGGAAAGATAACTTAGAGAGCTTACTCAGAAAAAGTATTGATGTCGTGTTCGCCAATCCCAACGAGATTGACCGCTACGTTAACGAGTTCTATACGCTGGCTAAGTCTATCAGTCGATCAACCATCACCGATGAGCGCACCGGTGCCAGCTTGCAGCAAAACCTAGAACAGCTTGTTGATCTGGGGCGGCGCGGGCAGCTCGACGCCGAAGACCATCATATTGTTCAGCTAGTCGATTGGTTATTGCAATACGCGTTTGAACAACGTGCCAGTGATATCCATTTGGAGCCGCGTAAAGAGATGGGCGAAATTCGCTTCAGGATCGACGGCATTTTACATCACGCGTACCAGGTGCCGCCCAACGTGTTGCTTGCCATTGTTGGCCGTTTAAAAACTTTGGCGCGCATGGACATCTCCGAAAAACGCCGTCCCTTAGACGGCCGGCTAAAAACACGCACACCAGACAATAAAGAAATCGAACTGCGTTTATCGACCGTGCCAACCGCAATGGGCGAGAAAATGGTAATGCGAATTTTCGACCCTGAAGTTTTGCAGCGCAGCTTTAATCAGCTGGGGCTGAATGACCGCGAGCTCGATATTTGGAACCGGCTTACCACCCACACTAATGGCATTATCTTAGTGACTGGGCCGACTGGCTCGGGAAAAACGACAACACTGTATTCGACGCTTAAAAACTTAGCCACCAGCGAAGTTAACGTTTGCACCATTGAAGATCCGATCGAAATGGTCGAACCAAGCTTTAATCAAATCCAGGTGCACTCCGCCATTGACCTAACCTTTGCAGCAGGAGTGAAGTCGTTACTACGTCAAGACCCAGACATTATTATGATCGGTGAGATCCGCGACTTACAAACGGCAGAAATGGCAATTCAAGCCTCGCTAACCGGCCACCTTGTCTTATCGACCATTCACACTAACGACTCGCCATCGGCGATAACACGCATGCAAGAACTGGGGGTACCTGCATACTTAATAAGTGCCACGGTGCTGGGGGTACTCGCCCAGCGTTTGGTTAGAACATTGTGCCCGCACTGCAAATCACCTACCGAGGTCGATAAAACACTGTGGTCAGACTTTATTCAAGACGCCGATATTCAGCCCCACAGCGCGTGCAAACCGGTTGGTTGCATTGAATGCCGACAAACTGGTTTTTTGGGTCGAGTCGGGCTCTATGAAATGCTGGAAATGACCAACGCCATAAAAAGCAAAGTAAAGCCCGGTAGTGACTTGCAAGACTTACGCACACAAGCTCGATCAGATGGCTTACTCACATTACGCCATAGTGGTGCCAAAAAAGTTGCTGACGGTCTCACCACGATGGAAGAAGTGCTGCGCGTGACCCCGTTTGTAGTCTAAGTATGCGTGATTTAATGCGACCAACGCGACGCCGCACGCGACACGAATCGGAACAACCACGGCGACGACACCAGAAGAAACAAGGCTGGTTCTGGCGTTGGACATTCAGGCTTATTTTTTTTACGTGTTTCGCCTCCGCACTGCCCATGGTTTTACTGCGTTTTTACGACCCGCCCACCAGCAGTTTTATTGAGCTCAATAAAATGCGAAATAACCCAAATATTAAGCATGAATGGTTAGATCTTGACGATATTTCTCTGTACTTTCCGAACGCGGTTATTGCGTCTGAAGATCAACAATTTCCGAATCATTTCGGTTTTGATATCAAGCAAATAAAGCAAGTTCTCGCCGAAGGCGAGAAGCGTGGTGCCAGCACCATTACCCAACAAACCGTGAAAAATTTGTTTCTCTGGCCGGATCGTAGCTTTATTCGAAAAGGCTTAGAGGCATGGCTGGCTGTTTGGATGGAACTTATTTTGCCGAAGAAGCGCATTCTCGAGCTGTACGTCAACTTTGCTCAATTCGGTAAATCAGTGTTTGGTGTCGGTGCTGCCAGCCAACATTATTTCGGCATCGATGCAAAAGACCTAAGCGCACAGCAATCAGCCTTAATCGCTGCCAGTCTGCCGACCCCGTCGCGATCTAACCCTGCCAAACCAAGCGATTACCTACAAGAACGCGCCGCGTTTATTCTTGATCAAATGCCACGTATTGGTGGTCGTCGAATGGTGCGAGAGCTTTAACTTAAGCCAACCTTTTTAACACAATAATTTATGGAGCGAACAATGAACGAAGTTACTCAACCACAAAACACAAACCCTCAAAGTCAAAGTAATGCCAAAATCATTTACATATTGTATTTGGTCAGCGTCATTGTCGGTTTAACCGGCCTGGTCGGTTTGGTCATGGCCTACATTAACAAGGGCGAAGCGCCTGAATGGCTTAAAAGCCATTATCAGTTCCTAATACGCACTTTTTGGATTGGTCTGCTTTACGGGGTCATCGGCCTGATTCTAACCACCCTAATAATCGGCATAGCCGTACTTCTATTCGTATTAGTTTGGTGGATTGTGCGTTGCGTGAAGGGCATGCAATTATTAGACAAACAACAACCGCACCCAAACCCAACAACTTGGATGTTTTCCTAGCAGAGCACGCGACCCAATCAATTGGCCTCTCGCAGTTGCAAGAGGCTAATTGACGAGCAAAGCCACACACTAGAAGTTTGCGTCGCGGCTATTGAAGCACGTCACAGATTCTACCTAGCTGGACCTCTTAAACTCGAAATTTTGCACAAAGCGTGCCACACTCCGCGCATGAAAAGACAATACCCAGACACTCGACTAAGACGCAGTCGCGCGCATCAGTTTTCGCGTGCATTAGTACGCGAAAATACGCTGTCGGCCAGCGATTTAATCCTACCGATGTTTATTATTGAGGGTGAAAATAAAACCGAAACTATCGATTCAATGCCAGGGGTCGAGCGCTTAAGCGTAGACCTCTTAGTCAAAAAAGCAGCACGCTTAGCGCAGCTCGGCATTCCAGCAATCACCTTGTTCCCGGTCGTTGGCGATAGTAAAAAGTCAGACTTAGCAGAACACGCGTACAACCCCGAAGGCTTAGCGCAACGTGCGATGCGCGCAGTGAAACGCGCGGTTCCAGAAATTGGGGTTATTTCCGACGTCGCCTTAGACCCGTTTACCGTGCATGGGCAAGACGGCTTACTAAATCAAAGCGGCTACGTAATGAACGACGAGACGATTGAGGTCTTGGTAAAGCAGGCAATTTCGCACGCCGAAGCGGGCGCTGATATTGTGGCACCATCTGACATGATGGATGGGCGGGTTGGCGCTATCCGTTCGGCCTTAGAAGAGGCGGGATACCCTAACACACAAATTCTCGCGTACTCGGCCAAATACGCCTCGGCATTCTATGGCCCGTTTCGTGACGCAGTGGGCTCGGCGAGCAACCTAGCCGGTGGCAATAAACACACTTATCAAATGGACCCGGCGAACGCGCAAGAAGCGTTGCATGAGGTTGCCATGGATATTGATGAAGGAGCCGACTACGTGATGGTCAAGCCCGGCATGCCCTATTTGGACATTGTTCGGCGTGTTAAAGATAAATTTCAAATGCCCACTTTTGTGTACCAGGTGAGTGGCGAATACGCAATGCTTAAAGCCGCAGCGCAAAACGGCTGGTTGAACGAGCGCGCAGTGGTGATAGAAGCACTCACTAGCATTAAACGCGCCGGCGCAAATGCTATTCTCACTTACTACGCTGAGGATGTCGCTGACTGGTTAAACGAGAATTAATTATGAGCTTACAATATTTACATACGATGATTCGTGTTGGCGACCTAGACGCCGCGCTGGACTTTTTCTGCGATAAGCTGGGTTTAGTCCAGACCAGTCGCAATGACCATGAACAGGGCCGTTTCTCACTGATTTTCTTAGCCGCACCTCATGATTTGGAACGCGCTGGTACAGACACCGCGCCGTTACTTGAGCTCACCTATAACTGGGATGAAGACGCTTACACTGGCGGGCGCAACTTTGGTCACTTAGCCTATCGCGTTGATAATATTTACCAAATTTGCCAAGACCTAATTGATAAAGGCGTGACAATTAACCGGCCGCCACACGATGGTCATATGGCGTTTGTAAAATCACCTGATGGAATTTCGATTGAACTCTTGCAAAAAGGCGATGCACTGCCGCCTCAAGAACCATGGACATCGATGGAAAACGTCGGCTCGTGGTAAGCTAGTTATATGAAGACAAAGAAAGAAATCGTTGAAAATTGGCTGCCCAGATACACCGGCATGGAGCTTGAAGGCTTTGGAAAGTATATATTACTTACTAATTTTTCAAACTATTTAGACATATTTTCCGAACAAGCAAACGCTGAAATAGTCGGTAAAGATCGGCCAATGCCGTGCGCCACCGCAAACGGAATTACAATGATTAACTTCGGTATGGGCTCTCCTAATACAGCCACCATTTGCGACTTATTAAGCGCCATCAAACCTGAGGCCGCTTTATTTTTGGGCAAGTGTGGCGGCTTGAAGAAGAAAAATTCGGTCGGTGATTTGATATTACCAATTGCCGCCATTCGAGGCGAGGGCACCAGCGATGACTATATGCCCGCCGAGGTGCCTGCACTGCCCGCGTTTGAATTGCAGAAAGCGATCAGCACCACCATCCGCGACCACCAAAAAGACTATTGGACCGGCACCGTTTACACCACCAATCGTCGCGTCTGGGAACACCATGAAAGCTTTAAAAAGTATTTGAAGAAAACGCGCGCCATGGCGATTGACATGGAAACAGCCACACTATTCAGTGCCGCGTTTAAAAACAAATTTTCGGCCGGCGCACTATTGCTTGTCAGCGACGTGCCCATGACCCCCGACGGTGTAAAAACCGATGCCAGCGACGCGAAGGCAACCGCGTGTCATGCGCAAATGCACGTCGATATTGGCATCGATAGTTTAAAGCAACTTATTAACAACTCTCTCACCGTCAAACATTTACAGTTTTAATCACTGTATTCAGCTGAGGTCTCAATGGCGCACAACGTCGAAATTAAAGCGCGCGCACGTAACTTTGCGCGCCAAGTTACACTCGCTGAACAACTCAGTGACCAACCGCCGGTGACGTTAGTACAAACGGATACTTTCTTTGAAGTCGCAAAGGGTCGCTTAAAACTAAGGGAATTCCCCGACCAGCTCGCGCAACTCATTTTCTATCACCGCCCTGACACGGACGGCCCCAAACTGTCGGAATACCACATTACGCATACCGATGATGCCGACGGTTTAAAAGCGGTGCTAGGTGGCGCGTATGGCGTACGCCAAGTTGTTAAGAAAACTCGGCGTTTGTGTATGGTTGGCCGCACCCGCTTACATTTCGATGTAGTCGAAAACTTGGGCGAATTCATCGAGCTAGAAGTTGTGCTTCAAGAGGGTGACTCAATAACTGAGGGCCAACAAGAAACACAAGAGCTCATGCAAGCGCTTGAGATCGACGAAAATGACCTCATCGATGTGGCTTACGCGGATTTGCTAGCGCAGCGAGAAACTTAAATCAGCGATACTTTCCATATAAATCGAGCTTTTTAAAAACTATGTTTTCACTATTACAACACTGGGTCTCTAAGCTTCCTGGCATCCAGGGTTATGAAACCTTGATCACCAGCGCACTAGCGATGGCGACAATTTGGGTAATGGCCACGCTCGCATTCTACGTGGTTAAGCATGGTCTGATCCGCTTAATCACGAAGCTAATCACCAAAACAGAATCTAACTTGGACGATGTTCTGATTAAACAGAAACTGTTTAACCGTATTGCGTATTTAGTGCCCGCCTATTTGGTCTATCGCCTGACGCCCTTGGCACTTGAAAATTACCCAGTAATCGACAACTTAGTGGTTACCGCTAGCGCCATAATACTCGTAGGTGTTGGGGCGCTCATCGTTACCTCGCTGATTAACTCATTGTTGGAGATCTACGGTTCATTTGCGGTGTCGCGTCACATCCCAATTCAGGGTTTCGCGCAAGTTGCTAAGATAATCACATATTTCGTTGCGTTAATTGCCATCACAGCGCTGATTTTAGGTGAATCGCCACTGACCTTGTTTGCCGGGCTAGGTGCCATGACCGCTGTGCTTATGCTGGTCTTCAAAGACCCTATTTTGGGCTTTGTCGCGGGTTTGCAGCTTAGCTCAAATCGGATGGTCGGCATCGGTGATTGGGTGGATATTCCGCAACACAACGCCAGCGGCGATATTCTTGAGGTTGGCTTGACTACGGTTAAGGTGCGCAACTTCGATAACACCATCACCACCGTGCCCACGCAAAGCTTGATTAATGAGTCATTTAAGAATTGGCGCGGTATGCAAGAGTCTGGTGGTCGACGAATTAAACGTTCGATCATTATTGATGCTAACTCAATTCAGTTTTGCGACGACGACGCGCTCGCGCGCTACAGTAAAATCGACTATATAAAGGACTATATTCAAGCCAAGAAAAATGAGGTGCAGGAACACAATCAGAAAAGCGGCACCGCTGACCATTCACGCGCGAACGGCCGACGCCTTACCAATATCGGTACGTTTAGAGCCTATGTCTTAGCCTATCTAAAACATCACCCCCAGATTAACCAAAACCTGACGATCCTAGCCCGTCAACTAGCGCCAACCGACAGTGGCTTGCCAATTGAAGTGTATGCGTTCAGTGCGGATAAAAATTGGGCTAATTACGAAGCGATACAAGCCGATATTTTTGATCACTTGTTCTCCGTCGTTAATGAGTTCGATTTGCGTGTTTTTCAAAAACCCAGCGGTGGCGATTTCCGGCAAATCGGTCGCTAGGCATTCGCTCTTTACGGGTTATTGCAAAAGCTAAAATAGCGTTCAAGTTAAAGGCTTCTCTTCCATAACCCCAATAATATTCTTATCAGGGTCTCGCAAAAAGCCAATCCAAAGCTCGTGATCTGGCATGGCGGCGGAAAATTGTGGTTGGCGCTCGATCAAGACATTACCGCTCAAACTCGCAAAGAAATTCTCTATTTCTTTAACACAAAAATAGGGTATCGAGTTCTTACCAACTTGGCCCGAACCTTGCGGCGTACTGAGCATCAGCCGGGTTTCACCGCACTGCAAAAACGCGAGGTTTTCAGACGGCGCAAACAGAAACGCTAACCCTAAAACGTCTCGATAGAAGGCTAGCGCGGCATTCACATCGCTGACCGTTATCGCGAGTTGTCCGAGTTTGCCAACATTGTGGGTCAATGCATCTAAATTAGTCATAGCGCTAAAACATCGATTTTTAATGGTGCGGTCTAGGTTAACATCCCCAAGGAGACTTTTTCGCGAGGCTAAGCTTGCTAAGGTAAGGTCTAATAATTCAACGACGAGCAGTCATGAAAACAGAAATCACTGTGATAATGCTAATTTTTTTCGCGTTTATCGCGTTAGAAATTATTTTTACCCGTTTTTTCTCCAAACCAGGCCAAACCCGCGATGACGCGCTCGTTGAAGTTATCGGCACTGCTATGCTTACCTTGGTTACCCAACCTTTAGTGTTGCTCGGGGGCGCAGGCATAGCCGCTTTTTTCGCACCACAGGCGCAAGGTGCACTTGAGAATTGGCACTACTTTAGCGTGTTTGCGCTGTTCTTAATATTTGACGACATGCTCCAATATTGGTGGCATCGTTTGTCGCACACAGTGCCATGGCTATATAAACTGCATCGTCCTCACCACAACGCGGCCTACCTCTCTATTCGAGTTGTGTATCGCAACAACATCTTCTACTACGTGTTAATGCCTGGCTTGTGGTTCTCTGGCGCGCTTATCTATCTCGGTGGCGGCTGGGTTTATGCCAGTTATTTGGTGTTAAAAATGACCATCATCTTTGGCGCACACAGCGATGTGCGTTGGGACGCGCCACTCTATAAAGCAAGATGGCTATCACCCCTTATGTGGCTAGTCGAACGCACCATCTCAACACCCTCTACGCACAGCGCTCACCATGGTAAGTACGCCGCCGACGGCATCACTAACTACAAAGGAAACTACGGCAATATGTTGTTTTTCTGGGACGTGCTATTCGGTACTGCAAAGATTACTCGACAATACCCAAAAGCCATGGGTGTCGAGAACTTACCCGACACAACCGCGGCTGAGCAACTGATTTGGCCGATAGTGAAGGTCACTCCAATACCAAGCTCAACACCTAATGGCTAGTGTAACGCGGGTCGTCTTCGTCAGAATGTAGGGACTGGCCCGGAGTTAGATAAATAAATTTTGCGCCGCTCGGCGCACTAAGTTTGTGCCAATAACTTTTCGGCACGACCATTGTTTCACCAGAACGCGCCCGATGCTGTTCTGAGCCCTGCTCGTTTAAAAGTTCGAGGTGTAAACACCCCTCGACAACGTAAAACAACTCGTCGGTATCAGGGTGCATCTCCCAGAACGGCGACTCACCTGTGATATTCACTGCACCCAATGCACCGTCGTTAAACGGTAGAATGTCGATAAACTCTCCCGCGTGACGATGACTTAGCTGCTGAACGATATTCACAACCTGCATTTTCATTTGAGCGTACTCGTGTTAAAAACGATCAACACAATAATAGCGCAATCTAGAACGATTCATCTATGAGCGAATGTCATCTAGCACAAGTAAACATTGCACATTTAAAGGCTCGATTTGGCGACCCAGAAGTGGCTGAGTTCTTTGAGAATGTACCTAGAGTTAATGCACTCGCCGAATCTAGTCCCGGCTTTATTTGGCGCTATGAGGGCGACTATCCTGACCCCATGATTGCGTTTAACATGTCCGTATGGGATTCAATTCTGCATCTCAGTCAATTTGTCTACCGCAGCGCTCACGTTAATGTGCTACGGCGCAAAGACGAATGGATGACACCCATAAAAAGCGCGCATTCAGCACTGTGGTGGGTAAAATCAGGCACCCTGCCAACCGTCGAGCAGGGCCTTGAAGCCTTAGCCATACTCGACGAACGGGGCCCCACACAAGCAGCATTTACCTTCGACACCCGATTCGCCGAACCCCAGTAGCTTTAAACAAAGCCTTTAGCTTCAAACAAAGCCTTTAGCTTCAAACAAAAGCCTTTAGCTTTAAATAAAGCCTTTAGCCTTAACTAGAAAAGCCCTTAGCCTTAACTAGAAAAGCCCGTAGCTTCGACTAGCGAGCTGAAACACTAAACCCTACTGTATTGGTTATTGAATCCGCAATACGAATCCGCCAGCTTGCGCAGATTGAAATGTCGTCGCTTCAATAATGTATCGGCCCGCAGATAAGTTAGTTTGAATGCGCGAATTCAGCCCCGAACCGCCGTCATCATCAAACGTTATCAGTCCACGACTGGAAGTCAGAAGGTATAAATACGTGTCAATTGCTGAATCAAGATTTATTGTGACCGATCGGGGCGCCGAAAGCTCAAAGGTGTAATACCGAGCAAAACTGCCTTGCCTACTAATTGAAGCACAGTCGCTCGTCCAACTACCACTTACAGCCGTATTCGGATTAGAGCCTAGTGATTCACGGCATTCGTCGTTCTGCCGATTGACTGGAATAACCACCGGCAAGTCATCACCAAGAAAAACTACAGCGGCTCTAGGTTCTTCTGGCTCAGGCTCTGGCACATCTTTGGGCCCGTAAATAGAGACGATTCCGTTTATATCGTCAGTAGTAATTATGGGCAAACTTGGATTATAAAACGGGTTCATTATGGCGAAACCACCTTGCTCTTCGTGGTTTAAGCCAATTGAATGCCCAACTTCATGCGTCGCTACTATGCCAATATCAATGCCACTCGTATCACAAGACCACGCCTCTGCTCTGTCAAAATGTAAGTCGCCCGCGATGCTACCTCCGTTTGGCGGAGGGAAAAATGCATGCGCAAGAACAGAGCTATTGCCGTCAAAGGTGTGAGCACCAATTCGGATATCGCCCGTTGCACCACGCCCATTGGTTGCTACTCCATTATCTCTAACTCTTCGAAAATCAATATCAGCGACAGCAGACCACATAGCAAATGCTCTGGTGATCTCAGTCTCAAAGCAGCTTGAATATGTAGGCAAAGAGCTGAATGGAAGGTTATTGTCAGCAGCGGGTAAAAAAGATCGTTCTACCGCGTTCGAGACTCCTCTAGGGATGAAACTGTAGGTAACAACGCCACCGGGGCTGCGTGGGCCGTTAACATTCTGGCCGCCATTAAACGGTGAATTCGCTCCCCATTTTGTGCCCAACAAATTAAATTCTGCGACGGCTAAGTCTCCTGAGCCCGAGCGAAATCGTATTCCCCCATCATCAATGTGAGTTGTTTGTGCAGCCGCTAAATCGCTTTTCTTGTAAAGCTGATCAAAGCACTTAGCATTCATGCTGATGTAATTCCGCGCCGCAATCTCCATATCTTTTGACGTTTGCGCATTAACCGACTCGCCCTCATCCGCTTGTCTGCGTGCCAATTTGTCAAAATCAGCTTCAATTTGGCTTAGTAACTTGGTGTCACATATCCCTTTAGTGGAAATTGAAGTTTGAGCATTAGAAGTTTGAGCAATAGAAGAAGCTGAAAGTAATAAAAAGCTAAATGACACCCAACTCTTTAGACTAGTCCATTTAGTTTGCATCTGTTTTCTCCATAAGAAACCCTTATTTAATTTATAAACTACCCAAGGATTAATGATATCAAAAACCACTTTCAAATAATGATGTTTTCAAATGTCTATTTATAGATATTGTCGATAAAATTGGTCGCCACAAGGCTGACTATCGCGCGACCAACCAGCCCACCAATTTCCTAATTTAGGGGCTGTCTATCAACCTCACGTTGGTAATATTGACCGAAACGATTGTTGATAAAGTCTTCGAAAAGCACGTCTTCTTGTTTCACGAAACCCTGTTGCGCGAGCTTACCCTGGGCCATTAAATCCAGTACCGTGCAAATTCCCGACGCGGTGGTTATTTGAATTGCACTCCAAAGCTTGTCGTTTATTGTTTTACTGTAGATCTTATTTGCATACGATTCCTGAACTAATTGCCCGTCCTTAATGCCACTTACATTGATAAACACCAGCACCACGTCTTGATAGGTGAGGGGTAACGATGTCTCAAAAATTTCTTTTAATAACGGTCGTCGGTCCATTAAACGCAGGTCTTGCAATAACACCTTCATGATATCGCGATGGCCCGGGTATCGCACGGTTCGATAATTTAGGTTTCTAACCTTGCCATTCAGGGTGTCACACAAAGTACCCAAGCCACCGGAGGTATTAAACGCCTCATACGAAACACCATCAAGCGAAAAGGACTCAAGCTCTTCTAACGGCGGAACTTGCATTAGGCGACCTTCAACAATCGCCTCGCACGGATTGCAATACTCATTAATCAATCCATCTGTAGACCACGTTAGATTATATTTCAAACCATTAGACGGGTATTTGGGCAGGGCGCCGACTCGCATATGCACGTTGTGCAATTCGTCAAAGTGCTTCGCCAACTCATAGGCGGCAATAGTAATAAAGCCAGGTGCCAAACCACACTGTGGCATCAGTGCAGCTTTCGAGTCTTTTGCTAACGCTCTTACTAAATTAGTACAGGCGACGTCCTCGGTTAAATCAAAGTAGTGAACCGCGTTCGCGGCCGCCGCTTGCGCCACGAATTTCGTAATATTAAACGGGCACGCACTCAAAGCCGCGAACTGGCCGTCCAGTGCCTTGTCTAAGGCTTGTCGATCGGTGACATCTAACACTAAAGTGCTCAAATTTTTGTGTGGTGTTAACCGTTCAAGGTTGCTCTTGTCCAGATCGGCGACCGTGACATGATAGTCATCACACGCGCTGAGCAACTCGGTAATAATTGCTCCGATTTTTCCTGAGCCAAGCAGCAGCACATTTTTCATAAGAGTTTTTCACTAGATGATTGTTATTTCTCTATCTAGCTTATTCAGCTTAACCGCAATTTTGTATTATCAAACAATGCGATTAGCAGCATTAAAATTAACGAAACGACGAATTTTTATTCATTATGTCGTATTATTTGAGACTTGTGCCAGCTAACCCCAAGATATCTCGGCAACCCGAACAACAGTGCTCAATACAAATAGACAGGCGTCGATCACATTTATTGTCCTAGTTTGCGGCACCGTCATAGGGCTAGCGGGCATTGATTTGGTGTTACCGGCGATCCCAAGTTTGCCTAATTTTATTCGTGGCTCGATTGAAGGCGCGCAGTTGGTGTTGGCGAGCTTTGCCGCTGGTACAGCAACCGGACTAATGATTTACGGCGAACTAGGTGCGCGCTTTAAGCGAGGAATTTTACTGGTTCTCTCGCTCGGACTCTACGCACTGTTGTCGCTGCTGGCAGCGCAGGTCAGCAGTATTAATGAATTGATCGTTGTGCGCTTTTTTCAAGGATTTGTCTCCTCCGCACCAGCTGTATTCGCGCCAGGTATTATCAAGGCTCTATTTGACGAACGTGGTGCGCTAAAGGCCATCGGGTTAATGGGCAGTATTGAATCGCTAACACCGGCCTTTGCGCCGATAATCGGCGCTTGGTTGCTAAGCTTATACGACTGGCGTGCCTCGTTTTTAATAACGGCGGTACTCGCCGCAGCGCTCTGCGTTTCCACTTTTTGGATCAATTTAGACGTACTCAATAGACCTACCAGCAAATCAAAAAACGGTTATCTGTCGCTATTTTATAACCGCGCGTTTATGCGCCAATCACTGAGTCACGCCTGCACTCTAGGAGGCTTATTGGTATTTGTGTTTGGCGCGCCTACCGTAATAACAACCAGTATGGGCGGCAGTTTATCCGACTTTGTGACGATGCAATTAATCGGCATTAGCTTTTTCATCACCAGCGCAAACCTGAGTGACCGCTTGGTTGCTCGCTTCACCAGTGAGCGTTTAATCAATGTTGGTTCGGTGCTATGCGCCTTTGGGTGCTGCACGATTTTACTGTTTGCGTGCGTGGGCAACAATGACCCCAGATGGCTGTGGCTGTTGTTCATTCCCGTGAACTTAGGTTTGGGCCTGCGCGGACCGCCAGGGTTTTATCAAGCAGTCGTCGCGGCCGGCGACAATGATTCACGTGGCGCGGCGTTACTGATTCTATTTATTCTTAGCACTGTGGCGTTGGGAACCGCCGCAGTTGCGCCATTTATTAGCCTTGGGCTGGTGCCGTTGAGTGCTGCGGCCTGCTTGATTGCAATAAGCTCGGTAGTGATCTTAAGGCGTGTCTAAGTTAATCCCCATATGGGCAGAGGTTAAGCAATGATTATCGATGGTAAAGACAAAGAGCTAATCGCACTATTGAGTACTAATTCACGCGAAAGCACCGCCAAGTTAGCCCGCACCCTCGGAATGTCTCGCACGACGGTAACCAGTCGTATCGAGCGCCTAGAAAAGCGCGGCATCATCACTGGCTATACCGTGCAATTTAGCGAAGACTACGAACGCGGGCGCATTCAGGCGCATGTCATGATTAGCTCCGACCCAAAATCGTCGGCACATATTGTGCGTTTTCTTAAGAAAATCTCGGCTATTCGCGAGCTACATGCGGTAAACGGTGTATACGACATGCTCGCGATAGTCAGTGCCGAATCAACCCACCATTTAGATGAGGTACTCGATTTAATCGGTAACACCGACGGGATCGAGAAGACCACTTCATCCATTTTGCTGTCGACTAAGTTTTCTCGATAGTGCAGGAGATAGGTTGGGGATCGCTTCGTAACGTCCACCAGCCACCATGATTTATCCATTCGATTCACGGAAGCTAGCGGGGGGGTGTAAGGGGCAACCGGGCAAAAGCGCTTCATTTAAACACTATGTTTTCATAAAAATTGTTTATCGCCACCGATAATTCCATAAAAACTGCGCGCGCTTAGGGTAAAATTTCGCGCATGAACTTTATGCAAAAGCTTGAACAAGCCTGGTCCAGTAGCGATTCCTTATTGTGTGTTGGCTTAGACCCTAACTGGCAAAAAATTCCTGATCATCTAAAAACGCTACCCGAACCCGTTTTTGAGTTTTGCAAAGCAATTGTCGACGCAACTCATGATCTAGTGTGTGCCTTTAAGCCTCAAATCGCTTACTTTGCCGGCATGCAAGCTGAAGATCAATTAGAAAAGACGCTTAACTACATTCGCGAAACATATCCTCATATCCCCATTATTCTCGATTCAAAACGAGGCGACATTGGCGCTACCGCAGAGATGTACGCGGCCGAAGCGTTTGACCGCTTCAAAGTAGACGCAGTCACAGTTAATCCCTATATGGGCCAAGATTCTGCACAGCCCTTTTTAGATCGCGCGGATAAAGGGGTGGTTATTTTATGCCGAACCTCCAACCCAGGAGCTGGCGACATTCAAGACTTAGAAGTGGATGGCGAACCAATCTATCAACGCGTGGCAACTATGGTTAACCGACACTGGAATAGCAACCATAATTGCTGCATTGTTGTTGGCGCAACGTGGCCTGAGCAAATGGCAACGCTACGTGAGCTCACTGGCGATATGCCATTTTTAGTGCCCGGCGTTGGCGCGCAGGGTGGTGATGTCGAAAGCTTAGTAAAGGCTGGCAGAACAGCGGATGGCCGCGGCCTAATCATCAATAGTTCACGCGCGATCATCTACGCCGGTGACGACGAGAACTTTGCGATCGCAGCACGCCGCGTCGCCTTGGAGACCCGAGATTTAATTAATCAACATCGGCAGTGAAAATACTTTCGCAAGCAAGCTTTCAGACCTTAGCGGGTGACGCCGCGTATGCGCGTGGTGTCGAGTACTACAACAATGGGCAAGTCGGTGCCTTAACTATTGATGGCTCACAGATCAGCGCCGAAGTTCATGGTGAGCAAACGTACCAAGTGCTTTTGCATCATACTGCGCGCCAATTTGACGGCTCATGTACGTGTAAAGCCTCGGACAATTTTGATTTTTGTAAGCATTGTGTCGCGGCTAGCTTGGCCTACTACTATCAAACGCAGACGAATCAAGAGCTAGCAGATAGCGCCAATCAAGACCCAGTTCTACCCTACCTGAATACCTTCACTAAACCGCAATTAGTAGAGGAACTTAACCGTTTAGTTCAAGCCGATAGCGCACTTTACGAACATTGGTTGCTGCGCGCGGAAATCGCGGGCGGTAGCTTAAACGCCAGTGACTTGCGTAAACGTATTACTAAGGCAATTCGCTATAAACCTTCAGGGTTATGGCGCTACGCTGAAGTCGCGCGTTATTTTGATGCCGCGGAGCGGAGCATTCGAGCCCTCGAGCCCGCAATTTCGTCATTGGCTCCAAACGAGGCTATCAAGCTCGTTGTTTACGCGGTTGAACGCACTGAGAAAACCTTAGAAACCATTGACGATTCGGGGGGTCACCGCGGACACTTAGAACGCTTTTTAGCGACGCAATTTGGCAAGCTGATGGCCGATGAAACTTGGCCTGACGACGAAAAAGTTAGCCTGATTTGCAAACTGATTTTAAGTGAAAAATTTGATTACGATTTACTGAACTTGCCTACGGGCGCCGCTAGTAGTTTCAACGACCAAAGCATTGAAACGATCTACATTAAGCTGCAACAGGCTTGGACTAAGCTCACGCCACCCACTAAAGACGCGCTGTTGCGGCGCTCACTGTATACACGCTTAGAAGGACTACTGCTGGAAAACGCACGGCGCAAGAACAACGTAACCGTAGAGCTGGATATTCTGGCTAAGGGCGCGGTCGATACCGATCGCTGTCTAAAGCTGGTGGAGATTTGTATTCGCCATAAACGCTTGGATGAGGCTGAAAAGTGGCTAGAGTACGCAAGCAAGGTTCAGCATTTGCGACCGTATGATGTCGCGGCGATTGAAACTCAACAGATTAGTCTGTGGTTGGCCAAACAAGACTATACCAGCGCGCTCGCCGCGCAATGGGCACGGTTTGAGGAAAGCGAGGCGCCCGAAGACTTAGTGCCCGTGCTGAAGACCGCGCACAAATTGGAATGTCGCAATGAGTATCTAAATCGCGCAATCGCGCTGCTAGATACGAAAATTGAGCGCAAGGTAGAGTCACCGCGAAATCGCCAACGAGCGCAAAACTTAGTCGAAATTTATTTAGCCAACATGCGCGTTGGCAGCGCAATCAAGCTGGCGAATCATCATACTATGCACCCAGGCATCTGGATGGCGGTCGTTAACGCGGCACCTGAACAGTCTGCGGCTACCGCGCGGCTAATAGAGAAAGCAGTGGCGAGCTTGATCAATTTGGGCGGCAATGAAACCTATGAGCGAGCCAATTGGTTTTTGCAAAAACTCTACGCAAAATCGAGCACCAAAGACCAAGCGGTTATTAAGGCTGCGATTCTAGATATTTACAACCGTCCCGAGAACAAGCGTAAAACCAATTTTATTAAGGGCCTAAAATCAAATTTCGATTTCATATAATCGATATTCGCAGCGAAAAAACACGTCAAAACGTTAAACGGCTGTGTGCTCGAGGCCATCAGGACGCAGCGCTCGGCGCAATACCTCGGCGTAGCCGTTGGCAATACAATTGTAATCATCAAAGTAGCCGCCTTGAGCCAAACGTATGTGCAGCTCAGGCAAGTGATAACTGGGTACGCTGGCGAACTGATGATGCTCAACATGATAGTTTACGTAATTTGGCGCGAGTAATAACCGCTCCCACCAAGACGCTAGGGTTGTGCCGGTATTCATTCTAGGCGCACGTTGGCCACGATTTTCGGCGATGCCGTGTTCGCCAATTTGGCGAATTCGCACGATCACCGGGAACACAAAAATTTCAGCCGCCCACCACATAAGATAAGCCGCCGGCGCTCCCAAACTCGCGATTAATATAAAGCCACTTAAGTGAAAAATAAGCCACGGCCAATGCTGCTTTAACGTAAAGTGTGATAGTTTTCTGACGGTATCGCGAAACCCTGTTTGGCCGCTAACATCACGCATAATTTTGCGCTTTAGGCTGGCTTTTGTTATCGGGTACTTATCGACAAATATTTTATCCGGGTCGTCATCAGTCCCAGCAAATTTATGATGTTTTAGATGACTATCTCGATAGTCATATAGCGACAAATTAATTGGCGCGCCACATAAATAATGACCAACAAAGTCATTCACTCGTTCGCTGACGAACATGGATTTATGTGCGCAGTCGTGCACTAAGATCGCAAGCCCTAACTGCCGCCCACCCAGTAAAATCGCTCCGACAGTAAAACTAACGATATTAGGCCAGACAATTACGCAAGCAAAGATCGCAAAAACGAACACCCAGTTAAACAGCAACATTTGCAACGCTCGCCAATTAGACTTGGTTTGCAAACGGCGCAGTTCAACCTTAGGCAAAATTTGAGAAAGAGTAGGCCGTTTAGACATCGCGGTTCATAATAATTAGTTCGTTATCATTAATTCCTTACCATAGGCAAATAGGGCAGGGCTGCCACCAGTATGCCAAAACAGTACTTTATCATTCTTTTTAAAATAGCCTTCACGAACAAGCGAGAACAGGCCGCCCATCGCCCTACCAGTATACACTGGGTCGAGCAATATACCCTCTGTTTGAGCGGTTAAGGTGATCGCCTCACGTTCCAAATCACTAATTATTGCGTACCCTTCACCAACGAAACCCATGCTTAGCGTGATGTCGTTTTCAAAAAATTGATGGTCAAACGAAAGCCGCTCGGCCGCGTTATTAGCGAGACCAGCCACCCTGGCTGCAAATGAACCATCGTCTAGCTCGTCTTTATCGATTGCGATACCAAGCACTTCATAGCCTTTTTCGAACAGCGCTTTACCCAACTCCAGCCCTGCGTGCGTTGCGCCGGAACTAGACGCGAAAACAATGTGAGTAAAATTCTCACCCAGTTCCGAGGTTTGAGCCAACAACTCATAACTCGCGTGTACGAAACCAAGTGCGCCCAGGGCATTCGATCCGCCGTAGGGTACTACGTAAGGCTTGCGGCCCTGCTGCTCGAGCTTATTTACCAAGTCAGGAATGCCTTCACCTTTTCGCTTTTCTCCGGCCCAGTGAATATGACTTGCTAGAAGATGATTGAGTAACAAATTTCCTTGCACTTGATCGGGTTCAATACCCCCTAGTACGAGATGGCAAGATAAGCCGAGCATCGCCGCCGCTGCGGCCGTCTGCCGACAATGGTTTGATTGGATCGCACCCGCGGTAATTACCGTATCGCACCCCTGTGCAAGGGCTTGAGCTAATAAGAATTCGAGCTTTCGGGTTTTGTTCCCGCCCAAGGCTAAGCCTGTGAGATCGTCTCGTTTTATATAAATCTTTGGGCCACCCAAAACCCGCGATAAGTTGCTTAACTCATGCAAAGGGGTAGGGAAACAACCCAGAGAGAGCTTGTTTACATCGTTAATGTCCATTAATCGATGATACTGCCAACGCCAGGCCGAGTCACACTCTCTGAGTTCGGCAGTGGCAACTATTAAATTTTCGGCATCGAAATTACTTAAATCGTAGGGCTTAACCACTGTTCGATACCCAAGGTCGCGGGGCGAAAGAAACACATCATTCGGCCGTCTTCTGAGGCCATCGCGTTTTTCCGCCATGGCGAGGTCCCGTGCAACAATAGTCGATGGGCGACGAGCGCTTGGCCCACTTTCAGGTGAACCTCAACTCGTTCGCAAGAGTCGAAAATTTCTTTGCGCAGTGCTTGATAAACTTGCTTTATCGGAACCTGCGACCATTGCGCTGCTCGATAGCCTGATAGCGCGTCTAACAAACGACGGCGCACGATTGAGTGCGAACCGCTCCACACCACAAATGGTGACGCTAGATGATCAACGTCTACCATCGGAATCGCAAAGATATAGTCGTGAAACTCGCGCAGGTATCGCTCCTGGCCTTCTTTCAATATGCCGTCAATATGCGCTGCGTCTCGATTACACCGATAGGCAAATGCAAGGTCGCTTTCGGCCGGCGATGGTTTTGGGTAACCGGGATAACACACTGACAGTTGCCCCTTATCGAGCGCGAGCGGTTTACCCGTCAACTCCTCGATAAAACGAACCGCGTTGCCGTGCAATCGAGGGCCTTGGCCTAGAGCACCCAGAGCGTCGTTGTTAAACACGTTAACACCTGCGAACCAAGTACCACCATGGCGCAACCATTTTCGATTAATCGGGTCATTGATTGTTTTGCGTGCCTCACCAAGGCTTGCATTCACCCATCGTGTTAGCGTGGCGTCGCGGTCGAAGACGTGCCAACCCTTACGGGCGTATTCGGTGTGAGCGTCATCAGCGCCAGGCATTAGTCTTGCTTAAGTTTAGCGGTTTGCTCCGCTAATTTTTTCTCAAAATCAACTTCTAAGCGCTGCATCAATTTGGCAAACTCGGTCGAATCTATGAAAGCATCTGCATTGCCTTCTAATACCTTCGCGCGCTTTTCATGAATCGCAGAAAAGAAAGGATGATTAGCGAGTAAAACATCGACCCGCATACCCTTTGATTTGCTAAAGGTTCGCCTATAGTCCTGCACAATACCGGGATACTGCGGTGGGCCAACCAAGCGATTCCCAGCGACGGTTGCGCTGCAGAAAAAGAGCACCGTCTGAACAGAATCACGGCCAGTAACGCGGGCACTCCAAGACGTACAACCCGGTGAATGACCCGGCATTAAATTTGCCTTCAATTTAATGCTAGACAATTCAATCAGCTCGCCGTCGTTGACTGTTTTATCAACCTCTACCGCCGGAGCCGAATAACTCGGATTATCCGAACCTGCATAAAGCCCAGTTTCTAAGGCTTTGCGGTCCCCAACGCTGGAAATCATCATTGCACCAGTAAGTGCTTTTAATTCCGCCAGCCCGCCAGAGTGGTCAAAATGCGCATGAGTATTAAGCAAGATTTTGACGTCGGTAATCTCAAAACCTAAGGCCTCAACGCTGTTGACGATTAGCGGCGCATTTTGCGGCATGCCTCCGTCAATCAAAACATGACCGTCCTTCGAGGTAAGCAAAAACGAACTGATACCTCGAGTACCAACATAGTAGATATTATCTATAACCTTAAACGGTGCGACGGGCTCCACCCAATCAGGGTTGGATATCGCCCATTGGTCCCACGGTTGTCGGTTATTGCTGTCGTGATCGGCCGCGCGTGCAGCAGCGTTTATCGCTACTAAAATTAGTGTGATAAAAATAGTTTGACGCATCAATTACCTCGTACGAATTTTCATTTATGGTTCGTTCATATGGCTGCGTAGCTATTCCAACGAGACGCCCGCGTGTTTATATAAACGATCGATAAGCGCGTCAAAGGTTTCTCTTTCTTTCGTGCTAAAACATTCCAGTAGGCGATCTTCGTAATCGTACGATACCGGCACTATCTGACGATAAACGTCTTCACCGGTTTTGGTGAGCTTTAGGTTCTGTCGCCGCCGATCATTCTCGTCTACTTCGCGCAACACTAAGTGCCGCTTTAACAGTTTTTGGAGCGCGCGGCTGATGATCGATTTTTCGATTTGAATCTTAATCGAAACCTCGTCTGCCGACGCGCCTGGGTATTCTCCGAGCACGGCCATAATGCGCCATTCGGTAATAGACAAGGCGAATTTGTCTTTGTAGGTTTCGGCTATAATTCCGCTGATTCGGTTTGACAATATCGACAAACGGTACGGAAGAAATCGCTCCAGTGCTAGTATCGATGGGTGTTTCTTTTTAGAGGCATTTTTCTGTGTGGTTTTGGGCATGGCTTTGGGCACGGTTGCAATTAGTTGCTATTGCAACTATATTGGTTGTTATACCAACTAGTCTACCTGATATTGATACGAGCCACTAATGTCTGATTTATATGAAAACCCGATGGGTTTGTGCGGTTTTGAATTTATTGAATTTGCGTCTAACACGCCGGGCGTATTAGAACCTATTTTTGAAATGTCTGGCTTTACTAAGGTCGCAATACATCGCTCAAAAGAAGTACACCTATATCGTCAGGGCGGCATTAACCTATTGATCAATTACGAGCCGTCGAGCAACGCGTATTACTTTGCTCAAGAACATGGACCATCAGCATGTGGTATGGCGTTTCGAGTCAATAACGCCCAGGCAGCGTATAAGCGCGCACTTGATCTAGGAGCGCAACCCATTGAAATTCCCGTTGGCCCAATGGAATTACGACTTCCTGCAATAAAGGGCATCGGCGGGGCGCCGTTGTATTTGATTGACCGCTTTGAAGAGGGCAGCTCAATTTATGACATCGATTTCAACTTTATAGATGGCGTTGAACGCCAACCCGAGGGCTGTGGTTTCAACGTTATTGACCATTTAACTCATAACGTCTATCGCGGCCGAATGCAATATTGGGCCGATTTTTACGAGCGTCTATTTAACTTTAGAGAGATTCGCTTTTTCGACATCAAAGGCGAGTACACTGGACTCACGTCCAAGGCCTTAACCGCTCCCGATGGCTTGATTCGTATTCCATTGAACGAAGAAGCGTCAAAAGAAACGGGCCAAATCGAAGAGTTTTTGATGGCATACAACGGCGAAGGCATTCAACACATTGCCTTCTCATGCGATGACTTGATTGCGTGTTGGGACAAACTAAAAGCGCTCGGCATGCCGTTTATGAGCGCGCCGCCAGAAACGTATTACGCCATGCTGGATGAGCGCTTACCGAATCATGGCGAACCGGTTGAAGAATTAAAATCACGTGGAATTTTGCTTGATGGCAATACGGATGGCGAACCGCGTTTACTGCTGCAAATATTTTCGGATACGTTGATTGGCCCGGTGTTCTTCGAATTTATTCAGCGCAAGAAAGACGATGGCTTTGGCGAAGGTAATTTCAAAGCCTTATTCGAATCAATCGAGCGCGATCAGATTGAGCGCGGCGTAATAAGCGCTGACAACTAGAACGCTACACTCACGTTCAACAACGCAAAGAAATAGGGCCCTTATGAAAAATCTAAATGAAACACACAACCCAGAACTGACGAGTTGGGTGTCGTCGGCCAATGATCAGAGCGACTTCCCAATTCAAAACTTGCCGTTCGCTATTTTTAGACGCAAAAGCAACCTTAAGCAGAATCAAGGCCCTGAGAAGTTCCGCGCCGGTGTTGCGATAGGCGACTCTATCGTAGATTTGAAGGCCGCGCACAAAGCTGGCGTATTTAGTATGGCGCTAACACCGATGTTGAAAACGCTCTACAAGCCGCGACTCAATAGCTTCATGGCCTTAGGTGAAGCAGCTTGGTCGACCTTGCGCGGCGAGCTATCTAGAGCCTTAGCAAGCGATTCATCATTACGAGCGCAACTCGAAACCTGCTTGGTTTCACAAAGCGAGGCCGAGTATAAAGTGCCAGCTCGCATCGGTGATTTCACCGACTTCTACACATCGATTAATCACGCAACTAACGTCGGCAAGTTATTTCGGCCAGACAACCCGCTATTACCAAACTATCAATGGATCCCCATTGGTTATCATGGTCGCAGCTCGTCGATTGAAATATCGGGTCACGCATTTCATCGACCTAAAGGCCAACTCAAAGCACCCGATGTTGACGCACCGGTTTTGGCGCCCTGCAAACGCTTAGATTACGAATTAGAAGTGGGCATTTATATTGGCAGTGGCAACACGCTAGGCCACCCGATTGAATTGGATCAAGCCGAAGACCATGTATTTGGACTGTGCCTGTTCAATGATTGGTCAGCGCGCGACATTCAAGCATGGGAATACCAACCTCTGGGGCCATTCTTGTCCAAAAGCTTTGCGTCGACCGTCTCGCCTTGGATTGTCACCATGGAAGCCCTTGCGCCATATCGCCAAGCTTGGACACGCGATGCAGACCACCCACAACCGTTGCCGTATCTGAATTCGCATAACAATCGCAATACCGGCGCGGTCGATATGCATTTAGAAGTCTCGATTCAAACAGCTAAAATGCGCAGTGACGGCATTGCGCCAGAGCGCGTGGCACTGAGTAATTTCAATCAATCTTACTGGTCGATTTCGCAAATGGTGGCGCACCACACGGTAAATGGTTGTAACCTAAAACCCGGTGATTTCTTTGGCAGTGGCACGCAATCTGGCACGACACCAGAAAGTGTTGGCGCGTTGCTTGAAGCAACTACCGGCGGTAAGCACCCAATTACGCTGAGCAATGGCGAACAACGCACATTTCTTGAAGACGGAGACACGGTGGTTTTGGGCGGATGGTGTGAGTCAGAAACAGCGCCGCGCATAGGCTTTGGCAAAGCCAGTGCAACCGTACTAAGCGCCTTATGAAAATTGAAAAAATACACCATGTAGCGTACCGCTGCCACGACGCAAAAGAAACGGTGGAATGGTACGTAGAAAATTTGAACATGGACTTCTTACTCGCCATTGCCGAAGACCAAGTGCCCTCGACCAAGGAACCCGACCCTTATATGCACGTGTTTTTAGATGCCGGGCAGGGGAACGTTTTAGCCTTTTTCGAATTGCCAACTCAGCCTGCCATGGGGCGTGACGAGAACACGCCTGAGTGGGTGCAACACATTGCCTTTAAAGTTAAGGACATGAACACATTGCTAGAATACAAAGCGCACCTGGAAGCCAAGGGTATTGAAGTACTGGGGGTAACCGATCACTCGGTGTTTCAATCTATCTATTTTTTTGATCCGAATGGGCACCGCTTAGAACTGGCCGCGCCCGATGCACAAGAACAAGCTAAGTTAGAAAAGCTCGATTCGGTCAAATGGGAAATGCTCGAAGAATGGTCTGCAACTAAGCGCGCGCCTAAACACGCCGACTGGATGCATAAATCAGAATTCTCAGCACCGGATTAACATGAAGCTCTATACTTATTACCGCAGTACAGCGGCGTATCGAGTTAGAATTGCGCTCGCCCTAAAGAACCTAGATTGCGAACTCATACCCGTTAATTTACTTAATGGTGAACACAAGTCGAACGCATTCTTGAAAAAAAACCCCGAAGGCTTGGTGCCTGTCTTAGACACAGGCGAGTATATGCTCAGTCAATCAATGGCGATTTTAGAGTACCTGGAAGAAACCTATCCGCAAACCGCATTGCTTACAGGCAACGCGGCAGATAGGGCTTTTATCCGAAGCCTTGCTCAAACCATTGCCAGTGATATGCACCCACTTAATAATTTGCGCATTTTAAAATATTTAACCGGCGAGTTAGGCTTACAAGAAGAGCAAAAACTGCAGTGGTACCACCATTGGATTAAATCGGGCTTTACCAGCCTAGAGCAACGACTAAAAAAAAGCGCTGGCACGTTTTGCGTTGGCGACGCGCTAAGCTTAGCCGATGTATGCTTAATACCCCAAGTCTACAACGCGCATCGTTTTAACTGCCCAATGGACGACTATCCAACGGTCAATAGGCTCAATGATAAATGCATGAGTCTACCGGCGTTCGCCGACAGCGCGCCAGACCGTCAACCAGACGCGATTTAAACATGCTAACCCAAGCCGACGTTATCCACAGCCTGCCCGTCCATTTACAGCCCTTTGTTGCGACTCAGGACTACAGTGCGTACACAGCGCGCGATCAAGCGGTTTGGCGATTCTTGTTGCACCAACTTATCTTTAGTCTACAAGGTAAGGCACACCCGACATACTTTGAAGGCTTGGCGAAAACGGGTATTAGCTTTGAGAATATTCCGCGCATAGAAGAGATCAACCACTGCCTGTCTAAACTAGGCTGGCGCGCGGTTGCAGTAGACGGCTTTTTGCCACCCGCCGTGTTTATGGAATTTCAGGCGATCAAAGTTCTGGCAATCGCGGTTAACATTCGCTCGTTCGAGCACATGCTGTACACCCCAGCGCCAGATATTGTTCATGAGTCGGCCGGTCACGCGCCGTTTCTAATTGACATCGACTATGCGGAATTTTTACAACGCTTCGGCGAGTTGGGCATGCAAGCCATCGCCAATCAACACGATATGGATATCTACGAAGCGGTGCGCGAACTTTCTATCGTCAAAGAAGACACGGTTTCAACGCAAGCTAAAATTGACGCCGCTCAGCAAAAAGTTGAAGATTTACAAAACACCAAAGTCGACCCTTCGGAAGCCAACCTCCTTGCGCGGCTGCATTGGTGGACTGTTGAATATGGTTTAGTCGGGAAGACTCATGATTACAGAATTTTCGGGGCCGGCTTACTATCGTCGTTATCGGAAAGCCAAGACTGCATGAATGACACGACGGTAAGCAAGCATTCACTAACCATCGACGCGATCAACACAGCGTATGACATCACCACTGCACAGCCCCAATTGTTTGTAACAGAATCGTGCCGGCACCTTAGCCAAGTTTTGGCGGAATACGGTCGACATATGTGCTGCCAGCGTGGCGGCGCCAGCGCGCTGCATGAAGCCAAAACCGCTGGCAGCATCAATACCATCACACTCAACTCGGGCATACAAATCGCCGGTACAATCAGCAAAGTACGCTGCGATGCAGTTGGCAACGCAATTTATTTCAACACAGTTGGCCCCACCCAGCTAGCCTACGCCAGTCGACAGCTAAACGGGCACGGCATCGATCATCATGGTCAGGGTTTTGGCTCGCCAATCGGTAAGCTGCGCGCCATCGAACGTTGTCTTTCAAGCTATACGGTTGATGAACTCAAACGCCACAATATCGAGGTTGATAAGGTTGTCACACTTAACTTCTTATCTGGCGTTAGCGTCGTCGGTCTCTTAAAGGAGATTGTCCGGCGCGAACAGAAAAACATTATATTTAGTTTTATCGCCTGTACTGTCAAAGACAGCGCCGGGCACATCCTCTTCGACCCCGATTGGGGTAACTACGATATGGCTATTGGCAGTAGCGTGACCTCGGTTGCCGGCGGGTCGGCGGACCAAGAGCGCTACCCAATTTATGACGCACCGTCGAGCAACGTTTCTCTAAAGCAAGACTATGACGAGGTGACGCGAGCGCAATTCAAGCTTTATGCTGGCTTGCGAGAATGCCGCGAAAGCGGTCAGAGCGCCAACGCACTTAGCAACGAGATAAGCACACTCGAAAACTGCGACTGGTTATTGTTATTTGAAGCCCTAGAACTGACGACGGACGAAACACTACGAGAGCGCTTAACTAATAGACTTAAGAGTGAACCTGACCAGACACTTATTCGCCAAGGTTTAATACGCCTGACAAAGAGTGTATAACCCAAAAGGTGAATGATCGCACCGCGTGTATCCGCTTAAGGCCAAGTCGATACAGCGGGGAATGTTAACGCTCGTCTGAGCGCTCAAACCGCAGATGCGGACTGTCCGGCGGAAAAAACATCGCCAGATTTTAAAGCCACTCGGTGGTGATCCATACCCGAATGGCTTAGCGTAAAATTTACGTCAGCGTATTCCGATAACGCTCAGCAGATTCGATGATCTCGCGACGCGCTTCTTCTTTCCCCGCCCAGCCTTTTACCTTGACCCACTTACCTTGTTCTAGGTCTTTGTAGTGTTCAAAGAAATGCGCAATTTTGTCGAGCATTTCTTGCTGTACGTCACGAAACGTTGAAACGTTGTTGTAAAACTTGGTGAGCTTCTCGACCGGTACCGCTAAAATTTTAGCATCGCCACCCGCTTCGTCGTCCATTTCCAATACGCCTACCGGGCGACAACGCACCACTGAACCGGTCACCAATGGAAAAGGGGCGAGCACGAGCACGTCAGCAGGATCACCATCATCGGAAAGAGTTTGTGGAATGTAGCCGTAGTTGCACGGGTAATGCATGGCTGTGGACATAAAACGGTCGACAAACATCGCGCCGGTTTCTTTATCTACTTCGTATTTAATGGGGTCGCCGTACCGCGGTATTTCAATAATAACGTTTACATCATCAGGCAATGATTTACCCGGGCCTACACTATTTAAAGACATTCGAGTCTCTCCGAAAGATTGGTCTTGAAAAATTGGCTGTATTATACTGATTTCGCGGGCTTTGACAGCCGCACTCGCTTATAAAACATTAAAAACACTAACAATCCCTATTGATTACGAGGCTGCCCCAACCAGATTTTTCGTGAAGTAAGTGTTCTAGCCGTTTTTACACTTATTGAGCCGTATCCATTTCACTTAATTTACAACGTTGATTGTCTTCGTATGTCTGTTTTTGCAGCTTATGTGAACAGCTAATTTTAGCTGCTTGCAGGGGAGAAACCGGAGGATAGTCTATGTCAGCAAACGCAGTTCCTGCATTGCTCGGGGTAATGGGCCTAGTGGTCGCGTTTATCATTTATGGTGTCATCGCGAAGCTAAAGGTCAACGACCCGAAAGTCGAGAGCATCGGTAATCAAATTCATATTGGCGCAATGGCATTTATGCGCCGCGAGTACACAATTTTGCTCGCTTTTTTGGCTGTCTTAGCCGTGCTAATTGGTTTTTCTGACCTTGGCTTACATACCATGATCGCCTTTATACTAGGCGCCTTTTGTTCAGCGTTTGCTGGCTACGTAGGCATGTTCACCGCCACCAAAGCAAATACTAGAACCACTACCGCCGCGCACGAACAAGGCGCAGCGTCGGCGTTGAAAACGGCCTTTTACGGAGGCTCTGTAATGGGCCTAACAGTCGCCTCAATGGGCTTATTTGGTCTTGGTATCTTGTACTATATGTACGGTGGCAACGCAGAAAGTGCACATACTATTCACGGTTTCGGTATGGGCGCATCGGTGGTCGCGTTGTTCTCGCGTGTTGGCGGTGGCATCTTCACCAAGAGCGCCGACGTTGGAGCCGACTTAGTCGGCAAGGTGGAAGCCGGCATCCCCGAAGACGACCCCCGTAACCCAGCGGTTATCGCCGATAACGTTGGCGACAATGTCGGTGACGTAGCGGGCATGGGCTCAGATATTTTTGAGTCGTACTGTGGCTCAATGATCGCAACCATAGCCATAGCCTCAACGCTCAGCGGAACCGCACTGGCAACTTTAGGCGGTGGCCAGCAAGCTCTTATGTTCTTACCACTAGCCTTATCGTCGATGGGTCTACTTTGCTCGGTCTTGGGCATATTGCTGATTAAAGTCCTCAGCAACCAAGCGCCAGAAAAAGCGCTGCGCACTGGCACCATGGGCACCGCGATTCTGTTTATCGTGCTCTCTTTCTTTATGATTCGGTATTACGATATCAGCGCTGGTGTTTGGTATTCAGTGGTCATTGGGTCGGTAGGCGGCATCGTCATTGGCTTAGTAACTGAATATTACACGGCTGGCAAACCCATTCGCACGATTGCGGCGGCGGGCGAAACAGGGCCAGCAACGGTGATGATCGCGGGCTTAGCAATCGGTATGGAATCCGTTGTTATCCCAGTATTAACACTCTGCGCTATCATCTTTTTCTCGAGCGAATTCGCAGGCCTATACGGTGTCGCGATTGCCGCGGTCGGCATGTTAGCAACCGTCGGTATCACCATGGCAATCGATGCCTATGGGCCGGTGGCAGATAATGCCGGCGGTATTGCTGAGATGGCCGGGCTGGGTGAAGACACGCGCAAAATCACCGATTCGCTTGACGAGGTGGGCAACACCACCGCAGCGATCGGCAAAGGCTTCGCGATTGGCGCAGCCGCATTGGCGGCATTGGCAATTATTTCGGCATTTATCGAAACAGTGTCCGCCAATATCGACGGCTTTAGCCTGCAAATAAACAACCCCGAAGTGCTAGTCGGCATGTTCATTGGCGGAATTTTCCCCTTCTTAGTCAGCAGCCTAACCATGACCGCAGTCGGTGAAGCCGCCTTCGACATGATTAAAGAGGTACGCAGACAATTCAAAGAAATTCCAGGCCTATTAGAAGGCACCGCAGAACCCGATACGGCGCGCTGTGTTGATATAGCCACTACAGCGGCACTTAAGCGCATGATTCTTCCCGGCGTCTTAGCCGTGGCGGCACCGCCCGTAATTGGTTTTGGTATCGGCGCGCAGGCGCTTGGCGGCATGCTCGGTGGCGCGCTATTGGGCTGCGTTTTACTGGCTATCACAATGGCTAACGCGGGCGGCGCGTGGGACAACGCCAAGAAATATGTAGAACGCGGCAACCATGGTGGCAAGGGTTCGGATACACATGCGGCGGTTGTCGTTGGTGACACAGTCGGCGACCCATTTAAAGACACCTCTGGGCCATCAATGAATATCTTAATTAACGTTATGGCAATTGTGAGTCTAGTGATCGCGCCACTACTGAGTTAATAGTCATTCAGTTAGAGGGTTGGTAAAACGTAGCTAACCCTCGGTCAATAACAAAAAAAGGTCAGCGCATGCTGGCCTTTTTTTGATGGGTAATACGTTTTGCGCGCTTACTCAGGCGTCACGCTAGGCTGCTTATCACTTTCTAAGTGCCCTGATAACAGCGACCATAACGTTCAATGCTTGTATGATGATTAAGAAATGCTAATCGCATTTTCATTAACCCACTAGCGATAACGCTATAGAGTGTTTGTTAGTTATTAGAAATTTTGGAGCGCTTGTGAATACTATGATGAGTTTCAACAAACTAAAAAGTGTGATACCTCTTTTGCTGTTACTAACAGCTTGTCCGTTTGTTGAGGCTGCGCAACCAGATATTCGCGTCTTAAATCAGACTAGCACCGGTCAAGACATGATCCAGCGCATTGACGTCAGCGCGCGGATGATGCAGCTCGAAGCTGGCGAGAAAATCAGCTTTTCGCTGGCTAACGGCGATGTTCTAAACTTTAGCGTTAGCGCCGTCAAAGATGCATATCAAGGCTCAAAGGTGATCAACGCCTTGTCAGATGATGGCGTGTCACTGTTGCTTACTATAGACGACAAGGCAAGCTTTGGCAGTATTCGTGGCAACGGTCTGAACTACAGTATTAGCCACACTAGAGATTCGGGCCAAATTCTGATCGACCAAAACAGTGATTCGTTTCCGATCATAGACCTACGTAATGACGCAATGATTCCACCCGGCATGTCGGCTTCAAAACCTGGGTACCTACAAATGGGAAACATTAAGGCCTTAAACCAAGAGCCTGCGGCAAAAGAGAGCGCGAACACGGTCACCATACTCGTTTTGTATTCAAACGAATTCGCAAACGGTTTCGCATCGCCCTCGGCGAGAATAAATCAAATGATCGAGTTTACCAATCAGTCTTTTACCCGCAGTAATATCAACATTCACCTGCGACTGGCGCATGCTCAAGCCATTAATTTCAACAACGGTACCGGTATCAGCACGCTGCTCAGACAGATCACTAATGGTGAGGGTAGCTTTTCAGACGTTGAGGCGATTCGCAACCGCTACGGCGCAGATATGGTGGCCTTGCTGCCGTTCAGGTCAGGCTCAGGATCTTCAGGTGTCGCGTGGATTAACGGCGGCAGCCCGCGGTTTGCTTACTCGGTAACCCAAATGTCTCCTAATTGCTGTGACTCGGTGTTTGCGCACGAGCTTGGTCATAATTTCGGCTCAGGTCACGAAAGACTGTCGGCCAACCCGAACCAACCTGACCCATGTGAGTTTAACTTTACCGGCTATTCTTGCGGTCATGGAAATTCCGCTAACAGGTGGGGCACGGTTATGTCGTATTTAAATAGTGGACGTGTTAACAATGTGTTTAGTAACCCTAACTTGACCTGCCTCGGTGAGCCTTGCGGTATTCCCGAAGGTCAAACTAACGCGGCCGATAATATGCGCAGCTTTAATATCACCGGCCCATTGGTTGCCGCGTTTAGAGCCGACACAACGCCGGCACCTCAACCGCCATCTCAACCGCCGGACCCTCAGCCAACAGGGACGTCGACAATGATCCCCATGATAGATTTACTGCTCGATGACGAGGGTTAGCAAGCCCAATTAAGATCAGTGGCTATCTAACACTGATAGAAATTACGACTTGTGTTACTTCTTTTTCGTTGAATATGGTGGGCAAACGTCTTCGTTTTTTCTAAACTAATTGGAATGATTAAACGACCGGATAAATATTAATGCGCCGACTTTTTATATTTGTGTTAACGGCACTGATCGCGTCGCACGCGATTGCTCGCGATGATATTTCCGTTCTGTATCAACAAGGCTTTCAGTTTTTCGCCGGCAATGGTGTTACACGAGACTACCCTCGTGCGTATGATTTTTTTAGTCGGGCGGCACAGCAAGGGCATGGGCGCTCTCAATATTACCTAGGCCAGATATACCATCAGGGCTATGGTCGTGAACAAAACTATAGCCGGGCAAGACATTGGTATAATTTAGCGGCCAAGCAAAATATCTTAGGGTCTCATCATCAACTAGGCTCGCTGTATCAAAATGGCTATGGCGTAGCGCGAGACTACTCCCGTGCGGCCTATTGGTATTCGCGTTCTGTTGAGTACGGTTATACCGAGTCTGTAGACCCGCTCGCTGAATTATATCTCAACGGATTTAGCACAACCTCTGAGTTAGTTCAGTCCGCAAGCTTAATTAAACAAGTCGCTGACTCGGGCGATGTCAGCTCACAATATAACCTAGCGTACATGCATTACATTGGCCATAACGCCCCCAAAGATTTGGCACTTGCGGCTAGCTGGTTCCTTAAGGCAGCGAGTCAAGGTGATAGCGATTCGCAATTTAATTTAGGCAAGATGTATCGCCTGGGTGAAGGCGTAAAACGCGATACCGGGCGGTGTTATGTTTGGAGCGCACTGGCAACCGAGCTTGGAAACGAAGAAGCGTTACAGAACAAGCTTGCGTGCAAAGCAGACTTACAAGCAGAGCAATTAGCAAAAGCGGACGACGAAGTTAATGCCTTACTAGCCATGTTCAGCAATTAGACTAATCGACAACACCCAATTACAAAAAACCTTTTAGTGCAGGTAAGAAAAACTCGCTAACCAAAATAGTCGAACCTTGGTATTCATACGGGGTTCGGCGCGCTGTCAGACTCTGTTGATCATAAGTGATAAACGCAAACTCTCGTTTAGACACACGAATTCGCCCATCTTTAAAAAGTAAATGCCCGAGCGGCGTTCGCCCCAGATTCGCCAGACCATTTTTGCCATTGCTAACCAGACTCAGCGGCACAATACTGCGGGCATATACGACAGGTGTTTCATGTACAAGCAGCTCGACTTCGCGAATCATTGCTGCTTTGTGCAGTGGTCGAGCCAGCGTTCGTTGCTCATGGAACAAGGGTACTGCAATGTGCTGTTGTAAAACTCTAACGCGAAACGCGCCTTGAGCGAGCCGAACCAACGCTGCGGTCAGCGACCCTTTATCGTTCATTAGGGGCTTAATAAACGCGGGTTGCTGCCGAACAGTGCACGCGTTATCAGGCCGCCATAAAGAGTGCCTCCCAAGTTGGGAGTAGGGCTTTTGCATAATTAGTGGCGAATCCCGTATGACAAGGGTGTTGTGTTTTTTCTGAGTTAACGTAGTGGGGTTAAGCTTGCGCCTCGTTACTTTGAAACAACGGGAGCGGTACATGTAACAAGCCACAAATTACTCGAAGCATTTCGTGTTCTTCGGTGATGACCTTACCATCATCAAGAACAGTGCGTGCCAGCGCTGCCACTACGGTCGACTTATCTTTCGCCGTAAGCTTATCCAACACCGTGATTGCTTTGTCTAACCGTACTTGCCAGTCATCACTAAAGCTCAAATTCGTGTGATTGATATCAGCTACCGACATACCCGCTCTGAACGCCTTCTGAGCAAGCTGTAGACCCTCTGAGCTGCCAGAATGCTGCCCATGTGATGCCAACACGCTTACCACTGTAGTCAGTTCATGCACACAAGTTTTGAGGCGTTTATTACCATGTAAGCGCGTGCGATTTGGAATATGCGCTTCGAAAAGGTACTGCTTGATCAGTCGAGTAATCAAGTATTCATACGAGTCAATGGTGTCGTCAGCGGCGGCTAATTGCTCAACCGTATTGAGGATATTTTCAATTTCATTGATTGGCCGACGCTTTATCATTGGGAAGCAAATTTCCATAAGAGGTAACCGCTGTTCTGTCGCCACCGTGCCGTGCGTACTGAGTAGATGTTGAATCTTACGCTCGCTGATATCGCCCATTTCAGCAACGACGATAAGCAGCTGCTTGTCGCGAATCGCTTCGTTAGTATCCAACATGCAATAGAAAAGGACTTCAGGCGCCCACTCTAAACTATGCGCCGGGCTAGACAGCGAACTCGGTATTGACGCCGCTAAAACGGCTGCCGCCGCAATCCCTTCATTCGTCGGGTTGCCAATATTGTCGATCAGGTTATCAACGTCAAAGAAGCTACTGTTCTTCTTACCGCTTGCTTTGTCTTCTTGCTCACGGCTGGCCTCTTCGGCTTGAATGTGCTCGCGATGCTCTTGCTTTTTTAACTTGATCGCCAGTTGTTCGATCTCATTTGGATCGTAACGCCGATCAAGCCGCTCGATACGTTTTTCAAGTGGCGGATGAGTTGCGAACATCAATGAGCGATAGCCACTGCCAAATAACATATGACCAACTTCTTCGGCATCTTGACGTAAATATGATGAGTGGTCGTAAGCCGCAATTTTCTTCAGCGCACCCGAAATGCTTGAAGGGTCACGGGTAAACTGGACAGCAGAGGCGTCGGCTAAATACTCTCGCTGCCGTGAAAGCGCAGACTTCATCCAGCGTGCAAAAAATAATCCCACGTACCCTACTACCATGAGCGCAAGACCAATGCCGACAATCCCCATGCCACTATTGTCTCTTGACGAAGACACTCGATAACGGCTGGCATGTAAAAATTTACGACCCAGAATTGCGATTACCATAATCCCAAAAATCACACCCATCATTCGAATGTTGATTCGCATATCGCCGTTTAGAATATGGCTGAACTCATGCGCGATCACACCTTGTAGCTCGTTACGATTAAGACGCTCTAAGGTGCCTTGAGTCACCGCTACCGCCGCGTCGGCCGGGGTATATCCTGCTGCGAAAGCGTTGATACCGGGTTCATTCTCCATAACGTAAACTTCGGGGACAGGCGTGCCGGATGCTAGGGCAATCTCCTCTACCACGTTGTAAAGGCGACGGCGTAGTGGGTCTTTAGTATCGGGGGTGACGATAGTTGCGCCCATATCTCGAGCAACCTTACCACCACCGCTGCGCAGACTGGCAATCTTACCTAAACTCGCTAGGCCAATGGCTCCGCCGGTTACCGCACTTGTGCCAAGCAAAGTTGCGCTGTTCGCTTGCAAAAAGGCCGGATCAAATATACCGCTGAACGCAACTGTTTGAGCTTGCGACGACATGCCGTCTTGTACTGAAAAGATCAACAGCGCGATGATATCGATCACCACTACAATAAGCAGTGCGACGGCGATGAAAGCAATAATTATCCAGCGTGATTGCTTACGAGCTTTCTCTTGATGTTCAAAAAAATTCATAAGTTGTACGCGACGTAAGAGCTAAATTAGAACTCTACCTTTGGCACTTGACGCATTGCTTCGTCTTCAATTTCTAACATTTCTGCGCCTTTGAATTGAAACCAATTGGCGATGAAATTACTCGGAAATTGTTCGCGCAAGTTGTTATACATCATAACTGCGTCGTTATAAGCCTGGCGAGCAAACGACACTTTGTTTTCAGTGGTCGTTAACTCTTCAGATAACTGCATCATATTTTCGTTCGCTTTCAGGTCAGGATACGATTCCGAAAGTGCGAAGAGTCGCCCAAGAGCGCCACTCAAGCCTTGCTCAGCTTGACCGAGCTGTTTCATTGCCGCGGGGTCAGTCGGATCAGCCTTGGCATCATTCAAACCCGATACAGCGGTATTTCTTGCGTTGATCACAGCCTCTAAAGTTTCCTTCTCGTGCGACATGTAGCCTTTTGCTGTTTCGACTAAATTAGGTATCAAGTCATGACGACGCGTGAGCTGCACATCGATTTGCGCGAAAGCGTTTTTGTAGCCATTCCGAGCTGCGACTAAGCGGTTATAGAGGCCTACGCCAAATAAAATTAAGCCGATAAAAAGTATTAAAAGAATAGTTCCGGTTCCCATCAGAATGCCCTCATTATTGTTGGATGACTAGTTATAACAGATAGGGGCACTTTTTTGGAAACTGATGGTGATTTGATGGTTTTATTGCGGCGCTAAAAGCATATCGTAAACGGCTACGGGACTCGTCACCAGGGTGTTCAAATCGAATTTTCCTAAAACGTGTTGCCGGGCACCCTTGATTAAGGCGCGCACCCAGGGTGGGGTGCCATTTAGCTCAAGATAGCGTCAGCTTTGCGCACCACGCCAAGCATATTTAGCCGAGAGGACAATCCATACTCGTCCACTGATGCCTCTATTCTGGATACGAGTCTATCGACTGTACTGGACAAGCATTTTGCACGCGCAGACCCTCGAGTGTTTATCCGGTTATCGACTCTATGATGCTACTTTTCTAGATTGCTCGACCAACAAGCGTGCTTGATTTTCGCAGCCTTGCCACTTTGCCGAGTGACCGATATGTAAGATATTCATGTTTACCAAATAGAAAATTTCACGTAATAAAAAAGCCCAGTACCAAAATGATACTGAGCCTTTTTATAGAATGCCTATTAAACACTTATCGGCGTTTCGCCATTTTCTTAATCGCCGCCAACTGCGCCGCGGCTTGTGCTAATTCGGCTTTCGCTTTGGCGTAGTTAATATCCGCGGTACTGTCTTTAAGTGCTTGCTCGGCTTTACGCTGAGCCTCGAGCGCCGCCGCCTCATCAAGGTCGTCTGCGCGCATCGCAGTATCAGATAACACAGTAATTTTCTTCGGTGTTACTTCCAAAATACCACCAGAGACGTAAATTACCTGCTCTTCGCCATCAGCGGTTTGCACGCGCACATCGCCAGCTTTTAGGCTGGTGAGAAGCGGGGTATGTTGTGGGTAGATACCCAACTCACCCGAGGTTGCGGTGGCAATCAACATAGTGGCTTCGCCCGAGAAAATTTCGTGCTCTGCGCTTACTACTTCAACTTGCATTGTACTCATATTTTTTTCCGCTAAACTGCTCTTGCAGCTAAGTTGCTAGCAACCTCGAGCTCAAGGTTGCTGTCTTTACCCGCTAAGCCGTTACGACTTGCCTTTGGCAATTACTTCTTCGATTCCGCCTACCATATAAAACGCTTGCTCAGGATACTCATCCATCTCACCGCTGATAATTGCTTTAAAACCGGCAATTGTATCTTTCAACGACACGTATTTACCATCAGCACCGGTAAACACTTGAGCCACGAAGAATGGTTGTGACAAGAAACGCTGAATCTTACGCGCGCGAGCAACGATTTGTTTATCTTCTTCCGATAACTCGTCCATGCCTAGAATAGCAATGATGTCTCGTAACTCTTTGTAGCGTTGAAGCGTGTTCTGTACCGCTCGCGCGACTTGGTAGTGATCTTCACCAATAACCAGCGGGTCGAGCTGACGCGATGATGAGTCAAGCGGGTCTACCGCCGGATAAATACCAAGCTCTGCGATTTGACGTGACAATACAAGGGTCGCGTCTAAGTGAGCAAACGTGGTCGCTGGCGATGGATCGGTCAAGTCATCCGCAGGTACGTAAACAGCCTGGAACGAGGTAATTGAGCCACTTTTGGTCGAGGTAATACGCTCTTGCAGGGCACCCATCTCACTCGCCAGAGTGGGCTGATAACCTACCGCTGACGGCATACGACCGAGTAGGGCCGACACTTCTACCCCTGCGAGAGTGTAACGGTAGATATTGTCGATAAACATCAATACGTCACGGCCCTCGTCACGGAAGTATTCCGCCATAGTCAAACCTGACAAAGCAACGCGCAAGCGGTTACCAGGAGGCTCGTTCATTTGACCGTATACCATGGCTACTTTATCAAGTACGCCAGCTTCTTTCATTTCGTAGTAGAAGTCGTTACCTTCACGAGTACGTTCACCAACGCCCGCGAATACGGACAAACCTTCTTGGGCTACGGCGATGTTGTTAATCAACTCCATCAGCGTTACGGTTTTACCTACACCCGCACCACCGAATAGACCTACCTTACCGCCTTTAGCGATAGGCATAATCAAGTCGATTACTTTTACGCCGGTTTCAAGAATGGCTGTTTCTGATGCTTGGTCGGCATAGGCGGGCGGCTCACGATGGATAGGGTCACGACGAACGGCGTCTACCTCACCTGCGTTATCCACTGGACGACCTAGCACGTCCATGATGCGACCAAGAGTACCTTGACCAACTGGAACCGAAATGGGGCTGCCACTGTTGCTTACTTCTAAGCCACGCTTTAGACCTTCGGTCGCACCCATCGCAATGGTACGAACAATGCCGTCGCCTAACTGCGCTTGAACTTCCATGGTTAAATCGGCACTTGGAACAAGCAATGCGTCATATACGTTTGGCACTGCATCTGCAGCAAACTGTACATCTACAACTGCGCCAATAATTTCTACAATATTTCCGGAACTCATTTTGGTTTCCTCTTAATACTAAATTTCGATTTTTTCGCGAGAACCGCTACGCGGTTGGGCGGCTTGCCGCCCCGTGATGATGGCTCTCTTATTAAACTTCTAAATACTTTCTAACTAACTCGTTCGTTATTCTAGGCGTTGGACGCAAAATAACGTGGTTCGCTATACCGCAGCTGCGCCACTCACGATCTCAGAAATCTCCTGAGTAATCGCGGCTTGACGAGCTTTGTTGTAAACCAGCTCTAGCTCGCCAATCAAATCGCCGGCATTATCACTTGCAGCCTTCATTGCTACCATTCGAGCAGATTGCTCGCACGCAACATTTTCGACCACCGCTTCGTAAATTTGCGACTCGATATAACGTTTCAAAACAGTATCAAGAATCGGCTTGGCTTCAGGCTCGTAAATATAGTCAAACAAAGTCGGCACTTCTTCTGATGCCGCCTCATCTGACGCAACGGGCAATAGCTGTAAGCTACGAGGTGATTGCGTCATCGTGTTAACGAATTCGTTTGACACCAAATACAAACGGTCAATCTTGCCGTCTTCATAAGCTTTCAACATAGAGGTGATTGCCCCTAGAAGATCGCTTAGGTTTGGCGTGTCGCCATAATGCGATGCTTCTGAAATAACATTACCGCCGGTCCTGCGAAAATACGCTAGGCCTTTTGAACCAATCGTCGCGATATCTAGTTCAACGTCTTTAGCATCCCATTCAGCCATGTCTGTCATGGTCTTGCGGAACACGTTCATGTTTAAACCACCACATAAACCACGATCAGAACTCACCACAATGTAGCCAACACGCTTCACATCACGCTCGATAGTGAAAGGGTGCTTGTACTCCAAATTCGCTTTAGCGATATGCGCGACAACTGAGCGAATTTTTTGTGCATAGGGCCGAGCGGCCAGCATGCGGTCTTGCGCTTTGCGCATTTTGCTTGCTGCCACCATTTCCATGGCTTTAGTGATTTTCTGCGTACTTTTTACACTTCCAATCTGATCGCGGATTTCTTTACCGACTGCCATAATCTATCTCTTTATAGTTTACGTTGACACGAATGAGCCTTCAGCTTGAGCGGCCTAGGCCGCTGTTCGCTTTAGCAAAACTCGTGAATCACTAGAAGCTGCCGTTCGCTTTGAAGTCTTTTAAAGCTTCATGCATACCCGCTGTAACGTCATCAGTTAGCTTGGGGGTTGCATTGATGCCTTCGATCAAAGATTCGAAGTTTGCTTTTACATGCGCTTGCATTGCGGCTTCGCACGCGCCAACTTGCTCTTTTTCGACATCGTCGAAATAGCCTTCGTTGGCTGCGAACAATGACAAGGCTACTTGAGCCGTTGACATCGGCGCGTATTGCGCTTGCTTCATCAATTCAGTCACACGCTCACCACGGGCAAGTTGTGCTTGAGTTGCTTCGTCAAGATCGGACGCGAACTGCGAGAACGCAGCTAGCTCACGATATTGAGCGAGAGCCAAACGAATACCACCGCCTAACTTCTTAATGATGTTAGTTTGTGCTGCACCACCTACTCGTGACACGGATAGACCCGGGTCTACCGGTGGACGAATACCAGAGTTAAACAAGTCAGTTTCCATAAAAATCTGACCATCGGTGATCGAAATTACGTTAGTAGGTACAAACGCTGATACGTCACCAGCTTGAGTTTCAATGATCGGCAACGCCGTCAATGAACCGGTTTTACCTTTAACACCAGTCAAACGCTCTACTTCTGCTTCGTTGATACGCGATGAACGCTCTAACAAACGCGAGTGAAGATAGAATACGTCACCAGGATACGCTTCACGGCCCGGAGGACGACGCAGCAATAAGGATACTTCACGATAAGCGACTGCTTGCTTTGACAAATCATCATAAACAATGAGTGCGTCTTCGCCGTTATCGCGAAAATATTCACCCATCGAACAACCCGCATAAGGAGCAAGATATTGTAGTGCGGCCGAATCAGAAGCGTTTGCAGCGACCACCGTGGTGTACTCTAACGCGCCGTGCTCTTCGAGCTTGCGAACCACAGAAGCAACCGAAGATGCTTTTTGGCCTACTGCAACATAGATACACTTAACACCGTTACCTTTTTGGTTGATGATGGCGTCGATCGCTACCGCAGTCTTACCGGTTTGACGGTCACCAATAATCAACTCACGTTGGCCTCGACCAATCGGCACCATGGCATCGATTGATTTGAAACCGGTCTCAAGCGGTTGGTCTACACCTTGACGCTCAATTACGCCAGGTGCCACTTTCTCAATCGGAGACGTTTCGGTCGTCTCAATGGCGCCTTTGCCATCGATAGGATTACCAAGTGTATCTACAACACGACCAAGCAGGGCTCGGCCCACTGGCACTTCTAAAATTCGGCCAGTACATTTTACAGTGTCGCCTTCAGAAATGTTCTTGTAGTTACCCATGATTACCGCACCCACTGAGTCTTGCTCAAGGTTAAGTGCTAAACCAAAGATGTCACCAGGGAATTCCAACATCTCACCTTGCATCGCTTCAGTTAAGCCATGGATGCGGGCGATGCCGTCGGTCAGGCTTACTACGGTACCTTCGGTACGCGATTCAGCGGATGCTTCAAAATTTTTAATCCGATCTTTAATCAGATTACTGATTTCAGATGGGTTCAATTGCGTTGTCATGACTGCAAGTCCTCAACGGTTAACTATTTATTCGCTACGTGTCTTCAAGTCAATCGACGTGTCGATTCAAGCTGAAGGCTCACGCAGTTAGACACTAGCGCATGAGCGCCGACGTCAATTTTTCTATTCGGCCTTTGGCCGAGCCATCTATCACCAAGTCTCCCGCTTTGATTACTGCGCCACCGATCAACTCGGCGTCAACAGTTTCTTGCAACTCAACTTTAAGACCAAGGCGTTTTTCTAGCGCCGCGGCCAATGATGATTTTTGATCGTCTGTTAGAGGCATCGCGGTTAAAACTTCCGCGTTCACCAAAGCATTCGCTTTCGCAACCAGATCGACATATAAAGCGTTGATATCATTCAACGAGTCAAGTCGGTCATTCTGCACTAACAAGTTAACCAAGTTCGCTCCACCGTCTGGCAAGCTACCCTTAGTGAGATCGGTTAATAGCTCAGTAACTTTGCTGTCTGCAACGCGTGGGTCAGAAACCAGTGCGCCGAAGTCGGCATCGTTACTAATAGCGGCGAGATGTTCTAAGGCAGAAGTCCACGCGTCAAACGCGTTGGTCTCTTGCGCTAGATCAAACACCGCTTTGGCGTAAGGTCGAGCAATGGATGCATTGTCTGCCATTATTCTTACCTGTTTGGTTGCAAGCGTTAGCTAGCTTTTAATTGCTTAACAAGGTCTTCGATCAAACCCGCGTGAGCGGCCTCGTCGATTTCTTTGTCAGCAATTTTGCTCGCTGCCGCCACCGCAATAGAAGACACCTGAGTACGCAATTCTTCGCGCGCAGTATGCACTTCTTGTTCTACTTCAGACAAAGCCGACGCAACAATGCGTTCTTTCTCTGAGGTAGCGGTGGTTTTCGCTTCATCAACAACAGCGTTACCGCGCTTTTCGGCACTTGCGATAATTTCGGCAGCCTGTGATTTAGCATTGCTAATCATCTGGGCGGCTTCTTTCTCGGCTACTTCTTGTGCTTCTTGGCCTTTTTCAGCCGCGGCTAAACCGTCTGCAATTTGGTTCTGGCGATCTTGCATGGCATTCACCATCGGCGGCCATACAAACTTTTTACAAAACCAAACAAACAGCAAGAACGAGATGGTTTGCCCAAGAAGGGTTAAATTAATATTCATCTATCGTTCCTCGTTTAGAAATTTAGCTAACTTAAGCCGCTGCTTTCAAAGTTTCTAATACGCTTGCGTCGATCAAACCTGATGCGAACAAGAAGTACAGAGCGATGGCTACAGCGATAATTGGAATCGCGTCGATCAAGCCAGCGAGCAAAAACATTTTTGTTTGAAGCGTGTTCGCCATTTCTGGTTGACGAGCAACACCTTCAAGAAAGCGACCGCCCATTAGGCCGATGCCAATGGCAGCGCCAACAGCTGCTAAACCTAACATGATGCCTACGGCAATTGCGGTCATACCTACGATAGTTCCCATTTGGAGCTCCTGATATTTAAAAATATAAAAATTAAAATTGAAAAAGTTATATGAGGCTAACGACTAATGGTGTTCATGAGCTTGGCTCAGATACACGATTGTTAACATCATGAAAATATACGCTTGTAAGGTGATAACTAAAATATGAAAAATAGCCCAACCCAGTTGCGCGAAACCGCCCAAGACGCCTAAACCAATACCCGCGCTGTACATCATGGCAATCAAGATAAAGATAAGTTCGCCAGCATACATGTTGCCAAACAAACGAAGGCCAAGTGAAAGCGGCTTAGCAAGCAGGCCAACCAACTCAAGCACGAGATTAAATGGAATTAGGTATTTACCAAAAGGTTGCAAGGCAAGCTCTTTGGTAAAGCCCATCGGCCCTTTTATTTTTAGACTGTAGTAAAGGATCATAATAAATACGGCCAAAGCCATACCCAACGCGACGTTGACATCGGTAGATGGAACAATTTTCATGTATTCAAGGCCGGCAAGCTTTGCTAGCTCAGGAATCCAATCCACCGGCACTAAGTCCATTAGATTCATGAAGAACACCCAGATGAATATGGTCAACGCCATCGGCGCGATCCACTCGTTTTTTGCGTCTTTAGTAAAGGTACTGTCCTTAGAGTCCTGCGCCATATCGAATAGCGACTCAACAAAGCACTGAACCTTCGAAGGCTTATCCGCGCTAAAGCCTTTTGCCACGCGGCGAAGCACCCAGAACATAATCACGCCTAGCCCCAATGACCAAAGCATTGAATCTACATGAATTGCCATAAAGCCCATGCTAGCCGCTTCTTCAGCGCCATGCGCAAAGCCCCAATGACCATCAGGGAATTGTCCGTAGGTAAGGTTGGTTAGGTGATGGTTAATATAACCAGCGCCCGTTAATTCACCGTTTTCAGATGCCATTGCTTATTCCTAGAGAGGGGTTTCTCACACTAAAATTTTAAAATTCACTATGGCCTTCATGTCCTTAGTCGCTGCAACCGGCAATCGGGAGCTTTCAAGGGTTGGGCCTGTACTCTGTCTAACACTAGCGCCATTGCTGAGTTATCGCGCATTGACTCTAGCGTTTCTATATTTAGTCTAACTTGCTCGGCACCAATAGCACCAACAAGTTCATAATCACTGCCGCGATAAGATATGAAATTATAAACGGCAAAACCGATGCTTTGATTACGATCAAGCAGATTCCCATCATCAGCAAGGTGAATGCTATCTTTAGCATCACACTAATGTAGAACCGAATCAAAATCTCGGTGGCAGCGGCATCGTGTTTAGCGGTAAATAAACGACCGGCGGAATATAAACTACCGATTACCGCAATAACACCTCCAAAAGCAGCAGAGAGTGCTTCGCGAGCATCCGTAAAATAATACACGCCTAAGGCGAACGCTAATGTCGAGATGCCTTGTAAAACAGATAATTTAAGTAATACGCTCGGCTGAGTTTTGGTCGGCTGCATAGACTTAGTTTTCACTAAGTTTTCGCTGCGCTTCTCAGACTCATTTTGAGTACCGTTATCGGCACTTAAAGTCGGTGCGGAATCATTCATAAATCGGCCATTTTGACTGCTCGCGGAGTATAAATGCTAGAAGTGTGTTTCGCAATGCCGCAAGGCCTTTTTGTTGAAGGCATTGTTGATCTCAAAAACGATGTGTTTACATCGCTACTTTGGTAGCTAGGTAGCCGCACCATGGCGGTTCAGACTCGCAAATTCCTTCGCATTCAAACGGAACCAGACGAAGCAAGGCAAAATATCAAAACACAGAGCAACATCCAGAGCCTTAACAATTGTACGTATTTAAGTAGCGCTCGACAAACTTGCGGTATCGTTGGTTTTGGGTAGGGTGGATTAGAACAAAACCCTAAACAAGCACTTTTCTATGAAAAATTTGATTCTGAGCTTTACCGACTTAAAAACCTCACTACTGGTCTCTATTTTATTTCTATCACTCCTCAATATCAGCACTGCACAGATAGACGTGAGCGAAGAAGGTGACGTGCGAATAGGCGATATTCGCGTATCTTCCGAAGGAGATGTCAAAATGGGCGGATTAGGAGCGGACTCCGACGGCAATGTAGAACTAGGTGACATTTCGGTAAGCGCCGACGGCTCGGTAATAATGACGGGCTTGCGAGTAGAAGCTAACGGCTCGATATCAATGGGCTCAAATTTTAATGGCGACACACTCGGCGATGCTATTGATGACCCGGGCGACGCTGCGAACCTGATTGTATTTTTCAAATCCGGCTCTTCAGAGCTAAGTGACAGAGGCCGAGAGCAGGTTGAGCAAATAGCTGAAGCCATATCTTATCTTGGCGGTAATGCGGCGGTAGAAATACAAGGGCATACTGACTCTATTGGTGCTGATGCGGATAATTTAGTGCTTTCTATCGCCAGAGCCGAGCAGGTCGCTATAGAATTACGAGACGAGCATGGAGTCACTGCCAAGTTAACAACCGTCGGCAAAGGCGAGGCCGAGCCAGTTGCGGGCAACGATTCAAATCTTGGCAGACAGCTGAACCGACGCGTCACTCTGGTAAACCGAAGCTAGCGTAAGCTTTGGCAAAGCCAAGCGCTGGTCAGGCGCGCACTCAACTGTTCAAAACCCAGAGAGCTTATCCATCACTCATTATGCGTTAGTATAGAGGTCTCAATTCGATCTAAGATTATTTAAGACGTCTCTCATGAGTCAAACCGACACCTCGACCACAACAAACGCAGCCATAAACAACGGCCTGGGCGACCTTACCGGCTTAGGCGCGAATGCCCCAGAATGGCTAGAAGCAACATTATCAGTCGAGCGCGAAGAGGGCTTCATCGAGGCAAACGGCTGTTTAATTCACTATTTTCGGTGGGGCGACCCGAGTAAGCCAGCGCTATTGATGTTGCATGGTTTTCTTGCACATGCCCGATGCTTTGCCTTTATCGCCCCTTATCTGGCAAAAGACTTTCATGTTATCGCGTACGATTTCTCCGGTATGGGCGATTCAGGAACAAGGGATGAATACGGAGAACCAACTCGCGTAGAAGAGTTGATGACTGTCGCAGCTAAAACCGGCGTATTTGATTGCGGCCAGAAACCAACCATCATTGCTCACTCTTACGGAGGTCGAATCGGGCTAGCAGCCGTCACTCAACACCCCGATCGCTTTGCTGGCTTAGTGATTTGTGACTTAATGATTATTCGCCCGGAAATTCTAATTGCCAACAAAGACCATTTTAAACGCCCTGGCAACCAAGACCCAAACCGACCAAACCGTGTTTACCCCGACCTTGGAACGGCAAAATCCCGATTTGTTCTCGCACCACCGCAGATGGTTGAGGTGCCAATATTGCTAGACTACATGGCATATCATTCTCTTAAAGAGGTTGAGGGGGGGTGGACCTGGAAGTTTAGTCCCAGTGTCTACAATGTGGGCCCTGACGGTATGGAAAAATGGGCAAAAACCGGTCAGTCATTAGTGTCTGCACCGGGCAAAAAAGCTGTGGTATATGGTGCACAAAGCCTTCTATTCAACCAAGATTCGGCCAACTATGTTCGAGAACTCGGAGGTACGAACTTCCCGATAATAGAAATACCAAACGCACGCCATCACTTAATGCTAGATCAGCCTATCGCCTTCGCGAGCGTTTTAAAAACTATTTTAGCCAGCTGGGCATAATCAACGCAGTGTTGAAATCCAGCAAATTAGTTAGCGTGATCATGCCTACCTGTAATTCCGCAGCATGGGTAAGTGATTCGGTTAAATCGGTTTTAAGTCAAAGCCATACGCAACTCGAACTGATCGTGGTCGACGACGGATCAAGCGATCATACTGTGGCGCTGCTCAAAAAAATGCGCGAAACAGACGAACGCTTGAACATTATAGAACGTAATAGCTGCTCCGGCGGCCCACCGACGCCACGCAACGACGGCATTGACGTGGCTAAAGGTAACTATCTTGCGTTCATTGATTCAGATGATTTATGGCACTCTAGAAAGTTAGCGCTCCAACTAGACTCAATGGAAAAATTCGGCCTCAACTTTCTATCAACCCAACACATTCCGTTTCACTCGAGTCCGCCAGAAACAACAAATGTTGATGACCCTTATCAAATACGATTTAGAAGCCATTCGAATCTGATTAGAAAGAACTGGGTAGTTACCTCAAGTGCACTCATCGAAGCCTCTCTGTTTAAACGTACACGCTTCAACCAACAGCCGGAATATATTGGTGTAGAAGACTATCTGACCTGGTTGCAGCTGCATCAAAACCCAATTATCAAGAGCGGAGTATTAACCCAGCCATTAGTACTTTACCGCGTGCGACGCGATTCAATTTCTGCATCAAAGACACGGATGGCCAAAAAAATTTTCTACTTACTCAGCCGTTACACATACAGGGGCCAGCCGTTGGGCATAAGGAAGCACTTATATTTTGCTACCTACGTATTCTTCGCATTTAAAGGTAGGCTATTTAGTTAATTCAATCATAGAAATCTAGTTTTCAGCATCCAAATCAATTAGGGACTCAATCACTCCCATGGTAAAAGAGTTAATCACCAACAAACCGCCAGCCATAATAGCCGTAGCGCTGGGAATCACTTGACGCAGAATATCTCGTGGGTTCAGGTCTCCAAACTTAGTGCTCTGCCATTCACCAACAGACATAAACGAGCCAACCACACCAATCATGATTAGTACACCACCGACAATAAGACCTTTCTCCAAGGTGAATTTAGTCAACACTGGCAGTTTCTTATGCGGAGTATACAAACGATGGTGAAAAACCTTGGTAAAGCAACCTAAGCTCAACATCTGCAAACCAATAATAAGCGCAGTAGCAAAGTAGAGCAGGGTGTTTACATCCAGCGTTACACTCCCTATTTCTACTGGTCCACGCATCAAGGCTCCGCCGCCAAAAACACCCAAAACTGTCAGCAACAATCCAGGGTAAATAAACAACCAATTGGGACTATGGATAAGAAGAAAGCGTAAATGCCGCCAACCATCTCGCCAGCTTCGCAAGTGGGGAGCACGGTCACGACCATCTGGGTATAATTTAATTGGTGTTTCCACGATATTGAATTCGTGAATTACTGCTTTACACAGCATCTCGCTGGCAAACTCCATGCCAGAACATTTCAAATTCAGGCTTAATATCTTCTCTCTATCGAAACCTCGCAAACCACAATGAAAATCTCCGATCTTGGTGTTGTAAAAAATTCGACCTAAAAAACTAAGGACTGGATTACCTAAATATCGATGCAAGGGTGGCATAGCGCCAGGTAAAACACCCCCTTTCATACGATTTCCAATAACGATATCGGCGCCTTCGCGTAGGCCTTTAACAAATTCGCCGATATCGGAAAAATCATAGCTATCATCCGCATCACCCATAACTACGTACTTGCCGCGAGCATTGCGAATACCATTGATTAGAGCACTTCCATAACCCTTTTTTTCTACACGAACAACGCGACATCCAAGAGATTCGGCGAGTTTGATCGACCCATCGTCTGAGCCGTTGTCTGCCAATATTATCTCAATATCTAAGCCATGCTCTATCGCGGACTGACGACACTTTTCAACACATACTTGAATTGTCCTTACTTCGTTAAGGCATGGCAGTACAAACGAGAATTCCGGATTTGATAAAAGTGTTTCGCTAGACATAGGAAAATTACGAATATTTGAAGATTTTCTTGAAGACGATAAATGTGACAGGACTAATCAATAATAACGCTAACGCCGTACTAGCCGCTTCGTTAAACGGATGAAAAAGTGCGGCCAACGTCATATTCGAATAAAGGTAACCGGAAAAAGCAGAGACCAATACCGCGCTTGATATATTATAGATTAGGAAGCTCTTCCACGGAGAGTTACTTGCATTAAAAACCAACTTCTTTTGCATCAAATAGTTCACGAAAATACCAAGCAAATAAAACGCAAACGCAACGATAGAATGCGTTAAACCGTCGTCATAGCGCAAAACCATTTGCGCGGCTTCTAAAATAAACAAATAGCTAATTCCGATAAATGCACTTACTGAAAAGACACGCAAAAAGAGAATAGCGTTAGATTTCAACACACTAAGGGTAGCAAGTAGTATTCAGAAAGTTGTTGCACAATTAAGCAACCGAAATCTTGGCAATAAAGTGCAGCTCTCGATCAAAAGCCCAACTACACCAAGCGGGATAGATTCCAAGCTTTGTATTCCACTTCTCGACAGTCCAACCTAGTTTTTCAAAATGTGAGTCCCATTGAGCCTTACTCAAATAATCATAAGGTAGAGCAACCCCGTGGCGTTTATTACCGACGTAATCCATAAACCTCAAAATCGGTTCATTTAAAAAGCCATCGGTTAAATGGTCTTTAATCACAACGTGTTTACGCGCTACTCGACCGGCTTCCTCAAGCACCCGAAAAGCATCGTCGGCATGGTGTAATACATCCACAAAGGTAACAGTATCAAACGAGTCATCTTTAAACGGAATATTTAAACCGTCATATTGAGAAACGTCGATGCTTGCAATAGAACGAGCCATCACATCAATGCCATGAATGCTCGCGCCTTCTACTCCGTTACGTACTAGCTCTGAGATTTGACCGTCACCGCAGCCAATGTCAAGAATTGAAGAACCTTTATCGATTTGTGACGCCATGTGATCTGACAACACTTGTACACGACGATCATAGGTAAAATTAGAATGAATTGTGTCTAACATAATAGTCGCTTAAAAGGCATCTGATGCCATATCGTTGAAGTCGCGAGATTATAACGATGATAAAACGAATAATCACCTTTATATCGACACTAAGATATCGCTCAGTAACGCATGGTTGTGTGACGGGAAATAGTGTACATCCTTTGACACAGCGTCGATAAGTCAGCTTTAGCAATATACCAAGGCGCCCGATAGATGGTGTTTTCGTCGTTACCAATCATATGCAAAGCACTAGGGGGGCGTCGGTCTTGGGGCACTAAATCAAGTTGATTCATAACGATGCTCTTCTGCTTTGATCGCACGCAATCATACTTGGCTAACTCATCTGAGAACCCATTATAGCGTCGTGATACCTCTGAGATGCTCAGCGACGAATACTGCTTATAACGATCTATCGATGGCGCAATCAAAAACGGCACTAACATTATCATCATCACTTTATACCTAGCAGGAGTTCTTGCTAACTGTTGTGCCGTAAACCCGATAATTAGAAGATAGGCTAGCGGCAGCATTGTAGTGACATAACGAGGAACCAGCCCGTGCCCTAGGCGAATCGGCACAATAGAGATTATGAAAAAAGTGGTGCATATGAAAAAACTAATCGTTAGAACCGATAAAAGTTTATTGGTGTCCCACCGCAAAGGCGACTTACCATGAGTATTAGCGAGGGTGAGTAAACTAAAAACGAAAGCCAAAAAGACGGTAACCGGTGTCAACCCACTAGAGGTTGCCCAGCGCATCGTAATACCACTATCGAAGTACTGTGTTTGTTGTCCTACGTAGCGCTCGGACTCGGTCATAATCTTAACGTGTTGACCTCCATCAACAATCATATGGATACGGCCGAACACCGAGACCTCAGAATTGATAGCGAGAAAAAATAATGTTTCAGCCGCGTAGCCCACAGCCATTATTCCCAACAAAATACACACATACCGAAAGTTTGAAAAACAGTACAGCAACCAAAGAACCGCCGGCAAGTAGGCAAGATGGGTTTCCTTCGTTCCGTATAACCAGAACATGGTTACCGAAATCATGATTAGCGACGGTATCGTTACCTTTTGCACCTCAACGACACGCGCGCACAAAACCAACATAATCGCTACTGGTAACAGAGCGGCCCCACTGGGCAATAGCTGAAAGGTCGCACGAAATAACAGTGCGTCATAGTACCAAAAAGTGAGAAAAACTAAGGCGCCAACAAACCCTACATAGCGCCAAGCAAAGTGAACAAAAATAACAATCGCGATACTGCTTGGAATAATAGTCGAGAGGTAGTAATAAAAGACCTCGTCTGAAAATAGCTTTATCAGCAGCGCTGCGAACCCCCAGTTTCCCCAACGCAACTGATGATGGCTGTCGCTTACAAACGTACTGAAATTCAAGTTGCCGAAGTTACGCGCCCAATCCCACAAAAAAACATTGTCCCAAATATACTCTGGCGGAGGTGCTAGGTAATTAATTCGATAATATTGGAGAATTAAAAAAAATAAGACCAAACAATAAAATGGAATATTGTGAATCAAATATCTTGAAAAATTATTCATCTACACCTTTTGAAAGCGAAAAAAAAACGCACCAACACAATGCTGGTGCGTTTTTCAATTTTAAAGCTAAATAAATTACGAGTAAAAGTATTACTCAGCAGAATCATCCATTAAGAGGTCTAACACCGGGGTCAGTGGCGGAGCGCCAGCGGTAGTACCCCGAATTTCGTCCGCACTAACGGGGCCATCACCTATTCTGTAAAAAGATACGTTGCTTCGCTCGCGGACATTATTTCGAGCTAGACCAGGGCGTGTAATACCAGCGACCATAAAACCAACAACATCGCCGTTGCTAGGTTGATATCTAGCCAGAGGAGCGAATCTAAAATGGTTAGGGCCAACAAGCGCTCTGCTCGACTTTACCGTTTGCCCCCTTCTCATAAACTCCCAAGTACCACCATACCAAATATCTCCAACTTTTATAAAACCCCAAGCATTAGAGTTACAGCAACTTAGATTGCCCCCGCCCACGCGCCAAACATTAGTCTTGTCACTATTCAAGATCACGTTTTGGCCACCAAATGGATGGTTACCACTGACTTCCGCGATTAAATTGGCGGTGACTGCCATAGAGCGTACAAACGAGCCAACTCCCGGCTGAATACCTTCTTCGATAAATACAACATCATCCAAATCATCGGGAAACGCTGCGTAGCTGTTAGTGGTAGCTCCAAACGTTAAGGCTACCAAAACTAGAAATTTTAGTGGATTCATATCTCTTTAATTTAAAGGTTAATTAAGTCAAAGGGCAAAGTAGTAGAGATAGCTTGCAATAGCAATAGTTTGCAAGACAATCTTGCTTATTTTTGTCGTTTGCAAGGTTTGTCAACAAGTCTTAATCACTCCAGCAAGAGCAAATCAACAGCTGGTATGATAGACATGGGGCTAAAATCAGGGTCAATAATATTTTTTAATCGACTGTTGAACCAATTTTCAGCAACCACAAAGTAACCCTCATCGGTCGGGTGCAAGCGAACTCCATTATCCAGCTCTATTAATGATTGCCACCCACCCGGTTCATTTACAAACCGCGTATAGTGATCCACCACGAAAGCCCCTCTAGACTGCGCTGCAGAAACTATTTGAGCATTGCGCGGCTCTACATTTCGATTCGAAACCGGAAGCAAAGTACCAATAATGGGCTCGTAACCGGCGGCCCTCGCTTTATCAATCATAATTTTCGTATTAAATTTTGTGGTCGCTCTTGAGATGCCAAATGCAGAATCATTTGTGCCATAGAGAATTAATACGTACTTCGATTCACCAATGAATACCGAGCTTAGCGAGTCTAGGTTTTGTGTAATCCTATCAACCCCCTGAGAGCTATTACTACCACCTATTCCCCAATTGGACACTATGGCACTACGCCGCGGGGAGCCGTCCTTTAGACGTTGGTTTAAATAGATAGTTGGTAAGCCGTGGGTTATCGTGCCATTAGCAAACCTGACCTGTGCATAATTCGCATTAAAACCGACGGTAATGCTATCGCCAAAGAGTGCTATCACTGTTGGTACGAGAGTTGCAGCTTTTACCGGCACAACGCTCAGAGCCGCCAGCAAAACAAGCACTAGCCTGCAATTAATGTTTGCGTTGATTATTTTTGCTCGCATAATGGAGGTAAGCGGAATGCGCCAATATCTCGGGGCATGATTACGTGACCGCGATTCTAGCGCATTTCATACAACTTTCGAATACATTAGTTTTTAATCTTCATACTATTAAACATGAACATGTCACAAACATGCAATACCTCGCAACTACAGCCCTTGATTGGGTGTAATACGACCAAAATCTTAGACTGCTCGTGGTTTTTACCCACTCAAAATAAAGACCCTGAGCGCGAGTTTAGACACGCACATATTGCCGGCGCACAGTTTTTTGATATCGACAAAATCTGTGATCAAACGACAGACCTTCCGCACATGTTGCCAAGTGAAACGGACTTTACATTGGCTGTGTCCGCGCTTGGGATAAACAGTACGGACACGGTAATCGCCTACGACTCCGCTGGCTTGTTTTCCGCGGCGCGAGTGTGGTGGATGTTTAAAGTATTCGGTCACGAGTCGGTACGAGTATTAGAGGGTGGGCTTCCGGCGTGGATAGCCGCGGGTGGCCAAATAAGCAGTGTTTCGGAAACGCCGATAGCTGGAAATTTTACTGCGGCCTTCCAGCCTGAGCTTGTGGCAACTAAAGCTCAATTAATCAGCAATTGCGAATCACATGAGTACGTGGTTCTGGATGCAAGGTCTTCGGCTCGTTTTTTAGGGCAAGCGCCCGAGCCTCGCCCAGGCCTGCCATCTGGGCACATGCCAAACGCCATCTCTTTGCCGTTTAACGAATTAGTAGAGGGCGGTAAACTAAAACCGCGAGAAGAGTTGAGCTTGATCTTTTCAGATCATGGCGTCACCAAATCAAGTCGAGTAGTTACATCTTGCGGCTCGGGTGTGACCGCCGCCATTATCACGCTGGCAATGGCTGAATGCGGCTTAGGCTTAAAGCGGCTATACGACGGGGCATGGGCGGAATGGGGTTCGGCTCGCGATACGATTATTTTAGACAGATCGCCACTCGAGTAAAAATCTTTGTTTACCAAACCAATAAAGCACCACCAATATAGATAGTTACTTAAATCACTATTTTATGTGCGCGAGAATCCCATCGAGAATATCAAGATTCTTATACTCAATCACCAGCTTGCCTTTGCCACCCTTGTCATCGACCATGACCTTTGTCCCCAGTTTCTCAGCCAAGCTTTCTTCTAAGTTCTTTATATCGCTACTTTTGCTTAGCTTTGGCTTTTTCTTTTTGGGGTTGGCGTAGCTACGTACCAAGGCTTCGGTTTGACGTACCGATAATTTCTTTGAATAAACTTCTGCCGCAACAAAGTCTTGTTGCTCTGTAGGCAAACCAAGAATTGCTCTGGCGTGGCCCATCTCTATGCGACCAAATTCGAGTAATTGTTTTGCGCCATGGCTTAGGCTTAAAAGACGCAAGAGGTTGGTCACCGCAGCGCGAGAACGACCCACACTTTTTGCCATTTCCTCATGAGTCAAGCCAAACTCGTCCATCAAGCGTCGCAAACCAATGGCTTCTTCAACCGGGTTTAAGTTCTCGCGTTGAATGTTTTCAATTAACGCAACGGCCAATGTTGCTTCATCCGGTATATCACGCACCAGCACAGGTACATCCTCGAGCTGCGCAATTTGGGCGGCCCGCCAGCGGCGTTCACCTGCGATAATTTCGTACTTATCGCCCGCAATAGGCCGTACCAATATTGGCTGGATAATACCTTGTGAGCTAATCGATGCCGCGAGCTCCTGTAAGGACTCGGGGTCCATCTTAGTGCGCGGCTGATACTCACCCGGCTGCATTTTCTCGATCGGCAGAGTATTGGGTAGCATTGACGCAGCTGATTTTTCGCTATCGTGATTAGTACTAGCAGTATTCTCTGTACTACCTAGTAAGGCCTCTAAACCTCGCCCTAAGCGCTTTTTCTTTTTAGTCGTCATATGATGTTTCTCTATGCGCTGACCTGCGCCACTTTTGTTTTGGCGATCGCTAACATTTCATCGGCCAAATGCACGTACGCGCGAGCGCCTTTGGAATTGGGCGCGTAGCTAATAGCCGCTTCACCATAACTTGGTGCTTCGGCTAGCCTAACATTACGCGGAATAATGGCATCATATACTTTATCGCCAAAGTGGTTTTGCAACTGCTTACTCACTTCACCCGATAGACTATTGCGTCGGTCAAACATCGTGCGCAATAGACCTTCAATTTTCAAACTCGGGTTTAGGGTTTCACGGATAGCACGGATCGTCGAAATTAGAGCGCTTAAGCCTTCAAGTGCAAAATACTCACATTGCATGGGAATCATTACCGAATCAGAGGCAACGAGGGCGTTAATGGTTAAAACATTCAGGGCAGGTGGGCAGTCGATAAATACGTAATCGTAGTCATCTTGTACCGATAACAACGCTTTCTTTAAGCGCAACTCGCGACCAATTTCATTCAACAACTCTACTTGCGCACCAGCGAGATCACCGTTGGCGGTCATCACGCTTACGCCACTATCAGTACTAACAATGGCCTCTTTAGCGGTGGACTCGTTAAGCAATACATCGTAGATCGTCGCGTCTAACTCTTCTGTATCAACCCCTAATCCAACACTGGCGTTACCTTGTGGATCCATGTCGAGTAGTAATATCCGTTGACCGCGTTTTACAAGTGCCGCCGACAAATTAATACTGGTGGTGGTTTTACCCACCCCCCCTTTTTGATTAGTGACTGATATTACTTTGGCCATGTTCGTACGAGTATCTTCTTATGATTATTTAGGCGGACAGATCACAACAAGGTTTCGTTGAGCGTCCAACTCAGGAACTTTAAGTGCAAAGGTATCAAATTTTAGGTTCATCTTCTTCAGAACTTTCAACTCGTCTTCAGGCATAAGGCCTTTCATTGCTAACCAACGACCGTTGCTGGCAATGGTCTGCTTGGACCCATTAACAAAGTCTTCAATGCTAGAGAATGCCCGCGAGGTGACCATTGCAAACTTTTCTTTAGGCCGAAACTCTTCTATGCGTACATTTTCGACGGTGAAATTTTTAAGCCTAAGCTTATTAGCGGCAAACATTTGAAATTGAGCCTTTTTATTGCGGGCTTCTACGGAAGTAACTTCCAAAGCCGGCGACAGGATGGCCAATACCATACCGGGCAAACCAGCGCCGCTACCAACATCTAGCAAACTCGCGCCTTTCATATAAGGCTTGATGCTCGCGCTGTCAAAGATATGAACGCTGAGCATCTCTTCTAAGTCGTCAACCGCGGTTAGGTTATGAGTTTTATTCCATTCTGCTAACAACTCCATGTACGCAACAAGCTTATCAATTGCCTCGTCACCATAAGATACATCTAAGGTATCTAAGCCTTGCTTAATGCGCGCGGCTAAGCTTTCTTGGGTCGCAGTGCTTTTTTCATTCATAGTATTCAGAGTTCGGTGCACATTTTGTGTGAACACCGTAAGTCGTACTCGGCCGATAATTATAGGGTAATCAACTTACGAAACGAAACGTTAAACCATGGGCTTTTGAAAAAGCCCATTTTTTCACCATTTCTAAGCCGCCTTACCGTGTTTCTTCAAATAGACAAGTAGTAAGGAGACGGCGGCCGGAGTCACGCCGGAAATACGAGATGCTTGACCGATAGTGTTGGGCTTATGCTCGTTCAGTTTTTGCGCGACTTCATTCGATAAGCCTTTAACAAGGCTGTAATTCATATCAACATCGAGCTCCGTAGTCTCGTGGCGCTTTTGTCTTTCTATTTCCGCGTATTGACGCTCAATATAGCCGTGGTACTTGGCTTGAATTTCCAATTGTTCCGCTACCTGTGGGTCGTTTACAGCATCACCTGTGCCGGGTAAGGTCATGAGGCTGGCGTAACTCACCTCAGGCCGACGTAACAATTGCATCAAATTAGTTTCCTTCTTTAAGGTATCACCAATAACGTCATTCGCGAGATCATCGGCTATCGCGTCGGGCCGCAACCATGTGCCATTTAAACGCTGCTTCTCTGCTTCTATCGCGTCGCGCTTGGTACAAAACGCAGCCCAGCGCCGATCGTCTACCAACGCCAGGTCACGCGCGATTTCGGTTAGACGCAAATCCGCGTTATCCTCACGCAAAATTAAGCGGTATTCAGCACGCGATGTAAACATTCGGTATGGCTCTTTAGTGCCCATGGTTATCAAGTCATCTACTAGCACCCCTATATACGCTTGATCGCGCGTCGGGTACCAGCCGTCTTGCTCTCGAGACTGGCGAGCCGCGTTTAAGCCTGCCAATAAGCCCTGGCCACCCGCCTCTTCATAACCCGTGGTTCCATTGATTTGCCCGGCAAAATAAAGCCCATCAACATATTTGGTCTCTAACGTTGGCTGCAAACCCCGAGGGTCGAAAAAATCGTATTCAATCGCGTACCCTGGGCGCACTATCTGAGCGTTTTCAAAACCAACAATTGACCGAATAAAGTCGAACTGTATATCGTAGGGCAGAGAGGTTGAAACTCCGTTCGGGTAAACTTCGTGAGTTTTTAAGCCTTCAGGCTCGACAAAGATCTGGTGCGAATCTTTATCGGCAAAACGCACAATTTTATCTTCTATCGAGGGGCAATAACGCGGCCCAACCCCCTCGATCACACCAGCATAAAGCGGCGAGCGATCCAAACCACTGCGAATAATATCGTGGGTTTTTTGATTGGTGTGCGTGATATAACAATTTACTTGTTGAGGGTGTTGCGCCGCCTCGCCTAAAAACGAGAACACGGGTATTGGTGTATCGCCGGGTTGCGCTTCCATTTTTGAGAAGTCTAGCGAGCGCGCATCCAAACGCGCAGGCGTTCCTGTTTTTAGACGGTCTACAGTAAACGGCATTTCACGCAAGCGTTTCGCGAGGGTGTTCGATGGCGGATCGCCGGCACGACCACCTTGATAATTTTCCATGCCGATGTGAATGATGCCGCCTAAAAATGTACCCGTAGTCAGTACCACGGTCTTGGCACGGAATTTTAAGCCCATTTGCGTTACCACACCGGTAACACGATTATTCTCAATGATTAAATCATCAGCCGATTGTTGAAACAGCTGGAGGTTGTCTTGGTTCTCGACGACTTCGCGGACAGCCGCTTTGTACAACACCCGATCGGCCTGCGCGCGCGTTGCTCTTACCGCCGGCCCTTTGCGTGCGTTGAGCGTGCGAAACTGAATGCCTCCTTTGTCGGCCGCTTCAGCCATTACGCCACCCATAGCGTCGATTTCTTTTACGATATGGCCTTTGCCAATACCGCCTATTGCCGGATTACACGACATTTGCCCGATAGTTTCGATGTTGTGGGTCAACAACATTGTTTTGGCACCCGTGCGCGCAGCGGCAAGGGCCGCCTCGGTACCAGCGTGACCGCCGCCAATTACAATTACGTCAAAAGTGTCAGTATGAAACATTAGAAATTTAGGTCTAAGACCAATCAATATTGCCGCGATTCTAACGCTTTGCGCGCGCGCTGACTAATTTTTAGGCAAAAATTATCGGTCTTACTTTTTTTTCAAATCGAGTAGTTTTGCTCGAGTTTGTTGCTCTGGTGTGCTGAAGTAGCGCGCACGTAGGGCGTTTATTTTTTGCTCATAATCTGGGCTTTCATGCGACAACGCGGCACGCTCCTGGGCGTATGATTCGTAAATCGTCGAGAAGTGTCGCTGCTGCTGGCGATGCGAGACTATTTCATCTGCTTTTTCTTGAACATAACCTTCTCGTAAGAGCTGTTCGTGTAGTTGCGCGTCATCTTGATCAGAGGCAATTAGTTGCTCTATTGATTGTTGCTGTTGCCGGCCAGTTTCAGTTTCGAGTAAACTGCCGGACAATTCAGGGGGGAGCGCGCGTTGCAGTTCGTCCAGTTTGCTGCGCTTTTCGTCATCGCTTATTTGCTCATTGGCAAGTACCTCTAATGAGCTTAATGTGTGTTCAGCATAGATGTCTTCCAACCCGAACAGTGCGGCTTGTTCGTCTTGGGTGAACAACTTAGATCGCTCGGACCGCATTTGGTTAAAATTTTCTCTTAGCACAACTAACGCATCGGCGTCCGACACCCGCTCTTGGGTTAGTGGCGCTTGCTGAAGCTCAAACTCGGTTCTCTTATAGCGCAAATAGTTTTCAAAAAGCGACAGTGCTTGTAATCGCGCCTCAGCCGGCAAGTAGGTCTCAATATATCGGGTCACTTCAGCAATCGCTGCTTCGGCGCCGACCTCATCAGCGGTATTAAGAAAGTAATCGAAAAAATCTCTTACGCCTAAATTTACAATCAGTTGCCCGTCTGCCCCCACACTCAACGCACCATCAATGTCGGTACCCTGCAAACTTGATGATATAACGCTTTGATCATGTTGCCTCGGCGTTGTGCGGCTAACCCTTTTGTCGATTACGGCCTCATTTGGTGCTAGTACTGGTTCAAGAACAAGGGGCAATTCTTGCTTCTCGCGTTGCGCTTGGTAAGATGTTACAAGGGCATCAAACCACCACAGTAGCGCTAAAAACACAGATGTGGTGGCAATAAAAAGCCCGGCTTTTCTGTTCGCCGCCTTTTTGATCACAATGCTATTTATACTCTCAGGGGGTTGGCTTATAGGTTGGCGTTTTTCAAGCGGTTCGCTTGAGAGCGATACAACGAGACAGGGTTGGTCCACCCACGAACGCCAAATAAGTGGTTGATCGCGTCGACGTGATTTAAGTTGTAGTTGGTACTAATAACTCGACCTAACCGAGCCGAACAGACATCAACCAGACCGTCGTTCTTCTCAAACCCAAACGCCAGTCCAGTTGTAGCTAAGAACCCATCCGTTAGATCAAACACATTCGTAACCGGCCTTTTACCACTCCATGAGTACATTTTGATACTGTATCCGTTGATGTTTACATTCTCCGACAGTGACTGACAATTTGAACTAATTCCTTTGTTATCCAAAATGCTATTTAGCTGTTGTGAGCCAGCAGTGCTAAGGGTTTGGGCTGCGGCTAAGGCGTCTTGTTGATTACTAGACCCGGAAAAAAAGTTGATCAAACTGCCGGCTGAGTTGAGAATACCTGCGATCAAGTTTTGACCAACGCCCGGTGGCACCAAGCCTAAGAGTACGTCAGCCACTTTTGAACCATTATTAACGCCGTTTACAGACGTGACCGACGCCACTTTTTGTGGCACAAGCGCGGCAGCGACACGGGAAGTTGGAGAACCTTGGCTGTGGCCAATTAGGTTGAACTTGCTTTCAGGCAGGGTCATTAAATAGTTAGCCAATTGCTGACCGCGCGCTTCAGATGAGTTAAACGCAGAGACCGACGGTACATATACTTTTGCACCTGATCTGCGTAGGTTATACGGAACGGTATGGAAATAACCAATTAGACCGCCAACATTATTAAACCCGGAAAAACCGTGGACCAAGACAATTGGGTATTTCGTTTTTGTGTAGTTAGCATGCGCGGCGCTCGATACGCAGGCTAGCCACGAGAGGCTGATTAATAGTAGTAATTTTTTCATAGCGTTCCCTAACTTATTAATTGGTGTTAAAGCTCTTGATAGTTCTGTACGTCAAATCGTGGCGTGCAAATGGCCAGAAAGACTAAATCGCTTTCGCCTGTGTTTTGTATCTTTTGCGGCTGATCGGGCAAAATCGTCACCACGTCGCCTTCGTTTATCGGCCAGGACTTTTCGGCGACCGTGACAATGGCTGTGCCTTCAAGTATCACATAGCGTTCAGTTGTGCTTTTCAGAGCGTGTAGCTTGGTGGTTTCAGATTTTTGGACTCTTACCCGCGCGACTGATAGGGGTTCATCATGCACGGAATTATGCCATTCCTCGATGAAACACCCTTCTTTGAAATAGTATTCGTCAGGTCTCGACATGGTGCTAGTGCAGGGTTGTAATTGAACCTCATCCGTATTGCGATCAGAGGTCGGCCCTCGACATTCGAGGGCCTCTGTCAAGTAGGGTGGGTTAGTTGTTTAGTGTGTCGTATACGTTCGCCGACATGCTCTTGCGGCTTCCGTTATTTACCAAGCGAACTCTATAACGCCAGCTCCACCATTTGCGTGCAGTGCTGGTGCTGAAATCCAGGCTTAGGCCTCGGGTTGTGTTATTCGTTACGGTAGTAAAGTCGCCACTTCTATCATTGTTGATGGCCTCGCTATGCGCGGTACTCTCGCCCATCAGTACAGCGTAATGATTAAACAAGAGCGAACTTGGCCCATTCGATGACCGGACTTGGCCATTAACACGAACCGAACGGCTGCACGAATCGTAAGAGCCATTCGAGCTCGCACCACAGGCACTGTGTAGTGGCACAACGCTGTCATCGCCACCCTTAATAAACAACTTAGTTGCGCCGAGAAACTCGGTGCCTTCACCAACAAAACGCAAACGCGGATACACATTATTATTGCGCGCTATTTGACGTGCGTTCGCGGGCCGCAAGTCATTCAAAACACCAATACGCGTGGGTGTGGGATCGAAACCTAGAACCGCCCTAATAGCCGCTTTTTGAACCGCGTTAACGGCGCCACTACCGTTTGCAACGTTAACCGCGATATCAGCGATCTCGGTTCCGCCACCAGCGCCAGCGAAGTCTAGAACCGCGGTAACTTTAAAATTGTTTTGATTTACTCCCCACTGCCCAAGACGAGTTAACGCATCACGCAACACTAAATCGCCGGTTGAATGCGTAACAAAAACGCAGCCGTTAGCACACGTTCTAGCAGACTCTAAACTCTTTATTTGGGTCCGTATCGTGTCTTTTATTCTGCCTGTGACTCGCTCATGCGAGGGCCAATATAGAGTTCGTTCGGCTCGGTTTCCCCAGTAGTCACTCCAATAGTTGTTGGCGTTGTTTTGTTGTGCACTTGCTCCCGGGCGGTTCTTTAAATCGTCGGCTTGAAAGCCGTGAACGAGCACGACATTTTTGCCGTTTAGCTTTGCGGATGCAGCGCCGCTACACAACATGGTGGTTAATAGAACCAATATAATTCGTTTTTTCATGGTTTTCCTCTGGTGACTATCTATTGCTGATTTAACTATCTGATCGGCACTCTTTATGGTGCATTAATCGCTTGATGAGGCCTACCAAAAACACGGCCCTCTTATTATTTATTGTTTAAACTTGGCTCGTCTCTCTTATTGTGTAGGCTCTACGGTTTCTCGGTCTTGCGCGCCGAAGCTTTCCAAAAACTCTAATCGTTCAGCCGCTTGATCATCCTGATATGGGATATCGTCGTATTGCTCAAACGGGAAACCGGGAACACTAAAACGTGCTTGCGAGGTCGACGCTGGCACATCATAAGTTTCACCAACCTCCGCACCTCTGTGTGTTTGCACGCTGCGCAACACATAAGGGCCTTCTGAGCCCATCGCCCGTAGCGCGCTAATGTGGGCATTGAGTTGTAACGTGCTGTTACCTTGGTTTAGTCTACTTTCGCCCTGTAGTTGTAGCAAAGGCTGGCCGGTTCTGGCGTCTTCTAAAATAGCCCGAACGAAATAGTAACCAGCTTGAAATACGCTGTATTGTAGAGTGATTGCCAGGTTATCAGCCTCTTGTCTTGCGTATGGCACAGCGATGAGCTGTGCCGCCGCCTCTGCATAACGAAACGGCACTGTTGTGAATAATGTCTCATCACCAATTTCTACCTGCAGTTTAAGCATCATCTCATTGCTCAACATGCCACGGGGAGCAACCCGTGTATCAAAACTACTCGTAAAACTAGTAAGTGTTTCATCATCGGGGTTTAGGGTAGCAGTCAATGGCGTATCGCCTTGCGAACCACTTATCGTGGCTTTCGCTTGCACAAAAGTGTCAGCAGGTGCACCAACCACATGCAGCCGAGCGGTGATTGAGTCGCCAAGGAAATATTGATAGCGATCAACGGCTGCTAGTAAACGAATCGGCTGATCTTGGTCTTCCAGTGGAAAGGGGGTGTCGACCTCAGTTTCCTCAAAAGGTTTTGGGTCTCTGGCTAAATCTGGGTTGCGGATTGGTTGAGAGGTGTGTGGGTATTTAGAGGCTTCGGCGTATAAATCGGCAACCTGTAATAGTTGGGCGCGTATTGCCTCATTTGCGTACGGGTCTTCGCTTGGCTCTGAGCCGTCTTCCTTTATCTTCTTTTTCGGTACAACCGTTGACGCTTCCTGTGTTTGCAAGCTCACCGGGGGAGCGACCAATGTTTTGTCGGACGAAACATCGGCCTCATTACTTTTCGGCCATAAGTAATACACCAATGTCACCACCAGAATGAGGGCCACAAGTAATAGCGTTTTCTTGTTCACCGTATCTCCTGAGTGCGTACGCACAAGATCGACGCTAAGGTTCGACTCGAGCGAATACTCTTCATTTTAGCGGCACTTAGCTTCATTCACCCTCGTCGGCAAAACCGTGATTTAGCGTAACTTCTTATGATTCGATAACTGCGTAAGACGTAAACTTGGGAACAACGCGCTTGGTTTTACCAAATACACGCGGAATAAACCAGACCTTTTGTCTAGTATTATGAAAAATCCTTTATATGTTCGTTATTTGTAACGCTTGTTAACGGTTCATCCAACCGTTATTAGGTTTATTTAGGTTTAATTCGAATTTCTTTAGCGGTGTGCAGTCATTTGCTACGTAGCTTGGCCCAGCAGTAATATCCTGAAAATTTTCTATTTTTCCATAGCAAGTTCGATTGCCATGTTTGTCTTGCGTCGCGAAATTGCTTGTGCCCCGGATATAAGCACGGGCCTCTCTTGAATCGAGTTCGATCTCCTCTACCTTTTCAACGGTTTTGATAAATGTATTACTAAACTGTGAAACTGAAGCTGGGTTTTTCTTTTGGTACCTGCGCGTTTCACTTTGTACGAATTTCTTAAGTAAATCGCCGCTTATTGAGGTTTGTATTCGCACTTTGGGAGTCTCCAGTGTCGGCTCGGGGCCTTCATCGCCAACCTCAATCTCGGACACAACGTGTGTATCTGCGAACTCCTTTGCCTGCTGCGCCACTTGGTCGTCGGCTGAACTCGGCTCTTCTTTCGGTGCACGGTCTTCCTCTTGTTCCTCTTTTAACAAGGTTACCGAGACGGTGTGCGCTGACCGAGTGACCGGTTTACTTGTCTGAAGAGTCGTCGTAATTAACAACGCATGCGTAAGCACTGCTAATGATCCCGCGAGCAGAAGACGCGATTCTGATTTACCCACTCCCAACATCGACACATAGTAGGGGTGAAGAGATAAAAGTGGTAAAAAAGTGGTGAAAAGTTAATTTATTTACCGATGCAAAAGCCGCTGAAGATTTCACCAAGCAGATCATCGGCGGTGAATTCGCCGGTTATTTCGTTTAATGCGTTTTGCGCTTGCAGAAGTTCATCCGCCAATAACTCTCCTGCATTGTGTATTTTTAGTTGCATTAAGCCTCGGTTAACCGCGTCCTTGGCGTCGCACAACGCGGTTACATGACGACGGCGTGCCGTAAACACCGTTTCATTTTCCTGGGAATAGCCCGCCAACGTTTTAATTTGCGCTTTCAACTCGTCGATGCCAATACCGAGTGTTGCCGATATAGTTAAGCGTTTAGCATCATCAGGCTCACGAAACAGGTCTACTTTATTATAAACGACCGTTGTTTTACTCGAATCAAACTCGAAATGGCTGACGTGTTCGGTATCATTAATATCGACAATTAACAGCACGTGGTCAGCTTGATCGATCGCGGCTCGGGCCCGTTGAATGCCTATTTTCTCAACCGTGTCGTCAGTATCTCGAAGCCCAGCCGTATCAATAATATGCACGGGTAAGCCATCAATATCGATGGTTTCTGTGACGATGTCGCGAGTGGTACCCGGTATCTCGGTCACTATTGCTGACTCACGGCCAGATAAAACGTTGAGCAGGCTAGACTTTCCCGCGTTTGGCTTGCCTGCAATAACAAGGTGAAAACCACTTCGTAAAATTGCGCCCTGACCGGCCTGCTTAATCGTGGTGGCTAACTCTGATTGTACGTTTTCAATACTCTTGACAATCTTTTCATCGGCAAGAAAATCTATTTCTTCTTCAGGAAAGTCGATCGCCGCTTCTACGTACATCCGCAGGTGGATGAGTTCTTTTAATAAGCGGTGTACTTTATTCGAAAACTCACCTTGCAAGCTGCGCATGGCCCCACGCGCGGCTTGGGCGGTACTGCTATCAATTAGATCGGCTATCGCTTCAGCTTGAGCCAAATCAATTTTATCATTAAGAAAAGCGCGTTCCGAAAACTCGCCAGCGCGAGCTTGTCGAGCACCAAGCTGTAACAACTCCTTTAACAGCAAATCTTGAATCACCGGACCACCGTGGCCTTGTAGCTCTAAAACATCTTCTCCGGTAAAGGAGTTTGGGGCCGCGAAATAAATCGCTAAACCTGTATCGATTACATCACCGTTGGAATCTTGAAATTTTGCATAATGGGCTTGACGGGGAGTTAGCCGGCGGCGACTTATTTGCTCGCCAACACTCTGTGCTAAAGGCCCGGATAGGCGGATAACGCCTACGCCACCTTTGCCCGGCGGCGTCGCTATCGCCGCTATCGTATCGATAGCAGCCATATTGTTGTTGCCGTTTTTCAGAGCAAACGTCCTTACGCGTTCTGTTCTTGCTGGCGGTAGTTAAACCACTGTTGCGCCATGGTCAAAATGTTATTAACGACCCAATACAACACCAAACCTTGTGGGAACGTCATAAATAGGAACATCAGAGCGAAGGGCATGATCATCATGACTTTCTTTTGGATGTCGTCCATCGGCGCAGGGTTCAGCTTCATCATTAAAAACTGCGTTAACCCCATTAATACAGGTAATACGTAATAAGGGTCTGGCGCCGACAAGTCTTGCCACCAAAGCGCAAACGGTGCGTGGCGCATTTCAACACTTTCAAGCAACACCCAGTACAAGGCAATAAAGACCGGTATTTGAATCAAGATTGGTAGACAACCACCGGCGGGGTTTACCTTTTCCTTTTTATACATTGCCATCATTTCAGTTTGAAATTTTTGGCGGTCATCTTTATAGCGTTCCTTTAGCGTTTGCATGCGCGGCTGCAATTTTTTCATCTTACCCATTGAGCGATAGCTGGCCGCCGACAGAGGGTAGAACAAGGCTTTAATAAGAATGGTCAAAAATATAATCGCCCAGCCCCAGTTTCCGACGATTTTATGAATCCAGCTAAGCGCAAAAAATAACGGGTCAGCGATAAAAGTTAAAAACCCATAGTCCACAGTAAGATGAACACCGTCTATGCTATCTTCGTTTTCCAAGCGGTTAAGCCGCGCGGTTTCTTTTGAGCCCAAATAGACCTTAGTGCCGATCGAGTTTGACTGCCCGGGCTCTACTACTAGAAAATCCGACGTGAAACCGGCTCGATAATTTGGATTCGCTTTCAAGTTCGAATTAGTAAAGAATTTCTTCTCTCCTTCGGGCGGCAACCATACACCAACAAAGTAATGTTGCATCATCGCAACCCAACCACTACTGGTAGTTAAGCTATTCTTGGGCACGAGGTCTTGCGCTTTGTTGCGTTTGCGCTCATCAGCATCGCGATCAACAATGTCGTCGAAGTCAATTTTTTGATATTTTTCATCGGGCTCGTAAATCGCGGCACCCGTATAGCTTGGTAATTGACCGAAGCCCCCTCCCGAGCTCGTGGGCTCGGTGCGATTAAATTGGCCGTATAACTTTCCCTTCCACGCTGAACTGCTGGTGTTATTTACTTGGTAGTTAATATCAACAACGTAGCTATCGCGGGCAAAGGTCAGGGTTTTTACAAACTTAATACCGCTCTCAGAGACCCAGGTTAGTGGGACACTCACAGACCCGTCAGAACCAAGATCGTAGCTCGTTTGATCGTATTGATACGGTTGCAAATGGTTTGGGGCTTGACCACCGACCGCGGACAAACCGTCTTCCGTAATAAAGGTTTCACCGGGCTCTTTCTTTAACAGTGCGAAGCCAATGTTAGGCTCATCTATGGCTTCGGGGTGCTGGCGCAACTCTAATCGCTCAATGACGCCACCGATAGGGTTGATCTTGGCGACAACCATATCAGTAGTCACCGTTATTAGCGTACTTGGCTGACTCGGCTCTACAGCTTGCGGTACATCGACGTCACCGGCCGAAGGAACACTGGCTTGGTCCACAGTATTGTTTATAACCGGCGCTTGGCTACCAGCATCGGGGACTTCGGACGCTATCTGAGTGGTGGCTTGAGGTGCATTTTTCAGTGCCGAGAAATCGATCCACTTAAAGTACAAAATTGCACAAATGGCTACCAATGAAACGGTAAGTAAATTACGTTGGGTTTCCATAATTAGAAAATAGGTCCAGCTAGTCGTTGGCTTAATTATTAAGGCGTATAAGGGGCGTATTCTAACCTTAATAGGGGTGTATAAAACAGGGGATAATTTGGCTATTAATCGTGACCTTTTTCGGCGTCACTGTTGTTGCTTGGTATCGGGTCAAACCCATGACCACCCCACGGGTGACATCGACACAAACGTTTGGTCGTTAACCAAAGCCCTTTGATGACGCCGTGATGCTCTAATGCCTGATGTGCATACTCCGAACAACTTGGCGCAAAACGGCAGCGGTTACCCAGTAATGGGCTTAGAACCCAGTAGTAAACCTTGAAAACGTTTTGTAGTATCCGAACAAACATTAGGTATTTACGTCAGTTTTTTTGAGGGCAGGGCGGTGACGTTTGGGCTTGACGCTGGTGCCAACGCTGCCACTTGAGGACCTTGATCCATAGCTCATTTAAACTTTTTAATCGCTCGTCATCACCGGCTTTTTTACAGCTTGGCTTCGCTGTTATAACTAACTTGGCAGCAAGCAGTTCGCCTTGGTGGTGACGGTAAAACTCTTTAATTTGACGCTTTATCCGGTTTCTATCAACCGCTAGTTTCGATACTTTCTTAGACACCGTGACGCCGAGTTGGCTTTTGCCACAACACGCTAACACATTGAATGTGTAGTGTTGGCTGCCACCCCACTGCTTACTTTTATAAACGTCTTGATATTCGGCGGGCGTTTTTAATCGCGTTTCAGCGGGGAAACTAAAACCTGAAATACTAAGATCAGAAGAACCTTGATTGACAGGAGAGGCCAATAGACGGGAATAGCTAAATAAGAATTATTCAGTCCAGCTCTACTAAGAGCCAGACTGAATCAATCAAAGCTTACGCTGTTAATACCGCGCGGCCCTTGGCACGACGAGCATTAATGATAGCGCGACCGCTTTTAGTGCGCATACGAGCACGGAAGCCGTGAGTACGCTTACGCTTAATCTGGCTGGGTTGAAAAGTACGTTTCATTTTAAATAACCTTATATAAGTACCAGCCCAATAATGAGGCTGGGGTTGCTAACTAGTTACCGCGAAGCTGACGGTTTGATAGCGTTTAACGAATCACGTATCAAGCAGTTATCTATTTATTTACCAGTCACAAGCAATATACACGGGATATATAGCCATAAACAACGAGATAAACCAAATAGAGATATCAACGTAGAGTTAAGCGTTACCAAATCTAAACAGGTAATTAAGCTGTTTCAGCGCCGAGCTTCAAGCGGGTTGCAAAGGTACTGATATTGTTGTTCAGAGTCAATATGATATGGCAATTCTTTCAGTTATTTTGTCACTTACTTGCAGAGCAAAGCTTAAGACTAACTTCGTGAAATAGTTATAGCGAATTACCTTGAAATAAAAGCGCCAAACCATTTGTAAAGTTTAGCCCACGAGCGGTATATTAATCGGCCGCTTAGCGAGTTGGGGAGCGCGGACTTAGAGTGAGATTTTAGCCACTCTACTTGCTCGCCCAACACTTAACATCATCAGATTTTACGCCGGTTAGTCAACATGCAAAATGTCGTCCTGTGGGACAAGTGTCTTTCAAAATTAGAAGACCAAATGGAAGAACGGGAATTTCACACCTGGGTTCGGCCTTTGCGGGCTGACGATTCGGATGCTGAATTTATTCTCTACGCGCCAAATCGATTTATTAAAGATTGGTTGGACGATAACCTGCTTGAACACTTAAACACCGCAGCGCAACACTTTGCCGGCGAAGGCAAGCAAGTGGTAATCGCACTAGATGCACCAAAACCAAGTGAAACAATAGCGGTGAAAACCAACACCGCTGCTGCTGAATTATTAGATGATCAGAGCAATACAAGCACGCCCTTTGGTACGAATGTGCTCAACGCGACATTCATTTTCGAAAACCACATCGAGGGAAAATCGAACCAAATTGCACGCGCGGCAACCAAACAGGTTAGCGAAAACCCAGGTACTGCATATAACCCGCTGTTTATATATGGAGGGGTCGGCTTGGGTAAAACGCACCTTATGCATGCCGCCGGGAATTTAATAAAGCAAAACAGTAAGAGCGCCCACGTGGCCTACGTGCACTCAGAGCGGTTTGTATCCGATATGGTTAAATCCATTGAGACAAACACCATGAACAAATTTAAAAACTATTATCGGTCTTTAGATGCTCTGCTAATCGATGATATCCAATTCTTCGCTGACAAAGACAAATCGCAAGAAGAGTTCTTTCACACCTTCAACACATTACTTGAAACTGGGGCTCAAATAATTCTAACAAGCGACAAATTCCCCAAAGAAATCAACAATTTACAAGAAAGACTAACCTCTCGATTTGAAAGTGGGCTGACCGTCAGAATTGATCCACCCGAGCTGGAAACCCGCGTCGCCATATTAAAAAATAAAGCCCGCAAAAACAAAATTGACCTTGCCGACGACGTCGCTTTTTTAGTCGCAAAGAAAATTCGTTCCAACGTGCGAGAGCTCGAAGGGGCACTGCATCGTTTAGTTGCTAGTTCACGGTTCTCTAACAGAGAGATTGATATTGATTTGGCTAAAGATACCTTGCAAGACCTGACCTTGTTTCAAGAGCGAAAAATATCCATAGAAAATATCCAAAAAACGGTAACCGATTTTTACGGAATCCGGGTGGCAGACTTAAAGTCGAAAAGGCGTAATCGACAAATAGCAAGACCACGACAAATAGCGATGGCTCTTGCCAAAGAACTAACCAGCATGAGCTTGCCGGATATAGGTGATGCATTTGGTGGCAGGGACCACACAACGGTCATCCACGCCTGTAAAAAAGTAAATGAATTAACTAGAACCGACTCGAAGATTAAAGAGGACTACGCGAGTTTGCAGAAAATTCTGTCCGTTTAATATATGAACTTTTCCCAATAATACGACGGCTGTTAATAGCCTGTGGATAACTTCGGTATAAATGCTGTATTATCGTTGGGTAACTTTTATCCACAATTCATCCACAGCTTTTCAAGACTTATCATATACAGTTATCAACAAGCCATTAAAGTGATATCTTATTGATAAATAACGATGTTTTAAGCTTATTCGAGTTATCAACGACCCTAATAGTAAGAGTAATAGAAAGATCTAAATAAGACACCATGAATATAAATATACAAAAAGAAGTGATAGAGAAACCTCTTTCTCAAATAATCGGCGTGGTAGAAAAAAGACAAACTCTGCCTATATTAGGAAATGTTTACTTAGAACTCGAAAACTCAACTCTTACCTTGATAGGCTCAGATCTAGAAACCGAAATAACGACTCGGGTTGAGGGTGTAGAAGGGTCTAATGGCAAAACGACAGTATCCGCTAGGAAGCTTTATGATATATGTCGATCCTTACCCAATGAATCGCTACTTACAATGATTGTTGAGCAAGACAACAAGATGGTGGTAAAGGCTGGTAAAAGTCGGTTCACACTCCAAACACTGGGTGCTGATGACTACCCTCGGTTAGAAGAGACGCAATGGAAACACGAGTTCGATCTTACTCAAACTCAATTAAATGGCTTGTTAACTCAAACATCTTTTTCCATGGCGCAACAAGATGTGCGCTATTTTCTAAATGGCTTATTGTTAGAAATCCACGACAATCATATTTTATCTGTCGCAACTGACGGCCACCGTCTCGCTAAGACACAGGTAATGATTGATTCCTTGGGAATAGACCTTGTTCAAAGTATTATTCCTCGTAAAGCTGTAATAGAAATAGGGAAGTTTTTAGATGCGGGAAGCGATGACCTTGTAAACGTCAAGTTAAATGCGAGCCACATATCAATTCAATCTGGCCACTTTATGTTTATTTCAAAGCTTATTGATGGGCGTTTTCCTGATTATGAAAAAGTCATTCCTGCTAACTTAGACAAGCACGTCATTATTCACCGCGAGAACTTAATTAATATCTTAAGCCGTGCCGCGATATTGAGTAACGAGAAATTTCGAGGTGTGTCTCTTAGTGTTGGAAATAACCTGCTTGAGGTACGGTCCCACAATCCAGACCAAGAACATGCGAAAGATGAGATGGAAGTTACTTACGATGGTGAGGCACTGGAAATTGGCTTTAATGTAAATTATTTGCTGGAAGCGTTAAAAGCCTGTGAGTCGGAATATATAGATTTAGGCTTATTGGACCCGAACACTAGTTGTACATTTCATGCCCAAGACTCTGATGAAACCCTGTATTTAATTATGCCGATGCGCCTCTAATTAGTTAGTCAGACTCTATTTATTCAAAAGCCGCTGCCTGATAAAGGCAGCGGCTTTTTTTCTTTTAGCGTAAGAGTGTTTCACGTGGAACATTCTTTAACTTACGGTCCTTTTTAAATCAAATCGACCTTATGTTCCACGTGAAACATATTTGAACGCAAGCATAATTATTCTGTGTTTTTGAGCTTAAAGTGAGTGCAAGACTTGCTGTGTTGAGGTTGAATATTTGCTATAATTCTGGGCCTTAAATACCCCTTTTCAGAAGATAAAAAGAATGAGTTACGATTCCAATAGTATTAAGGTTTTAAAGGGCTTAGACGCGGTTAGAAAGCGCCCTGGAATGTATATTGGTGATACTGATGATGGTACCGGATTGCACCATATGGTGTTTGAAGTGGTCGACAACTCAATTGATGAAGCGCTGGCTGGTCATTGTACGGGTGTCAACGTCGTTATTAATCAAGACAACTCTATTTCTGTTTGGGACGATGGTCGAGGAATACCGGTGGGTATTCTTGAAGAAGAGGGGAAATCAGCGGCCGAAATTATTATGACAGTCTTGCACGCAGGCGGTAAATTTGACTCCAATTCTTATAAAGTCTCTGGTGGTTTACACGGTGTGGGCATTTCGGTTGTAAATGCCTTGTCTGATTGGTTGAAACTGGAAATTAATCGTGGCGGTAAATCGTACTTTCAAGAGTATCACCTGGGTGTTCCTCAAGAAGATCTAAAAGAAATCGGTAGTACTAGCGTGACGGGAACAAAGGTTACCTTTAAGCCGAGTGCCGAAATATTCGCGATCACAGAATACAGTTATGAGATCTTAGCAAAACGCTTGCGTGAGTTATCTTTTTTAAACTCTGGTGTTCGCATTGAACTGGCGGATGAGCGCACTCAAGAGAAAGATGTTTTTAAGTATGAGGGTGGGATTTCAGCGTTTGTTGAACACCTGAATAAAATGAAAGTTCCGCTAAACAAAGACATCATTAGTGTAACGGGCGAAAAAGATGGTGTTCACGTCGAGGTTGCTCTCCAGTGGAATGATTCTTATAAAGAAAGCATCCTGTGCTTTACGAACAATATCCCACAACGCGATGGTGGTTCTCACTTATCTGGTTTCAAAGGTGCCCTAACTCGCACATTAAACCACTATATTGAAGAGTCAGGCTTAGCGAAGAAAGAGAAAGTCAGTGTCAGTGGCGACGATTCAAGAGAAGGTCTAACAGCGGTGCTTTCGGTAAAGGTTCCTGATCCTAAGTTCTCATCACAAACTAAAGACAAGCTTGTTTCTTTAGAAGTGAAGGGCATAGTTGAATCGGTTATGAATGAAAAATTAAATGATTTCATGCTGGAAAACCCCACGGAAGCTAAGAAAATAGCGGAGAAAATTGTAGATGCCGCCAGAGCGCGCGACGCTGCACGCAAAGCTCGAGAGATGACCCGTAGAAAGGGTGCACTTGATTTGGGTGGTCTGCCAGGCAAATTAGCAGACTGCCAGAACAAAGATCCGGCACTTTCTGAAATTTATCTGGTGGAGGGTGACTCTGCGGGCGGTTCAGCTAAGCAAGCCCGTGACCGCTCGTTTCAAGCAATCTTGCCACTTAAAGGTAAGATATTAAACGTTGAAAAAGCACGTTTTGATAAAATGCTTACGTCAGATGAAATCACAATTTTGATTACCGCGCTGGGTGCAGGTATCGGTACTGCCGACTTCAATATCGAGAAGTTACGTTACCATCGTATTATTATCATGACGGATGCCGACGTGGATGGCTCACACATCCGAACGCTAATACTTACCTTCTTTTATCGTCAAATGCCCGAGCTTATCGAGAAGGGGTATATTTATATTGCACAACCACCGTTGTATAAAATAGGCAAAGGCAAGTCGCAGCGTTATGTTAAAGATGATATCGAATTCGAGGCGTATCTATTAGAACTCGCATTGAACAAAGCGGAAGTGATTAACTCAACGACCTCAAACAGCGTCAGAGGCGATGATTTAGCAAAGCTTTGCCGAGAGTATCTATCAGTTGAAAAAACCATCAAGCGTCTAAGCAAAGACTATGATTCCGCCGTGTTAAAGGCATTGATTGATCAGTCTGTCGATGACACCAAACTAAACGAAGATGTATTAAAAGGTATCGAAGCCATTCTTAATAAAGAAGGTTATGAGTCACCAAATTATAAGCTGACAGTACAAAAAAATGGTACCACTACGCTTAATATTGAAAAACGTCTACATGGCATGACAACGGAAACCGAGTTTGGTGCAGCATTTTGGAGTTCACCAGAATATACATCGATCAAAGCCCTAGCGGACAAACTGGAATCCACTTTAGGTAGTAGCATGTTGGTTAAGAGAGGAGAAAGTGAGCAAGAATGTAGCGAGTTTTCTGACGCGTTGGATTGGCTAATGAGCAGTGCAAAGAAAGGCCTCAATGTTCAACGCTACAAAGGTTTGGGTGAGATGAACCCGGATCAACTTTGGGAAACAACAATGGACCCTGAGGTTCGTCGTTTGTTAAAAGTAGTGATAGATGATGACGTATCCTCGGATGAAACGTTCACCATCCTGATGGGCGATCAAGTCGAGCCACGACGTGAATTTATCGAAAAAAACGCGTTCAGAGTAAATAATCTAGATGTCTAATTTCCTTTTTATAATCAATAAGTTGCGAATGATAAACAGTAAAAAACTAAATTTTTAATCGCGCTCACGTAAATCTTTTTCTAAGACATGGGATAAGCCTCGTTTAATCATCTAAAACGGGGCTATTTTAAACACTGTTTTTGCCTAAAAATTAATCAATTACCCGAGATTAAAAAAATATCTAATGCAAGGTTCTCGGAACACTTAGAATAAATTTGGGTATCGCTATTTCAAAGTCAATGGACTCATTATCGATTGATTTTTGTAGCATAAAATACCGGCCTTCCATTGTGCCCATTTCGGTTTCTAATACAGCGCCGCTGGTATATTGATATTTTTCTCCGGGTTGAATATGGGGTTGCTCTCCAATAACCCCTTCTCCGTAAACTTCTTCTATTTTTCTATTCGCATCCTGGATTACCCAGTGTCGAGAGATTAGCTGAACCGATGAATTAGACTTGTTATGGATAGTTACTTCGTAGAAGAACACATACCTATTCGCTTTGGCATCTGATTGCTGTGGTACGAAGCCTGTTTTAGTAGAAACCACTATTTGGTCACTTAAGTCGGTTACAAATTTAGTCATGTGGTTGAGTGTATAGTGTTATTTTCTTATTTGCTTGCTTTGGTATTTTCGCCAATGTCATCTCTCGCCCCCAAACATACCCCGTATCTAAACCAAGAAATTGCGGAGTATTGACTAAACCGGCGGCAGACCAATGACCAAATATCACTCGGTACTCACTAAGGCTATCGTTCTCGATATTGAACCAGGGGATACGATTTTTATTAGATTTACCGATAAAACCGCTTTCTGTTAGGTTTAGCTCACCTTTTGGGCTACAAAAACGCATACGTGTAAACGCGTTAATAATAAACCTTTTACGCTCAACCTTAGCTAACTTATCCGACCAGCGACTAGGGTGGTTGCTGTAAATTTTACCTAATAGTTTGATGCACTTTTCTTCGTTTCTAAAAATGCGCTCCACTGATTTTGCGTGCTTTCTCGCTTGGTCTAGAGTCCACCACGGATAAATACCGGCATGGCACAGCGCGTAACGTCGTACCTCATTGACGACCAGAAGAGGCCTCTCTCGCAGCCAGTCAGCGAGCTCGTGCGCGTCGTGCGCGTTGATTATCTTGTTAAGAGAGTCGTGTGAGCGCGGCTGCCGCACACCATAGATCATTGAAAGTAAATGGATATCGTGATTACCGAGAACGCTAACACATTGATTTTCAAGTGATTTCAATAATCGAAGAGTCTTAAGAGACTTTGGTCCCCGGTTTACTAAATCACCCACACACAGTAAAGTGTCCTTACTAGTGTCAAAGTTAACTCGCTCGAGCAATCGGGCAAGCGGGTCATAGCAACCCTGGATATCGCCAACCGCGTAATAGGCCATACCGCCTTACCTTATTTGAAAAGACGGAATTTTAGAACTCTAAATCATCGTCATTTTGTTTTGGCGGTGACCCGTCGTAAACGGCGTTAAGGCGGTTATTGTCATACGCATTCTTTAGAAACAAGTACGGGTCTAGTTGGTTATCTAAGGTGCTGTCTAAGCCCAATAGCCCTGCACGTGTATCGACAATGTTAAGTATCGTTAGGCCTAATCGACCTTGGTTAGAGTCGGTTATTTCTTCGTTAGGAAACAGTATTGCCGTATCAACGAATCGACCAGCACCATCTCGTAAGGTGCTGGGGCCGAGAAACGGAATCATTATATACGGACCAGGCTTGACGCCCCACGCGGCCATAGTTTGACCAAAGTCTTCAGGCTTGGCCTCGACCTTGTAACCTTTAGCGACATCAAAAAAGCCTAAGATACCAACCGTACTATTAACCGCAAAACGATACGTAGAGTTTAGTGCGCCATCAACTTTCCCTTGTAATAGGTTGTTGAGTATATTTAAAGGCTCGCCTAAGTTATTGAAAAAATTACCAACACTGTTTTCCACAGGGTCCGGTAAAACTGCATGATAGGCCTTGGCAACAGGCCTTAAAACGGCTTTATCCGCCGCATTATTGAATGCATAGACGCCTCGATTAAAGCCCTCCAGAGGATCAGAGCTAATCTGTCGGGTTGGGTCGTCACTCGGTCGCAAGGTTGTGCATGCCGTAGAAGCAAGCAACACCAGCAACAAAGCAGAAACGCGAGCGCAAGAAGTGAGTTTTTTCATAGCCTAATTCTTATTGTCCTTTCCCCCAATTATAACCGTATGGAATTAAAAACCTAGTAACCTTTTATGACGGCTGATTAACGAAAGCGGTTAAAAATACGCCTGGAATACACACCGGCGATTGATAAGCTGCTCGGTTATCAATTTGGGTGTTGCCAGCGGCTATTGAGTGGGTGTATCGCTTGATGGTTGTTCAGCTTTTGCCTGCTGTGCTAGCTTTTGCTGGTATAAGCCTTCGAAGTTTATCGGCGATAACAATAATTGCGGAAAACCGGCTTTACCAACTAAATCTGACACGGCTTCACGAGCAAAGGGCAGCAAGATATTCGGACAGGCTATTTCAAGGGCTAGTGGCAGATCGGCTTCTGGTAAGCCTAAGATATGAAACACGCCGGCTTGTTGGACTTCAACTAAAAAAGCCGTTTCATCACCAATTTTAGACGTGATAGTCATGCCCAACACAACTTCATAGAAGTCATCTTGCTCTAATTTAGTTGCACGGATACTTGCATCTACACCGACTTCTGGCGCACCAGGGTCTTTTAAAAATATTCCTGGAGCATTCGGGGATTCGACAGAAATGTCTTTTACGTAGACTTTGCGAATATCAAAGGTATTTTGTTGGGCGTGTTCTTCAGCCATATCGATCTCAGTATTAAATGTTCTAAATAAAATTAATAGGTTTCGTTAAAGGAAACGAATCAGCGGGCGTTAATCAAGCCGCTGATTTTAGTGGTAAATTCTCTTTTGACCAAGCAACTAAACCGCCACGCAGTATATTTATATTGGTAAACCCGAGCGCCATTAGCGCTTTTGCGGCTTTGGCGCTGCGCGCCCCGGTCTGGCAGGTGACAATTACTGTCTTGTCTTTATGCTTAAGCAAAGCTTTGTTTTCGGCATTAATGTCTTCAAGTGCGAAATTGACAGCATTTGGAATGTGGGATCGAGCAAACTCGTCGGCCTTGTTTGTATCAAGAATGATCGACTTACCCTTGCGTTGTAGGGCAGGCATTTCCAGTGCAGACACCATATTTGCGCCTTGAACGACACCTTGAAATAAAGACCATATAAGCAGGTTAAACACGACTGCTAAAATTACAAACAACCAAAGATTTGCGTTAACGAACTCTAAAAACATGCTTAGTTTAATATTCGGGCTATAATCAAAATAGTTGCGAAGTATACAACACCAAACGCACAAAACCGCCACAAAAATGGCTAAATAATAAGCGGACTCTTTCTTCATTTAATGCAAGGCTCACCCTCACAAAACGATTCATCAGCGTGCTCATTTGGGCCTCTTATACTATTGATCTTGTTGCACTTAGCTGTGCGCGAGCCTGTTGCGCACGCTCAGAACAGTGCACCCGCAAGCGAAAAAACATACCAGCAGTCAATAGGCGCCATTGGTAAGCAAATAAAATCCATCAGCCGAAACCTGAATGCTAATAAAGCGCTGCTAAAATCAGAACGCGATCAATTGTTTAAGACGGAGAGAGAAATCGCTAAATTGAATAAAAGCATCGAAGAAACCAATTACCAGTTAGCGAAAAATGAGCATGAATTAGACGCCGTAAACATACGAATACAACGACTGTCTGAGGCACAGGAAAGCAACCGACTAGCGCTGAGAAAGCTACTTGTAGTGCGTTACCAAAACGGTAAACCCGATTATCTGAAAAGTTTGTTAAACCAAGAGAACCCCTATGCGGTCGGCCGTTTAGTGAATTATCACAACTATTTTTCCTCAGCATTAAAGGCAAAATATACAGAGCTTAGCCGTTTAGCCAGTGAAGCGGAAAGTTTACAACGTCGTCAACGGGTTGCAATCGCTGCGTTAAGTGAAGATAAACAAAAACAAAAAGCGTTGAGAGCAAAACAAGAGGCAAGCAAAAAAAAACGCGCGGCGACCATTGCTAAACTCGATAAAAAAGTGGCAAGTAATACGCAGCAATTAGATCGACTTAACAAAGATCGCGCACGACTGCGGTCGCTAGTCAAGCAGCTAGAGAAACAAGCAGCAGAGTTAAAGCGTATTGAAGAAAAACGCGCAAAAGACCGGGCTCGTGAGCTCGCAAAGCAAAACAAGCCAAGCCCCGCGCCAGTGCGAAAACTAGTCAAAGGCGGATTTACAAAGCAAAAGGGCCGTTTGCAATTTCCAGTGCGTGGCGTGGCGAAGCGCAAATTTGGTGGTCGCTTGCCGGAGTCGGGCATGCGCGCTGAAGGCCATTTTTTTGCAACTAATGGCTCGGTAGCCGTGAAATCGATCTTCAGAGGTCGTGTACTGTTCGCAGACTTTCTAAAGGGCTATGGACAATTAATAATTATCGATCATGGTGATGACCACATCAGCCTATATGGTCATAATGACCGTGTACTGAAGCGTGTTGGGGAAATGGTCGAGACTAATGAGATTATCGCTAAGTCTGGCGTGACAGGTGGTTTGAAGTCGCCCGGTCTATATTTTGAGATACGCAAAAATGCCACCCCAGTGGACCCCGCTAAATGGTGTCAATAGACACATAAAAAACAGCCTTTAAAATTATATTATGAGCTTAACCCGAAAATCACTTTTTTCTAAAACCGTAGCTAGCGCATCATTTGTAATGCTGCATATCGCAATATTAACGAGTTCGGGGGCTTACGCTCAAGAAGGCGAAAAAGAGCCGAGTGTAGAGCTTGAATCAACGCTTGAAGAAAACGTCAAAACACCGCTACCCCTTGAGCAAATACGCAGTTTCGCGGATATCTTTACCCGCATCAAACTTAATTACGTCGAAGAAGTGAGTGACGAGCAGTTGCTCGAGTATGCGGTTGAGGGCATGCTCAGTGGCCTTGATCCACACTCTGTCTACCTCAAAGAAGAACGGTTTGAGCAATTAAACGAGGGTACTACGGGCGCGTTTAGCGGCTTAGGTATGGAGGTAGTCATGGAAGAGGGCTTTGTTAAAGTCGTTGCGCCAATCGATGATACGCCCGCCGCTAAAGCCGGCATCAAGACGGGTGACTTAATTATTCGAATGGATGGCAAAACGGTCAGCGGCTTGAACCTTAACGAAGCAACCGAAGTTATGCGCGGGGCGCCGGGCACCAGCATTACTTTAACCATTTTACGTGAGTCTGAGCCAGAACCGTTTGATGTTGTTTTGACCCGAGCTCTGGTGCGCTTAAGTTCCGTTAAGCGTAAGCGCTTGAGCGATGAAATCGGCTATCTGCGGATCACGCAATTCCAAATCGCAACCGCTGAGAACTTCCGTAAAGAACTAAAAATGCTACGAGACAGTGAGGGCTTTGAAGGTTTAATTGTAGATTTGCGTAATAACCCTGGCGGGTTGCTTACTTCTGCGGTTTCGATCGCGGATGCCTTTATTCAAGACGGTGTGATTGTCTCTACCAAGGGTCGCTATCGCGCGAACGATCAAGAGTATAAGGCTTCTCCGAGTGACTTATTAGAAGGAAAACCAGTCGTGGTGCTCATTAATGGCGGGTCAGCGAGCGCATCGGAAATCGTAGCCGGAGCCTTGCAAGATAATAAGAGAGCGTTGCTTTTGGGTACCGATACTTTTGGCAAAGGATCAGTGCAAACCGTGGTTAATATCGCTGATGACGAAGCGATAAAGCTGACCACTGCACGCTACTACACACCGAATGGCAAATCGATCCAAGCGGCAGGTATTACCCCTGATGTGGTGGTGGAGTATCGAGAATTTAAAGAACGCGAGAAGGGGTATGATCGAATTAAAGAAAACGATTTACCTGGGCGTCTAGACAACGATAACGTAGATAGTAAGAAGTCAAAGTCCAAAAAAGCGAAAAAGGACGATGAGATAAACGAGCTTTTGGCGCGAGACTACCAGCTCAATGAGGCCTTCAATTTGCTTAACGGTTTGATCCTCTTTCAACAAAAGTAGTTTGTTGCGTTAGACTCTTTGTCCGAATAAAACGTTGTTTAAGCTAATCAGCGAGAAAGACTTCGTTGCTGCACCTTGCCTGTTGCACCTTTTAATTCGGGTGATGTTATCTAATACCCGATAGGGCGTCAGTACACTCAGCTGCAAGGCGCGGCCATGAAAACGTTGTGACCACCCTGTTGGCTTATCTGGACTCAACTAGGAGAAACGCAATTTACATACAGAAGAGTCTACTTTTTACCCATCAATTCCATCATTGCTAAAACGGTGGCCTCTACCCCACTGCGGACCGCAGGTTCGGGTGTGATTTTGAATAATGGGCTGTGGTGACTTGGTATCGGGGCGCCTCCTTTAGCCGCTGCTTCGAAGTCCGTCTCAGGCGTTCCGCCAATGGCAAAGTACACACTCGGAATATAAGGGTCCGTGGTGAAAAAGGGGTAGTCTTCAGCACCCATCCCTTTGTTTGGTTTTTCGCTTAGAATTTCTTTGCCCATTTTATCCGACCACACTGCGCGTAAACGTTGAGCGAGGGGCGCGTCGTTGATGGTTGGCGGCACACTTTCTTCAGAAACAACGACTTCGGGCAGCTTGTCATCGGGTAGTCCGGCGACACGGCCCATGTTCTCGGCGATCCTCTTGATCCCATCCAACAGAGTCTTGCGCGTTTCTAGGCTGGTATTTCGGACCGTCAATTGCAGCACCGCCTTATCGGAAATAATGTTGTGTTTGGTGCCGGAGTGAAATGAGCCCACGGTAACCACACCGGGGTCTCGGGGCGGCAGTTCACGCGCTACCAAGGTTTGCAACGCCATTACGATTTGTGCGCCCAATACAATTGGGTCTTTACCCGCATGTGGGCTGGCGCCATGCGCACCAACGCCGTGAATCGTAATATCCACAGTGTCTGCGCCAGCGAAAGGGCTGCCGTCGGTAACGCCGATTTTACCCGCCTCAATACCGCTTGAAACATGAAAGGTTAAACCGAAGTCGGGTGTGCCAAAGCGTTTGTACAACCCGTCTTCCATCATCGCTTTTGCTCCAAGCACACGTTCTTCCGCGGGCTGAACAATCAACATCAGCGTGCCCGACCATTGGTCTTTCATGGCTTGCATACGTCGAGCTGTGCCCACTAAGCTGGTGATATGGACATCGTGGCCACAGGCGTGCATTACATATACTTCGTTGCCGGTAATCGGGTCAACTTGCTTGGCGGTAGATGCGTAGTCCAAGCCTGATTTTTCTTCTACTGGTAAGCCGTCCATATCCGCACGCATACTGACTAGTGGGCCATCACCGTTTTTCATAATGGCGACTACGCCTGTACCACCGACGCCTGTGGTAACCTCAAAACCGGCGCTTGCGAGCTCTTTTGCCATGCGCGCAGCGGTTTTATTTTCAACTGTGCTGAGCTCGGGGTTCGCGTGAAAGTGTTTGAATAAGGGGCCTAAGTGGTTTTGGTAATCGCGTTTAATATCACGAGTCAGTGACGTATCGGCCAACGTCGTCGCACTGAAAGCAATTGAGGAGCTTATAACAAGGGCAAGAAGAGTGTGTCGCATGGGGTCTACCTCAGTGTTGTTGGTTTGGGTGATGGCTTAGAAAGCACTTTATCTTGGTTTAATTACGCATGCAGGTCTGGAATGAGATCGCTTTCAAGTCGTGCAATAGCGTCTTTAAGCATCAGCTTTTGTCGTTTCAGGCGCCCAATTTCGAGTTGATTCGCGTGCACTTTTTCAGCCATTTCATGAATAGCAATGTCTAGCTCTCGGTGTTCTTGTTTGAGCTCTGCTACGGCTTGCAGCAACTGCTGTTTCTCTGATCTATTAATCTTCATGTCATCACCAAAAGTTATTCTAACTGATAAACTTTAGCAATTGAAAAGAATCTATCTGGTACCCAACAACTCGTGTGGAAAGAGCGTTAAAATTCTCTAACGTGGACGTTTGACGGTGGTATTCTTGAGCTGAATAGACAAGGGGTGAATTTAATGACAATTCGAAGTTTTATTGCTCTACCCATACCCAAAGCGACCGCCAACGAGCTTGGCGACGTGTCGGCCAAGATGTCGTATCAGGACAAAAGTAGCGCGGTGCGTTGGGTAGACCAAGAAAATTATCATATCACTCTAGCTTTTCTTGGTGAGCAAGGTGAGTCGGTGCTTGAGTCGCTCGCCGAGCAGCTTGATTATCAAATAGTGCAACAAGAGTTCCAAATGGTGCTAAGTCATCTAAGCCCATTTCCAGAAACGCGACCTAAGTTGGTGGCGGCCATGGCGCAGAAGAGTAACGATTTAACCTTATTGCATCAGCAAGTTATTTCGGCAATTAATTCGACTGACATACTCATCGATAAGCGAAAGTTTATCCCCCATGTCACTCTGGGGCGTTATCGACACAGCCGCAACGCCTATGCGGGGACAATCCCAATGAACGTGTCGTTTGCGACCATCATCGACGAAGTTGTGTTGTACGAAAGCGTCTTGACCGCATCTGGCGCTGAATACGAACCTATCTATCGGTTCCCGTTAGACGAATTCAATGACTATGACGCTTCGGACTACTTAGCTGGTGACAATCGAGAAGAACTTAACGAACCGCCGTTTCAAGGCAATGAGCGCCGATTAGATGAAGGTTGATTTACATTGTCATTCGTATTTTTCTGATGGCTCTCTCAGCCCAACTGAACTGGTTCGAACTGCCCATGAACACGGTATAACCCACCTTGCATTGACCGATCATGATACCGTGGATGGTCTAGCTGAAGCCCGTAAAGCAGCTAACGACGTCGGTCTATGTTTGATTAATGGGGTGGAGTTTTCATGTACATGGGAGAAACAATTATTGCATGTTGTTGGTTTAGACATCGATCCGACGAATAATGCTTTGCGTGCGGGCGTCACGATTAATAAACAGTTTCGGGCCGACCGCGCTGAGGCTATGTTTGAAGACTTAGAACAACACAATATCGACATCCGTGAATCCGTCTTGGCTCAACTGTGCGACCGAGGCGTACCAACTCGGCCGCATTTCGCGCAAGCGCTGGTCGAGCACGGCTATGCAAAAGATAAAAAACAGGCGTTTAAGCGTTATCTGGTGCGCGGCAAACCCGGATACATTCCAATGGAGTGGCCTAGCTTAGAAGACGTGGGGGGCTGGATTACGCAAGCTGGCGGTGTTGCGGTCTTGGCGCACCCCAATCGATATAAGTTTACGCGCACGAAATTGTCGCGGTTAATAGTCGAGATGGTTCCCGCTGGGGTTTGCGGTATAGAGGTCTCGACCTCAACCACCGACAAACAACAAACAGCGATGTTGGGTCAGCTGAGCCTACAGTTTGGTCTATTGGCCTCTATTGGTTCTGATTTCCACTCTCCTGACCAGCCGTGGGCGCGCCTTGGTAGTGCCGAGGACCTATCCAAAGAACTTAAGCCGGTGTGGGCTAACTTTATTAATTCGGACGAAAAACCAGCATGTTAGAAAACGAACTAGCGCCGAGCGTCAGCAATAACACGGTCTATTTAAAAGACTACCAAGCGCCTGCATTTTTGGTGCCGACTATTTCAATCGAGGCGAATTTAGGACAGGAAAAAACGCTTATCACGGCGACATTAGCGCTAAAAAGAAACAGTGATGATAGCGAGTTGCCGTTGATTTTAGATGGCGAAAAAATGCGATTGATCTCGTTGAAGCTTGACGGCCAAGCGTTGAGCAACAGCGATTACACGTTAACCAAAGTTGCGCTGATCATAAACAAAGTGCCAGATGAATTTGAACTGGAAATTCAAACCGAATTAGTACCTCATTTGAATACTGAGTTGTCGGGCTTGTATCAATCGAGTGGAAATTTTTGCACACAGTGTGAGGCAGAAGGGTTTCGACGAATCACGTATTTTCCAGATCGGCCTGACGTATTAAGTGTTTATGATGTGCGCATTATTGCAAACCGCAAGAATTGCCCCGTATTGTTGTCCAATGGTGATTTGCAATCCGCCGGCGAAGGGTGTTTTTCGTCGAATTCGGGCGCGCGAACCTCAAACGAGGAGAGTGGCGAAATGCATTGGGCGCATTGGTTTGACCCCCACCCTAAGCCCAGTTATTTATTTGCCTTAGTGGCTGGTGATCTTAAGCACATCAGTGGTCACTATACGACCGTCTCGGGTAAGTCAGTGGATTTAAACATCTACACCCAAGCGCACAATATTGATAAGTGCCAGCATGCTATGCAGTCGCTTAAAGCATCAATGAAATGGGATGAAGAGGTTTATGGTCGTGAGTACGATCTAAGCGTTTATAACATTGTTGCGGTTGATGACTTCAATATGGGGGCGATGGAAAACAAGGGGTTGAATGTGTTTAACTCAAAGTACGTATTGGCTGATCAACAATCTGCAACCGATACCGACTATGAGGGTATAGAGAGCGTAATTGGCCACGAGTACTTCCATAATTGGTCTGGTAACCGCGTCACTTGCCGTGACTGGTTTCAGCTAAGTTTAAAAGAGGGGTTTACCGTCTTTCGAGATCAGGAATTTAGCGCTGATATGGGCTCTCGTTCGGTAAAGCGTATTCGCGACGTACAGCTTTTGCGCGCCTACCAATTCAAGGAAGATGCTGGGCCTATGTCGCACCCCGTTAGACCGGACTCTTACCAAGAGATCAACAATTTCTATACCGCAACGGTCTACAATAAGGGCGCCGAAGTAATTCGCATGATGCACAGTTTGGTGGGTGCTGAGGGTTTTCGCAAAGGCACCGACCTGTACTTTGATACTTTCGATGGCCAAGCCGTTACCACAGAAGATTTTGTCAAATCGATAGAGAAAGCGAATGGCGCAGACTTAGGTCAGTTTCGTCTATGGTATACGCAGTCTGGTACGCCTGAAGTAAGTGTAAAACAACACTATAGTGGTGGCAAATTGCGACTAGAGTTTAGTCAAACCTGCTTACCTACGCCCGGTCAGACGACGAAGAAACCTTTTCAAATTCCACTGTCGATTGCCTTGTTTGCGAGTGATGGAAGCAAGTTGGCGGAGCATATGTTGGTACTCGACCAGGCTAGCCAAAGCTTTGAGTTTAGCCACTTTTCTGAGCAACCTCTTGTCTCGTTTCTGCGTGATTTTTCAGCCCCGGTTAAGCTGAGTGTCGAATACTCCAATAACGAATTAGCGCGGTTAGTGGCGATTGACGATAACGGTTTTTCTCGTTGGGAAGCGATGCAGCGCTTAAGCTTAAACGTTATTTTACCTGCAATTGACGACGGTCAACTTGATGACGCAGCATATCAAATTTTATTAGGTGCGATGCAAGCACTCGTCGTTTCTAACCCGAGCGATAAGGCCGTTTTTGCGGAGATGCTCACCCTGCCATCGTCGGCGTATATAGCTGAGTTGTGTTCGCCGATACGGCCGATTCAAATCGCTAAAGTACGAGAGCGGTGCGTCACCCGCCTGGCTCGTGATATGGAGTCTCAATTTCACGCCATCTACGTGAGTAATAATCAGCGTAAAGAGTTTTCCTTAGATGCACACGCGGTGGCCGAGCGCGCGTTAAAAAATCGGGCGCTTAGTTACTTGGTTGCCACAGAGCAAGCAGCGTATCACGCCTTAGCCAGTCATCAATATCATGTAGCAAATAACATGACTGATAGACTTGCCGCTTTTGGGGCATTGATTATGTCGGATTACCCAGAACGAGCGGTATTAGTCGATGACTTTTACACACAGTGGCAAGGCGACAGTTTGGTTCTTGATAAGTGGTTTGCGCTGCAAGCATTGACGCCGAAAGCGACCACATTGAACGTGGTTCAAAAATTAACGGCGCATCAATCGTTCTCTATGAATAACCCCAATAAAGTTCGGGCGTTGATTGGCGCGTTTACGGGTAATTTATTCGCCTTTCATAGTGAGGATGGTTTGGGGTACGAGTTTTTGGCCGACAAAGTCATTGAGCTAAACCACATAAATCCTCAGGTCGCATCAAGGTTAGTCAGCGTATTTAACAATTGGAAAACGTTGGTTGAACCAAATGGTTCACTGATGAAGGCACAATTGGAACGGGTGAAATCAAGTGACAATTTAGCAAAAGATGTGACAGAAATTGTCACCAAAGCCCTACAAAGCTAGGCTTTTGGCGCATAAAGCCAGTGTTTAAGCGGTTTTTAGGTAAACTATTTTTAATTCGAAAGTTTTATAGCAGTAGCCTATAGTCCCTAGGCTATTATTTATTGGGTTATTAGTGTGTCGTAATAAGCGGGTAGGGCTCGCAAACAGATCTGCACGTCGTTGTTCCAGCGATTCGCACCTCTGTTTTCACTAAAAAAAACAAAATAATAATTGGTACTGCTGATGGTAGCATCTCTGAACAGGGTGAGACGATATGCGTTTCTCTCCCCTCCATATTGCTTAAAGAATAAGGTCGCATCTAAGCTAATCATTTTAATGTTGGCAATGTTTTTCGCGTTGCCAGGCGCTGCTGCGCCTACAGACAAGGAAAAAATGGCGGCTGTCATGGTTGTGATAAACCTCCTCTTGTCCGAACCGGAACCCACGTCGGTTGAACTGTCGTTGAACCAGTTCGTCAATCGTCAATATTTAGTGCGCGAGAATTTTGATGTAGAGTTTGAATCGCAAGGTCGGGATGTTGAGGTGTGTTTTGTACTTTCATCTTCCCAGATTCAAGTTTCAATAAACGGGCAACTTCAAACGGGTAACAATGCGGCCCGGGCTGGGGAAAATTGCTATACCGTGCCGAGTTCGCAGCAGGGCGCTGAAAATGCTATTAGCTTTTCGGTAGCGAACGGCCAGACCGTAAGGTTAAGTGCGATCAGTATCGACACAACTGCGCCGCGAAGGCTTACCTTGAACAGCTTGACTCGCGTTGGGTGGGACAATGATGCTGTGCGCAAGGTGCTGAAAATATTTGCGTTCGGCGGTCACGCGACTGATTCACAAATCAACACTTGGGCAAATATGCCGCCCAGGTTTGCGATTAATGAAATGCTGAACTTTCAGCAACATAATCCTAAGTTATCACCATTAGCGGCCGGTGAGCGCTATCGACAGACAGCTTCGCGATATGGCACCTTGCGAGAATTCGCAGAGTTTTTATCCAGCCCGAATTCAAATTTGCCCATACCGGAAAACCGCCGAGAGCAATATCGTGTAGATCGATATAACTTTGATGACACCTTCGTGCGCTTTGTTACGACTCGTGGTCTTAACCCGTTTCGCCAACGGATCGGTTTTTGGGAGACCAATTATCATCTTGCGGTTAACCTAGATACTGACGTCACTCGTGAGCAAATTGCGGTTTATTATGATGAGATTATGGCGGCTCACGAAGCCGGCCTTCCGTATCATCAAGTAATCGGTGTTGCCGCGAAGTCTGCTGCCGCGGCGATGCAGTATGGTCATCGACGCAATGAGTGGGTGTTTGATAGGCGCGAACAAGAATTTGTTTTGCGTGGTAATTTTGACTTCGCACGCGAGATCAGCCAACTGTACTACGGCATTTTCGGCGTCAATGACCCTAATCATGAAAATGGCACCATAATTGAAACCGGTAAGATGCTGACCGATATGCGTGTGCCGTACATCAACAATGTTGGTTTTCAAACCTTTGTTAGCTTTGAAACGGACCAACATCATACTGGCGATCTGACCATTTTAGGTCGAACGATCTCGGGCGTTGACGCTAGTCAGAAAATAGACAACCTAATGCCTATTTCGATTAACCACCCCGAGTCCTTGGCTAACCTACCGTCGATGATTATTGGCACGTTAGCGGATGACAATCTAACGCCGGCTAAGGTAACGCAAATCAATGCGGCTTGGGCGTCAATGGGCTACAGCAATAAGAATCTGCTTACCTTTCTACGCGCCTACGCGATTTCTGATCTATTTCACAGTCCAGATCAACGCAAGTACTTAACCTCACACGAACGTAGCCTGTACTTAGCGAATAAATTTAACTTGGACAACTTGGAATCATTTTTTGGTGGAAACTCGTACTCTGGCCGAGCTGGACGCCAAGTGGACAACATTATCAACGACAACGCGGCTGGCGACATCTTTCGTCCCTTGCACAACGTGTTTGGTGGCCAAACGTCACAAGAAGCCGCTGATTCGGCGGTAAGTTTTGAGCAGAACTATAATATGCATACGCTACACGAGTATGAAATTCGCGATACCGCGCAATGTGATAGCTGCGATCAAGGTGATGCTTGGTGGAAAAAATGGCCCAGTGTATTACCACGCAGAGCCGATGGTAAATATTACGTGGCTGATGTGGCGCCATGGTTATGGCGGCATGCCGTTGGGCGCATGGACGAATATACTGAATTAGAGCGCGCTCATTTATACACCTTACTTGGGGCGTATCGCCGCGACATTCGTAACAACGGTGATATTGGTAATGGTGATCAAGATCGAACTTTCGATCTAAATTTATTGATGTGTATCGCCACGGATTATCAACGCCGAGAGGGCGCTAACGCAGATATCTCCTTGGCGAATTTAACGTCCAACGGTAACGCGTGGTATAACTCATGCACGCCAGAGGACGACGGTGGCAGCTATTCTCCATCAGAGCGAGCCTTGCTTAATCAGGCGTATACAAGCCAGGACATAGCGGGTAACCCTGTGATTCAATCATTGCTCACTCAGATGGGTCAACGAACCTTAGACTTTGATGGTAATGATCGAGTCAGAGAACATTCATTAGAGCGAGTTAACGTAGCCCTCGGGTTTATCTTTACGACACCATTTGTTTTCGCGGAGGGCCAATAACATGAGCACGAACAATTTTGATCGACGTCAATTTTTGCAATCGGCATTATGCAGCGGTCTACTTTATGGCGCTGGTTCACTGCCTGGCTTTATGTCCTCTGCGCAGGCGGCACCGGCCCCCCTAAACCAGCGAATTATCGCTAATTTATTTTTCGATGGTGGTGTTGATTTTAGACACTTAATCGTCCCCGCTTATGACCCAGCGCCGGACAGCTTTGGCAATAAGTATTGGAAGCACCGTTGGCGCGCGCACCGGGTCAGTGAAACCAACCAAGCGACATGGCAAGCGCGTTTTGAAGACGATTATTACCCAATCACCGTGGGTGGTTCCGGGTGGAACGGCGGCTTGGTGGACGTTGGCGGGCTTAACAGCGGCACGACATTCGGTATTTGGCGAGAAGCTGGCTGGCTAATTGATATGTTTCGAGCTGGCAATGTAGCGCTGGTTTTCAACGCGGTGGGCGGCACCAACCGAGCGCATGATTTATCGTCCTTGATGCTGAATCAGGGTAACCTCTTATCGTCATTAAACCAACAAGATCGTTCCGGCTGGGGCGGGCGTCTAGCTCGTTCTGCGGGTGGTAATTCGATATCACTAATTAGTTCGCCCACACCTTTTAGTTTTGGGCCGTTTGGTAATTCACCCAACTACAACCCAAATAGAATCGATAATCGTGAGCTCATTTCAATACAAAATTCACGAGAAATTGGTTTGTTTGATTTCAATTTTAATGATCACCAAGTGAATCATCGAAATCAGCGTCGAGCCAGAACCTCTAAAAGTTACTACGCGGCTTTGCGCCAAGAGACGATTCCCGAGGTCTATGAAAAATTTATGGATCACGAAAGTAAGGTCCGAGAGTTTGGTAATCTAATAAAAGCGCGCTTAGAGTCGGTGCCTATACCGATATATATTCAAGCGTTGATGCGCGGCGTTAATGGCCCCAACGGTCAACCTATAAACCCAGAGCCAAACCCTAACTCCGAGAACTTTGGTGACCCGCGTCGCGTGTTGCGTAATAGTTATTCGTTTGGCCGCCAAATTCAAAATTTCTACGACGTCGTGGCCGCGAACCCTGAGTTGAATCCGCGCGTTTTGTCTATGCGCTACGGTGGTTGGGACAGTCATAACAATCAACGCGTCATTCCGAACGTGCTAGCGAGCGACCCGAACACCACCGAGAGTCGCGGGATTGAAAGTGGTTTTCGAGATATTTTCGGCGGCAAGTTTGGTTCAGGACAAAGTAGCCCGAACGCGTTACACGGTGGGTTCTCTGCCCTTTGGGCGAGTCTTCCTAATCAATCGGATCGAAATAATATTTTGCTTACTATGGCCGGGGAGTTTGGTCGCCAAATCCGTGATAACGGCGACGCCGGAACTGATCATGGTAAAGGTAACCTAATGTTGGTGATTGGTGAGCGATGCCGTGGTGGAGTTTACGGTGAAATGTTCCCAGACAGTGAAGTTGATAAATACGACAATACTCAGCTGAACACGCCTGATATCGATGCGCGCACTGAGATAGATCACTTGTTTGCTTCGGTGTGTAACTGGGTGTCGCCAAATTCGGGCCAATTTGTGTTTCCGCGTACGCGAAGCGGGTATTCAGGTACTGCGCCCATCATCGAGCGCGCAGGAATGTTTAACGCCTTATTTACCTAGTAGACGCTGGGAGCGTTGCCCGTTCATTGTTAATGTTACGGGCAAGCACCTTTGAATCACGACCCAAACCCTACGGCATCCCTCCATGCGTTTAGTAAAGTCTACCGTCTTTCTCGTTCTTATCGCGGTTACCGCGCCAGCTGCGGCGTTGCCTGAATTTTTAGATGAATGGCGTGCAGTCTACCCAACGTCGACTGCTGATGATTTTGCTTGCCAGCTTTGTCACCAAAGGCCCAGCGGGGGAAGCCCTTGGAACGCCTATGGCTGGAACCTTCGAGAAGCGTATCGCGACCCGCTTAATAACCAAACCGACTTTGGTTTGGCGGTGCTACAGGTTGAAAATACCGATCAGGATGGAGATCCGTTGGGCGCAACTGCCGTTCAAGAAATTGAAATTGGTGCGCAACCGGGGTGGCGTGAAGGCTCATTTAATACCTTTTTTTCATCCAACGGAGATCGGCTGACCAACCAGCCACCACCGGCGGGGCTTCCGAACAGCACAATCTTAGATTTTCCGACTGCGATACAAGATCCAATCTCGTCCCCAATTTCCACGGGTTTGGGTGTTGGTCTTCAGGAAGTTGCGGGCGGTTTCAATTCACCGGTTAAAGCGGTGGCTGCGCCCGGGCTTAGCGACAAGATATTTGTGGTTGAACAAACTGGAAAAATTATATGTGTTGACTTAGCCAGTGGTGACAAAACCACCTTCTACGATGTAAGTTCGCGTCTTGTTGATATTAATCCTGACTACGATGAGCGCGGGCTATTGGGGCTAGCATTCCACCCAGATTATCAAAATAATGGGCTATTCTACACGTACCAGTCTGAGCCGGTGCGCTCGAGTGATACCGAGTTTGTGGACTTTTCGACTCAACCCAATAGCGAGGCGTCGAACCATCGCTCGTTTGTGGTAGAAAATTTTGCCAGTGGCAATGGGTGTGCGGTTAGTGCGCAAGCGCTCAACAACGTATTGATAATCGATCAACCACAAAGTAACCACAACGGTGGTGATTTGGCTTTCGATAGCAGCAATAACCTGTATATCTCGCTGGGCGATGGTGGCGGTCGAAACGACCAAGGTGTTGGTCACGGGTTGAATGGTAACGGGCGCAATAATGAAAATGTGCTGGGTACAATATTGCGTATTAACCCGCTCGGAAGCATGCCTGAGAATGACAACTACAGCGTTCCGTCAACCAATCCATTTGTTGGCGGACTGCCGGGTGTAGAAGAAATTTTCGCTTATGGTTTTCGTAACCCGTATCGCATGTCGTTCGACGCGCAAACGGGTGACTTATACACCGGCGATGTAGGCCAAGGAGACATCGAAGAAATCGATAAAGTCATTGCCGGAGGCAACTACGGTTGGAACTGGAAAGAGGGTAACTTCTTTTTTTATAACCCCAGCAGTGGCAGCTATATAAGCGGTGTCGCGCCACCGAATTTGCCGGCCGACCTAATTGATCCCGTCGGTGAATACGATCATGACGAAGGAATTTCAATAACCGGCGGTTATGTTTACCGCGGTACAAACATTCCGAGTTTGGTCGGTAAGTACGTATTTGGAGATTTCGCCGGTACCGATTTTAACGCCGCTTCTGGCCGACTTTTTTACCTTGATCTACAAACCCAAGTCATAAGAGAGTTTGCCGTTTGTCCGTCAGTACCTGGTTATGTCATCGGTTTCGGTCAAGATGCAAACAATGAGTTGTATGTGTTGACCAACGATACAATTAACCCTGCAGGTGTGCAGGGCAAGCTGCTTAAGATTGTTGAGCCGACGAGTGACGTTGATTTACCGCCACAATGCCAAGTGTCTGACGAGCTCTGCGTGCCAATCAGATCCGCTGGCGGCGCGGTTGCTGTGATTTGCCTATAGCGTAAAATATTGGCCTAAGAAATCAACATCGATTATAGTTTCTCGCCTTGAAATAGAAACTATTTAAAACTCATGAAACTACGAACTGCTTTGATTACCGGTGCGTCTGCAGGACTTGGTCGCGCTGCAGCGGTAGCGCTGAGTTCCCTAGGCTACCGTTTAATACTAGTTGCTCGGCGCGAAGAAAAATTGCGGGAGCTTGAGCAAGCGTTAGACACGCCTTGCCACTTGCTTGCCTGCGATGTTACCGACTACGAAAATTTGGCGAGAAAATTATCAACACGGCCTGAAGATTTCTATGATATCGACGTATTGATTAATAACGCGGGATTAGCCTTAGGGCTCGCGACCGCTGATAAAGTTGAGTGGCAGGACTGGCAAACCATGATCGAGACTAATTGCTTAGCACTGGCGTTTTTAACCCGGCAGGTTTTACCGGCTATGGTAGAGCGCAATCACGGTTTGATTATTAATCTTGGCTCGACGGCGGGTAATTATGCGTACAAAGGAGGTAATGTTTATGGTGCGAGTAAGGCGTTTGTAGATCATTTCAGTATGAATTTACGGGCGGATTTAATCGGTACGAAGGTTCGCGTTACGAACCTAGTTCCCGGGTTAATCGGCGAAACCGAATTTTCTAAGGTTCGGTTTCAAGGTGACATGGATGCCGTTGACGCGGTCTATGCAAATTGCGAGGCACTTACACCACAAGACATTGCTAACACGATTGAGTGGGTTGTGAGTCAGCCCCAACACGTTAATATTAATCGCTTGGAGATTATGCCCACGTGTCAAGCGCCTGCTGGTTTGGCAGTACACAAAACCAGCGATACTCCGTAAGGCTTAGTAAGCTTGTTTGCACACCTAAAGTAGGTTTCTAGCGCTTGTTAATTGTCTTTGTTGGAACGAATTAGCAGATAAACCAAATACACCGGTAGCGCGAACACGAAGATCACGATAGCTATTTTTAGCAGTAGCGCCCAGCTCATAGTTTATATGGCGACGGGCTCAATTGTGCCAACTGTATTATCACGAATAAATTTTTTGAATTTGAAGTACACGTCAAACGCTTCGATAGTGCCGCTTTGGTCGACCAAAAAAAAGGGGGCCCTTTCTACTTGATATTGCTTCGCTAAGCGCATGCCTTCAGACTCAGCATCGCGCTCGTCAGCAATGGCAATATGATTAATCAATTCGATAAGGCCTTCGCTGTCTAAACGATCACTCACTTCGCGACATTTCTTACACAGTTCGCCGTTGGCTAGTATCTTCTTTACAAAGGTAATATGCATAGCATCACGTTATTTGCTTTTAATGGACGGTGCGGCGACGAGAAAAAATTAAGCGGCCGTCGTCTGTCGACGGTTGGTATACATCGCTCATCTCAGTGAACGCATTCAAGGCAACCTCTAGGTCCTCACTCTCAGGTAACTCAAAGGCGTTACAGCCGGTTCGAGTTAAGAACCCCAATTGGTCATACTTAACGTCGCCAATAGCGCGAATTTCTCCTTTAAACTCAAATTGTTTGCGCAGCTTATACGCATGTGAATATGAGCGGCCATCAACGTGTGTGACCATTGGCAATACAATGCGATTTATCTCAGATAGCTCACTGACCAAATCGTCGGGAAACTCATCCGCTGCGATCTGTACTGACACATGGCCGTCGCGCGCTTGTAATTCCGATTTGTGGTCAAGCCACATATTCATCGGCACGCTAATATCACCGCTTGGTAGGTCAGCAACACTCAAGTCTTCGGTCTCTGCTACGTGATGAATATCACTGTCTACGATTTCTTGGTTAACAATCGCTTTTATGTTCTTAATATCGCTTTGTATTCGGTCTGGCGTCGCTTTAGCGCGCGCCTTAATGCTGCGATTGGCCTGTGTTTTCGTCGTCATTACGCGTCCTCAGCATAGACTTTTTCTTTAAAGGGCTCGATGCCCACTCGGCGAAAGGTATCTAATAGGCGCTCATCGTCACTGCGATTAGCCTGATAGACCTCAAGAATATTGCGTACCGCGCCACCGACCTCATCTTTGGCAATAGCTTTGCCTAGGTGGGTGCCCAAGGCGGCTTGGTTAGAGGCATCGCCACCAACGGTTAGCTGGTACCATTCTTCGCCTTTTTTATCGACCCCAAGAATACCGATATGGCCAACGTGATGGTGACCGCAGGCGTTCATGCAGCCCGACATTTTTAACTTCACCTCACCGATATCATACAACTCATCAAAATCGTTAAACTCTTCATTAATCTGTTTTGCAACTGAGATAGAGCTCGCGTTTGCGAGTGAGCAAAAATCTAAGCCAGGACAACAAATCATATCGTTAACTGAGCCGATATTTGCCGTGGCTAAGCGTTGCGCGTCAAGGGCTTTCCAAACCTCGAGTAAATCTTTGTAGCGCACATCGGCCAACACTAGGTTTTGCTCATGCGTTACACGAATTTCGCCAAACGAGTATTGCTCGGCGATGTCGGCAATCGCGTCCATTTGGGCGTCGGTCGCGTCGCCTGGCGCGACGCCATGCTCTTTAAGCGAGATATTAACGATTCGATAGCCAGTTTCGATGTGCGCTTCGGTATTATTGTCAAACCACGCCTTAAAGCGACTGTCTAGACCACGCCATTGCTGTACACGCTCATCACCGGCGTCTAGTTCTTCGTAGTCTGGCTTGGGAAAGAAGCTCTGCATGGTGTTGAAATCATCGTCATGCAGTTTCAATTCGCCGTCTTTAAAGTGAGCCCACTCGGCTTCGACCTCATCACGAAACCCGTCGATGCCCATGGCGTTAACCAGAATTTTTATTCGTGCCTTGTATTTATTATCGCGGCGCCCGTGTAAATTGTAGACGCGCAATATGGCCTCGCAGTACGACAAGATGTCGGCGCGTGGTAGGAATTCTTTTATCACCTTACCAATTACAGGGGTGCGACCCAGGCCGCCACCGACATAGACGCGAAAGCCTATTTCTTGTGTGTCGTTGTGTACCACTTCTAGGCCGATATCGTGAAATTGCACCGCCGCGCGATCGTTTGTGGCGCCCGTCACTGCGATCTTAAACTTACGTGGTAACCAATAGAATTCAGGGTGTAAGGTCGACCATTGGCGAATGATCTCGCAATAAGGCCGAGGGTCGATGATTTCGTCAGTTGCTACGCCCGCGTAGTGGTCTGATGAGATATTGCGAATGCAGTTGCCGCTTGTTTGGATGGCGTGCATTTCAACATTCGACAAATCTTTAAGAATGTCAGGGACATCAGCAAGTGCCGGCCAGTTAAATTGAATATTCTGGCGAGTAGTAAAGTGACCATAGCCTTTGTCGTATTGTCGCGAAACCTGAGCCAGCGCGCGCATTTGCTCCGAGTTTAGTAGTCCGTAAGGGATCGAGACGCGCAACATGTGAGCGTGAATCTGCATATACAAACCGTTTCGCAGGCGCAGCGGCGCGAGGTCTGCAGCACTTAATTTCCCAGCGAGGTGTCGTTGGACTTGGCCGCGAAACTGCTCGACCCTATCAGAAACTATGGCCTTGTCGACCCCGTCATACTTATACATAGAAAACCTTGTTATGGCATAGAACTACAGACTAATTTAGGGCGCATCTCCCCTATTTGCTCGCGCGACTATACCGCTTGCAACAAGCAACCGAAAGTAATTAGCACTTATATTTATATAAAACAGGGTGCTAACACCTGCGAGCTAATGCTAATAAAAAATGCCAATTTCGCTCTAAATACGGTCACAGACTTTTCAGTCATCAGCCGCTACGCTAGTAACTCATCGCAAATACTTTCTGGCCTTAAAAAACGTGAACTCCCTATCAACTGAATTTGCTCCGCGACCTGTATTAGATTACCCATTTAACATGCGCTGGAGCCCAGAGCCTGGTGAACCCTTTAAGGTGGTTGATGGCGTATATTGGTTACGAGTACCGCTGCCTATCGCGCTTGATCACATTAATCTATGGCTGCTCGAAGATGACGATGGGTGGGTTATTGTCGACTCGGGATTCGATGCCCCGATGTGCAGAGACGTTTGGAGTACCGTGTTTGCGACTGTCATTAAAACAATGCCTGTCAATAAAATTATTATTACACACTTTCACCCAGATCATATTGGTTTGGCATCTTGGCTGGCTTTGCGGTGTAACTGCCCGGTGTTCATCACAAAAGGCGAATTCTATCACTATCAAAGCATTGTTAACCGCGATGCCGAGACGTATCGAGAACAAGCGAATGCGTTTATCACAGAAATGGGTTACCCGCCCGAAATGAGTGAGAAGTTTGTCGAGTTTATGCAGAATGACGACAAACCCGCCGACGCGCGCGTGCAAGAGGCAATGTGCGAATTTATTCAAGACAACGATGAAATCGTAATTAATCAACGTATTTGGAAAGTGGTGTCGGGCAACGGCCACTCGCCAGAGCATGCATGCCTTTATTGTCCGACGTTATCGACAATGATTTCGGGTGATCAGGCCATACCGAGAATCTCGTCAAACGTCAGTGTGTATCCTTCGAACCGTCAAACAGACCCGCTTGGTGATTGGCTTAGTTCTTGTGAAAAACTGCGCGACACGATTCCTGATACAACTTTAATTTTACCGTCTCATCAAGAACCTTTTCGTGGCATTGTCGCGCGTATGCAGCAGCTTCTAGACGACCATTATGCGCAGCTTAATCGTTTGCGGTTGTCGATTGACGCGCCGATTTCGCCGGTCGAAGCCCGCGCTGTCTTGTTCGATCGAGAGCTTAATACCATCGAAACTCTACTGGCAACGGGTGAGACCTTAGCGCACCTAAACTATCTTTTGCATAGGGACGAGATATCAATGCGATACGATGACGACGGAGTTGCACGCTATCAGAAAAACCGCTGACCACAGGTTTCTTAGAACGAAACAGTCTTAAAAACTCCCTCTTAGGCCACGATACACTTGGATGTCAACCTCCTGTTGACTGTTTCGCCGATCTCGCTGTGTATTCTTTTCATCCGCGTAAGCTTTAGCGCGTGCCACCACCATATCGGCTTTGTGCGCGTAGCGGCCCTTTTGTAACGAATTTTGAGTTAATAAATAGGCTTTGTGCAAATCTTTGAGGGCCGCGACATAATTGTTTTTTAGTTGGCGAATGCGGCTTCTAAGTTCGTAGAATTTTGGATCAGCGTCATGCAGCCTAATCGCGCGTTTGATGGCTTTATTGGCGATACGATATTCGCGGTCATCAAATGCTTTTTGCGCTAAGCGATATTGCATATAAGGGTTTCTAAGGCGCGCTCCGAGTGCGCGTTTTCCGAAATAATTGGCCCTAGAAACGTTCCCTCTATTTCGGTAAATTCGCTCTAAATTACTCGACGCCAAACTGTTTTGATCGCTAATTGAATAAGCGTTTAGGTAAATTTTTTCTGCCATTTCTATGTTACCGACACGTTTGAATGCAGCCCCTAAATTGATCCACATATCTGCATTTTCGGGGAACATCGATACTGATAGCTTGAGGTAATGAAACGCGGCACTCATGTTGCCCGCTTGCAGTTCTTGTACACCGATATTACTGAACAGCAATGCGACGCCATGTTCTTTGTTGATAATTCGTTGTGGAAAGCCTGGGCGATATTCTTCCAGCGCTAAATCAAATATTTGAGTATGTCTTGGTGTCTTATAGACCACATTAACGTGCCGATAAAATACCAAATCTTCGAGCTCGTCCTCGCCCCAAATGTCGGGTAGGTCAACCTGGTTTAGCTCTAGCTCAATATCGAGCTCGGCAGCGAGTTCTATTAGCAACAACGAGAAGCTTAGACAGTTTGCTCGACCTTCGGAAAAGGCTTGTGAGGGTGTAAGGTTTGCCTCGATATCATACTGCATGTTATGACCATCTGGGCGCATTAGCCAGCGAGCCAGCTTGCTGGCCGATCGATGCTTACTCGACGACTTGAAGTTGGCGCGCACCATATTACGAACATTGTCCCCCAAATAAAATATCGAGTCAGCCCTATGACTGTGTTCGTCTGGCAAGGACAATTTATAGTTAACGATAGACGCAAAATCTTTATCAGTATGGTCCAATTTTGGCGTGCTGGTGCAGCCGGTAACTAAGGCGCCGCCGCTGATCGCGATTGTCAGCAGTGCGAGCGTCTGCAGAGTTCTTAAAATGCTACGCATAACAACCTCCTTCACACTAGAGCACCACCTTACTATAGATATTGCCCTGCGGGGAGTCGTTTTAACCGATAAAATCAAGGCGAAAAAAAGGCCAAGGGCGAACCCTTGGCCTTGCTACTACTAACTAGATCGAGTCAGATTACTGCGTATTTACGTCTAGAATCGTTCTATCAATTTCACCTTCATCGTCTTGATGCGAAATAATTCCAAGGTATCGACTGCCCGCGTTTAAGCCTTGATAGTCTAGAGTGATATTAGTAGAAACACCTAAACTGGCTGAACCTGGAGCACCCACCGTGGTATTACCGTTATCACCGGCAACTAAACTTAACCACAATGTATAGCTAACCGTGTTGTCAGCCGAGCCAGCAGCAAAGAAATCGACGACAAACACATAGCCACCTGCAGCCGGGTTCTCTAAATCGATGGTTTCGTTGCTTGTTGGGCCACCGCTTGAGGCGATTTGCGTAATCTCACCGAAGCTCTCGCAATCAGTCACGCTGAAGACGCGCATATCAAGGTCGTCTTGACCTGGAGTCGATGTGTCTTCATCGAACAATGCCATGCGAATATGGTCGGACGCCGGTAAGTCAAAGCAAACCAAGTTGAGCTGGTTTTCCGTGTCTACGGAAATTGTATCAGCAATGGCAGCCGACTCGGAAAGACCTGCAAAGCCCGCGTTATAGACTCCTTCGTAACCGAAAGCAACGGGTACGGTAATGTTGCCACTCGCCGTTGATGTACCGTCTGGAGACTCAATAATTACCGCTTGACTATCAATTTCACTCTCAGTCGCTAGAGCAACGGGGCGCACCGCGATGGGGCTGCGAACTTCCTTAGCCATCCGGTTTTTACGGTGATGCCTGTTTCTATAGCCATGTCGATAACCGTAAGCAAAGCTATAACGATGACCGTAATAGTCTTGGTCGGCTAAATAGCGATAACCACCGTTATAACCGCGGCCGTAGCCGTAATAGTAATCACCATAAACGTAATACCCTACGTAGTAGAGGTAGCGATAAAAGCTACGACGTTTCTTCCCTCTCTCAACCCAGGTTACCGAACCGAACGCAAATTCATTTAAGTTCGCGTCATCTTGCGCCGCAAACGAAATCGTGTAGTCGGCGGACTCGCCGGGGCGCAAACTCAAACGCCGTGGGCTTACTGTAACGTCTATCCCTTCTGGTGCGTCAACCACTGCTTTATAACGAGTAGCAGATTGACGACGGCGATAAGGGTTTTCCTCCGCGACACTTGTTACCGTTCTGGTAACAGTTTGAGTGCCGACCAATTCGCCAACACCAATCGATGGTAAATTAAGTTCACTGCCGTCAAACGAACGGCCTTCAAGTGCGAGGAAATCACACACCGCGTCGTCGACTACTTGTACATTATTGCCGCATGAAAACGCAGCGTAGTCGCCCAAACTCGCGTCATACACCAAACCGGGTTCAAACGTGTCGTTGGGTACAACATGACCGGCACCAATTTCAAATGGCGTGGCTGGCGCAGTGCTAAATTGAGCGGTTAGATCTTGACGTGCGGTGGTCATCATCGCCGAGCGAGCCATGGCAGGCGTCCAGGTCGGATGCGCTTGTTTGATAAGCGCTAAAACGCCTGCAACGTGTGGGCTTGAAAACGATGTACCACTGATAAATTGTTGCGAGTTAACACCGCTTGATCCGCGTGCCTCGTCCGCATTTTCGGTCGTGGTTTCGGCACTTAGAATATTGACACCGGGAGCAACAACGTCGGGCTTAATGATATCTAAGGCGCCGCCGTTAGGGCCGCGTGATGAAAAATCGACTACTTGATTTACCAAGGTAACTTGATTTTCACTGTCAAGCGTTACCGCTGCGCCCGTCACGTTAGCAAGCGCATCACCGTCTTCGAAGCCAATCATTACACCGGCTATCGCACGCTCGGGAGCCAAGCCGCCCATTACAAATGGGTTTTGGCGATCTGGGGCGGTGCCATCGTTATACACAACTATCGCGGTTGCGCCAGCGGCTTCTGCATTCGCGTATTTATCGTCGAATCCGCAAGCACCGCGGATTACCAGCGCGATATTGCCGGCTATTGCGTCAGCATTAGTAAGCGCTTCACAGCCATTGGCTGGCTCGGCAATCGCTACGCTACCTGAGATTGGGTCAATGTCGTTGAGTAATATTGGGCCTGCACCTTCAACTGCAGTAACGGAGCCTGCTACAGATGCGGGCGCGTCAACTTGCAAGCCGAGTGCAAAATTTTGGTCGTCGTTAACCGCACCTACTGACGTGATCCATGGCACTACTGCTGGAGAGCCAACAGTTTGAAGATCAGGACCAGAGTTACCGGCAGAGGTGGCAACGTGTACACCTGCATTCGCCGCAAACAAGAATGCGATTGCATCTAAGCTACCGAAAGACGTTGATGATCCGCCAATTGAGAAGTTGATAACGTCAACGCCGTCAGCCACTGCTTGGTCAATCGCAGCCATTGAGTCGGCATTGGCACAACCATCGTCTTCTTCATTGGCAGGGGTTGCTGGGTCATCCACTGCTGGGCCGTCCCAACACACCTTATAGGCGGCGATGCGTGCGCGTGGAGCAACGCCAGACATAACGTCTTCGCCAACTTCTTCGCCGTCAATAATTGCCTGCACGCCATAGTTTCCGGCCGCGTTCGAGGCGGCAGCTGAACCATGACCGTTGTCATCTCTAGCTGAGAGTGAAGAGCCTGCGGCAAGTGCTACCGCTGGATCGGCGCCGCGTAAAAAAGCGGCAGAAAAGCTGCGTGCGCCAAGAATTTTGTTGTTACACGTAAACGGCACGTCCAACGGGTTGAACGCGGTATTACCAAAGTCGCAGGTGTCTCCGCTCCAGCCTGAAGGCGGCGCGCCAAACGGGATCTTGCGACCACGGTCACCACGTTTTGGCGTTGGCACATCAGCAAAGCTTGGGTTTTCAGGGTCGATACCGGAGTCTAAAATACCGACAATTACGTCTTCTCCGGTGTAGCCTTGGCGCCAAGATGAGAACCGGCCTCTATTCAGCTCGAGAAACTTGCGAGTGCTGTCGGTGTCCATTTGTTGCAACTCGTCTCGCGTGACTCGTAATACGTTTGGCTCGTTACGCATCAGCTCGGCTTCGGCTGCCGACATTGTTACTGCCATGCCGTTAAACGCAAGTGTGTATTCGTAGATCTTATTGCTTTTATCCACGCCACAGTTTTCGAGCGACTGATCGTGCATGTTGCCAAGAAATGCGCGATAACTCTGTACCGCGGAACTTTGCATATTGATTTTCTGGCCGCTCTCGGGCTTAGTCGCAACAAGGGCGTTAGAGCCAGAAAAATTAAGTGCGGGCTGATCTTTGAATTGAACAATATAGACGTCGGCTTTACGTTTGACGGCAGTGGCCGCAGGGATCGAGCTGGCATTGTTGCTACTTGCGGCGCGACCTTGTTCGAGCACTGAGTTAGCGGCAAATGTGTTGCCTGCGGCAAGGGACACTAAGGCGCAAAAGCCGATGGTCGATACCTTGATTGATGAGATTATATTTCTCATAGTTTTGGTTCTCCGTTTAAATATGGTTAGTTGAACAGCACAACCAAAATTAATAGGGCGGTTGATCGTTCAAAGTTGTGAGCTTGGAGAAAGCGCTTTAAAACGCATCACGAAAGGCTTTCAGAAAAACTAATGGCAATAGCGTTTGCAACTAATGGCAATAGTGTTTCTAAAAGAATTATCGAATAAAGGTATAGAGGAAGGTAAACAGTGAATCGTAGATACCAAAAAAAGTTGCGTGGAATGGCACGCGTTGGGTAGCAAAAATCACACACCAGAACGCTCAGAACAAGAAAACACTTGTTTCGAGCCTAACTGATACTTGTTTACTTTCCCCTACCCAATCTTCTCTAAACACTGCGGGGAGCGGCGTTTAGAGCTTTTACGTTCTTTCAAGAACAAATTCACTGTAGACATGTTACTGCTTGTTAGGCGATACGGCAAGTATATAATTGACCGAAATTAACGATTGGAGAGAGTCATGAACCAACATGAAAAATTAAATTATTTGGAATACGCCGCCAAAGATTTAAGTGCCACCAAAACGTTTTTTGAAACTGTATTTGCTTGGCAATTTACCGATTATGGGCCTGAGTACACGTCCTTCGACGACCAAGGGTTAGTGGGCGGTTTTTATAAAGCGAACCTATGCAGTAATAGCGACCTCGGTAGTGCATTGACTATTTTTTACAGTAAAGATATCGAGGCAACCCTGGCGAAGGTGGAGGCAGCGGGCGGGATCATCGTGAAGCCAACGTTTGATTTTCCTGGTGGCCGCCGGTTTCACTTTACCGAACCATCGGGCAACGAGTTTGCGGTATGGGCTGATCCGGCCTAGCGAGTAGTGCTTATCTTAGGTTTAACGAATGACTGTTTTCTTAGATTTAACGAATGACTGTTTTCTTAGATTTAAATAGATACTTACTGAAGATCAAACCAACTGACACGCCATCACTTGTTTCAACAAGCGGTGAGTCTTCAAAACTTGCCCCGCTAATATTTTCATAGCGAATAAACCAAACCCATAGTCGGTCCTTATCATTCGAGCGTAGACTGAGTAATAGTCGTGAGCCTGAGTAGCCGCTGTCAGCCTCGTAGGCTGGGCGGCTCTCGGTTGCGAATTCCGGGGCTACGCCATAATACAAATTTTGATAGTCGCTGGTACCAAACTGTGGCCCGAATGCCATGCCCGCTCGCCATTTTTTTTTGCCCCAATCAAAATCGCGAAAGTACGTGATATTGGGTGCGAAGGTAAAGCCAGATTCGTCCAAACCGTTACTGCCAACACCGATGCTCGCGCGCACTGGGAGGTTAAGCAGCCATTGGTCATGATCGCCTTCGGCAAGTTTTACCTCTAACGATGGTCCTACTTGCAAACGACTGTCAACGTCTGGCATACCGGCGCGCAGGTCAACATCGTCGCTGTCAACCGCCAGGTTAAAATCTAAGCTCAAGTCGAGTTTGAAGCGTTCGTTATTGAGCAGTTCGGCACGCACGCCTTCGTCATCTGATTTTAAAACGTTGCCACGATAAACGGGCACCGGCACTGGAAAAGCAAAGCTACGCGTTTGCTTGGTGCCGACGTAATAGGGTTGATGCAGGGCGCCAATGCCTAAGCCCAGCTCCCAAAGCGGTAATTCTTCAGCTGAACTAATTTGTCCTGATCCAAGCACGACTAACCCTAAAAAGAAAACCTTAGTTTGGCGGCACCTTAGGTAATTTACATACTTCGACCGTTTGATGTGTGACACTAACAACTTTTTAAACATTAATAATGACGCGGATATTGACTAGTTTGCTCGGACCATCAGTCTAACTTTGATAGAATGTGAAAGCTATGCTCAATCTCTTATTGCTTACGCGCGCTGTGCGCGACAACTCAGCTTGCTTAGCTATTTAATCGTATGGATATCCGCTTACTCGACTACCAATCTACCTCGGCTGCAGGTATTAACCTAAGTAATTTGCGTGACTCTATCGATCGACAAAAAAGCGGTCTAAGGCCTAATGATTTGGCTGGTTCTGATATTAACACTTGGATTGGTCGTGTTAGTGCAGTCGACAACATAGAGCTCGGAGAATGGCAAAGCAGGAATAACGCGCTAGCAAAATTAGGTTACGAGCAAGGCGACATTCAGGCCAATGTCGAGGCGCTTAAGCAACAGTATCGGCCGTCACGTCTGGGCATAGTAATGGGGTCGAGTACGTCGAGTATTGATCGCACTGAAACCGCGTATCAGCATTTAGAAGATGGCGCTTTGTCGCGTGATTATAAACAAGCAAACGTCCATAACCCTCACGCGCCCAGTTTGTTTGTCGCGCATTTAAGCGGTATTACTGGGCCAGCCGTAACCATTAATACCGCCTGCTCGTCCAGCGCCAAAGTATTTGCGACTGGCGCCCGTTGGCTAGCTGCTGGCTTGGTCGATGCGGTGTTGGTGGGTGGCGTCGACACTCTTTGTTTGAGCGTGTTACACGGCTTTGATTCCTTGCAACTGGTTTCGGAAAATCAGTGTAGGCCCTTAGATCAGGCACGCGATGGTATTAACCTAGGTGAAGCCTCGGGGTACTCTATTTTGGTGCGCGGCGATGATGGCCACGCCGACACCGGGGTTCGCTTATTAGGGTATGGTGAAAGCTCCGATGCGCATCATATGTCGCACCCGCATCCTGATGGCTTGGGGGCGAAGCTGGCGATGCAACAAGCGCTGGCGATGTCGAGCCTACGCGCAGAGCAAATTGACTATATAAACTTACACGGAACCTCGAGCCGGGCAAATGATTTGATAGAAGGCCGACTGGTGGCGAGCATGTACCCAAGCAGCACTCAGGTTTCGAGCACCAAAGCCTGGATGGGGCATACCTTAGGCGCCGCCGGTATTACCGAAGCCTTGATCGCTGTGGATGCACTAAAGCGTGGAGTGATCCCCGGCTCTATGAACTTAAACGAACTCGATCATGAACTGTGTATATCGGTTAGCGCTGATAACATGGAACGTGACATGAGTTATGTGATGTCTAATTCGTTTGGCTTTGGTGGCAACAATTGCTGCCTAGTGTTTGGGAGCGCCTAATGCAAAAGCTTGTGTTTAACGTGCTTGGTATCGGTGCTTGGGGCAGCGGTTTTCGTAACTGGTCTGATCTGCAAATACGCATGACGGGCGGACAGGTAGAAGACGACGGAGCCAAGGGCCCGAAGCCAGAAGTGATTCCAGCCAACGAGCGCCGCCGCGCACCGTTGCCTGTGCGCCTTGCTGTGGAAGCCTCTTCTCAAGCGTGCGAGCATGCGGGCATTGCGCCAAGTGAGCTAGCCTGCGTGTTCGTATCAGGCCTCGGCGATACGCAGCTAACCGACTACATGTGCAAGGTCCTGGCAGGGGAAAACAAAGCGCTGTCACCGACTAAATTCCACAACTCAGTGCACAACGCGGCCGCGGGTTATTGGACGATAAGCACCGGCTGTATGCAAGCGGCTAATTCGGTCGCGGGCTTCGGCGAATCGGTATCGCTAACTCTTATGGAAGCCCTGATTCAGGCGCAAGCCGAGCAGCGTGCGTTACTACTGACTTTTTACGACGCGCCCAGCTCGCCGATTCTCAAGCCGCTATTAAAGAACGAGCATGCGTTTGCAGTGTCGATTGTTATTGCCCCAAGCAATATGACGCCGCCAGCACCAGGTAATAACGATGCAACTGAGTTGGTCGCGTCCGTTGTCGAGCAAGCAGTCGATTGGCCTAGCGGCGAGTGGAGTGACGACCTGGCCGAATGCTACACCACTAATCCGGTTGCTCGAATCTTGCCCGTTCTAGAATTAGTGACCGGTCAGCGAGAGGACTTAATAATGCCGCTGAGTTCGGCTACCGCGTTGTCATTCTCAAGGACTAAAAACACATGAATGCGATCAGCAAAGACGTCGTTATTGCGGGTGGTGGGTTGGCTGGGTTGACATTGGCGCACCAACTTAAGGCGAGTAAGCCCGAGCTCGATATTTTAGTGATTGAGCGCAATCGTTTCCCAGTGCCTGAAAAGGTCGCTAAGGTTGGCGAATCTACGGTTGAAATTGGGTCACGGTACTTGAATCACACCCTAGGCTTAAAAGAGCACTTTAGCGAGCGGCATTTACGCAAGCATGGTTTGCGTTGCTTTTTCGGCGCACCGCAAGCGGATTTTTCGCAGCAAGACGAGTTGGGCGTGAGCCAACTTTTCGGAATACCCACCTATCAGATTGATCGCGGCGCGATCGAGAACTATTTGCACTCTTCGATCACCACTAATGGTGTGCAAGTCCTTGATGGCGTGAACACAGAGACACTGGATCTACGTTCTGGCGAAAAATCGATTACTGTCCGCAGTGAAGCCGGTCAGCAGCGCTTTAAAAGCAAGTGGTTTATTGATGCGGCTGGTCGTCAAGCCCTAGCAAAGAATGCGCTTGGTTTGCGTAAAGACAATGACCATAAAGGCAATGCCTTGTGGTTTCGCATTGACCGTCAAGTAAAGCTTGATGAGTGGTCCAGTGATTCCGAGTGGCAGGCTAGAACTGAGCAGTCGAACACGCGTTGGCTGAGCACGAACCATTTAATGGGGGCAGGCTATTGGGTGTGGGTGATTCCACTCGACAATGGTGCCACTAGTATTGGCATTGTGATGGACGACCAGGCCTTTTCTGAGGGTGATTTTAGTACTGTAGAAACCACCATGGATTGGCTGCGTCAGCGGCATCCGCGCTGCGCTGAGGCGATTGATGGTGCTGAGGTTTTAGATTATGTTGTAATCAACGATTATTCGCACAGCTGCAAACAAATGTTCTCCGAAGACGGCTGGGGTGTGACCGGAGAGTCTGGCGTTTTTGCTGATCCTTTTTATTCGCCAGGCAGTGATTTTATTGCGTTCAACAACACCTTTATTAATGACCTCGTCAGCGATTCGTTTAGCGGGCGCGATATTCGTTTGAAAACGCGCGTATACCAAGCGATGAATCAATCGTTCTTTGACAGCACCTTGTCGTTATACACTGGTGAGTATGGAGGTTTTGGCGACCGCCGCATGATGTCGCTGAAGTTGGTTTGGGATTACGCCTATTATTGGGGTGTGCTGAGTCTTTTGTTTTTTAAAGAAGCACTGACCGACGTAGCGCTGATGCGCGAGTTGAACACGACTTTAAACAAAGCACAGATGCTTAATCAAGCAGTGCAGGCCGGCTTTCGAAAGCGCGCCGAGCACCGTATCGTGTTGCCAGCCCAAGGCTTGTTTATGAACCAATACACCGTGCCCTGTCTCAAGCATTTTAATCGCGTATTAGAGGATGGCTCCGTCACAGTAATTCAAGCGTTGCCCGAGAATGTGGAGTTACTGCAGCGTTTATCGGGCTACGTATTGCAGATGCTCGACGATCAAGCGCGTCGAAGCATCAGCGACGACGAACATGATTTGCTGGGCGACTATCGTTACAGCGTGCTTGCCTAATGCGACCACAGGCGCTTCTGGTTGCGGCTGTCGCGGTTGCCACGGCCGTTTACCCGCTTATCGTTTATACCGGCATTCAGCAGGTCGGCCCAGCTATTTTAAGTTTGGTGCTACTGGGTTTATTGCTTGGCCGAGTTATATTGCGCGGAGATTATCACCAGCCAGAACAATACGTGCAGTTATTGTTGGTCGGTGGGCTTTGCCTACTGGCCGCCTGGCACAAAAGTGAGACAATTCTGCGTTACTATCCGGTGGCAATGAGCCTTGGCTTTTCTGGATTTTTCGCGATTTCATTGAGAAGTGAGGTCACTTTGGTTGAACGCTTTGCTCGTGTTTTCGTGCAGGACATCGAAGATCATCAGCGTCAATATATGCGAGGTTTAACTTGCTGGTGGTCTGGCTTATTGTTTGTCAACGCTGGTGTTGCGGCTTACACGGCCTGCTGCCTTTCGCTTTCGCTATGGACGCTCTATAATGGCGCAATCGCGTACCTTGTATTCGGCTTGTTTACTCTCGGTGAGTTGGTGAATCGACATTTTTATAAAAAGCGCTATGCTCAGCGTCATCAGGCTTCTTAGAACATTATTCTTGGTTAAACACCGCACCCAACCATGTCCCCGATTAATGCTGAGCAATTAAACCAATTGCTTGATCCAAATTGCTGGCCCCACTTTGAGCACATAGACCTGCTCGACGACCGCGTGTGCTTGCAAGCCCGCGTTCCCGCAACGCTGAATTACTTCGCAGGGCACTTCCCAGAACAAGCGGTATTGCCCGGCGTGGTGCAGGTACACTGGGTGGGGGAGTTGGCGCAGCGATTATTTGGTGTTAGCGGCTTTAGCGATTTAAAAAGTATTAAGTTTAGTAATATGATTTTGCCTGAAACAGGGATCGTCATAGAACTAAAGTACTCGATTGAAAAAGGCACCGTGCGATTCAGCTACAGCACCTCAATAGCGTCGAATCGAGAGCCTGAAAATTTTTCTAGCGGCATGCTGAGTTTTGGCGTAACAGACCGCCAGGCCTAAGGGATGAGGTATACGTTGTGAACGCTAAGCACATTCAGCTGTGTATTGTTGTACCCCATTATAATCACGCGCAAGCGTTTGCTGCATTTTTACCGCGTTTAGCAGAGTTAAAGTTGCCTTGCGTTGTGGTTGATGATGGCAGTGATGTGAAAAGCAAATCGGCTTTGCTTGAACTCTTAAGTGCTTATCCTGAAATTGAATTGGCCGAGCATCAGCATAATCGCGGCAAAGGTGCCGCAATGTGGACTGGCGCCCACCGCGCGCGTCAACTCGGCTATAGCCACATGCTTCAAATAGACGCCGATGGTCAGCATGACACTGCCGATGTCGCTCGTTTTATCGACGACGCTCGTGTTTACCCAAGCGCAATTATTTCAGGTGCACCGCAGTTTGACGACAGCGCACCTAAAGCACGTGTTTATGGTCGTAAAGTAACCGACTTCTGGGTGGCTTTAGAAACAGGCTCGCTAGCGATCAAAGACAGCTTGTGTGGCTTTCGTGTGTACCCACTCAATGAGTTTGAGCAAGTATTCGATAAATACCACATCGGTAAACGTATGGACTTCGATACCGATGTGCTGGTTAAGTCCGCGTGGGAAGGCATCGCTATCCGCTTTATCGATACTAAGGTGGTGTACATCGCCAACAGCGTCTCGCACTTTCACTACTGGGACGATAACTGGCGTCTCATTTGGTTACACACCCGTCTAATGGTGGGCATGGTGGTTCGCCTGCCCATTAGGCTTTACCGAAAAATCAGAGCATTGTTCGGTCATGCCTGAGCAGCGTATTACTCGCCCTCATTGGTCATCTATCCGTGAGGCGGGCACCCTGTGGGGTTTGCAATTCTTGCGCTTCGTTCACCGTGTGTTCGGACGCTGGCCGGTAACGATTTGCCTATTGCCAACAGTCGCGTACTTTATGCTCTTTCGGCCTCAATCGAGGCGCGCCTCTCGCGACTTTTTGACCCAGCACTGGCGACACTTTCCAGATTGTTGGCAATCGCCGCCAGGGCTATGGCAAAGCTGTAAGCACTTTTTTGTGTTCGCCGAAACCGTCGTTGATAAACTGCTCTCATGGTTTATTGAAATAGACGCCGACAACTTTGTTATTTCACACCCTGAACGCATCGAGGCATTAATGGCCGACCCGCGCGGCCAGTTGATCATTGGTTCGCACATGGGGAATCTAGAATACTGCCGTGGTTTTATGCAGCGCTATCGTGATAAGCATATTAATATTTTGGTACACGATAAACATTCGCAAAACTACAATACCTTAATGCAGCAATTAAACCCCGACTCGCGACTGCATGTTTTTCAGGTCGAAGAATTTGATATTCCGACGATGCTCACTATCAAAGCGAAAATTGATGCGGGCGAGTGGGTTTTTATTGCAGGCGATCGCTCGCCCTTATCCGGCACAGAGCGAACTGTGCCGGTAGACTTTCTGGGCCGCGCGGCTCAACTTCCTATCGGCCCGTATATGTTGGCGAAGGGCATGGGTTGCCCGGTGAAATTGATGTTTTCGTATTGCGACTACTTTACTAAAGATAAGCCTGTGCACTTCGAGGTATCGACGTTTGCGGACCGAGTGACGCTTGATCGTACGCAACGTGATGAGCAGTTAATTGCCTACGCTCAACAATTTGCCGATGCGCTTGCGGCGCAATGCGAACGGGCACCATACCAATGGTTTAACTTTTACGACTTCTGGGCAGAACAAAGTGTGGTAACGGCATGAGCGAACAAAATACGTCGCGCTTCGATGCTGAAATTCTAGCGCTAATTCCTCACCGCGAACCAATGCTGTTGATTAATCAATTGCGACACGTCTCGGCCAGCGCCTCAAGTGCTTTGGTGGTGATCGATCACCACGCGCCATTTTTCCAAATAGACAAAGGCGTGCCGACCTGGGTGGGGTTGGAATACATGGGCCAGACCTCGGCATTAATTGCCGGACACCAACGCCGAGAGGGTTTAATTGATGCGCATTTGGGTTTCCTAATGGGGGCGCGAAAGTATCACGCCGACGTACCGTATTTTAGTGCTGGCGATAATTTATTGGTGCAGTGCCAAGAAGCCGCCTTGGTGGGCGACAGCCTGGCCACGTTTAACTGTACAATAAGCGGTGAACTAAGTGGTCGAGAGTTGGCAACAGCAATGCTGTCGGTGTTTCGCCGACCTCTATAATATTGAAAATCTATGAAGCATAATTTAAAAGCGCCGCAACGAGTGGTCATTACGGGTGCGGGAAATATCTCACCACTGGGCGATAGCTGGGATGAGGTTAGAGCCAGCTTTCTATCGCAAAAAAGTGCGGTTCGTTACATGCACGAATGGGATCAATACCCTGATCTTCGAACTCGACTCGGCGCGCCAGTCGAAAATTTCGAATTGCCCAAGCATTATCGAGCAAAACAAAAACGCAGTATGGGCCGCGTCGCTCAAATGGCGGTGCTGGCGACTGAACGCGCGTTAGAGCAGGCCGGCCTACTTGGTGATCCGATCGTTCAAAGTGGTGATATGGGCGTGAGTTATGGTTCGGCTACTGGAAGTAGCAAGGCTGGAATGGAGTTCTTTAAATTACTCTCCGGGCAATCGATTGAAGATGTTACTACCACCACCTATATCCGCATGATGAGCCATACAGCGGCGGTTAATATCGGTGTTTATTTCGGCACACAGGGGCGCATGTACACCACAACAAGCGCCTGTACCGCGGGTAGTCAAGGCGTGGGATATGCCTACGAAGCGATTCGCGCTGGAAGTCAAAAAGCAATGATCACTGGTGGCGCCGAAGAGCTTTGTGTTACGCAAGCAGCGGTGTTTGACACGATCTTTGCGGCCAGCCTTAAGAACGATGCACCAGAGACATCGCCCAGTCCGTTTGATAGTAAACGAGACGGGTTGGTCTTAGGCGAAGGGGCAACGACGCTGATCTTGGAGTCGTATGATCATGCGAAAGCGCGCGGTGCTACTATCTTGGCAGAAGTTATCGGCTATGGCACCAACACCGATGGCGGTCATATTGTTCGCCCGCGACAAGCCACGATGCAACGCGTGATGGAATTGGCGATGGAAGACTCCGGTATTTCGGCAGACGAAATCGGCTTTGTTTCTGCGCATGCGACCGCCACCGACCAAGGTGACGTATTCGAGAGCCATGCGACGTATGATGTGGTTGGTAAAAAACCAATTAATTCGATCAAGAGCTACACCGGACATGGCCTTGGCGCCTGCGGTTCGTTCGAACTGTGGAGCTGCATTAATATGATGAACGAGGGCTGGTTTGCACCGACTTTAAACCTTAGCGACGTAGACGAACGTTGCGCTGATATGGATTATGTAAAAGGTGAACCCCGGGAAATAAACACTGATGTGTTTATGACCAACAATTTCGCGTTTGGCGGAATAAACACCTCCTTGATCATCCGTAACGCTCGATCTTTATAGGGCTTTATTGGTGCGCTCGAGCGCAAGGCGTTCGTTGCGGTCATTCCATTTTTGACCGACTAGTTTCCGCATTAAACCTTCAATAGTACGTATTACGAATATGTTTCTTAGCAAGTTTACTCGGCCCGCGAATGACGTGGGCATTGCACGCAGTGTCATTGAGAAGCCAATGTCGTCGTATTCTATGTAGTGCCAATACCCAGACGGGATATACAAAGCATCCCCATGCTTAAGTTCAGCGACGCGACCGTTGAGTTTCGCCAGTGCCGGGTGTTTGGCAAAATCAGCTTGGCCGAAGTTCACGCTATGCAGGGCGCTGAACGAAAACGGCACCTTGTACATATATTTCGTTTGCTCTGGCGGAATTAAAAGTATCCGCTTAGGCCCGCCGAAATGACATAACACCAAGTTTGCCAAATCAATGTCGTAATGCATTTGTACCTTCGCGTCTTTGCCGCCGACAAATAATACCGGCAAGCGCTTAAAGAACTTCAAACCTAGTTCTGGGTAGGTGAAGTCGTTAAGCAGGCTTGGTACGTTTTCAAGAATGTTGTAAAAAAACATTCGTAAGTCTTTTTCGCCACCGCTCAACAAATCCAGATAGTCGCTGAGTGGCATCACCCGCTCGGCCGCGTGTTGATGTTGCTTACCTTGTGCTGGTTTGCTGCTATAGAGCGGCACAAGCTCATCGCCTGCCACGCGTTTTAGATAGTCCGTGCTCCATTTTTCAGTGGCTGGCCAATCACGCATCAGCTCGGTAAGAATGACTGGCGTCGATGTGTTTTTATAGCTTTTGACAAATTCAGCCGCCGGTATAACGGTGCGGCGCTCAACGGGCGATGTTCGAATTTGATCTGACACTATGCTGTAAAAATAGAGTTTTAAGGCGTAACGAGTTTAACCCAAAACTTGACGGAGGTTAGCGCTAACGAACGTAACTGAGTTGTCGACAATATCTAGCAACGCATTTGTTAACATGAAGACCCACTTGGAGAAAGCGATGCGTATACTATTAATCCTACTAATAATCTGCACCTTGAGTGGGTGCTCTACCTTTAAGCCTGAAGACCTACAATATAAAGAGGCTGAGCCGAGTAATAACAAGTCGGGAATCGAGTACGGGGTGTACACCCCGCCAAATTGGCAATCAGGCGAACGCCTGCCACTAATTGTATTTTTACACGGCGGCGGCGGCTCTCATTACAGCTTTGAGCGCTACGGTGCGCCTGAATACTTCGACAAAGAGATTAATGAAGGGCGGTTACCGAGATTTATTTTGGTTACCCCCAACGGCGATAACGGTTTTTGGGAAAACTGGGCCGATGGCAGTAAACATTATCGTGACTGGGTGCTTGACGATATTGTTCCAGTAGTACAGCAAGAATATGGGACACTTGAGTGCCCACGGCACTGCCATTTGGCAGGCATCTCTATGGGTGGCTTTGGTGCGCTGCGGTTTGCCTACTTCGCTCGCGACGACTTCTCGAGTGTCAGTGCGATTAGCGCACCAATCTTTAACAAAGAGCAAGCCGACAAGCGCAAGCAATCATTACTGATTAGACTATTGTTCCCGTTTAAACGAATCTTTGGTGATACCTATAATGAAGATTTTATTCGCAGCAACCCCTACAACGCGTGGGTCGAAAGTGTTGAACAACGCAAGGTCCGTTTGCAGATAATGTGGGGTGATAAGGACTATAAAGGAATTCTCGAGAGCAACGAAAAGTTTCATCAACACTTAGTTGAACACCGCGTCGAGCACGATTCAGTTGTATATCAGGGCGGGCACAAGTGGAAATATTGGGTGCCCAACTTTGATCGCGTGATTCGCTTTTTGTTGCAAGGGTCGAGCTAGAGGCTCACGCGCGCAACGCAGCTGCGTTGTATTTTTGCGAGTCGACTTCTATACTCTGGCTACTATATTCTAGCCATTCTGCTAACCGATAGGGATCGACAATGCGTGCTCAATTATTACCAACCCTACTTGCCTTAACCGTTGCGTGTGTTAGCTCAGATGTTTTCGCGTCGCAGGCGGACATTGATGCGGAGATTAACCGCTATATCACCAGCATTAAGGGCACAGATTATCCAGAGCAACGGCAGTTAATGGAAAAGTTAGAGTGGGCCGGCCATTCTTCTGCCGCTCTTTATGACGTGATCGCCGATGCGCTTAGCAGTCGAAAAAACTCTAAAGATTCAGTAGAGCAGAAACAGGCCGCGTGGTATGCGAAGAGCTTAGCCACGTCTGGTAGTGAAAATTATCGAGCGTTATTAGAAGACGTAGCGGCGAATGCGAAGGGCAAAAGCGTACGAAAATACGCAACCATAGGCCTTGACCGTCTGGAGCAGTATCGTGCGTGGAACGCTGTTATCACCCGAGGCTTAATAGAAGCAGCGAACGGGCGCTTAGAACAAACTCGTATCGCCAATATGTTGCAAGCAGATGAGTTTGATTTATTACGAATTGGTGCGAAACGGGTGTACCATGAGTACAGCAAAGACGCAGAATTAGTCAAGGCTACCCAATTGCGCTTGAGCGCTGAATGGAATCAAGTCGACGCAAAAAACGGGCACCATATTGACGCCGTTGCCTGGTTAATAAAGGCTCTTGGGCAAGCCCGGGATGCGTCAAGTAAAGCGCTATTGCTTGAAATAAAAGAAAACTCCAAGATTAAAAAAATCCGTAATTACGCTAAAAATATTGGCAAGAAATTAGCCTAATAGAGCTTAGAGAACTAGTAATGAAAACACCTATTATCACATTAGCGGTGGCCACCGTGCTGTTAAGTACTGCGCTGTTAACCACCCCAGCCTTGGCGCGTAACGACTTTAAAACCTTTTCAATCGCCGATGCCTTCGCGCTTGAAGTTTATAAGAGAAAGTTAGGAGACGATGTGAAGTTTTATTTTGGTGATGCCAAGCATCGTACGGTCGTAAAAAAATTTGGCGAGTGGCCGACGCAGAAAAAGACCAACGCGTTTAATAAAACCGACGAATACGCCTGTCAGTGGGCCTTGCTATCGGCCTTATTGTCATTAAAAAAGCGTGCCCAGTCTGAAGGTGGTAATGCGGTGATCAATATTAAGAGTAATAATGACCACATTGAAAAGTCGAGTAGCCAAACCTTTGAATGTGAAGTTGGCAATATCATCGCCAGCGTCGCGCTGTTGGGAACGGTTGTCGCTCTAAAGTAGTAATCTTTAAACGACGGCTTATCTTACTTCGATAATCAAGCACTAAATATCAAACGATTTACTAAATAGAACAAACACACACGACATTAATGTACGTCGTTGGCTTTATTCTGGTTTAACACTCGAAAAATAGAATGTCTATACAATTGATTTACTGGGTGTCAACTTTGTTAGTCGCAGCAATGTTAACGGCTAGCGCGCTGAGTTATTTTTTTCATCAAAGCACGATCGTTGGAGTAAGAAATTTAGGTTTTCCGGACTTTTTCAGAATAGAATTGGCCGTTTTGAAACTGGTTGCTGTTCTGGTGCTTGTTGTTCCGGCGTTCTCCCTTCAGTTTAAAGAGTGGGCTTATGCTGGAATTGCGGCATTTTATGTTACGGCCATCGTTGCGCATTTTGCGCATAAAGACCCTATTGTTATCAACCTAATAAATTTCTTCTTTTTAGGGCTCCTCGTTGTCTCAAATATTTACTTAAACAAAATGGCGGTTGGGTAGCAATTGAATAGGCCAATATTCTAATAGCGACCGCGTTTTACTTTTTGCGTTTGAAAGTAATCGGTCGCTTAACAATGTCGCAATCATGCGCAAGCTCGGCTAAGTGCCGTGAAGCAGCAGTGAGGTTGTCTTATCGCCACAAATCACGAAAAGAGTAACATCGATAATGAACTGTTTTAATCACCAAACCACGCCCGCAATCGGCCTTTGTAAAGCTTGTAGCCGCGGACTCTGCTCTGACTGCGCGACGGATCTCGATCACGGTTTAGCATGCACAGGGACACATGAAGAGCGAGTAAATGATCTCGAGATGATTATTTCAAGGAACGCAACTGCGTTTAAAGATGCATCTAAGAATATTTACATTGTGCCGGTTTTCTATATTGCCATGGGTCTAATCTTTGGTGGTTACTCTTTGTATGAAGGCAGGGGTGTTTCACATTTTTCATTTGTGCTAGGCGCCGGCTTCATTATTTTTGGTGTGGTACTACTTGTTAGAAACCGGAAAATTTTTGTAAAAGGCCAGTGAGCCAGATGCAATTCTGATCAGAGCAAAGATTGCTGACCGAAACGAGTTGCAAACCCAATCTAAATGATCGAGCTATTGAGCTACACATTATCGTCGTACCAGCTAGGCTTGCTGGTCGCGGTAGCAGTTTTGATTGGCATGGCAAAAACAGGTGTGCAAGGAGCCGGCATGATTGCGGTGCCGGTGTTGGTTCTTATCTTTGGCGCCCGTGAATCAACCGGCGTGCTTTTGCCACTATTGATTTTTGCCGACTTCTTTGGTGTTTACTATTTCCATCAACATGCAAACTGGCATCACTTAAAACGTCTATTACCACCAAGCTTGGTTGGAGTAGTCCTCGGCACCGCGGTCGGACACTCGGTCAGTAGCACAGTGTTTACGCAGATAATTGTGGCAACGATTATCTTATCGGTGAGTATTATGATTTGGCGTGAGGTGAGTAAAAATGTGACCGTGCCGACCTCGCCATGGTTCGCGGTGGCCTTTGGCGTCGTTGGCGGTTTTACAACAATGGTTGGAAACTTAGCCGGGCCGGTAATGGCGCTCTATCTGTTGGCGATGCGGCTGCCAAAGAATGAATTTATAGGCACCGCCGCTTGGTTTTTTTTGATCATAAACTTAATGAAAGTCCCGTTTCATATTTGGGTGTGGGAAACGATAAATCTTAACTCGGTGTTGCTCGATTTAAGTATGCTACCAGCGATCGCGATAGGCGCATTTCTAGGTGTAAGAATCGTGATGCTAATTCCTGAAAAATTCTATCGATGGTTCGTGATCATCATCGTCGCATTGGCGGCGTTGCCGCTAGTGGCTTAGCGCTACCCAACACTGCTTAGCACATACCACCATTAACGCTGATTACTTGGCGCGTGACGTAGCCAGCCGAGTCTGACATTAAGTATCCAATGGCGCTGGCGATATCCTCGACTTGACCGAAGCGGCCCATTGGAATCATTTTTTTTGCTTCATCAGCATGGATATTTTCGGTCATATCCGTTTCGATTACACCGGGCGCGACGCAGTTTACAGTAATCTTACGTTTCGCCAGCTCAACCGCGAGCGCCTTAGTTGCGCCGATAATACCCGCCTTGGCCGCACTGTAATTTACTTGCCCGCGGTTGCCGATTAAACCTGAGACTGACGATAAGGTGACAATGCGACCGCCTTGGCGTAGACGAATCATAGGCATAATCAAGGGGTGAAGGACGTTGTAGAAACCGTCGAGGTTAGTATGAATCACACTGTCCCACTGTTCATCAACTAGGGCAGGGAACGCGCCATCTTGCGCTATACCGGCGTTGCACACAACGCCATAATACGCGCCATTGCTTTCAACGTCTTGCTCTAACAGTGCGCGCGTGGCCTCACGGTCGCCAATGTCGAATTGTAATAGTGTTGCGGCGACACCGTAACCGCGGACGGCATCGGCGATTGATTGTGCTGCGACCTGGTTGCTATGGTAGTTGACGCTAATATCAAAGCCTTGTTCGGCTAAGTGAAGTGCGGTCGCGGCGCCAATACCACGGCTTGCGCCGGTCACTAAAATTCGTCTATTGCTCATAATAACTTAACTGGGTTGGGTTAAACGCGCGTAGATAAATACGCCAAGTAAATTGAAAAGGTTGCCGATCAATAATGTTATACCGAAACTCGCGACAACCGGTATGCTACTTAAAGCCAACAGCCCGAATGATAGCAGGCTGGTAAGCGCAGACAACGATATAGCTTGCAGAGTCGTCGCCGAGCGTGACCGCATTTCGTTTGCGAAAATACCGTAGTCCATGCCGAAGCCAAGTACTAGGAATAGGGCCATTACGTGGAATAGGTTTAGTTCGAAACCCAGCGCTAAGGCAAAACTAAAGAGCATTGCGCTTGCGCCTAGTGGCACCAAGGTTATGCTTGCCGCTGAAATTCTTCGGTTACGCAGCACCATCAAAATGGCCACCAGAAAGTAGGCGAGCAATAATAATTTACTCGCAGAGACGCGTTGTGATGCCAGCGCGGCCTCTGTCGACTTTAAGGTATTTACATAGTTAAGACCGTCAATTTCCTTGAGAATGGGTGCAAGTATATCGGCTTGAGTTCCCTTCTCTATAAGGACGAAGCTGACCACCTGTTCACCTTGCTCAAACCAAATGGGTGGCAGACCGTCGGCCAACATTTTTGCTGCGGTGTTTGGTGTTAGTCGAATCGACTCTGCCGCTCGATATTCCGCCTGAATGTTTGATGCAGCGGTGGGTTTTCCAAGTTTCTTATACAACAGCGTTGCTGCGCCGTCTTGCCCGTAGAGTTTGGTCTGCGCTTGATAGATTAAATTTTGTTGTTTGGGCGACGGCACCCAGTTCAGTAGACTGGTAAATTGGTTCGTATTTAAGCCGTCTTGTTGTTGAACAATATTGAGCAGTTGCTGATGACGCTGGTAGGCTTCCTCGATACTCCGGGCATCGATAACGATGTATCGTCCGGGTTCGTAGTCACTTGCTGCTTGTGCCACGCGTTGTTCGCTGGCCAATAACGACGTGTCCGGCTTAAAAAACACCCTTGGGCTGTCGTTAAACGGTTTGGCTATGAGCGCACTGTAAGCGCCGAGAGCAAGCGTTAAAACGATAGTGGCGCTCAACATGTTTCGGGATAAAAGCGCAATTAATCTGCGTATTCCGTTAACGATTCTGGGTAATAGGGTTTGTTCAGTACGCAAAGGCTGGCGTAACGCAAAGTCACCTAAACAAATCACACTCAGCCACGCCATAAATAACCCACAGCACGAAAAAACTGCGACTTTCTGCAAGGCTTGCAAGGACGAAAAACTCAATGCTGCGTAACCGATCATCGAGGTAATTAAGCTTAGGCTAAGTGCGCGAAACAGGGCGTTCTTTTCATCGTCACTAGCGTCGCTGGTCAGGCCGCGGCGTTCAATGTTGTCTGCCGCTGCGCCGTGATAAAAATAGTGCAGCGAGTAGTCGATAACAATGCCAATTAGGCTCGCGCCAAAAACGATCGTAAGCACGTGTACTTGACCGTAAAGCGAGTGACTTACTACAAACGCAAAGCTAACGCCCAGCAACACCGACGCGACTGGTAGCATCAGTGCGCGCGCGCTACGAAACACGAATAATAAGAGCAGCACCACGCCAATGGTGGAACCAGTGCTGATTAAGCCAATGTCTTTTTTAGAACGTTGCGCGGCATCACTGGCGAAAAAGAAAATTCCCGACTGGTCAATCCTTACGTCATAGTCGTGGCTTAGTGTGTTGATTATAGAATCCAATGCAGTGCTCAAGGTCTGTTGCGCACGCATATTTAGCGCCCCTTGATTGATGCTTAGACCGACCACAGCCGAGAACGTTTCGGACTCCTTCTCAGTCGGTAATAAGCTTAATAATGTTTTGCTGTGCCATCCAAATGGGTCTTTAGAAAACGGATACAATCGAGTTTGGCCCGACAAACCATAAAGCCCTTTGTGTGCTTGCTCGGCTAGTGTTTGCGCACTCACTTGTGACAGGCGTTGTTGCTGTTCCTTCGAGAGCAATGCGAAGCGGTACAAGCTAAGCTTACTAAGCAACTCTGTGGCCAGCTTGTCGTTGTCTGGCGTGACCTTAATATTGTTGAGGCCACTCAAGCGGGAGCTGAGTTGTGCCTGGACTTCAGCTACGGTGTCTTCGTCGTTACCGGATACCAGCAGGATAACTCGTTTTTCGATGTTCTGACGTAAGGCGTCAATTGCAAATTTGGTATGCTCTGCCTGCTCTGAACCTGGTGAGAGACCGGCTAAATCAGTGTCTATTTTAACCGACGGTACAATGTAAACGCCGAGTGCGAGTGTGCCTATGAATAGCGCGAAGAATAGGCTCCGCCAAATTCGCAGATACGCCACGTCTAATTTGCTTGGTTAAGCTGCAACGTGTCGTCAGCGCTCGGGGTGGGCGCATCAAACAATAGCGAACAAAGTTCGCGTTCCAGGTTTCGTTGACAGTTTTTCATAGCATCACGAGGTGCGGCCCCGTCCCCAAATTTACTGGTTTGGGTCGACGTGATTTGCGTTTTTTGGGCATTACGGTCAGTGACTGAAACACTGAGTGATGGCTCATTAAAGAACAGCTCGATGCGCTTAATGCCGCGTTTGAGGCTCGGTTTTACTGGGATAAGCTGGTATCGATCTTTGGCCAATTCGGTAATAGCAAATTGTCGCCTCAGCGTGTCTTGGTCGTTGCTCATGAGGCTGTTAAGCAGCTTGCTGATAAACTTGCCTTGGCGCGACTTGAGCTTTGTCATACCGGTGTCATTGAGTAAAAAACCTTTACCGGTTTTACGCATTACTAGCGTCTCTATAATGGGTTCAGTGGTCGACCAAATAACGCCGTGTCGGCAATGGTGATAAAACTGACCAGACGAATTTAACGGCGCGTCTAATTCAGCGATGAATTTTTCTTGCTGAAACGTTCCCAGAAACTCGCACGCAGTATCGTTTAGTGGTAAGTCGTTGGCCGTTGCGATGGTACTACACGCCAGCAAAGCGAGACCAAGCATAACGCTGGTAGGGCCGACTATTCTGCGATGTGATAACACGCTGTTCTCGTAACCTAGCGTCTGACTTCGGCCAGTTTCGCAGTGACTCTATCGATTAATTCTTGCGGGCTTTGAAATTGGGTAATGTTTCCCGGCATTAACACGGCGACTTGTTGTGTTCTGGCCTTCGTGAGTTTTTCACCGGTTTGTGCGTCGTGAATGCGATAGTCGATAACCAGCTTGTGCTCCCAGTCTTTGAGCATTGCGCTGACCTTGATCTGTTGTCTAAAAACAATAGGCTTTACATAACGCACTTGTAGATCAATGACCGGAAAAAAGTAACCGGTCTCTTCCATTTTGGTGTAGGGGAAGCCAATTTCTTCGAGTAGTTGACACCGCGCAATCTCAAAATATTTTGGATAGTTTCCGTGCCAAACAATGCGGTAAGAGTCGACATCAAAAAATGGCACTTCCATGGAAAACGCAGTGGTTAGCATCGTCGAAAATCAGTCCATGCTAGCGATGATATCGACCACTTCACCGAGCGTGGTGGCATCGATAAATTTGTCTGCGTCGATTTCTTTGCCGACGAATTTCTTTAGCTCAATGAGCAAATCAATTGTATCAATGCTATCGATGTCTAAGTCTTCGTGAAACTTAGCTTCGGGAACTAAGTCCGCCTCGTCGAGTTCAAATAAATCAACCATCACTTTCTTGATGTGATTCATTACTTCTTCTTTACTGTGTGCCATAAACTATTTTTTAATACTGATAGGTAGGGGTAAATTGTATCATTATACGGTATTGACAACTTTGGCGACGGCGCTTAGATAATAGTCGCGCAACCATTGAGTTAGTTCTCGGTATTGTCGAGTTCGCGGTTGCGATGTGTCTATACACTCATCAAGTTGCAGTACCGGGTGAAACTGCATTACGATTTTAGATTTAATGCGCGGAATTTTGTACCACTTTTCACCTTTGCCGAGTGCCCGCGGCATGCAACATAAAATGATCGGCAAAATTGGCGCCTGACTAATCACAGCGATATTCGCGGCCCCACGCTTGAAATCTAATTGTAAATCGTATTGGTTACGCGTGCCTTCCGGGAAAATCAATATGTTTTCGCCAGCGCGGCGTTTCGCGGCGGCCAGCTCGACAAGTTGCTCATCGTCATTGGCAATGTAGCCTGCTAATTTGACGGGTATGCGAGTAAACGGGTTGTAAACTAACGAGCCTTTAACCACACAGCAGAGGTTATCGACATAGGCTAAGATGAACAACGCATCGATTAACATAGTGTGGTTGGAGATGACCATGTGGCCTTCGACCGAGCGCGTAACTCGTTTAGCGAAAACGGTCCCGTGTTGGTCTTGCAATTGATAGCTCATCAGCCCAAAAAATTCCATCAAGTTTACATAGAAACGGCACAGGCGCTGAATGACGTTTCTAACCTTGCGTTGCTTGGCGCTACTGTCGAGCGGCATGAGGGCTAGGAAGAAAATGTAAATTCCTGGCAGTAAGCCGCCGATAGCAAACAGCACGTAGCTTATGCCGGCCGCAACAACGCGCCAACAATGGTTAAGTTTTGAGGTGGTCATGAGTTTATTGGCTAAATCGGGCGCTTGTGGTTAGGGGGCTAGTCAGCCACACAAAAGCACTCGATTTCAACCAATAGGTCTTCGCGGCAGATGTCGGCGTGCAGGTAGATAGCGTTGGTATCTGGGAACAGCTCACTGACGATTTTCTGGCAGTCGGGTGTATCTTCTTGATTCCGTAGATACACTCTCAAGGTTCTAACATTTGCGCGCTTGAACCCAGTTTCTTTAAGTAAGTAAAGAATGTTGTCGTTGGTGGTATAGAGTTGCAAACGCAGGTCGCCGCGATGAACTGAATTGTGGCCTAAAATACTGGCGGTGCCGGAGATAAAACAGAGACGCTGGTCGGCGAGCTCTATGGTGGTGGCGCGCGCAAATGACGGGCTGCTTGGGCCGTACTGACGCGGGTATTTGAACGCATCGACTTGCCTAGGGTTGGCATGATGGGTGGCCGAATAAGACGCGCTAAGCGCACAGACTGTGATGCCATCTTGGTAATGTCCAACCGCCGACGCGGCTGGAAACTGTATGTCTTCGAAATTTTGCTTGGTAAAGGCACGTAGTCGGCCACAACAAAACCGTTTGTAATTCTCTGCGTCGCCAGTGCCTTCATTAATGAATGGGATATAGTTCCAAAATCGAACAAGCTCAGGGTGCGGGGACGCGTGGATAAACTCAAGCAGTTGCATATACGCCTGGTACGCTACCTCTTCATAATCTGCTTGGTCGTTTAGCGGTAAGGTAATTGCGCTGAATTGCAGACTTTTACTGCGACGCCATACGCCGTTATCTACTTGGCCGCTTTCTACTGATTCACCTTCGACCGACCATATTTCGTGCAGTTGGTGCAAATTGCCCACCTGATCTAATAGCGTGCTGACGATGCTCGGAACTGGTTTGGCACTCGCTGGCGCTAACACTGCGAGGGTGTCAGGCTGCGATAACAGATCGCTTGGGTTTGCGTTGGACAGAAAATTGCTTAGCATAGGGTAGTTTAATTGCGCGACTCTTAATCGAATAACCTGAGTGGTTTTGGCGGCTCCGGTAACTCCGTGCTCTCCGGAGTTATGATAGTCGCGTCATAATATAGACACATATAAGTTTCAGCGCGCGTGCATAAAGTCGCTACGAGCAAAAAATCGGCAATAAAGTGATGCCTGTTTGGCTTCTAGTTATTATCTTTTATAATCGAATAGTTTAAACTTTCGCCCCCTGAAAATAAAGAAACAAACCTGCTCTTTGATTAAGTGTCGTTTAGTTTAGAGCCCAGAGGAGAAACCGCTTTGTCTACCCAAAGTCCAGCAGAAGCTGCGCTAGCCGAATTGCTAGTAGAAGTGCTTAATTTAGAAGATATTGAGCCAGAAGAGATCAACCCTGAAGAACCTTTATTCGGTGATGGGCTGGGCCTTGATTCGATCGATGCTCTGGAGATTGCGTTAGCGATTTCGCAGGAACATGGCGTTGAAATGAAAGCCGAAGATGAAGCAACTAAAAGCGCGTTTGCCACGTTGCGCAGCTTAAACACCTTTGTTGAAGGCCATAAATAGACGGTTTTCGTAAGCTTGGCTTACAGTGATTCGAAAACAGGGTCGCTAATGATAATCTTGCTTAAATGAGCAATACCAAACTTGTTAAAGGGCGGCTCGATACGCCGCTTGCCTGGTTGAGCAAGCCGCTGACTGGTTTGCCGGTTGGTGATGCCGGCCAAATCGTTTCTCGTGGAAATTTTTTAGCACACGCAACCTTGCTTGCCAGGCAGCTGCCTGATCAAGCGTATGTGTTAAACCTTTGCGACAACCGTTATCTATTTCTGGTGGCTGCTTGGGCGGCAATTTTATCTAAGCAAACGAACTTGCTCCCGCCAAACAAGAATGCGGCAACGCAGAGCCAGCTCAGCAAGCGCTATGAAGACGCATACGTGATTCACGATGGTCACCCTGAGTTAGCCGCTGAGTTAAACGCGATTGATATCTCAACACTTGATTGGTCCTTGGCTGATTTCTCAGAAGACGTTCCTCATGTCGATTTAAATCACCCAGCCATCATTAGTTTCACGTCAGGTTCGACCGGCGACCCTAAACCAAACCTCAAGACCTGGCGCACCTTAGAGCAAAGCTCTGCGATCAACGTAGCGCATATGCAACCCGATTCCAGTGATGCCCACTACCATTTGGCTACGGTTCCGGCGCAGCATATGTGGGGCCTAGAAACCTCAGTTTTAATTCCAGTTTTCACCAACGCGTGTTTGGTCGATGCACGGCCAATGTTCCCCAAGGATATTCGTGAGCTGCTACATCGCATGCCCAGCCCACGGACGTTGATCTCCACGCCATTGCATTTGCGGGCCTTGAGCGTGGCGGAACAAACGCCAGAAACTGCGCCAATTGTAGAAAGTATTTTGTGTGCTACCGCACCGTTGTCAGCCGACTTGGCTGAACGGCTAGAGGCGCAATTTGATGCGTGTTTAAGAGAGGTCTATGGTTGCAGTGAGGTTGGTTCGATGGCGGTGCGCAGAACGGCTAACACACAGAGCTGGAAAAAATTTGAAGGCATACATTTTGCACGAGACAGCAGCGGCAATACCCATGTTCATACTGAATATCTGCCTGCGTCGATAATGCTTGAAGACAACCTTGAGATGTTGCCCAACGATAGGTTTATGCTTGTTGGTCGCGAAACCGATCAAATAAAAATCGCCGGTAAGCGCGGTTCCTTGCATGAAGTAAACGCGGTGTTAAATCGCTTTGAGGGCATAGTAGACGGTGTCGTTATCTTTCCAGATCAAGCGCGGTTGGTGCCGCGTTTAGTTGCGATTGTCGTGCTAAAAGAGGGTGTCGAGAGAAACCAATTACGTGATCACTTTAGACAATTTTTAGATTCGGCCTTTGTGCCAAGACCCATCTACGTTGTCGACGCGCTGCCGCGTGAGGAAAACGGCAAACTAGTAAAAGCCTCAATTTTGGCGCTTTATCAAAACGTAATTGACCGCTAGCCGAATCCGTTAAACCGGTTGAGCGTTCTTATTTATACTGGCGTTTAGATCGATATAGCTTAGCTTTGTAGCGAGTGCCGGTTGTGAGTAGACTGAAACGAAAAATGGTTCGGCTAACTTGCGCGAATAAATTCCAAAATCTTGGTCGAAGTCTTTTTGTACAAACGGGTTCTGTGTGGCTTTAAAATAGGCTTCTTTTTGGGTCCAAAGCTGGGTAAAGAATTCGGCTTGCTCTGCCTTGGGTAAGGACAGACCTTTTTCGCGTTGACGTATGTTGCAAAAAAAACCCGCTTTTTCTGGCGTCCAATCACTGCGGATTTTCTCAACGTCAACACCTAGCAGAAGATCTTGACTGACCGGTCCGATCGCAACGGCGACCAATGAATGCGAATGACTAAGGCTGATTCTACGAGTTGCCATTGATTGTGAATCATAGACAAATAGTTGCTTGCGGTTTTCCTCGTTCAGATGCCAACCCGGGGCTAACAACTTGGTGATTACTAGCCGGCTGGCAACATACTCATTCCAGCGTTTTCTTGAAACGCCCGGCGCTCGGGTGCTTTGATTGCCAGGCAGTGTCGTTGAGTGCGCCAAGAGGGCAGAGCGAATCTCGCTGACATAGACTTGTATCGATCCACTCATCTAAAAAAAATACCATAAATTAATGCGTCTGCGACTGGAATTTCACATAACAGCTGTCTATAATCTCGCCCGTACTTGAGGAGCGTTGCAGTAAACGTCCAGTTTGCCAGGCTCAAGTTATGCATTAAATGCAACGACGCTCGTTTTTCTAACTACTTTAACTTAAGCGGAGACGAAAGATGAGTGCTAATCCATCTATCCCTGAATTTTCTGACTACTTAGTCCGTGACATTAACCTTGCTGATTTTGGCCGCAAAGAAATTGCGATCGCCGAAACAGAAATGCCTGGCCTTGTGTCAATACGCGAAGAATTTCGCGCAGAGCAGCCCCTAAAAGGCGCAAAAATTACTGGTTCATTGCACATGACCATCCAAACCGCCGTGTTGATTGAAACATTGGTAGCCTTGGGTGCTGAAGTGCGTTGGGCTTCTTGCAATATTTTCTCAACTCAAGACCATGCGGCGGCGGCGATTGCGGCGCAAAATATTCCAGTATTCGCGGTTAAAGGCGAAACTTTGGAAGAGTATTGGGACTACACGCATCGTATTATGTCTTGGGAAGGCGACACTGGCCCGAACATGATTCTTGACGACGGTGGTGATGCAACTATGCTGTTGATCTTGGGTTCGAAAGCTGAGAAAGATATTTCAGTGTTAGACAACCCTGGTAGCGAGGAAGAGACTTTTCTTTTCGCCGCGATCAAAGCGCAATTGGCTATCGACAACACTTGGTACTCACGTCGTCTGGCGGGTGTACAAGGCGTTACCGAAGAAACGACTACGGGCGTTGCGCGTTTGTACAAAATGGTAGAAGACGGTACGTTGCCGTTCCCAGCGATCAACGTAAACGACTCGGTTACTAAATCAAAGTTCGATAACTTGTATGGCTGTCGTGAATCTTTGGTTGACTCAATTAAGCGCGCAACCGACGTGATGATTGCTGGTAAAACAGCCGTTGTATGCGGTTTTGGCGATGTTGGTAAAGGTTCAGCGGCGTCCCTTCGTGGCTTAGGTGCGATTGTTAAAGTCACCGAAATCGACCCAATTTGTGCGTTGCAAGCGGCGATGGAAGGCTACCAAGTAGTGACGCTAGAAGACGCTATGGCCGACGCTGATATTTTCGTAACAACCACTGGCAACTACAACATCATTCGTCGTGAGCACATGGACGCGATGAAAGACCAAGCCATCGTTTGTAACATTGGCCACTTCGATAACGAAATTGACGTTGCTTCATTGGAAGACTGTACTTGGGAGAACATCAAAGACCAAGTGGATCACGTGATTTTTCCGGACGGCAAACGCATCATCTTGTTGGCCCAAGGTCGTCTAGTGAACTTGGGCTGCGCAACCGGTCACCCGAGCTTTGTAATGTCAAACTCGTTCACCAATCAAACGCTTGCGCAAATTGAGCTTTGGGCTCGCGGCGACAATTACAAAAACGATGTTTACATCTTGCCTAAGCATTTAGACGAGAAAGTAGCGCGTTTGCATCTTGAGAAAATCGGCGTGAGATTGACTACGTTGACGCAAGATCAAGCCGACTACATCAATGTAAAAGTAGAAGGCCCATACAAACAGGATCATTACCGATATTAAAGTTTGGTTTTGAGCGCGGCGTTTTCCGCGATTCTTGGTGGATGCTGTAGTGCTTAACATAAGCTCGTTACGTGCCCAATATACGTACCGTGCTTGTGCGCTACAGTGCCCTGATTCGCAAAAATGCTCAGTGCCTAAAACCTGAATTTAGTTACGTTAGATTGGAATCAGTTTTAAGGCCAGGGTGTGATAAGCGCCCTGGTAATCTGGTCGTTGGCACTGCCAAGGCCTGGCTACCCCTTTGGGTGATCTCCTAGATACATATCTGAGATCCATATCTGATCTTGTTCTTGCTGTTTGATTGCCTGAATCAAACAGCAAATTATCCCTAATGCAATTAGGAGTTACTCATGGACACTACACCCGAACTCAGTTTTGAGTTCTTTCCACCTCGCACGCCTGCGGGCAACGACAACCTTATGGCGGTGCACACTGAGCTGGCCAAGTTCGAGCCACACTTTGTTTCGGTTACGTATGGCGCCGGTGGTAGCACCCAAGACGGTACCTACGACGCAGTTAAGAACATGCTTAGTGCGGGTTCTTCAACGGCACCCCACATAACCGGAGTCGGCACCTCTCGCGACCATATCAAATCTACCATTAGGGGCTACCTAGAACTTGGCGTAAAACGACTGGTTGTGTTGCGTGGCGACCTACCGGGCGGCATGGTTGAACGCGGTCACTTTAAATACGCTGAACAACTCGTGCAATTTGTGCGCGATGAATTTGGCGATGACCTGCACATTGAGGTCGGCGCATACCCCGACTTTCACCCTGAATCATCAAGTCCGGCGACCGAGCTTCAGTACTTCAAACGCAAGGTTGACGCCGGTGCTAATTCGGCAATCACGCAATACTTTTACAACGCCGACAGCTATTTCGCCTTTGTTGAAGAGTCTCTGCGTTCCGGCATTGATATACCGATTGTGCCGGGCGTTATGCCGATCACCAACTACGCTACTTTGATCCGATTCTCGGATGCCTGCGGCGCCGAGATTCCTCGTTGGGTCCGTTCACGTTTAGAGCAGTATCAACATGACGAGCCCTCGTTGCAGGCGTTTGGCCTCGATGTGGTCACTCATCTTTGTTTCGACCTATTGGATAACGGTGTGCCGGGTTTGCACTTTTACACTCTAAACAAAACCGACCCAGTTAAAGAGATATGCCAACGAATTGGCTTTCAACAGACGAATTAGCATGAATAAAAGTGAGCAACTCAAGAGCCTAATGGCCGAACGCATCCTCATACTCGACGGTGCGATGGGAACCATGATTCAGCGTCACAAGCTCGAAGAAGAAGATTATCGAGGCGAGCGATTTGCAGACTGGGAGTCGCCGCTTAAAGGTATGAACGACCTATTAGTGTTGTCACAACCCGACATCATTGCCGGAATTCATCGCGAGTATCTAGACGCGGGTGCCGATATTATTGAAACCAACAATTTCAATGCAACCGCCAGTGATTTAGCGCGCTATAACTTACAAGACTACGCATACGAGCTTAACGTTGCGGCTGCCAAACTGGCCCGTGGTTGCGCTGATGAATTTTCGACCGACGATAAACCCCGCTTTGTCGCTGGAGTCCTTGGCCCCAATCAAAAAACCGCTTCTGTGTCGGTAGACGTTAATGATCCGGGCGCTCGGGCAATCAGCTTTAACGAACTGGTTGAAGACTATTCTTTAGCGACTCGTGGCTTAATTGAAGGCGGTGCAGACATTATTTTGATTGAGACGATCTTTGATACTCTCAACGCTAAGGCCGCTGTCTTCGCAGTGAAAACGGTGTTTGAACAAGATCTAACGAGCCAAGGCAAAGTTGAATTGCCGATTATGCTGTCTGGCACCATTACTGACGCGTCAGGCCGAACTTTAACCGGTCAAGTTACCGAAGCCTTCTATAACAGTTTACGACACGCCAAGCCGGTAAGTGTTGGTTTGAATTGCGCACTTGGGCCAGATGATTTGCGTCAGTACGTCGCCGAATTATCGCGAGTCGCAGAGGGCTGCGTGTCTGCGCACCCTAATGCGGGTTTACCCAATGAATTGGGCGAATACGATTTAACACCCGGCGAAATGGCCGAACACATCGAAGAGTGGGCCCAGAGTGGCTTCTTGAACATCGTTGGCGGCTGTTGTGGTTCATCGCCTGATCATATTCGTGCGATTGCCAACGCGGTGGCGAACATTCAACCCAGAGCGATTAAATCATGAACATAAGTATGCGCCTATCGGGCTTAGAGCCATTTAATATAGCCGACGATACGTTGTTTGTTAACGTCGGTGAGCGTACTAACGTAACGGGTTCGGCGCGGTTTAAAAAGTTAATTAAAGAAGAAGATTATGAAGCCGCCTTAGAGGTGGCGCGCCAGCAAGTTGAAGCCGGAGCGCAGGTTATTGACGTGAATATGGACGAAGGCCTAATCGACGCTGAAAGGGTGATGGTTACCTTTCTGAACTTGATGGCCTCTGAACCCGATATCTCGCGCGTGCCAGTGATGATCGACTCTTCTAAATGGGAGGTCATCGAAGCGGGTCTAAAGTGTATTCAAGGCAAAGGCATTGTTAACTCTATCTCGCTGAAGGAAGGCGAAGAAAAGTTCATCGAGCACGCTAAGCTGGTCATGCGCTATGGCGCGGCGGTTGTGGTTATGGCGTTTGATGAAAAAGGCCAAGCCGACACCAAGGATCGCAAAATTGAAATTTGTACTCGGGCGTATAACGTATTGACTGAGGTTGTGGGTTTTCCGCCGGAAGACATTATTTTTGACCCAAATATCTTTGCAATTGCTACCGGGATTGATGAGCATAATAATTACGCAGTGGATTTTATCGAAGCCACGCGCGAGATCAAGCGCACCCTGCCTCACGCTAAAGTGTCAGGTGGGGTTTCAAACGTCTCTTTTTCGTTTCGTGGAAATAACCCCGTACGCGAAGCAATTCACTCGGTGTTTTTATACCACGCCATTAACGCGGGCATGGACATGGGTATTGTTAATGCCGGTCAGCTTGCTATTTATGAAGACCTTCCGAAAGATCTGCGCGACAAGGTTGAGGCGGTTGTACTAAATACCAGTGATACTGGCACTGAAGATTTGCTCGCTATCGCCAACGACTATCTAGGTGACGGTAAGCAAAAGGAAAATACGCAAGACCTCGAGTGGCGTAGCTGGGAAGTAAATAAACGGCTCGCTCATGCGCTGGTAAAAGGTATCACTGAGTTTATCGAGGTCGATACTGAAGAGTCACGACTGGCTGCCGAAAAGCCTCTTCACGTCATTGAAGGGCCATTAATGGACGGTATGAACGTTGTGGGTGATCTCTTTGGTTCCGGCAAAATGTTTTTACCTCAGGTGGTGAAATCGGCGCGAGTAATGAAAAAAGCCGTCGCTTATTTAATGCCTTATATCGAAGAAGAGAAAGAAGTTGGCGATACCAATGGCCGAATCTTGATGGCCACGGTAAAAGGCGACGTGCACGACATCGGTAAGAATATCGTTGGCGTAGTGCTGCAATGCAATAACTACGAAGTGGTTGATCTTGGTGTGATGGTGCCGGCTGAAACCATTCTCAAAGAAGCGATTGCGCATAATTGCGATTTGATCGGTTTGTCAGGTTTAATTACACCATCACTCGATGAGATGGTGTATCTAGCGAAAGAAATGGAGCGTCAAGGGGTAGAAATGCCACTCATGATTGGTGGTGCCACAACCTCAAAAGTTCACACGGCACTGAAGATTGAACCTAATTTATTGAAAGATCAGGTAGTGCATGTGCCCGACGCGTCACGCGCAGTGGGCGTTGCGCAGAACTTGTTGTCGCAGACTAATAAGGCAGGCTTCGTTAATGGTGTACGTGATGAATATGAGCGTATCCGCGTAGAGCGGGCCAAGCATGGCAAAGTGCATAAGACCGCTGAAATTAAGAAAGCGCGCGCGAATAAAGTAGCGCTCGATTGGAGCGCGTTTACTCCAGATAAGCCTAGGTTTTTAGGTCTAAAAAACTTCGATAACTATGATTTAGCGAAGCTCGTTGAACGTATAGATTGGACGCCGTTTTTCAGTGCCTGGGAGCTCGCTGGCCGCTATCCAAGAATTCTCGAAGACAAAGTCGTAGGCGAAGAGGCGAGTAAACTATTTGCTGAAGGCCAGGCAATGCTTAGTAAAATTGTTGAAGAGAAGTGGCTTGAAGCGCGCGGTGTTATTGGCTTTTTCCCAGCGAATAGCGTGGGGGATGATATTGAAGTTTACGCCGATGAAAGTCGCGAACAGGTTGTTCATACTCTGCATAATTTACGTCAGCAAGACTTGAAAAAAGGTACTCAGCCGAACTACTGCTTGTCAGACTATATTGCCCCCAAGGACTCTGGTAAGGCCGATTATATTGGTGGTTTCGCGGTCACGGCAGGTCATAAAATTGAAGCTAAGATTGCGGAATTCGAAGCGCAACACGACGACTATCAATCGATCATGTTAAAGGTATTGGCTGACCGACTCGCCGAAGCGTTTGCCGAGCACATGCACGAGCGCGTGCGAAAGGAGTTTTGGGCTTATGAGGAAGATGAAGAGCTCGATAATGATTCGTTAATACGTGAACGGTATCGAGGCATCCGACCGGCGCCAGGCTACCCAGCCTGCCCAGATCACACAGAGAAAGCGACCCTTTGGGAGATGCTTAAGCCGGATGAAAATGCGGGGATGAGCATTACTGAAAGCTTCGCCATGTTGCCGACCGCTGCGGTCAGCGGCTGGTATTATGCGCACCCGAACTCACGCTATTTCTCAGTGACCCGAATTCAACAAGATCAGGTAATAGACTACGCTGAGCGCAAAGGATTGGACTTAATGAGCACCGAGCGCTGGTTAGCACCAATACTGGGTTACGATGTTTAACACAAAGAATTAATTTATCGCTCTACAGTTGGCGTCTATGCTTTAAACTTCGGTCTAACCCGACTGGTGCCTAGGCACAGAGAGACACTGAGAGACAATGATATGAAAACGATTATACTGGCTTGCATCACGCTTTTATCGATCAACAGCGCGGCCGCGAATGATAACGCTGACTACAAAGAGCAACTGTGTGGCAAGGTTAAGCAGTGCGGTTTGGGGCAAATGGTTGCCACTGATGTGCCGGACTTCATGCGCGACATTATCGTGCAAACAATTGATAGCCAATGCGTTGTTATCGCGTCAAACTACGAAACCCAAATTGTGGCCGCTGATTTAGAAGAGGAAGCCAAACTCTGCGTACACTCGCTTGAAAATCAAAGCTGTGAGCAATTGCTCGCGACGCAAGGCGAACCGAATACTCAAGAATGTAACGACTTTCTAAAATTAGCAGAGTCTGAAGGCATTGACTTTAGCAAGATTGAATTTTAACGATGACTGATCGTGAATATAGTCCGCTACTTGAGTTTCTAGATTGCGAGACCTTGGACCTAAGTTTGTTCCGAGGTCAAAGCCGAGACTTCAAAACAGGTCAGGTGTTTGGCGGGCAAGTGTTAGGGCAAGCGATTAAGGCGGCTTATAAAACGCTTGATAGTGGGCGATTTATCCATTCAGCACATGCGTACTTTCTAACCCGTGGGGATGTCAACGCACCGATAATCTATGAAGTTGATCGCAGTTTAGACGGTGGTAGTTTCTCATCAAGAAGGGTTGTGGCTATTCAACACGGCCGCCAAATCTTTCATCTGTCGGCGTCGTTTCAAAAACCTGAATCAGGTCTTAACCATTATCGAGAGTGGGTGCCACCTAAAGAGGAGTTAAAAACGGCCTTAGAGCAAAAATTCCCCGAAGAGCACAATTTTCAATCAGAGTTTTTTGATGTGCACTATGTGCCACAAGAAAAAGTCACCACTGAGAACAGTATCCAATATTGGATGCGAGCTAAGCATGCCTTGCCAGATGATATGGCCTGCCATCACTCGGTGCTCGCGTATATCTCTGATATGGGTTTGTTAGAGGCGACGCTAATGCCCCACGAGCTCGGTGAGCGAGATATGAAAAAGCGTCATCAAAAACTAATGATGGCGTCGATTGATCACGCAATTTGGTTTCATCGAGACTTTCGTGCCGACGATTGGTTATTTTATGAATGTCGCGCCGAGTCTACTGGCAACGGTCGAGGCTTAGCATTTGGTCGAATCTATTCGGAAGATGGAACACTCGTCGCGTCGACCTCGCAGGAGGGTCTATTGCGATTACGGCGCTAGGTCGATATTGAGCTTGGCGGCAAGCTGGCCGAGCTGTTCGAACCTGTGTGGATTGTTGATGCGGTATTTTTTTCCAAATTTATGCATATTCCAAAGCAAGTCGCCCCATAGAAGGGCCACTTGCGAGGTATAAAAAATAGTGTCTTGCGTCTTGTTTTGCCAGCCACGCTTGTAAAACCTTAAAAAGTCGCTGGCGTCTTGATGGTCTAATCTAAAGTACAGCACAACGGCGGCCAAATCGAACCAAGGGTTGTGTTGTTGCGCGAACTCCCAATCAATCAGAACTAACTTATCTGCGACTAAGCAGTTTTCTTGAACTAAATCGTTGTGGCAAAAGCACCACGGAGTTGAGTCGTCAATGAAGTGCTCTAACGCGGGTAACAGTGCCTGATGCCAGCTTCGGGTGGTTTTATCGGCGGTGACCAAATAATCGTCGTAAACACTCAGTAGATTAAGGGTCCCTAAGGAGCTGGCATCACAGGCATGCACGCGCGCAAGCGTTTGCGCCAGTTCAGTCAGTGTTATTTCAGGTCGCGCTTGAACTTTTATGTAGTCAAACAACGCGATGTTGTTCGCGGCGTATAAAAGCTTCGGCGATATTTTCAGGTCGCTCGCTAAACGTTCAGCAGCAATTGCTCGCTCAAACGAATGATTGAATACCTTCAGCACATAGTGCCGTCTACCTATTGTGATTAGCCCGGTGTGATGATTCTGCCCACCGGTAAACTCCTTGACCAGTTGGGGCTTACTCTCTAACCCCCAACTTCGCCACTCTTTTAACGCCTCAATTAACATTGGGAGCCTGAGCGAACACTCAAGGCCTCAGCGAACATTCAAAGCACGTGTATATGCGTCGCGCCATTGCAAATACCCAAACACTGCGATGGCAATATAGAGTGCGTAGAGAATTGCGTACAACAGAAAGCCTCGATCAACGAATAGCACAATAGCGGCACTGTTGATCACTAGCCAGTACAACCAATTTTCTAAGATTTTACGCGTCACCATCCAAGTGGTTACCACCGCCGCCCACGTTGTAAACGAATCTAAATACGGTAATGCTGCGTCTGTCTTAAGTGCAAGAAAATAACCGCTGATTAGCGTTAGAGTCAAGATCAGCGAAATTGCAAATGCATGCTGTTGGCGTGTAAACCGGCTAACCGCTAGGGTGGATTTTTCGTCACCACCATGTTGCCATTGCCACCAGCCGTATACTGCCATAATTAGGTAGTAGACGTTGAGCAGCGACTCCATGTAAATTTTGCCATCCCAAAACAAGTAAATGCTGGTGCCAGTGCCAATAAAAGCGGCGGGCCAACACCCGCTGTTTTCCTTAGCCGCAAGCACGATATAGAGCAGACCAAATACAACGGCGACAATCTCAATATTACTTGTTGCTGCCCAAGCGCTGCTTAGATCGCTCAGCAAACCACTGTCAAAAATGCTAGTCATAGCCTTCGAGTTCGCGTGCGTCGCCTTCTAGATATTTGCACACGAACACTATTTTGCCATAGCGCTTCATTGAGTCTTTCATGGCGGCATTGAGTACGCTATTGAGTGAGTCAAAGTCACCAAATAAGCGGGTGCTCATGTTTGAGGTGCGAATCTCTACATCAGCCGCGTGTTGATTAATATGCGCCAAAAACGCCTTAATTTTAGGTTTGTACCCGTCTTGCAAGGGGTACATACTGATTTCGACAGATAGCTTCATTGTTATTCTCTATTAGAACTCTAAGGTACCGCGCAACCCTAGAACTCGAGGTGCTCCGAATTGATTATAGGGCTCAGTGACAAAAAACTTACGCGGGTCATTGCCAAAGCTACCAAACCCACGAGTTTTAACCAACTCATCACTTAGATTTTTCCCAAACAGTGCGACGCTCCAGTTGTCCGTTGCGTACGTCAGCTCGAGGTTAAGCAATTCGTATGCGTCTGAGCGTTCTTCGTGTCGGTCCGAGAAAAAGAAATCGTCTTTCGCCTCAATCGAACCACTCAAAGTCAGCTGCTTGGTAAGTGCGTAAGAGCCGCCGATTACCGCTTGATAGCTCGGCGCATGTGCTTGTTCACGACCTTTTAGGTCAAATGGAATCCCGTTATCGCGGTCCGCGTTTACGTGATCAAAGGCGAGTAGGGTATCGAACTCTGTGTCGAGTAAGCCTAACGCCACGTTTAGTCTTAGGCGATCGGAGGCTTGCCAATTAGCTTCTAGTTCAATACCGCTATTGGTGCCCCCGTCGGCATTGCCGGTGAAATCGGTAAAGCTGCAGGGGCAAGGGCCACCATTTTCACCAGATGCAATTGAGCGAACAGTCGATTGGCTGGTTTGGATGTCGCTTCGGTCTTGGTAGAAAGCCGATACTTGAAGTCGCAAGGCATCATTTAGGTAGCTGTGTTTAAAACCAACCTCATAGTTGATCATGGTTTCGGTATCGAACTCGCGTTCCTCGGCAGAAATAGAGCCATCTAAGTTAAAGCCCCCTGACTTATAACCACGTGAAATCAAGCCGTAGTAAAATGCACCGCTTGCCGCTTGGTATTCTAACGCAATGCGTCCGCCCCACAAATCTTCATCGGGTGACGCAGACGCACCGGAATTATCCGAATAGTCGACGTCGCGGTTCTCTGCTCGTAGGCCGGTGGTAAGCGACCAGTTATCCGATAGCAAAAAGTCTACTTGGCCATAAAGAGCCAGGTTCTCAGTGTCGTACTGGCTAGTAAAGTCGTCGTCGTTAAAAGTGTATTCACGCAACAAGTCAATGGCTTGGTCTCGATAGTAAACGCCGACAACCCAATTTGCCGTCGAGTCGCTTGCCGAGACTAACTTGACATCAAGTGTGGTGTTGTCATTTTCACGTGTGTATTGATCAAACGAAGAGTAAAACCAATCAAAGCCGAATAGATCGCTGTCGCACACGGTGTTCTCACAGATGCCAACGTGGCTCCAATCCTCGTCAAAAGCGTATTCAAGATCTGACTGCGCAACACTTAGCAAGCCTTCGAGAGCTAAGCTATCGTTGATAGCATAACTGGCTTTAGTGCTTACGGCTGTGGTTTCTTGGCGATCAAAGCCAGGTTGGTCTGAATACGTTTCGCGAGTATTGTCCAAACTAAAGGCGTCATAGCCGTTATCTATGTCGGCCACAAACAGTGTAAAATCTAGGTTGAGTCTGTCGTTTACTTGGCTAACAAAGCGCGCGCGCGCGGTCGTTTCGTCAATATTATTGGTGTCGTCGCGATTTAGGAACACGTCCTTTGTGAACCCGTCACTTTCATAGTGTTTAACCGCTAGCCGATAGCCTGAGTTCTCTGAAACTGGGCCGCTGACAACAGCGCTGGCTTCGCGCCCGTCAAAGCTTTCAATGCCGGCAGTAATACGGGCGTAAAATTCTTCACTCGGTTTATTTGAAACCACATTAATTAACCCCGCCAAGGCGTTGGCACCGAATAACGTGCCTTGCGGTCCACGTAACACCTCAACTTGGTCAACATCTAAGGTGCTGGCTGCTGTCGCAATGCCAGTAAGGTCAATGCCATCGACGACAACGCCGACCGAATTAATGAGGGGTTCCTGGAATTCGCTGCGTTCGCCAATACCGCGTATTTGAATAAAGCGGCCGCGTGAGGCGCCCGTTGAAAAGTTAACGTTGGGGGCCAGGTTTAACAGGTCTTCAAGGTTTTGTGCGCCGCGTTGTTCAATGGCGTTACTGTCAATGACGGTAACGCTATTAGGAAGCTCAAGTACGCTTTGCTCAAGAAGCTCGGCGGTGACGACGACTTCATCCAGCGCGTTCGAACTTAATGGTAAACACAGCAGGCCTAGTATAAGGCTAGCAGAGGGTATTGATTTTTTCATGTCGGTCTCTTCTCAAAAGATATTAGATGAGACCCGGTAGGCGAGAATGGTGCGTGGCAAATCCCATCCCTACGCCGGTGTTAACCGGATCAGGTTCATGGGGTTTATGCCGCCGCTTATTGCGTGCAATAGGCACACAAAGCCAAGGCAAATCTCAGGCTAATTAGGTTTAGCCGCCCCCTGGGTGTCCAAGAGCAATAGGCTCTTAAAGCAGCGCGAGTTTAGCATGGAGGCGTGAGGTGTCTAGTCCTTTGTCGTATTTTCTCGTGAAAGCGCAATCAGTTCGCTTACCGTCGCGAAGTCATAACCGCGACTCTTCAATCGCGTGATGATCTCTGGCAGAGCTCGGAGCGTCGAGCCGTCGCCATACATTACGTGCAGCAAAATAACCGAGCCGGGTTTGACGTTGGCCATGGTGCGTTTAACAATCAGCTCCGGCGTATCTTCTCCTTGGTTGAACGTTTCGGGCTCAACGTCCCATGTTACCGTTGTGATGCCCTTTTTTGAGAGATAGTAGGGCAATATAAAAAGGTTTTTACCATACGGTGGCCGAAAATGTATTTTACCCTCATAACCAACACCGCGTATTAGTGCACGGGTGCTTTCTACTTCATTGGCGACTTGCTTATAGCCCATAAAAACCATGCGTTTATGAGAATAACTGTGATTACCAATTTCATGACCGGCATCAATCAGCTGGGTTACCAATTCCGGTTTGGTTTCTATGTGTCTGCCGTTTAAGTAAAACGTTCCCTTAATATTATGTTCTCTAAGTATTCTAATTACTGGATCGGTGCCCTTGCGGGATGGGCCATCATCAAAGGTAAGCGCTACCACCTTCGCGTTTATGTTCGCTTCGTAAAACAAGTCGCCAAAAAATTGGAATTGATGATTCCGAGCTGTCTGATATAAAGTGTAGGCTACTAGTAACGCTAAGCATGCAATCACAATCCAGACCTTGATCGCCTTAAACTGGCGCTGTGTCGACGTTTTCATGGCCACTTTTAGGGTTCGATAACGAGTAAGTATAGTGACACTATATTTGCGCCAAGCGGTAACATTAAACTCATGAACGAATATTCATTTCTATTAGCCATAGCCGGCGTCTTATTTATAGGAGCTATGAGCCCCGGCCCTAGCTTCTTTGTTGTTGCGCAAAATTCTCTGTCAAAATCTCGTGCGCACGGTGTCGTTACTGCATTAGGTACGGGTTTAGGCGTGTCAATTTTTGCAGTGCTTGCAAGCTTTGGTGTGACGGTGCTACTGAAAAATGTGCCAAGCGCTTATCTGGCATTCAAGCTATTAGGCGGGGCTTATTTGCTCTATTTAGCTTACAAAGTATGGTGTGGCGCCAGCCAGCCGCTTGAAATCGCGCAGGACAACGATGAGCAATCTAATAGACAAAATAGTAGTTTGACGAGAGCCTTCTTCACTGGCTTGGCAGTCCAAACAAGCAACCCGAAAACGGCGTTGGTTATTGCTGGTATTTTCGCCGCATTTGTCCCTGCCCAGCCGCCGACCAATACGACATTATTAGTAGCATTAATCGCGTTTGTAATTGATTTTTCCTGGTATGCGCTTGTTGCTATTACCTTATCAACAAGGGCAACACGCAACGTTTACGGGCGTGCAAAATCGGGCTTTGATAGAACTGCGTCGGTATTTCTGGGTGCAGTAGGTATCAAGCTTATGATCTTGTAAACGTTGTAGTCGAGTTGATTCTCGACTACATATACGATTCGAGAAGATCGCTGGGTTTCCCGCTATTGTAATTGTGATTGCACCAAATTTGTCTATTTATCAAAGTTTGCTAGTGTCTAAAATGGCGCATGCCCGTGAACACCATTGCCATGCCCGCTTCGTCCGCTGCGGCAATGACCTCTTCGTCACGCATTGAGCCGCCGGGTTGAATGACCGCACTGATGCCGGCGGCGGCGGCATTATCAATGCCATCGCGAAACGGGAAAAATGCGTCCGATGCCATAACTGAACCTTTAACCTCAAGCTCAGCATGTTCGGCTTTAATTCCGGCAATACGCGCCGAGTTAACGCGGCTCATTTGGCCTGCGCCTACGCCGATCGTCATATTGTTACTGGCGTAGATAATCGCGTTGGATTTAACAAATTTAGCGATCTTCCATGCAAATACGAGGTCAGCCATTTGTGCGTCGCTTGGGTGAACTTTGCTTACCACGTCCACAGTTTGAGTTAGCGCTAAATCAGTGTCTTGTACTAATAAGCCTCCATTTACGCGCTTGTATTCGAGTGCATTGTGGGCGTTTTTATCCCAGCTTCCGCACTCAAGAAGTCGTACATTTTTCTTTACTGCGACGACCGCTTTAGCTGCGTCTGATATCGACGGCGCGATTATTACTTCAACGAATTGTTTGTCGACAATGAGGCTTGCCGTTTGCTCATCAAGCTCTTGGTTAAATGCGATGATGCCACCAAACGCCGATTCGGGGTCAGTCGCAAAGGCTTTTTGGTAGGCCTCGAGTAAGCTTGGTGCGACCGCGACACCACAGGGGTTTGCGTGCTTAACAATGACGCACGCGGGCGCGCCATCAAATTGTTTAACGCATTCAAGAGCCGCATCGGTATCGGCAATGTTGTTATATGAAAGCTCCTTGCCTTGAACTTGGGTGGCGGTCGAAATTCCAACCGGTGCATTATCATCAACGTAAAAGGCGGCTTTTTGGTGTGGATTCTCACCATAGCGCATGGTTTGCTTGTGGGTGAATTGCACGTTTAAGGTGCGTGCGAAGTCGGCTTTGCTTCCGTCTTCTTGTATGCGGCCTAAGTGATTCGCGATGGCGCCATCGTATTGCGCGGTGTGTTCAAAGGCTTTGACCGCCAAGTCAAAGCGAGTTTGGTACGACAAGCCACCTGCACTAATCTCGGCTAACAAGTTCGAATAATCGTCTGCGTCGACAACAATTGCCACATCTTTATGGTTCTTAGCGGCTGAACGCACCATGGTTGGTCCGCCGATGTCGATATTTTCAATCGCAGTTGGCAAGTCACAATTAGGGTCAGCAATGGTTTGCTGGAATGGGTATAGATTTACTACAACCATATCGATTTGATTAATGCCGTGTTCTGTCATTACTGCGTCGTCGGTGCCGCGTCGCCCTAAAATGCCACCGTGTACTTTTGGGTGTAAGGTTTTAACTCGGCCGTCCATCATCTCGGGAAACCCGGTATAAGATGAGACTTCAATTACGGGTATACCCTCTTTGGCAAGCAGGCTGGCTGTGCCACCCGTCGATAAAATCTCGACGCCAGCAATGTGTAGCCCTTGCGCGAATTCTACGATACCGGTTTTATTTGACACGCTTAGTAGGGCGCGTTTAGGCATTACTCTGCGGTTGGCGGAGAGTTGGTCGTTCATGAGGTTTCCTAATTAGATTGTGGCGGCGAATTTGCAGTCTACGTCGTAGGTTACAAATTATAGGTTTTGAGCTTTTTGCGAAGCGTGTTGCGGTTGATGCCAAGCATGTCGGCAGCGCGTGTTTGGTTGCCATTAACTTGCTTCATAACCACTTCTAAAAAGGGTTTTTCTACTTCGTTAATGAAAAAGCTCTGTAGATTATTGGGTAGCTCGCCGTTGAGGTCATGAAAGTATTGTTCCATTGCGTGGGTGACGCATTCGGCAAGGGGGTCGTTTTTCGTCATCTATCTATCGGGGGATCGTTATTATAATTTTAGTGGTTTTTATATCGGGTTTAGGCGGCGCGCAGGTTCAGGCTTCCTAATAGGAAATCTTTCAGCAATTGACGCTGTAGTTGCGCGTCTTCAGTGGTGCTGATCTGGGTCTTCAAGTCTGGGCTAATGGCCAAGCTCCAGTGGTTTAAGTACCACTTTATGTGTTTGCGCGCTAAGCGGATGCCCAAGCCTTCACCGTAGAACTCATGGATGCTGCGCACGTGCTCAATAATGGTATTGGCGCGTACCTGGGCCGCGGGAATTGGGTGATATGCGCCCGTGGCTAAATAGTCGGCAACTTGCTTGAACAGCCATGGCTGGCCTTGTGCAGCACGGCCAATCATGATCGCGTCGGCGTTAGTACCTTGCATTACCGCGAGCGCTTTTTCAGGCGAATCTACGTCGCCATTGGCTGTGATTGGAATGTTCACAGCGTGTTTGACACGGGCGATGGTGTCGTATTCTACCGCGCCCGCAAATTTACACTCGCGCGTGCGACCGTGAATCGTCAGTGCCTGCACGCCGCTATCTTCGGCAATTTTGGCGATGGTAACGGCGTTGCGCGTAGCGGGCGAGGTACCGGTACGGATTTTTAAAGTCACGGGTACGTTGACCGCGCTAACGACGGCTTTGAGTATCTCATCAACCAAAGTCTCGTTCGCGAGCAATGCTGAGCCTGCTGCTTTTTTGCAGACTTTTTTTGCCGGACAGCCCATATTGATATCGATTATCTGCGCGCCGTTTTCTACATTGAATTGCGCTGCCGAGGCAAGCATCGCCGGATCGGTACCGACTAATTGCACGACCACCGGTTCGGGTTCACCGGCTAAGTCTAAACGAAACTTAGTTTTGGTCGAGTGGCGTAAATCGCTGCGGCTGGTGACCATCTCCGACACAACCAAGCCGGCGCCATGTGCCCGACAAACTTTACGATAGGGTTTATCGCTCACTCCGGCCATCGGTGCGGCAACAACCTTATTCGCTAGAATGTACGATCCGATTTGCATAGGGCCTTGTGCTAAAAACGTCAGTGAGAAAACAGTCGCGATACTTTTCCGTGATTGCAAGACAGTCATCGGAAATCAGGACGAGTGATAATACCGACGAGGCTACTTTCGGTAAAGATAGAAAGCGAAAATACTGCTACTTTTTTAAGCAGCTTAGTCTTGATTAAATTTTTGTCGCTAGGTGTCCGATGTAAATTGTTCGTTGCATAACAATTATCGGTTAAGCAGTTTTAATTCATAACCGGTTGCTTGTTTGGGGAACGACAGCAATTCAATGGTAACGCGCTTGAGCTCTTTCGCCCCAATTTGGTTCAAGCTGTTGTTGTTATATAAGTAGTCGGCCGGCGACAGATTACGGCGCGACACCAGGCGTCCATCGGCGTCGGTTAACGACATTTCTAGCCACGGCAATGGTTGCGAAATATCCGCCCGGTTTACAATGCTCACCCGCAAGAGTGTTGTCGACGAGCGCGTGGGGTGAGGTTCGGTTCGCGCAGATAACAATTCCATTTGGCTTAAGTTGCGGCGCAAAGGTAGCTCGATATCGTGCTTTTCAAGCTCTCTTGCAAGGGGTGTTGTTAACTCTATGAACTTGGTATGCGCGAGTGAGCCTTCGTCAAAATGGACGAGCTGCTTCATCCACAGTTGGTAACTCAGTAGACCGCAAAGTGCGACAATCACTACAAAAAGCAGGGGTACATATAGCCATGCCATTCCTTTTCTTCTCACTTTTGGCGCTAGATCAAATGGCACTTGGTCATCTGACGGTCGGTCGAGGGACAGTTCTTTACTGCGCGAATTCTTTAGGATGGCTGCCTCATCGGCCGTAGCGTTACCGCTCTCACTGGTATCATCTACAGGGCTATTGAGTAGTTTGTCGTCGACTAATGCAGATACTTGATCGATAAGCCCGTTCGACTCATCAGTTTCAGTATGCTGCTTGTGTTCCTCAGTCGCGGCATCTTGAGTTAAGGGCGAGCTTACTTCGTCTATATCAGGCAGTATCAGCTCGTGCTGTTCGGCAAGCTCATTGTTGCGCTCTTGTTTTGCTTCAATATTTGCCAACATTTCGCCTGCGTCGAGGTCATCCGAGCGGCTGACGGGCAAATCATCAGCCATTATGTCTGAAGAGACAATCAAATCAGGGTCAAGATCGATGCTTGTGCTTGGGTTGATGCTTAGCCGTTCATGTTCGCCTTCTGGTTCTGTGTGCGGATCAGCGAACTTGATATCTTGCGGGGTCAGGTGTTCTTCAATTTCATTAATCGACGCAATCACCGATTCGTCGACCTCATCCGATAACGGTTCGATAAAAACTTCACGAGGGTCAAAGCGCGGTGTTTCAACGTCATCGATAAGCCGAGCTTGAAAGCGCTCACGACACGTGCCACAACGCACCATTCCTTCAGACACACGCAATTGCGCATCACTAATAACGTAGCTAGTGAAGCAGTGCGGACATTGCGTTTTGTGTAGAGCCATCAGCAGTTTTTATTAAGAGCCATCAGCAGTTTTTATTAAGAGCCATCAGCAGTTTTTATTAAGAGCCATCAGCGGTTTCTATTAAGAGCCATCAGCAGTTTTTATTAAGAGCCATCAGCGGTTTCTATTAAGAGCCATCAGCGGTTTAACGTCGGCGCGCGGTTAACAGGCACCAATGATCGCTATTATTTTGACTAAATTGAAAGTCGGGGCCAAATGCCGCCTGCACTTTCTCAGCCTGAGTGCTTAGTATACCAGTGAGCAACAGCGTACCGCCGGGCCGCAGATGCTGCAACAAGGTGTCTCGCAATTCAATTATCACCTCGGCTAATATATTCGCAATTACTAAATCGTAACTCGCGGTTATCTCGCTTGGTAGCTCCGAGGGTAGGTATGCGTTTAACTGCTGTTCTACCTTATTGCGCTCAGCGTTTTCTGCGCAGGCGCTAACCGCGAGAGGGTCGATATCCACCGCGTCGGCGTGTTTCGCGCCGCTCATCAGTGCCGCAATGGCTAAAATGCCCGAGCCGCTGCCGTAGTCCAACACGCGCTGATGTTTAAGGTTTTGGTCAGCTAACCAGCTTAAGCACATATTAGTGGTGGCATGCGTCCCGGTACCGAATGCCAAGCCTGGGTCGAGCACGATATTTCGCGCATTTGGTGCTAACGGTTCACACCAGCTTGGGCAAACCCACAGATTTGTTCCAACTTGGATTGGCTTAAAGGAGCTTAACCAAACCCGCTCCCAGTCTTGGTCAACCAGCTTTGCGACGGTAACTGGAATCTCGGTGTTGGTGCTGCTGGTAAACTGATTTTGCACAAACTCTATAATTGGCGCTAGGTCGACGGTGTCATTAAATAAGGCTGTTAGTTTAACCTTTTGCCAGTCAGGTGTACCTGGAAATGCGACCTCGTAAAACTCGTCGGCGCCCGCGTTTTCACAGGTAATCGCTTGGGCAAGAAAGCCCTCTAGCATATCGGAAAGTTTCTCGACGTCTTGCGCGTCGACCACTAAGGTAGTTTGTGACCAGCTCATCTAACTAGGCTACGGCAAATGTTCTGACAACCAGGCGCGGATCTGCGCCTCGTCGATTTTACCCAGGACTTGATCCAGAACTCTGCCATTTTTATCAAGCAACAAGGAGTAGGGAAGTAGGCCCTGGGGATTACCGCTTGCCTCGAGCAATTGCATGCCGGTTTTTTCAGCGTACAAAATAGGGTAGCGAATGTCCATTGAGTCTAAAAATGGTTGTGAGCGACTTGGGTAGTCAATCGCTACGCCAATAACCTTGAAGCCGTCAGGTTGATGCAAACGATACATTGCCTCAAACAGTGGCATTTCGTCGCGGCAGGGTGTACACCAAGTAGCCCAAAAATTGACTAAGGTAAGCTCACCTAATTGATCGCCGACGCGACCGATGTCATCACCTTGCTCAAGCTCGGCTGTCAATAAGGCAGATGCTTGGTTGGTGGCGTCTATGCGGCTGGTGTTTAAAGTGATACCCACAGCAAACGCTGCAAGCGCGATAAAGGCAATAAGGATCTTGGTTTGGTTGGTCATACGTTCACTTGTCTAATGCACTTTATGGCTTTGCTTGCGCTAATATGGCCAGAAAGTCGTCTTTCTTCATATACCCATATTGTCTTAGGTTTTGGTGTTCACTGCCATTGCCACGAATGAAAAGGGTCGCCGGCGGCCCGAAGACATCAAAAAACTTTTTCAGTTCCGCGCTGTCGTCGTTAGTCTTGGTAACGTCTGCTTCGATTAATGTCCAGTTGTTTAGTGCTGCATGAACTTGTGATTCAGTGAAGGTAGTGCGCTGCATGCGCTTGCAGTCTAAGCACCAGTCTGCGTAAAAGTCGACCAGAACCGGTTTGCCGCTCGCCTTGGCTGAGCTTAACAAACTTTGCGCCTCGCTCAAGGTTGTCACCTTGTTAAATGGCAGGTGAGTACTCTGGGTAGTGCCGCTAAACGCGAGTGACGACAAGGGGTTAAGGATTTGATTGCCGCCGCTAGTCGCCCCAACAAGTGCCAAAGCACCCCAAAGTAACATTGCAACGCTGGCTCCTCGAAATGCGCTGTTGGCGATGGCTGCGCTCATTTGAGTGGCCATCGTCCAAAGGTAAAAACCAGCCCAAAGTAATAGTGCGGCCCACAAATAGAGAACGGGTACCGCATTGATAAAGCTCGCTATGTAAATGGCAACACCGATCACCATAAAACCGAAGAGCACTTGGATTTGTTGCATCCACGCGCCGGCTCTTGGTAATAGCCACCCCGCGCCAAAACCGAATAACACGAGTAGCAAGCCCATGCCGAGTGACATTGCGCTCATAATTGCGGCACCTAACACTGGGTCGCCCTTGCTGATCGCCGCGCCTAAGGTGAGTATCAAAATAGGTGAGACACACGCGCCTACAACTAGGGCTGAAATAAGTCCAAGCGCGAAACTCGAAAACGATGCAGACGAAGAAGTTACCGATGTGCCCGATAGTTTAGTTTGAAGCGAGCTTGGAAGTTGGATCTTGAATGCACCAAATAGCGAGGTGGCTAGAATAATTAAAAGTGAGCATATGCCGCCAATCACCCACGGGTTCTGAAAATGTGCTTGCAACTGAACGCCTGACGCGCCGGCGATCCAGCCGGCAATTGCGTAGGTCACAATCGTACCACCCACATAACAGATGGCTAACCAGCCGGAGCGCATTTTGCTTGGGTTTTTTTGTCCAGCAATTACGCCTGCCAATATCGGGATCATGGGCAGCACGCATGGTGTGAAGCTTAATAAGATACCGGCACCAAACGCGGCCAACACATAGGCCCAAAACCCTTTATCTGCCAGCGTTGAGCCTGCTCGATCATTCAACATTGGTGGCGCTTGTTGTGGTGCGACGGTCTCTGTATTTAGGTTGCCTGCGCTTAAGCCGTCTGCGTCTAATTTGGGTATAAAACTAACTGTTATTGGCCGAATTTGTGGTGGGTAGCAAACGCCAACGGGCTTGTTGCAGCCTTGGCCTAGAATGGTGAGTTCCAATTCGTTGCCAGTGCTAGGTAGACTGACGACTGGGGCTGTGACCTCCACGTTGTAAAAAAACACCGTTACTTCACCGAACTCTGGGTCTTGCTCGATAACACCCTCGGGGAAAACTAATTCGCCGAATTGGGCACCGGGGGTCGTTGATTGCACCTTAAACTGGTCGCGGTACATATAGTAATCTTGCGCAATCGTCCATTGAACGCGAAGCTGGTCACCGTCGATAAACGCGGTCATGCCAAACGCCTGCTCTTCGGGTAAGAGCTCGGTTTTCTTGTTACTCCAGAATTGCGCAGATGCAGTGAAGGACGCTAAAAGTAACGCGATCAGTACCGTAAAACGGTAATTTTTAAACGATAGTCTCATTAGAATGTCGATGTTAAATTGACTCGGAGTTAAAGACCGATAAAACGTGCGCTAGCTCGCAAGTCGGTCGCTGCCTAACTATGATATTGTGCCACCAAACCCACGACTAACCTAACGCCAATGGTAAATTTTGATATGAGCGAAACCGCCGTAAATGCCTCCAAACTCACCCGTATTTTGGATATCGAGGGGGCCATCAACTTCCGCGATTTAGGCGGGTACCCAACCAACGACGGTCGACAGGTTAGATGGGGCAAGGTGTTTCGTTCAGCGCAGCTTGATCGTTTGACTGAAAACGGTGTTAAAGAGCTTGCTGACTTGGGTATCAAAGCGGTTGTTGATTTGCGGTTTGACGAGGAAAGTCGCCGCTACCCAACGGTGCGAAGGGCGGTGCCAAACGCGGAAATGTTGGCCTGGAACGATCCGCAATTTGCTGATGCCGAACACCAGGGCCGGGCAATGCAAATGAGCTGGAAAGACAGCTTAGATAGTAATGACCCTGCGCAAGTACGCGAGGCCATGCGAGTTAACTATCCGAAGAAGCTTTACTCGCATCGTTTGATTTACCGTGCCATGTTACAGCGCTTGATCGATCAGCAAACACCATTAGTGTTTCATTGTGCCGCAGGTAAAGACCGTACCGGGGTAGCGGCGGCGTTAATTCTCTCGCTTTTGGGTGTCAGCGATGAGGTTATTATCGAAGACTATTTAATTACCCAGCGGGCGATGCAGCACTTGATCGAAAACTGGGTTGCCGGGGGTGCCACCGACAACGACGAGTACGAAGACTTCCAAAGTCGTTTAGCGAAGTACCCTAAAGCCATTGTGCGGCCAATCTTCGATGCGGATGAGGCGTATATTCGTACCTTACTTGATTACGTCAACGAGAATTATAACGGCTTTGAAAACTACGCCTTAACCAAGCTTGAGCTGCAGCACGATGATCTTGAACTGTTGCGAGCGCGCTTATTGGTTTGAATCGCTAAATTCAAAGCGTGTTATCTGCTGATGCTCATGGCCAGGCGCCAGCAAAGGCGAGAAGAATTCGGTGCGGTTAATCGCGTCGGGTGCGTATTGAGTTTCTAAACAAAACCCAGCAGAGGGTAGAAACGGGGTGCTCAAGAACTTACCCGTATAGAACTGAAATCCGGGCGAATTACCGCTGACTAAAACGCTAATACCTGAGGTTTCAGAAACGGCGCCTAGCATGGGTATCAGCGTCTCACCATCAAACTCGTGAACGTTAAAGTGGTGGTCAACCAGGCCGAAAAATTCGTTCAAGGGTGAACTCATGATTTGGTAGTCGAGCGGCGAGTTAATCGCCTCAAGCTCGCCAGTAGGCAAATTATATTCATCAATAGTTGCGTAGTTTTTGGCCAAGATTTGAAACTGATGGTCAGCAATATTTCCGTCCCCAGCCAAATTCAAGTAAACGTGATTGGTTGGGTTGATATACGTTTCGGTATCGGTTTTGGCCTTATACTCTATCGTTAAGGCACCATTTTCAACACGGTAAGAGGCGATGATATTCAATCGGCCTCGAAGGCCAATGCGACTCAGATTAAACACTAATTGATAGTCTACAGAGCTCTTAGTTGCCTTGAGTACACTCCAAGTTTCCTTGTCGAAGCCGAAGCCTCCGCTATGCAGGCAGCTGCCCGATTCATTAAGTGGCATTTGGTAGGCGTTGCCATTGATTGAGAGTTTGCCGCCGGCTATGCGATTTGTAATTGGGCCAATGCTTGCGCCTAAATAATATGCATCACTGAGATAGTCGCTAATCTTGGAATAGTGCAGTGCTACATCTGTATTAGCGAACTGAACACGATGGATGCGCGCGCCAAAATCTAAAAGTTCAACGGTTAAATTTTTGTCGTCTGAAATAGTGGTGCATTGCATTATTGGGGCTCTAAAGTGACCGAATTAGAACTAGTATACCGATTTGCTTTGCTATGATGTATGGCATGTCTAACAGGCCTGCAAGTTTATGATCGATTTTAAAGTACTGCTTAGTTCCACCACGAATCGTTTGGTGTTTATTACCGTGCTTGTGAACGTCGTCGTGCAACAAGCACTTTACGCGGGCGCGCTTACCGGCTTAGAGATGTTTAGCTGGCAAACACGTTATTTTCAGCCCTGGCAACTGCTAACGCACATGTTTCTGCACGGCGGGTGGGCACATTTGGCGTTTAATATGATTGGCCTATGGTCGTTTGGCCGAGTAGTCGAGAATGTGTGGGGCGCCAAACGCTTTTTGATTTTCTATTTGGTCTGTGGTGTTGGTGCCGCGATCATTTCGCAGCTGGTTGATCAGTTTGTTTTTAACCAGGTCTACGGTGCTAGTGTGGGTGCCTCGGGTGCTATTTATGGGTTGCTGGTCGCGTTTGCCCTGATGTTCCCCAACTTTAAAATAATATTGATTTTTCTACCGGTGCCGATCGCAGCCAAGTACTTTGTACCGGTGCTGTTGCTGATCGATCTAAGCGCAGGGTTTACTGGGTTTTCTATATTCGGGCAAAATATTGCGCACTTTGCGCATCTAGGCGGCGCGCTGATTGGCTTTGTAATGGTGCAGATTTATCGGCGTTAGCGCTCTGCTTATACTCTTCGGCTAGCGCACATACCCAAACAGGGGGTTCGTTGACAATTATTCTGGCACCACAACCGCAAGGTTGGTATAGCCCAGATCTAGCAGCGATTGCGCGGCAATGAGGGCACGTTGACCGCTACGACACGCCAGCACGATTCGTTCAATATCGTGTTCTCGGGCAAGGGCATTGATATTCGATAACTCTAGGTTTTGGTGTACAAAAAAGTCTTGCGGCGTGTTTTTAATTTCGTCATAGGAGCGGACATCCACCGTCCAATCGCTATCCAATATTTGGGTGTGACTAATTAGATCAATCTGTGGTGACTCAGGCTCATTGATGCTGCTAACGTCAATGATGTGTTGACTGTAGTTCCATAAATCCAGATACATAATTTTACCTAGCAAGCTTGCTGACCCCAGCAAAATTTTTAGCGCTTCTTGCGCCTGAATGCTGCCAATAATGCCGACACTTGGCCCGGTGACGCCGACGGTATTGCAATTGGTCTGTTGTTTTGCCAGCTTTGGAAAAACCGCGCGCAGACTCGGTGCGCCGTTACAAAATACGCCAACATGACCAAAGGTGCGATTTACCGATGCGCTAAGCAAACTGATACCCAGGGATAAACAAGCATCACTCAGTAGGTATGAGGTGGCAAAATTATCCGCAGCGTCAATTACTAAGGATTTGTTTTTGCACAAGGTGTGAGTGTTTGTGGCCGAGAGCCGATGGCTAACGCCCATGACGTCTATGCTCGAATTAATGGCCTGTAACTCGCGTTTGGCAATCTCCGCCTTCGGTAGTCCAATGTCGTGTTCGCGATACAGTATTTGGCGGTGCAGGTTACTCTCGTCTATCGTGTCAAAGTCGACTATTGTAAGCTTGCCCACCCCCGCACCACTTAGTAAACTTGCTACCGAGCAGCCTAAGCCGCCTGCACCGATAATTAGAACAGAGGCCTTAGAAAGCGTTGCCTGGCCATCTAAACCAATCTCCGAGACTAAGGTTTGGCGAGAGTAGCGTGGGTGATCGTGCATGTGCTTATTCTAGCGTATTTCTACCGTGGTAAAAGAAATGGGGGCACCTTAATTTTCGGACGTAGTGTTTCTAGCCTTACCCACTTTGAGCCCACATTGACGGTACAGCTTTTGCAACAGCTTGGCGTGGTTGGTGGTTGCCGATGCACCGAGCATCAATACCGCGTCACGCTGTTTTGCCCAGTCTTGATATGAAGGGGTAGCCGCTGCGATCAGTGGCGCTTCTAAGTCACGATATTGCTCCATTAAGGTATTGCTAAGGCGATTAAGGTCTACCGCATTACGCTGTACATTGCTTATAAAGTACTTTGTAACGACTCTCTGTAAGTGCGTTGCTTTAGTCGTTGGCTTATTGTTCAAACATAGTGGGCGGGCGAGTCGCTGTTCTATGGCAGAGTTTGCGCGCCTCATCGCGTTTATGAGTCGTACATTGCGCTGCAGCACAAGACCGCTGTTCGCGAAGCGCAACGCGCCTAGGTGTTGTTCGATCTGATCGAATTCCTGATCATTAAAGTTGTAGTGCCCGCTTTGTACTGCGTTCACAAATTTAGCCAATGCCGTAAGCGCGGCTGACGTTGTTTCGTTCGGTTCTGGGTTAACAACGCTCCAAAATTTGGCGTGCTCAGTTTGAGCAAGTAGACCCTGCCACATGGATTTATCAAGTTCGGTCGTCTTTTTAGCTAGAAATACGCGTAACTTTTTGACCAGTACGGCGTTGTCTAACGCTTCAAGACATGCCGGGCCTTGGGCTAAAATTCGAATGTCGTTAAACAGTGTTTGCGATTGATTTGCGACTTTGCCCATCGCGCTGTTGCGCTCGGCAATGGTGGTGTGAAGTTTGCATTGACGCAAGCTTAGAAATTCGCGAATGCTGAGCTCGCTCGCCTC